>NZ_FOOF01000002.1 GCF_900113115.1 Duganella sp. CF458 | reverse complement strand
GACATCCGCCGCCGCAGCGCCATCGAGCCAGCAATCGGGCACATGAAAAATGACGGGCGCCTGCGGCGTAATTGGCTGAAAGGGACCGACGGCGATGCGTTCCATGCGCTGTTGTGCGGATGCGGGCACAACCTGCGCATGATCCTCAGGAAGCTACGGCTTCTTTTGGCCCAGATTTCCGCCGACCTAATGTCGTCACTGAACCTGGCGATACGCCGTCAGTCCCGATGGCAACTGACGTCGCTCTGAATTTTGATTTATTCAGACCGGACTATCGAGTCGAGCCAACACAGCTGGAACGTTTGAACGCCGACGCTATTTGCCGCGCAGTTGGGTAATCCCGCTCACTTTGGAATGCTGGATACAAGCGGCGGTGATCCAGCTACGTGGAGCCTCTCCCAGTATGCGTGTCCTTGTGTAGTCTTACTTCTGGTTGACACCGTGAAGCGAGTCCAAGGTGACCAAACCAATCAATGGTTGTTGACAGCCTAGAGTTCCGACATGCAATATTCTAGCCAATCTGCTCGGCGGGAGGGAGTTTCTTCGTGCCGGGCCATCGAATTCACCTCTCTGCGTTGGAGCTCCGTTGCAACATCTACATACCTTCGAAACCAAAGAAGAGGCTGAAGAGACTCTACTAAAGTTGTTGGGGCCGACGCGATTGGTCAGTGATCGAGACGGTACTGAAGTCATATACAAGGTGTTTGGTGAGTTGACGTGGAGAAATCTCTACGCTTTGGGCCTCCATAATCTTCCTGAGTTGAAAAGCGTTCTATCGCAGCGGGACTCTGGGGGAGGCTATGATAAGAACCGACACAGCGAGATTATCGCCGCACTCGAAAATATTTCGCGAGTGCTCGGACTGACGATTCCTGCCCACTGGCGGTGACGAGTGAACAAGTTGGGCAGTCCATGACTTCGAGGGCTTGAGGTACCGTCGCGCTAGACTCCACACCTTGTATTATGTGAATTGACGAAGCATTTCGACTTCAGATATCAAACTCCGCACAATGAAGAGCACATGCGCTGAACCGCGTCCGTCGCCGTGGCCACGCGCCCTTCCCTGATCGCCCGCCAGATATCGGTCACCGCTTTCGCATAGGCATCGCTTCCGAAGCTCGCCTCAGCGTCACTGATGGGAACGTATCGAATGCGCTTTCCGATTGCGGCACCGATCACGTCCGCCATCTCGGCATAGCTCAATGCTTTCGGCCCAGTGATCACCACGTCCTGGCGACGAAGATCGCGCGTAGTCATGGCATGGACGGCGATATCAGCGATGTCGGCCGGGTGGATGAAGGCGATCTTACCCTCACCGGTCTAGGACCGCAGTACGCGCTCGGTCTTGATCGCTTTCGCCCAATACAGCGCATTGGTCATGAAGCCTGCCGACCTGATGAAGGTGTAATCGAATCCGCTCTCGTGCACTGCCGTTTCACTCTTGGCATGCCAGGACCCCGTTCCAACGCCAGTCAAGACGTCCAGTGTCGAGAGTTTGACCAGGTGACTTACATCGGCTGTTTTGGCGGCACGCGCCGCTGCACGGTCGCGGGCGGCAAGATCGGGGCCGCTATTGAGGAGAAAGAGCGTGTCGATCCCGGCAAAGGCGGCGGCTAATGACAGCTGGCTTGCGCCCGAGTCGCCAACGCGTATGTCGACAGCGTCGCCAAACAGCGCGCGCGCCTTTGCTGTGTCGCGGACAAAGATGCAAGGCCGGATGCCACGTTTAATCAGACGGTGGGTTACCAGTGAGCCGATGTTTCCAGTTGCGCCTGTCACGAGATACTTCATGAACATAGCGCACTCCAGCCGCGGAGCACTTCACGCGCGATGCGCTTTTGCCCCTCAAGTAAAAGGTGGAGGCCATCGTCCATCAACAGTTCCTGCGCGGGCGGAGCACCCAGGGCTGAGAAAAGGTCGATCACTGGGTCGCCAAGGCCGCGCACATGGTTCGCAACCTGCGCCACGTCCGCGTTGCGGAAGCGGACGCCGAAGCGTGTCAAGCCCCAATGCGCTGCCATTTGTTCTTCGTTGACTGCAGGCGGCGTGATCCACAGGCGCTGCGCCTTGCATTCGCCTACGGCGCGGCTGCGCATTTCGGCGAGATTGCGCGCGGTTTCTTCGTGGCCGACGATCGTTTTGGTCGGCTTTGGTCCCTGCGTTCGGGCGTCGTTGATGCCCATGAAGAAGATCAACCAATCGGGCTGGCGCGAGAGGGACTCGCCAAGCCGCACTAGACCATGCGCTGTCGTTTCACCTGGGACTGCGTTGATGGTCACGCTCAAGGCGTCATCGGGCCGGCGCGCAGCGAGCAGTTCCGCCAGGATCACTGCCCAGGACTGCGGGTCGGCGGTCAGGCTGTCGCCGAATACGACGATTTGCGCGCCCTTGTGCAGCGGGAGTTGGTCGACCAGCTTTCCTATGCTTGGTTCGTCAAGCAGCGCGGCGGCAGCGTCCTTTGCGTTTTGACGCATCGCTTTGCGCTTTGATCGGTAAAGGTCGGGATCGATGCCGATGAGCGCGGCGAGATCGTCTTCGGCGAGCGTTGCAATTCCCGGCAACGAGCCCAGCGTCTTCTCGGGTTGCAGCGCTTTCATGAGCCATTGAATCTGTTCGTTTGACATGAGAACTCCTCTGTTGTGCCGTAGCTTAATGCTCGAAGAGGTAGGCCGTCAGCTCGCGTTACGAATTCATCAAGTCATTGAATTTATTGTCTAATTTGGAAGATTCTGAGTCTTTACTCGGATTCGCAGCGTGACAGGCAATTTTCATATGGACTAAATTCGGACTATAATTAGTCCACCTTCCGAGAGGTCACTATGGACATCACCGAGCAAATCAAGCCAATCTCCTACCTGAAATCAAACACCACGGAAATCGTCAGAAGATTTGATGAAGAGGATGTTGGTCCGATGATCATCACTCAAAACGGGGAAGCAAAGATGGTCGTCATCAGTATCAAGAGCTATCAAGAATCGCTAGAACGGCAGAAGATGTACCAGGAGCGCATGGCGCTGATGAAGTTGCTTGCCCTCGGTACCAAGGAAATTGAAGAAGGCAAATTTGTCTCTGAAGAAGAGTTCTTCGCCGAGATGGACAAGGCCAGATGACCAAGATCATTGTCCTTGATAGTGCAAAGACTGATTTTCAAGAGATCCAGGCCGGATTCAAAAAAACTCATTCAGCGGCAAGGCTTGAAGAATTCAAACAATCATTCAAAGACCTTTTCGCACAAATAAAACAATTTCCTCTCGCCGGTGTTGTTCCTGACGAATGCGTAGCCTTGGAGCTGGTGATCCGGCAAAGGATCACTGAAGGCACCAGAGTCATTTATGAGGTCAGGGACGACACAATCTTCATCCGCATGTTTCTCTCGACCGAGAGAGATTTCATGACGCATCTTGTCGAGCGGATGTTGAGGGCATAGCGACCGAATCGCAATTTTTCCAGTTCAGCTGCAATCCAGACAGTAATTTCCATGTCCATTCAATTCCAGATTTTCCCAGACCATTCAGGCGCCTTCGACTATTCCAGCAACGCCGCACGAGCTGCCGGTGAAAAGTTCGACGAGCTTGCCGACCTGTGGCAACAAGGCCGTTTGAGCGATAAGCGCCTCCAGGCCGCGCTTGAAGAGCAGCTGAAGCTGACTCCATGGCTGCTGGATGCGCACTGCTTCCTCGCGTCGAACTATTTCGACATGGACAAGCCAGTCAAAGCACTCGAAGCGGCGCAGCGCGGGCTCGACGCCGCCCATGACCTGATGCCTGAAGGGTTTCCTGGCAAGATCGAATGGGGTCACTTGGAAAACCGCCCGTACTTGCGGTTGCTGCAGATCGCGCTGCTTTGCCTTGCACGCCGCCGCAAGCACAAGGAGGCGGCGGAGATAGCCGTTCTGATGATGGCTCGTAACCCAAACGACAACCAGGGCGCGCGTTTCCTGGTTGGCTCAGAGCTGCTGCGTGCCGGCATGCGTAAGGAAGCCGCCGTCGTCCTGCAAGAGCAGGCCGCGGAATATCCTCCCTACTGGTATGAACTGGGCCTGTGCCACGCTATCGACGATAACTGGGTGGCTGCCGCGACTGCGTTCCGCCGCGGCTTCGCCGCTAATCACTACATTGCCGAGTTGCTGCTGAATGAAAGCCAGCCTCTGCCACTCCTGATTCATCACGGCAGCAACCTGGAAGATCCATCGACCGCCGCCGAGTACGTCGACATGTATGGCGAATTATGGCTGGCGCCAAATGGCGCGCAGCACTTCCTGCGATGGCTGTACAACCAATCGCAGGTGATGATTGAGCGCGCAGGTATCCTGGCCTGCAAGGAAGAACTGCTATGGGCGCCAAACAGTGCTGAAGCGGGCAAGATTGTTCAGCGGCGCGATACGTTGGCAAACAAGATTGACGACAAACTGTCCAAAGCGATTGTGCAGCAGCGCACCACCAGGCGCGGGCAAACTGGTTGGCCCTGGAATCTGGCGCTCGGCATGCTCTGAAGAAGCTAGTCGAGCTGTGGCCAAGAGATCTCGATGTTTCCGACCGGCACGTACTGCCTGTGCGATACTTGCACGATCTGAAGTTCGATTCATCAGGGCCCATGGAAAACCATGGGCTTTTTAATATTCAAGCCATTATCAAAATGAAAACAACGAAGTCCATCCTTCCGGCGCTACTGATTTCGCTTACCGCAAGCACTGCTGCCGTTGCGGCGACGCCTGACGTAACGGTCAAACAGATCGGCGCCACGTTCCTGGAAGCGCCGCCAGGTCGGGATAAGAACCTGACCCCGTTTGGAACGTTCGGGAACCAGGAGTCCGTGGAGACTCACGCTGTCGTCATCTTCAAAGACCGCGTTATCGCCGACATCCCGGTGTTCAGCAACGACGATTCCAAAATCACCGCGATGGCAATTCTCCCGAACAAGACCCAAACGTCGCTGGGACCAGTCAAGGCATCGAGCTTCCGCAAAGTGAGTGAGGACGGGAAGAAGACCCTGGTTTCGCTCTCGGTTTCCCGCCTTCCGGATGGCGGCGTGAGCGGCGTTGCCTTTAGCGGTTTTGTGAAGCTGCCTGTCGCAACTTCGATCACCCGCAACAGCGTGCCGTTCCAGCCGAAGGTTGGTGCCAAGCTTGACGTTGGCCTGGGCAATTCCGTCATTTCCAATATTGATTCGACGTCGATCACCCTGAGCGGCGATGATCGTTTGATGGGGATCGCAGCTGTGAAGATCGTCAAGGCGGATGGCTCCACGATCAGCGGCGAACGAGGAGCTTATTCGAGGCAAGGCGGCACCAATGGCACTACCGTGAGCGCACAATGGCGCTTCACTGGCCCGATCAGCGCCGGCAAAATCGAAGTCTCTTCGTATCGGGATCTCACGACGATTGAAGTTCCGATCAACTTGATCGTTGCCAAGCCATACTAACTGAGCGGGGAGCGGCTTTCCTGGCTTCCCCGCAGCTTCCTGCACTAGGCGCAATACAGCCTGACTGGAAGACATACAGAGCCAGAAGCCAAATTCCGTCAGAGATCCGCATACCTTGGCAGCAGGTCTTGATCAACCAAGCGGACTTCTATCGCGTTCGCGATTTTCACATGTTCCAGGTTCTCGTCGGAGAACGGCTCGTCAATGACGCTAACGACGATCGTGCCAATCTGTTTGTCTTTACCCTTCTCGTCCTTCCCTACCACGGGCACAAGGGCACGGGCCTCAGGAACCTGTTGTTGCGCCAGTGTCTGCGGGAGATACAGCATCCAGCTAACGCCAGGCCTGTCTTCAAAGACTTTATGATCGCTGTACCAGAACGGCCCAAAAGTACAAACACTTGGCTGCCAAATCGAAACTGCCTTGGTCAACCAGGAAGCCGGCACGCGCCAGTCTGCTACCTCTGGTTTCAGGCGAAGTGAGAATTCGACCGTATCTGGCCTGCCAAGAATATTTACACGAGAAGAGAGACCCGCGCTCTCTGCATCCTTTTCGGCTCCATTCCACAGCGAGATTGAGCGCAGGTCGTGGACGCCCAGGTTCTTTTGGCTCAAAACTGCCAGGGCCGCGGTAGTTGGGCCGTTGGCGTCGAACGCTTCATACATCTGCGCATCGGCCTTACTGCTACTCGAGCTTAGCCACCAGCGCTCAAGCAATTCGGAATACGGTGCGACAACGCGAGAGAACTCATATAGCTCATTTAATTGCGTCTCAACGTCTATCAATTTTGGCTGTCCCCTGCGGAAGGAGAGCTCCATTGCGGGAGGAGATTTCATGGTTGGAACACGACCTCAACATCGGGATATGCTGCGTTAATAATTCTGGAAAAATAGCGATAGCTAATAGGTTCCATGAAGTGCCATCTAAGCTGCACAGGTGGCCTCGGCATGGCTGCTGCAGCCTGGCGATAAGCCTCGTCAATGATTTTATCGGCACCATCCTTCCACCAAGGACGCACTTGGCGAAACATGTCGAAAAACTGATCGTAGCGAGCCTTTGCTTCTTTAAGCAGGCACTGTGCAGAGTCGAAGCCATCAAAGGTCACGCCATTGAAAAGCCATTCGGTCAGAAATCCTGTCGGAGCTGGTGGCATCTGCGCAATGCGAACCTGATAGGTAATTGAATCGTCGGACCAGCCAGCGGTATTCCTTAAGTACGGAGCCCCCTTGTCCGGCGGACAATTCTTGCATTTGCTACTGTCATCTGTGCATGCGTCCACCCGTGCAATCGGCGTGGATGCCGCTTTGTCGGCCGCTTCCTGACGCTTCTTTGCCGAGTCCACGGCAATTGAGCCCGCCACACCAACACCTAACCCAGCAAGCACGCGAGTGGCAGCCGCTTCAATTAATGGCACCGCTATGCTAGCCATTAGCCCATTCCTTTCAATTTATTCCGTACGACAGCCAGCAAATCGTCCAAGCGCTGTTCAGGCGACGCACCGGGGCGGCGAAGGTGAGCGGAGACTACTGGATCGGCATGAATACCTGGCGCATCCGCAGAAAGGTACATCAGACGGATCACATGTGGTGTCGACCGGAAGCCTAATCCCTTGGCAAAATTGAATGCTCCAAACATCCTGTCGTAGATTGCGGTCCTGCCTGGTACACCAGCCAGTTCTGGCCTACTCTCGAGGAACTGGTCGCAAACGACATCGACAAATTGGTTGGAGTCCCGGGCTCGTAGTGCTTCATATTGAGCATGACTCAACTTAAACATCCCTGCTCCCAATTCGGACGCGCTTCTCGCGATCAAGCAGCAAATGCCACTCAAAAATGTATCCGAAAAACTCACGCCGCTGCTCTGGGGTGAAAATTTTCACGAGGCTTGCCAATATGCGCGGATCCCAGAACCGCAACAGCGCCCGCCGCCCGTCAGGAAGCTCGGTCTCCAAGCGAAGCCTTAAAATCTGGGCGAGCGCCTGCATGTCTTGATGGGCAATCAGCCAACTTACGCCGTAGGACTTGCATTCGAAGCCAACCAGTTCCTCGATCAGTTCATTGTCAGCCGCCCCTGCATCGATAAGCCATGGACCGGCGAACGCCAATGGGGCATCCACTGTTTCCGAGAACAGCGCAATTGCGCATTGATTCGGCGAAAATCGCTTTCCCGTTTGCTCGAGATATTGCGCACCATCCAGCAGTCCGTATAACCCTAATGCCGGATGCTCTTGCTGCAGATAGTGCAGGCGATTCAAAACATCAAAAGAAGCCATCAATCGCGCACCACTAGAGCGCTGCCGGCAGCCGCCGCCTTGAGCAAACAGTCAAGGCATATGCCGGACTCAGTTGGCGCAGCCACTACGCTGGCCGCGGTAAGGGCCTCTGCTTTTTCGGCCGCTGCGGGGTCACCCGCTGAACTCTGGTTTCCCCACGTCGTCGTCACTTGGCTTGAAATCAGAGTCGCCCCGCAGGCGGTTTTGTCCAGATGACGTGCGTAACCGTTGCCCGCTCCATCGAACAAATCACCCGATGCGACAGTAATAGGAAAGGTCCCTTTGCATTTGGGGCAGAAAGTCATGTCGCCGAGCCGGGCGACATACTTCCCATGAATGTCGACAGTCATATCGGCACTAATTACAGTACCGCCGTGACTAGTTTTATCACCCATAACGATGAGAGGTCGGCTCAATCGAAACTCCTGGTATCTCGGCTGTTCGAGGGACAGCTTCTGGAACTGGTTGCAAAATAAATAATTTCCAATGATAACTAAGTTTTTTACTCACAGTCCACACAGTTGCGGCAACGCCAAGTGCCACGAGGCCCCGTCTGATTTCCGAAGGAATTAGAGGCAGGCGTGTTGCATATTTCTCTCCGCAGTTGACAGTTGATCAATAAACCCTGCCTCTGTGATAGTCTGTGCGGATGTCCTCAGCAATGACACTCGGCCGATTCAACAGCTTTCAGCGCGAACCGTGGCGACTGAGCTCTGCGCTCGTGATCTCCGGATTCGTTCACGCGCTGCTATTGAGCATTACCCTGGGCGGCCAGACATTCGGACTGCCCGCGCTCAAATTTCCTTGGCAAGAACGCCGACTGGGGGCTAACGATTTGCAGGTCTTGCTGCTGCCGGCACAAGAGCCTGCAGCGCCCATATCCGCACCGCTGCAACTGCCAGCCGAACCTGCAAGGCCAACAGTCCCCACGCCGGCACCGCCAGCAACCGAGAAGACCGCGCTTGTGGACACGGTGACGACAATGCCCATGTCATCGCCCGCAGTACCTCCCACACCGACAATTGCCCCAACTCCCGTTCCCGCGCCGGCACCAGAGCCCACAGTGGCATCTAAGCGCCCCGATGTTCCATTGCCAACGGCGCCCGCCGCACCGCCAATCGTTGCTCCAAGAACCAACGAGGCCCCACAAAAGCAGCCCGAACAGGAAGTCCAAGAGCGTTCGCTTGAACAGGCCAAGCTGGAGCAAGAGCGGCAAGCCGCAGAAAAACTGCGTCAATCTGAGCTAATCGCCGAAGCCCAGCGTGAAGCTACGCGCCAGGAGCAGCTCCGTCAGGAAAGCGCCCGCGTCGAACAGGCGGCCCGTTTCGAAGCCGCCCGCCTGGAGACCGAACGTCAGGAACTCGCTCGACAAGAGCTCGCACGCGCGGAGGCCGAGCGCGTGGAGGCCGCCCGCAAAGAGGCCATGCGCCAGGAGCAAATTAAGCAAGCGCAGCTCGAAGCCGCCCGGCAAGAGCAACTGCGACTGGATGCTGCGCGTGCGGAGCAGGTGGCCAAATTGGAGGCTGCACGTAGGGAGGCCGAACGTCAGGAACTCGCCCGACAGGAGAACGTCCGCCAAGAGCGCGCAACGCAAGAAGAAATGGCACGGCAAGAATTGGCCCGCCAGGACCTACAACGCGCCGAAACTGCGCGCTTGGAGGCGGCACGCAAAGAAGCAGCGCGACACGAACAAGCCAAGCAAGCGCAGCTCGAAGCAACACGCCAGGCGCAGCAACTGGAAGCAGCGCGCCAAGACGCCATCAGGCAAGAGGCGGCCCGACAAGAAGCGGCCAAACAAGAGGCTGCACGACTGGAGCAGGCCAAGCGCGAACTGGCGCAACGTGAAAAGGCCAAGCAAGAGGAAGAACGTGAAGAGCGCCTGCGCGCGATCGGCCGGCAACTCAACGAAGAGGCGGCCCAACGGGATGCAGCGGCGAAGAACCCATCACGCTCGCTACTTCCCACGGTTAGCGGCCTCCGCCGCGGTTGGCTCTTCGGACGAGCCGATCCAAACATTGATCTGGTTCAGTATGCAGAGGCGATGAGCAAGAAGTTTGAGCTGAACATGGCGTTCGACACGCTGCGCGAGGTGGTAAAACAGCGCCATGTGTCACCAATGGTGACGGTGGCAATCCGGGCTGACGGCTCCGTGGAAAAGGTGACGTTTGTTGTCTCCAGCGGCGTGACCGCAATCGACGAGGCAATCCGAAAAGTCATATCCAGCCAGGCGCCTTATGGTGCTTTTCCTCCTGCTCTCGCGCGTCAGTACGATGTCATTGAAATCCGTCGAACATGGGTGTTCGACACTGCCATTCGCTTGCAATAAGCTGGTTTCGACGCTGATTTTCATTGATGGTTATGAAGGCCGCGTGCTAGTCTCGGTCGCGTAAAGCGAACTTGAGACAACCGAATGAACAAGTCCAACAGCGTAGAGCTTCGAAAACTTCGTGAATCCGACCAGCGTCGTAAAGACATCATCAAGGCCGTACGTGCATTGATCAAAGCCGGCGGTGCACGCGAGATCACGCTTCGCAAAGTGGCGGAGAAGGCCGGGTTTTCGACAACCGTGGTCTACAACCTGTTCCAGAACAAAGCCACGCTGATTACACAGGCGATGGACAGCGACCTTCTCGACTTGGTGAAGGCCATGCGCAATGCCATGGATGCGAAGCTGCCGCTAATCGATAACATCCGCCGCGTGGGCCGGGCCTATGTGACCTTTGGCATGCGCCACCCCGATCAGTATGCGCTGGTCTTCATGGAGCGCCGGCCGCACGCGCCGGTGGAAAGCTCGCGCGTAGAACATGGCAACCAAGGGCAGGATCCGTATGCCTTTGCCTGTCAGCTCTTTGTCGACCTGGCTAGCACTGGGCAGATCCCGCCAGACCAGGCGGAAGCGATCGCTCAGATATTCTGGGAAGGCTTGCACGGGATGGTGTCGCTGCGCTTGGTATTCGGTGAGAACGAACCTTGGTTTGAGCATGACGAATTCAATCGGCATCTGGATGCGTTGATTGATGTGCTGCTAATAGGCATTCTGCATCGCTTCCGAGTTCATCCACAACTTGAAAAAAGTAACATACGCAGCTGACCATTTCTCATCTACATAATAGGATTGGCTAATGAGCTTCCTCGAGTACCTGCGAGATCGAAACAATAAAGAACTGAAGTTCCCCGTCTCAATGGGATTTTGTATCGAGAAATGGAACGACGCCTTCCACAAGCATTCAGACGGCGGTTCTCGTGACCAAAGTCTCCACGCCTTCGGACTTTTTCTACACCGAAGGCTGGAAAAGGTACGCGACTGCCTTCAACAACTTGAGCGGCAAACACACTTGCTGTCCGTTGCAGAAATAGGAACTCGCTTAGTGCGACAGTTGAATGATGGTTACCTCCGTCTCCAACTCCAAGGAGCCAGCGCATTTGAAGGCAAGCAGCATGTGTCGGCGGAAGAAATAACATATGGGCGTCCAGTAAAGAACATCCTAGGGGCACGATATACATTGCAAGAGTTACTCGAGCACCTGACAGATTCTTCACGACATGTCTTGCGTAGCGCAATGTCAAAGCGCCGCGGTTTTGGTATCGCCGAGCCTTCTCCTCCCGTCTGGGATGCAGAGCAGGCTTTGCAAGGCGCGATAACACTTGCTCAGTTCTATGACAACTTTGAAAGTCAATGGCAGAGCGCGCTCTGGTCTAACACTGAATTCCAGCTCTACGATTTTGGCTACTTGTATCACACATCCGAGGCGAACTCAGCACTGTCTATGCAGTCAACAATTGACCTCTCACGACGCGCTTTGAAGTACCATCGGGACGTTGACGAACTTCGAAAATTGAAGCTTACTGAAGCGACAATGGACGAGCTTTTCCTTCACCACGACCAAAGCGGAAATATTGAGGTTAAACGCCTAGGTGATCTACCCGAGCGATTACAACAACTTATCCTCTCACTCGCAATTCAACGCATCGCTATTACGGAAGAGAACTCGCTTGGTTTAATGCGGGAGAACCACGGGATCGTTACGGGTTTAACTGTTTGGCAGGTTTATGACGCGTGGCTCCGACTAGGCGGACTCGCCGCACAGAGCATGCTTGAGTCTAGTCGCTATGAACCAAATAGCTCCGAATACAACTCTTGCGTGGCCAAAACTCTTGACGAGGTAACTCTCGTCCGGACTTTAGCGCTGGCCTTGCGAATCAAAGCTGAGCAGGCTCAACGCGTAATTGACTACTTCGTTTTTGGTGGAAAAGTCGAGCAATCGCTGTGGCAACACCCGCTTCTACGACAAGAGAAGCAGCTATTGATCGCCTGGTTTCCCCTACTTGGATCTCATCCGATGAGATTAGTGACAAGCTGGGCCAAAGAGACCGAACACCTTCGAGTGGTTAACAGCAAACGAGGTCGAATGTTCGAACAGGACGTGGTAGACGCACTTTCAATTGCCTCTATCCGCTGTCCGCTTCAAGAAAAACCATTCGTTCTAGGGCCCGGACTTAACGTTGCGAACACGGCCGTTGGAGATATCGACGCATTGCTCATCTGGGGAGATACCGCGTTCGTGCTTGAGTGCCGAAATGTGATGCATCCAGCAACTGCACATGAATTCTGGGACGTAGAGTTTGGGCTACAAGCAAAGGTGTCACAAGCAATCAGAAAACGGGACCATTTGCGAGACTGCCCATCTGTCTTACGACAAATGATAATGTCTAGCCCATTTTCGAAACTATTGCGGGACATCAAAACTGTGGTAGGTGTCGTAGTATCCAACTCTTACATGTTGGAAGGCACCCGGGAGTTCGACCCCTATTTCGTGCATTTGGATACGCTATTCAACATCCTACTTGCAGCAGGACCGCAATTCGAAGATTTCGAAGAAGGGACGCATCAAACCGTGTTCCATGTAGATTCCTTCAATAAGGATCTGCAGGTTGGTGATGCGTTGACCCGAGCTATTGCAAAACCTGCAAAGGCCGAATATTACCGTCGAAGGCTCCGGCTGGAAGACTTCCCCATACCAGGGATTGATCAAACGGAGCCTGTCGGAGTGGCTAGCCGGTGGACGTTCAGTCCCCCAGAGATCGGAACACTTCGTAAAGTTCTGAGTGAATGTTCATTTGCTTCGCAAGTTGTTGCACGCCAAATGCCATCTTGACCCGCTTTAAGTTCAAATTCGATGCCGTTGCTTTTTTAGCATTCAAAATCCTGCGCCGATGTAAAAACATTGTTTTTTTATAGGTTCATCGTTATTCTCATTTGACGTTGTTCCACTTGAAGAAGGGGAGTCGATGCGAGCGTTGTTGGGCATGATAATGCTGGCGGGCCTGGGTGCCTGTTCTGTCTCCAAACAGGAACCGGCTGCGGCCGACCTGCAATGGGCTGAGACTTCCCGCCCACTCGAAGCACAGCTGGCGGAGCGCTACGAGCGTTCGTGCATGGTTTGCCACGGGCGGAACGGCAGTGGGGCGCCACTCGCTGGCTTTGCACCGCACTGGAAGCCGCGTCTCGACAAGGGCATCGACCAACTGGTGCGGCACGCAAGCGATGGCTTCAACGCCATGCCGGCCATGGGCCAGTGCAACGACTGCAGCGCGGATGATCTGCGCGCGCTTACCCTCTTCATGGCGAGGAGCGGATCATGAAGCAGCGTCGCTTATTCCTGAAAGCCGGCGCCATGGCCGCAGCGGCAGGTTTGCTTGCGGGCCGCGTGCAGGCTGCGCCGATGCAGCCACGCCCCTTCCGTTGGAAGAACTGGTCGGAAGTGCAACAATGCCAGGCGCAGTCACTCGCTACGCCTGCCGACGAACAGGCCCTGGCGGATCTGCTACGCAATGCCAGCGGTACGGTACGTTGTGTTGGCGCAGGCCATTCCTTCACTCCCCTGGTGCCTACCAACGGCACGATTGTTTCGCTCGAGCGAATGTCCGGCGTGCTGTCGCATGACAAGGCGGCCATGACCGCCACATTGCGCGCCGGCACCCGCCTAGCTGCGATTTCACGCGAGCTTGATGGCGTTGGGCTGGCCTTGCGCAACCTGCCGGATATCGACCTACAGTCGCTGGCCGGTGCCGTCAGCACCGGCACGCATGGCACGGGCGCAAATCTGCAGGCCATGCATGCGGACGTGATGGCGCTGCGCCTAGTCACGCCGCAAGGCCAGGTGGTGGAGTGGGACCAGGAGCGCCATCCAGAGCAAATGGCGGCGGCCCGCGTTTCCCTCGGCAGCCTGGGTGTGATCACGCAGGCGACAATGCGGGTAGTGCCGTCCTTCAGCCTGCACCGCAAGGTTTGGCTGCGCCCTTTGGGTGAAATGCTGGAGCAGGCGGGCGAGCTGGCGCGCAAGCATCGGCATTTTGAGTTCTACTACCTCCCCTTCACCGGTTATGCAGCGGCCATTGCGCACGACGAGTACCAAGGCAGCGATGTGCTGGTGCCGCATTCGCAGGATGAGGAGATGCTGAGCGATCTGCGCAAGCTACGCGACTGGCTCGGCAAGTTCCCGGATTTGCGGCGCTGGGCCGCGGGAAAACTGATCGATCCGGATCTGACCGAGGAGGCAAAGAACCGGTCGTGGAAGCTGCTTTCCACGGTGCGGCCAACGCGCTTCAACGAGACGGAATACCACGTGCCGCGCGAGGCGGGCATTGCCTGCGTACGCGAGATCGTCGCTGCGCTGGAGAAGCGCAATGAAGTGTTCTTCCCAATGGAGTTCCGTTTCATTAAAGGTGATGACGCCTGGCTCAGCCCCTTCCACAAGCGTGACAGTTGCTCCATTGCCGTGCACGCGGCGCACGGTGAGGCTTACGAATACCTTGTGACCGAACTGGGCCCAATCTTCCGCAAGCATGGCGGCAGACCGCACTGGGGCAAGCTGCACAACCTGACGGCGAAGGAACTGGCGGCGCTCTATCCGCGTTGGAACGACTTCTTGGCGCTGCGGCAGCAGATGGACCCGCAGGGCCGCATGCTTAATCCGCATTTGCGCTCGATGTTCGGGGTGGCGTGATGGTGGCGTTGAAACGACGAGCTGTGATTACGGCCATTGGCGCTGGGCTGGTAGGTGCCGCAGCGCTGGCGGTGCGCCCACGCGACAAGGGCGCGCCGCATGCGGAATACTTTGCGCGCGCGTCGAAGGCATTACGTGCGGCGGGCATTGCCACGCCAACCATGGTGATCGACCGCGACCGCCTGCAGGCCAATGCGCGGCAGGTGATGCGCAACGTGAATGGGCGCTTGCCATTGCGGCTCGTGGCCAAATCCCTGCCCTGCCTGTCTTTGCTTGATCTTCTGATGCAAGCCATGCAAACGCGCCGGCTGATGGTGTTCAACCTGCCCTACTTGCAGCAACTCGCTGCGCAGCGCCCGGATGTGGACCTCCTCCTGGGCAAACCTTTGCCAGTTGCAGCGGCGGCGGAGTTTTATCGGAGCTTCCAGCGTGGGCAGTTCCAGCCTGAGCGGCAGTTGCAGTGGCTGGTGGATACTCCGCAGCGCCTGGCACAGTATCGCGACCTGGCGATGGCGCAGCAACTGGATATGCGCGTCAGCCTGGAGATCGACGTGGGCCTTCACCGTGGCGGCGTGGATAGCGCCCAAATGCTGCAGCAGATGCTCGCCATCCTGCGTGAAGAGCCTCGCCTGCAATGGGCGGGGATCATGGGTTATGACGCGCACGTTGCCAAGCTTCCGTTGGCGAGCTTGCGGGAAAAGGCACTCACAGAAGCTAAAGCCATCTATCGCGATTATGCGGGTATCGCTACGCAGGGGATGCGCGCTTCGAGTGCGGCAGATGCGCTGGTGTTCAACGCTGGAGGTTCACCGACCTACCGGCTGCATGACGGTAGCGGGGCCGCCAATGAACTTGCGCTGGGCTCTGCACTCGTCAAGCCGAGCGACTTTGATACTGACCTGCTGCAGGATTTAACTCCTGCGGCTTTCATCGCTACACCTGTACTGAAGGCGGATCGACGGTTCCAGATGCCGATTGGCGTTGAAGTGCTGGGCGATGCGGCACGCGCTTGGGATGTGAACCAGGAACACGTCTACTTCGTCTATGGGGGCAACTGGATGGCTGATCCGGTGTCGCCAGCTGGGCTGGCGGCAAGCGGCCTTTACGGAAATTCGTCCAACCAGCAAGCCTTGCTGGGATCGGGGGCACAACAATTGCAGGCGGATGATTATGTTTTCTTCCGGCCGCGGCAAAGCGAGTCTGTGCTGCAGCAGTTCGGCGATATCGCTGTTATGGAGGATGGAAGAATTACAGAGCGCTGGGCGGTTATGGAAGCCATGCCTTAATTGACGATTCTGAAATCAAATCGAGGAAATTAGCTTCGCGCCGCATGCTGCCTGATCACCTGCATAGGCGACTGCTTTGCCTTTGTGCTTGCGCTCTGAGCTGCTAACTTTGACTGGGAACACACCTCGACACTTTGGGCAAATTGTCGCGTGCCCATCGCATACGATCGGCTTGCCTAAGACCGTGAAGCTGGGATCAGCCATGACGACTTTTCCGCCATGCGAAGTTGCGTCGCCAAGCCGAATTACTCCTTTTCCTTTCGAGTTCTTCATGTAGAGCCTCCCTCGTTATGCGATACGCTGGTCTTTCGCATTTCCATCATCCAGGCCGGCATTCAACGGCTTATCAGAGCCCTGGAAGCTTTTTCTGTAACGCCAGTAACCTGTCGGTTCCTTTAAGTCCGCGCAGAAGCCTGCGTATGAGTCATGGACGTAACTGTCAAAGAACTCAGTGAACCCATTTCCCGGCATTCCCGAAGCAATAGCTTGCTTCAACACTGCACCTGCCTCGTCCTCGAGTTCATCCGAAATGGCGACCGGCGTTACGAAATCCAAGACTGAAGGGCCTGCCTTATACACCATGTCTTTTACTGCATAAACACGCTCCGATCTCCCGCCTTTCGAGAGTAGGCGCTCTGCATCCGTTATCAACTTGCGATTTGCCCAAAGCAGCAGATGCTGGTCTTTCTTTGCGCGCCGGACATGGCCAACTTCGCTGTAGCGTTCTCGAATATGCCAACGCCAGGCAAGGTAAATTTTTGCCCAGTCTGCGAGAGTTCGTTTGTCAGCGCCATTTATGCTCAGGAACGACTTAAAGGCGGACTTAAGTTCTTTCGACACGGCAAACGGATCGTAGTGGGAACGCTTGTCCCTAGCAGAATCCTTGCTAAGTGGGACGCCGGCAGCAAGCGCATATTCGTACAAATGGTTAAGCGGAATCTGCGAGAGCTTCATTGCGTCGGCCAGCGGTGCTGCAATATTTGCCGCAATCCCAAGGTCACCTGGGGCATAGCCGCCGCCGACGTCGCTGTGAGATCCGGGATATGCGAACTCATGAAAATTTGGCGAATCCGCTCCTCCTTTGAAGATTGAGTCGACAGGAAAGTTCTTTCGAAATTCATGCATCGCAACGAAGTGCACGCAATTTTTCGCCTGGGATGGGATGCGTAGCGATTCGGGACGAGCCCATCCAGTGTGGCCACCTGTCGATTTTTTCAACGCGTTGGTGACCATCTCGACCAAGCCTGCAGAGGCGACGGTATCGAGCAATCCCATGAAGCGGATCGTTAGCGGAATGCCTGCAAATCTTCCGCTAACTAGGGTCTCGCAAAGCCACGTTGCATAGGCCCTGGCCTCGGCAGCTCCGCGAGAAAAGCCGAAAATGTCGATGACAATACTTTTCACCCGCACAGCTGATCTTCGTGACGTCTTTTCAAGATCTGCTGTTTCTCTGAAAAAATAGGCTTGTCGCCGTCGACCAAGATCGTCGCCAAGTTCCTGTAGGCCGCATGCGAGCCCCATATTCAGCAGTGTTTGCTCTTTTGCCTTCGACGTCACTAAGTTGTACTGACAGAGTACGTTCAATTGGTCCTTGGTAAATGCCGGCTTCTGCGGATCTATGAAATGGCGAACAAATTCTAGTGTCTTCAGCAAAGCGTACAAAACCCGCGCTTCACAACCGATGCCAAATGCGGTCCCGCGCCATCCTTCGGCTTCCGCACCTATCTCAGCGAATCTCGTGCCGACACCAGGGACATAGAGTCGCGAGATTCCTTCTTCTGGCCGTCGTGGATATGACTTCCAAAGCCGAGCAATGTTGGAGTCTCCTAGCACCGCTTTGTCGCGCTCATAGTTATTGTCAGTACCGTCGAAGAACAAGCCAAATTGAAGTGCGACCTCACATTCCGTTGATTTAGCGCTGCCAGCGTTGAACTCATTCATCCTTTTCAGAAATGGTTCTGGTCCCGCAGACGCAAACAGATTCGTCTCCATCATGGCCATCTTCTCCTCCGTTCTTTCCACCGTTCGCGCTCTTCGAGAATGTCGGCTTCTTCTTTGGCCGTAAAGGCCTCGCTGACTTTTTGGCCAACTATCGCATTTGCTTCAGCGTTCGTGATGCTCTTCTCTATGTCCTTCTTGTCCCGGAAATCGCGAATTCCTGGCGCAACCCTTATCTTCCCGCCATTAAAGAAGTGAACAAAGACATCGTCGGCTTCTTCATATCGTTCCACCGGGACCTTTGCACGATAGATTCCAACAAGTTTTACTTTTTCCCAGTCAAAGTGCTCCTTGTCATCTAATGGAGACTCCGTCCAGTCACTTACAATCCAACGGACATCAACCACCATTCCTGGCCGCCAGCGTCTAGGTAACCATACGCAGCACATTCCCATATCTGCGTATCCATCAAAGCCAGAATTTCCATAAGCGAGCCGGTCTACGTAAAACTCATCGATTCGATGGTTTGGCGGGAAATAATGCACAGCGTCGATCGATACCCAGACCTTGTCCTCATCTTGTGTACCCCAATAGATCAAGGCACCACTGATCATGACTACCAACGAAAGTGGCCATCTGTACTCGGCGAAGAACCTCATGGCCGCCCTTCTTCTTGCGACGCGGCTGCGCGCTCAATAGTCCGCCGCACAAGTACCGGGTCGTCTTGGGAAAGGATCTGCATTAGAGAAGGTAGATCTAGCAGGCGCCCCTTTGTGTCAAATACCGCTCGCGCAAATATTAGAAGAGTCGACGAATCTACCTGCCCAGAGTCTCTCCATATTTTCAGAATTTTTGCAGCAAGTTCAATCTCCAATTGCGGAGTCGGTGCCCAAAGATGATCGTTACGCATTGCTCGTAGATTAGACATGAGGTGATCAGGTTCATGTGATTTTTCCAGAGCGGCAATTTGATGCGCTGAGAATTTGAGTGGAGTATCCACTGGTTCAACGTCTTCAGGGGCAGGCAGTTCAACGAGCCGGCCGTCGCGCGAGTGAAATCGCCAACGACGAATTGGCTTATGGATCGCGGCCCATTGTTCCGGACTCATTACCTCTTGAATCCAAGGGATGGCAATACCATCCGCAAGCCGTAATGTGAGTTCTCCTCTGGCTTCGTCTACTACGTAGCCGAATTGGCGAAGGTGGTCTGCAAGTTCCATAGCGGAGAGCTTGGTGTCGATAAATGAAACGTGAATCCCGGTCCGTAAAAAATTCGACATTGCCATTACAATATCGATCTTGTTTCCGAGGTAGGCCGACTCAATATCGACTATGAATGGACTAACATCCCACGCTGGCC
This sequence comes from Duganella sp. CF458, assembly GCF_900113115.1. Lineage (GTDB taxonomy): Bacteria > Pseudomonadota > Gammaproteobacteria > Burkholderiales > Burkholderiaceae_D > Rugamonas. The sequence goes on along the minus strand of NZ_FOOF01000002.1, from coordinate 406,617 downwards.
GCTCGTAGATTGAGACCATCCAACTAGGACGGTGCTTACTCTTCGTCCAAGGCTTCTGCTCTGCATCCATCATTAGGGATGCATCCATAAGCGCATATGTCGAGTAGTCGTTCATTTTGATGGCGCGAATGGGCTATGGCTTTGAGCAGCAATCGCCAGACATGGAACACAGACCTTGTGAACTTGCTTATCCCCGGGGAATTGCAAGACTTTTCCTTTCCCGGAAAACGTCTGATGATCGGCCGCATACATATGGTGGCTCCCGCTCGTATAGCCTTTTATTCCACCTGAGGTCAGCTCTATCTCAGATCCGCCACCATTTATACGGACGCCCTTCTTCGCGCTGATAGTTATCCACTCCGAGGTACTGATAATTTCGACGACCTTCTTCGCGAGAACTTCCATCTGATCTGCTTGCGCCTGAATAGAAACCTTTCCGCCCGCCGAAATCGCGTTGAGCGTTCCTTCATTCGAAAACAGATTGATATCTTGGGCCGCTCGAATCGCTGTGTTTTCACCAGTCGAGAGGGAAATATTCGTGGACGTGCCAAGATCGATATCTTTCGCAGCTACGACCGAAAATCCAGCATCGCTTCCATGAACTATGCCCATCGTTGCAGCTAAAGCGACCATCGGAACAGGTTGCCGCGTCTCAAACGTCCTCAGGTCGACGAGTGCCTTTTCTAACTGCGCTACCGTCTGACGGTCCCCAGCGTTTTCCGTAGCGCGTACATTCAGCTCTTTAGCCAGCTTGACGATGCCCTCGAAAAGAGAAGTCAATCTTTCGGCGTCCATCTGCTGTCCTTCAGTTGGGCTGGATCGCTCTGTGGTCACGATAATTCCGGCCTCACCGCGGACGGCAACACTTTTGTCGCTACGCAATTCAACGCCTTCGCCTCGCCGCCCTGCACCTCCATCCGTACGAGGCATTGTTAAGTACCCCAAGTTCAGTTGAGAGGATCCATGGTCGCTCGCAAATTGCGCACCGACCTCGCTCGTCGTATCGTCAAAGCGCAGTTGGTTGCCTTGGCTTCCGCGAATCTCACGGCTTCTAATTCCAGAAACATATCGGTTACCTGGCAAGTCTCCTGCTTGGCTCAACGCTGGTGGTTGCGCAATCTCGTTGTACGCCTGGCCGACAACCACTGGCCGATCCGGGTCGCCAGCGAGAAACGCCACCAACACTTCACTTCCGACACGCGGCAGATATAAGCTTCCGCATTGATTTGAGCTTCCTGGTCCATTTCCAGCCCAGGCACTTGCGACACGTACCCACGCCGAGTCGGCATCGTTGTCGGCAGCGCCCGCTCCTTGCGCGTGTTCATGATCGGCGGGCCGCGTACTGCGAAATCGAATCTTCACACGGCCCAATTCGTCGCAATAGACCTCTTCGCCCGCTGGACCTACAACGATGGCGCTCTGCATCGGAACATTGGGAACTTCGACTCGCGGGTCGTATCCCGGCACAATCGAAATTCCGCGGCGCACTGCCGTGAGAGCGATCCTTACGCGCGTACTTGCTTGATTCGGATCGAAGTACGACAACCCATCGCCCGTGAGCCAACGGTTTCGCGAGAAAACACGTTGAACCCGTTCTGCAAGCCCTTGGGAAAGATTGCTTGAAACCGCACGCTGCATCGAAGTTAGGACAAAGTCGCGGTCACCGTCAGCGTGGCCGTCAATCTCTGGATGGCCATCAAGCGTGAAGTATTCTCCAACACACATGTCACGTACGCTGCCCTCGCCGTGAAAGCACTTTGAATCAAGGTCGTGGCGATTCATGGCCAACTCGCCCAGCCGGCACAAGTCGTCGTAATCGTCGCCTGCATGCGGCGACAGAACTTGGTAGTCATCCAGGCTAGCGGCCATTTCGTTACCCGACTCGCCCTGGTCTGCATTGCCTTGGGTAACGGCAAGCATGAAGTCCGTACTCCGTGGATTCCTGTAGTCCCAGCTGAAACGGGTCACGCTGGCAGGTTGAAGTGTGCGAACCGCGCACCAGGAATTGATGGTGTCGCGTTCTTCGGTGGATGCATCGCGGTGATAGCGCACCAGGCCTGCGGCGCTCGGCAACAAACTATCCGGATGATTGAACAGCACCATCGTATGCGATGGCGAGTTGCCTTGGTCCGCGCGGAAGTACCATGCAATGCCGCGGCGCTTGAGCAACCGCCGGATGAACGCGGCGTCTGATTCGTTGTATTGCATGGTGAATTCACGCTGCGGATAGACCTGGTGCGCGAACAATTCGTCCATCTCGTAGTGGAAGCAGGTGCCGATGATCGGATTCGTCTGCATCCATTCGTCCAGGATCAGCGTGACGATCTCCACCTCGTTCTTGTTGCGGAAAACGCGAGTGTTGGTACGCTTCTCCATGATGGAGAGCGCGTCGCGCAGCACCAGTTGGTAGCTGGCCAGACCGCCATCGCTATCTCCGGCGCGAGCTTCGGTAACGATGCCGCAAATGCTGCGCAGGTCTCCACGGTCGGTAACGATGTCGATTGCCACCGGCAGCGCAATCAACTCCTTCAACGGGATGAAGGCATCGAGCGAGACGCACATGATGCGGTATTCAACACTGCCGCAGATTGCTTCGGTACCGTGCACCACCTGCGGCAATAGCACGTCTTCCAGCATCTGGGTGGGATGGGCCAGTCGCAGGCGCAGTGGACGGTTGTCAGTGATCAGGTCCTTGTCTTGCTGGAAGAAGCTGAGCAGGGCATTGTCCACGGCAGGCTCCGTTCGTCTGGTTGACGCGAGAGGCCAGTTTGCGCGTGTAAATTTTGTCGACGTTGATCTTCAGCAAATCGTGCGCGGGTTATTGAGTTACCCTGTGAATCCGTCTTCCACCCGCGCGGAGAAACCGGGGCGCTACGCCCGTGGGCGTATAATGCGCATTACATCCCTCATGTTAAATGCGCACCGTAAAGTCTTGTGAAATCAGCGCTGTCCACACCAATGATGCCAGGTAAGAAGGCAACTAACATTACACTGTCCATGGTGATCAGCGGGTTAGCAACAAAGATTGTGGTGCCGCTACGACCTCTGACGGCTTTTTCCTCCATTGCTTTGCCGCCGGACCTGCTTCCCATCATCCCAATCGATGGCGAAGACTATGTGCTGGATACGCCGCAACTCGGCGCCATTCCGATCGGAGAACTGAAAACCAGGATCGCTTCGGCGCGGGAAAGCCAGGTTACTATTCAGGCTGCGCTGGACCGGGCCTTTGGTGCGGATTGAAGCCACGTGATGAAACCGGATAAAGCGCTAGCAGCCTACCGCCAAATGCGCCAGCAGCCTCTATGGCGACTGCTGGCGGCTGCCAACGGGCCAACAGTTATCGCACTGCTGCAAGCCCATTTATACGAGAGCGAGCGCAGCCTACCGGCGTCCATCTTCCACGAGCGGATTGAGCGTGAGCTTGAACGCCTCCGCAATCTTGGCGAAGACTGGCCGCAGACCGCCCAGCAATATGCCGCTTCCTGGCTGGGGGACGGTTATCTCGAGCGACGTTTTCCACCAGGCTCGAAGGAAGAGGAGTACGAACTTGCGACGTCGACCGTCGAGGCGATCCGCTTCATATCCAGCCTGGCCAAGCCGCATAGTGCGGCCACCGAAAGCCGGCTCGGACTGGTGATCGATGCACTTGCCAAGCTGTCCGACGATACGGACGCGGACAAAGCCCGCCGCGTGGCGCGATTGCGTGCAGAGCAGGAGCGCATAGAACGGGAAATCACCGACATTGAGCAAGGCAAGGCAGTCATCCTGCCGGAGGCAGCCGCCCTGGAGCGAACACGCGAGATCATTGCCTTAGCCGATAACCTGGCAGGTGATTTCCGCCGCGTGCGCGACCAGTTCGAGCAGTTGAACCGCGAGCTGCGCGAACGCATCATGGACAACGATGGCAGCCGCGGTGAAGTCCTCGACTCCCTGTTTGCCGGCATTGACTTGATCAGCGATAGCGATGCGGGCCGCACCTTTTCTGCCTTCTGGCGTCTGTTGACCGATCCTGTGCAGTCAGCCGCCCTGGAGGACGCCCTGGACCAATTAATGTCGCGCGATTTCGTCGCAGCGCTAGACCCGGCCGAGCGTAAATTCCTGCTGCGCTTGACGCGCACCTTGCTGGAGCAAGGTGGCATTGTGCACGAAGTGCTGCAATCGTTCGCCCGCAGCCTGAAGCATTTCGTCCAGAGCCGGGAATTCATGGAGCAGCGCCGCCTGACTCAATTGCTGCGCTCCGCCCAGCGTTCCGCACTGGCGCTGAAGGAAGAAGTCAAGGCTACGGATACCCTGAACTACACTTTGGGGCTGACCAGTAGCCGGCTGTCGTCGTTGTCGCAATGGGTGCTGCACGACCCGGCGCTGCAAGCACTGCCGGACCGCATGGGCGAAGCTGCCGCGCCACCGATCAACCTTGAGTCCATCGGCCTGTTGGTCGCCCAGTCGGAGATCGACTTCCGCACGCTGGCAGTCAATGTCCAGGCAGTGCTGGCGACACGCTCGCAGTGCTCCATCGCCGACGTCTTGTCCGCGTTTCCCGCCCCCCAAGGCCTGGGCAGCGTGATTGGACTGATGTCTCTGGGCAGCCGCTTTGGCATGGTGGCCCAATCCAGCGAATCGGTCAGTTGGCTGGGCAACGACAATGTCCTGCGCACGGCTACAATACCGGCTATTTACTTCTTCAAGGACCAACAGGATGGACTTGCCAGAACAGGCGGCAGCACAGGCTGAAGCCGCGCCGGCACCTACCGTTCTTTTCATGAACGACACCGGTGAGCTGCCGTTGGACACCCGCCGCGTGCTGGTGCAGCTGCTTTCCGGCCCTTCGCTGGAAGGGCGCCGCCATCCCAAGCTGTGGCCCGTTCTGCTACGCGACGAGGTAGTGGTCAAGCGCCGCCTGCACGAGCTGTTCCTGGACCTGGTGATCGACCGCGACATGCAGGTGGCATTTACGCGCCAGGTAGATGCGGGTGATCTCGAAGTGCCAATCCTGTTGCGCCGCGCCCAGCTTACCTTTATCGACTCGGTGCTGGTCCTTTTCCTGCGCCAGCGCCTGACGCAGGCTGAGGCGCATGGCGACCGTGCCGTGGTGGCGCGCGACGAAATGGTCGAAAACCTGGTGCTATACGAACGCGCCGCCAGCACCGACCGCGCCGGCTTTACCAAGCGTATTGGTGCCTCCATCGAGAAGATGAAGAAGCACAATATTCTGCAGAAGATCCGCGCCAGCGAAGACCGCTTCGAAATTTCTCCCACGCTGAAGCTGCTGTTCACCGCCGAGGAGATCGTGGCGCTGACAGCCTTGTATGAGGCCATGGCCGCAGGCGAATCGCCAGCTTTGGATCGCCAGCCGCTGGATGATGGTGAGGACGAGGAATGAACGATCAGTTCCGCATGGCGCGCCTGCAGGTATTCAATTGGGGCACCTTCAACGGCTTGCACGATATTCCGATCAGCGAACGCGGTTTCCTGATCGTCGGCCCATCCGGCGCCGGCAAGTCTACCCTGCTGGACGCATTTTCCGCCTTGCTGGTACCGCCGCGCTGGGTCGACTTCAATGCTGCCGCGCGCGAGGCCGACCGTGCAGGTCGCGACCGCAACCTGGTCAGCTACATCCGCGGTGCCTGGTCTGCGCAAAGCGATAGCGCTTCCGGCGTGACCACCACACGCTACCTGCGCGGCGGCACCACGACCTGGTCCGCGATCGCCCTGCACTACCACAACAGCAATGGCCAGGACGTGGTGTTGTTGCAGCTGTTCTGGCTACGTGGGAACAGCAATGCCAACACCGATGTCAAACGCATCTTCCTGATTTTCGAGCGGCCGTTCGACCTGCGCGAATTGCAGGACTTCGGCAGTACCAATTTCGACATCCGCAAGCTGAAGCAAACTTTCCCCGATGCCCACGTCAAGGACGAATTCCGTCCCTACTGCGAGCGGTTCTGCCGCTTGCTTGGCATCGAGAGCGAAATGACACTGCGGCTGCTGCACAAGACGCAGTCGGCCAAGAACGTAGGCGACTTGAACACCTTCTTGCGCGACTTCATGCTGGACAAGCCGGAAACCTTCGAGGTCGCCGATCGCCTGGTCAACGAGTTCGGGGAATTGAACGCCGCGCACCAAGCCGTCGTTACAGCGCGCAAGCAGGTGCAAACGCTGGCGCCGGCCCGCACGCGGCACCAGGAGATGGATTCGCTAAAGCTGGAGCGCAACGGCCTGCAGGAGCTTGAAGCCGGGCTGAATAGCTATCGCGAACTATTACGCATCAAGTTGCTGGCGGAGCACATAGCAGCCTTGCGCATCGAGGTGGACGGATTGTCCGGCCGTGTACAGCAGTTGCGCAACTCGCAGGACAACCGCGAGCTTGCCCTGCGCGACTTGGAGCTGCAACGCGGCGCTGCAGGCGGCGACCGCATCGAACAGTTGGAGGTCGAGCGCCGACTGGTGGAGGAACAGCGTATCGGGCGCATGGCTAAGCGCAAACAGGCGGTCGATGCCTGTAAATCGCTTGACTGGACGTTTGACGGCTCGCCCGATGGCTTCGCCGTACTTGTCGGCCAGGCGCGGCGCGAGCTCGATGACTGGCAACATAACGCTGCGGGCGAAGACCAGTTGCTGGAACTGGGCCGTGCACGCGACGACTTCAAACGCAAGCATGAAGAGGTGCTGCGCGAACTGCAATCGTTACGGCGCCAACCAAGCAGCATCCCGGCACACATGCTTGAAATGCGGCGGCAGCTGGCGACTGCGCTGGGGGTGGGCCAGGATGCCCTGCCCTTTGCCGGTGAACTGATCGAGGTTAAACCGGAGGAATCCCAGTGGCGTGGCGCCATCGAACGCGTGCTGCATGGCTTCGCGCTGTCCATCCTCGTCGACGAAGAGCATTACACTGCCCTGTCCAATCATGTCAACGAAGCCAGCCTGGGCCAGAAGCTGGTCTATTTCCGCACCGTGCGCACAGAACAGCCGCAGGCGCGGCCACTGCGGGCAAGTTCATTGGTCACCAAACTCAATGTGAAGGGCGACCGCTTTGCAGACTGGCTGCAGGCTGAATTGCGCCAACGGTTTGATTACGAATGCGTGGAGTCGATGCGCGCCTTCCGTGCTGCTCCGGAGCGGGCGCTGACGCGAGAGGGGCAGGTCAAGCATAATCGCGCACGGCATGAGAAGGATGACCGCAGCAACGTCAATGACAGGCGCTATTGGGTGATGGGGTTCGACAACCGCGAAAAGCTCGGGCTTTACGAGCAGCAGGAACAGCAACTTCGCCAACAACAGGATGCCCTGGAAGTCCAGCTTTCGGCGCTTGGCAAGCAGCGGCACGATGCGGCATTGAGCGTGCTGCAGTGCCAGACCCTAGTCAACCTCGAGTGGCATGAGATCGAGGCTGAACCGCTGGTGTTGCGCATCAGTGCCATCGATCGCCAGCTTGCAACCATCCGCGACGGCAACTCCAACCTGCAGGCAATCGACGATCGCCTGCGCCAGCAACGCGAACTGGTGAAGCAGGCCGCAGAAGCGCTGGAGGGCGAAAAGGTATCGCTGCTGTCACGGCAGCGGGACATCGCCCTGCATGAAAAGCAGCTCGCCTCCGCGCAGCAGGACCCGTCCATCGTCCTCCCGACGCCGCACCAGCAACAGGGCTTGGACGAGCGCTATCTTCGCCTGCCGCAGCCATTGGTTCTGAAAGACGTCGACCACGCGGACCGCGTTGTTCGCAAGAGCATTTCGGACGACATACTGAAGCTCAGCGAAAGCATTGGCGACTGCGGCAAGTTCATCGAAGCGCAATTCGCCACGTTTATCAATACCTGGCGCGCCGATGCCGATGGTTTGGATGCAGCGCTGGCGTCGGCAACTGACTTTTTCACCAAGCTCACGCGGCTCGAAACCGATGGCTTGCCCGCCCATGAACAGCGCTTCTTCGACCTTTTGCGCAACCAGAGCCACCAGAACCTTGCTGCATTGAATACCTACCTGAACGATGCACGAAAATCCATCCTGGCGCGCATGGAAATCGTGAACGAAAGCTTGCGCCACGTGCCCTTCAACCGAAATGAGGAGCGTACGACATACTTGCAGATTCAACCGAAAGACCGGCAACTGCCGGAAGTGCGCCAGTTCAAGCAGGACATCCTCGATGCGCTTAGCCATGCATGGCATGACGACCCGGAGGCCGCGGAGGCACGGTTCATTGAACTGCGCCGGCTGGTGGACCGGCTTTCCAGCCAGGATACCGAGCTTCGGCGCTGGCGCGAATCGGTGCTGGACGTTCGCCTGCATGTCGAGTTCATCGGCCGGGAATACGATGAGCATGGCATCGAGCAGGATGTGCTGGAGAGCGGCGCCGGTAAATCGGGCGGCCAGCGGCAGAAGCTGGCCACCACTGTGCTCGCGGCAGCGCTACGCTACCAGCTTGGCGGCAGCGAGAGCGGCGTCCCGGTTTATGCGCCGGTGGTGCTCGATGAAGCCTTTGACAAGGCGGATAACGAATTTACGGCCCTGGCCATGAACATCTTCGCCAATTTCGGATTCCAGATGATTGTCGCAACACCGTTGAAATCGGTGATGACTTTGGAACCATTCATCGGCGGTGCATGCTTCGTCGCGATCCGCGAGCGGCGCGAATCCGGGGTACTGCTGATCGAATACGATGAAGGACAGCGGAGGTTGAAACTGGCCGCCGACGTGCGCACAGAGGCATCCCTTGAAGCTGCCGGATGACGTCTGCACCCTGTTGAAAAAGCGGTTCGCCGGTAAGCACCGCGAATGGCTGGTCGCGGCCGATCCTGCGCAGCAATGGCCCCTGCTGGTTCCACTCGGCCCGCCAAGCGAAGCGGAAGCGATGAAGCAAGTTGACGCTGTTCGCGAATGGGCTGCTGCCTGGCGCAATTGGAGCGGTGAAGGCGAAGTCCAGTGGGTCGAACGCCGCTGGCGGCTGCTCGGCACGCAGCGCCTGCCGGAGTCGTTGCGGCTGGATGGTCCGCGTGCAGTCTGCGCCTGGATCGGCGAACTCTACCGGTGGCGCCTTGCCGAAGACCGTTTACAGGAACTGTGCCGGAAATGGCCGCAGCTGACGCAAACTGCCTCCCGCTATTTCAACGTGTTGGCCGACTTTCAGGATTCCGACTTTTCGCGCCTGCTGCATGTGCTGGAATGGCTGGAAACCAATCCGCGCTCCGCTCTCTATGCCAGGCAACTTCCGATCGTTGGCGTGGATACCAAATGGATTGAGGCGCGCAAAAGCTTGCTTGGGAAACTATTGGCCGGCCTACGCGGGCTGGATGGCAACGGCGAGGACTTCCACAGCTTGAGTGGATTGAAGCCGCTGCCGGCCTTCGTGCAAATACGGATTCTCGATCCAGCATTGCGCGCCAGGAGCGGTGGCTTGTGCGACATCAGTGCGCCATTAGGGCAACTGGCCTGCATGGCGCTGGAACCGTCGACTGTGCTGGTCGTCGAAAACCAGCAGTCAGGATTGGCGCTGCCGGACATGCCGGGAACTGTTGCCCTGGTCGCATTGGGCTATAACGTCGACGTGCTGTCGCACATTCCATGGGTCCAGGGATGCAAAGGACTTTACTGGGGCGATATCGACACCCACGGCTACGCAATCCTGCATCGTGCCCGCTGCCATCTGCCGCAGCTGCAATCGCTCTTGATGGACGAATCGACCTTGCTGCAGTTTTCTTCTTTGTGGACGAAAGAAGCAGATCAATTCACGGCAGAAGACCTGCCGCTCCTACTACCCGCAGAGCACGTTGTCTATCAGGGCTTGCGAGCGCATCGCTGGGGGCACTGCGTAAGGCTGGAGCAGGAGCGCATCTCATGGCAGGTAGTCCTGCAGGCATTGGGGGCGCAGCGCTAGAGGCACATGCCGTCAGAACATGTCTGGCGGGATGCTGCTTGCCTCCCTGGACATGACTTCCAACCTTTCGGACTGTGACAGGGCCAACTCCACAATCTTGTCCACCAATTGCCTCTCATCCGCCAGGTAGGGCTGGCTGTTTGCCACTTCGGCGGCGTGCTGCCGCACTCCGTCCCGCAAGCGGCGGCACTCACGCACCAGCAACTGCCGGTCGATTCCGCAGCGCTGGGCAAAGTCGGCCAACGAGAATGCCTTGATTTGATCGAGGTTGAACTCGTCACCAAATGCCATGGCCAGGTCGTGGGAAAACTGCGGGTATTGCACCACACTTACCAGGTCATACCAGGGCGCAGCTTGCAGGCCGGACCTGTGCACGAAGAAGGAAAAGTTCTTTCCATGGGCGTCGCTGTTCCCGATCACAAGCTGAAAGAGCGCCCAGCGCAGGATCGCCAGCCTGTCGGCAGCCTTGCGGGTTGCGTGTTCAAGCAAACCGAATAGCCGGGGAAGACTGACACCATCGCGGTACAGCGCTGCCTCGCCTACGCTGCCGATATTGCGCTCGTATTTGTATGCGGCGGGCAGGTCGCTGGCCTGGCAGGCATCGATGATGTGCTTGCGCTCTACCCATGCGCCGCTTGTATCGTTATGCGCCAGGCGGTCAAAACGCGTGATCGCAAGAACCGGCCGTGGTGTGCGGACGATGCTTACGCTGGCTGCCGGCAGGCCGAGCCGTCTTGCCAACGTCATGCAGAAATGCTCGTTGGCGACCATATGGGGCAGGCGTGCGTCGGCAGGTTCCGGTTTGAGAATGTGAGTGGAGGCCAATGGGAAGTCAGGCAAGTACATCGGCACTTCACCCGGCTCACCGCTTGCATAGACCAGCAGTTTGTCCTGGTAGCCCGCTACCGACATCCGGACCTTGCCATCCCATTCCACGAGGGGACGGGATTCACGTTCACCAATGCGCTCATCCAGCTCGGCAAGGCAGATTTCGCGCGCGCGGATTCTCGCCGGCTCAGTGCTGCCATTTTCCCCGTGCGGCAGGAATCGGAATGCGCCCGTGGTTTCAGCGCCCAATGCGCGGACCAGGCCATAGACATTACTCTTTGCGACACCTTGTGCCGATGCCACGATGTCCAGTGCCCGTCCCTCGGGCAGCAGGTTCTCGATGAAGCGGCGGATCGAGGCTGAACTGCATTCCGCATCAAGCGGCAAGGCCGGCGAGAGCGCAAACGCCTGGTGGTCTTCCTTCCATTCGTCCGTATAGCGCAAAGTCCAGCCTTCGTTGAGCGGATCGTAGCCAATATCCGCAACACGGCGCTTGTGCAGCCATAGGCTTAGCTGGTGGTTTGGCTGGTTCATGTCGCATCGTCGCCGGCGAGGCTGTCCTGCGGCAATCGCTGCAGAAGCTCGTGGTCTTTCGGCGCAATGACCAAAGCAAGACCAAGCCCGTCCAGTACTGCCAGGAGCTTGTCGGTGCGAATGCCGCCGGCGCCGTTTTCGAGGCGCGACAACAGATCCACAGACACGCCATTCAACGCGGCGGCATCGTCAATGCGCAGTCCTTGCTGTTTGCGGTGGGCTCGCACTTGGCGGCCAACATCGGCCAACTCCCGAATAACTTGTACGGACGGGAGCGCCGGGGAGTTAGTCTGGTTCATATTTCGGAATTTCAGAAAATATTGGTGATGACTACTAGTATATTCCAGATATTTCTGATTTACCGAAATTTCTTCATGATTTCGGCGACTGAGGCAATGATTTCTGATATTCCGAAACTCCTAGCTTCTCGCTTGCTACTGTCGCGTTTTGACCAAGATCATCGGTAAATTCGAAAACACTGTTATTCTCCCAGTTCGTCGTTTTTCAAACAGCAGCGGCAAAGGGGACGGTCATGACGAAATCTTTTCGGTTCGTGCGCCTGGTTTCTCTGTTGGGCGCAAGCGTGGTTTGTAGCACGGCATTTGCAGATCCTTTCCTGGTCGGGCGCGGCATGTCCGACATCACGGGCGAGGCGGCGGAAGTCGGCATGATGGGGTATGGCTCTACCTCGCAGGTCACGGCGGGCATCCACATGCGGCAGCGGGCACGGGCTTTCATCGTGGTGGACCAAGCCAGCGGCAAGCGCACGGTCTTCGTCAACAACGACTTGGGCATGGTGTTCCAGGGCGTGCAGCAGGCGGTGCTGCGGCAGTTGCAGGCGCGGTATGGCAGCCTGTATTCGGCGGAGAATGTGATCCTGTCCGCCACGCACACGCACGGCGGGCCGGGCGGGTTCTCTCACTACGCGCTGTACAACTTCACTACCTACGGTTTCAACCCGCGTACCTTCGATGCGATTGTCAGCGGCATTGTGGCGGCGATCGAGAAGGCGCATCGCGACCTGAAGCCGGGCAGCATCGCGATCGGCAAGGGCGAGCTGACGGATGCGAGCAATAACCGTTCGATGCCGGCCTACCTACGTAATCCGCAGGCGGAGCGTGAACGCTGGGGTCGCAACATCGATCCGGAGATGACGGTGCTGCGATTCAAGCAGGGCAGCAACGACGTTGGCGTGATCAGTTGGTTCTCCACCCATGGCGTGTCGATGACGCCTGTGAACCGCTTGATCACGCCGGATAACAAGGGCTACGCGGAGTGGCGCTGGGAGCACGACCTGAAGGGCGTGCGCTACAACTCTGATGGCGACTTTGTGGCGGCGTTTGCGCAGTCGAATGCAGGCGACATGACGCCGAACCTGAACCTGGATGGCACCGGGCCAACCGCCAATGAACTGGATAACACGCGCATCATCGGCGAGCGGCAGTTGCAGAAGGCGCTATCCATCTATAACGGCGCGCTGGAGCCGCTGGCGGGGCCGGTGGACTACCGGCAGCGCTACATCGACTTTTCCCGCGTAACGGTCGAAGGGCGCTTTGCGGATGGCGTGGCGCGCAGCACCTGTCCAGCAGCCATTGGCAGCGCTTTCGCGGCGGGCACGGAGGACGGGCGCGGGCTGGATGGTTTCAACGAAGGCGATATGACGGGTAATCCGTTTTTCCAGGCGCTGGGCGGCATCATTGCTCCGGCACCGCAGTGGGTGCGCGATTGCCAGGGCGTGAAGCCGGTGTTGCTGTCGACCGGTACGCAAACGCCCTTCCCCTGGTCGCCGGAGGTGCTGCCGGTGTCCATCGTGCGGATCGGGCAGCTGGCGATCATTGCGGCGCCGGGGGAGTTCACCATCATGTCGGGACGGCGCGTGCGCGACACGGTCAAGGCGGCGTTGGGGGATAGCGTGAAGCACGTGGTCTTTGCCGGGTATGCGAATGCCTATTCCGGCTATGTGACCACGCCGGAGGAGTACGACGCGCAGCATTACGAGGGCGCTTCCACGCACTTCGGCAAGTGGACGCTGGGGGCTTACCAGCAAAGCTTCCATGAGCTGGCGACGGCAATGCGGCAGGGGACTGCGGCCGGCGGCAGCGCTTCGGTGCGGGATTTGAGCGGCAACCAGATGTCGTTCCAGACCGGAGTGGTGCTGGACAACACGCCGATATTCAAGAGCTTTGGCGACGTGGTGCAGCAGGCGAATGCCAGCTATTCACGGGGCCAGCGTGTTGATGTTTCGTTCTGGACCGGGCATCCCAAGAACAACCTGCGCTTGAACGGTACCTTCCTGGAAGTGCAGCGCTGGGATGGGGCGGCGTGGCGTACCGTGGCCGTGGATGGCGACTGGAACACGACATATCGCTGGGTGCGGATCGATCCGGTGTGGGGTACTTCGCAGGCGGTCATTGGATGGACCATTCCTGCCGATGCGGCGACCGGGCAGTACCGCATCCGCCATTATGGCGACTACAAGAACGGCTGGAATGGCGCCATCTACGGGCTGACGGGAACCAGCAGGACCTTCGTGGTGAATTGAGATTCCGCTGGGCTGGCCGCCGTTTAGCGACGGCGGCTAATTGGTACCAGGCAGGCGAGTACGAAGAACGGGAGGGACGTCCAGGTGAGCAGGAAGAAATTGAATATGAAGTAGTAGTACTGGCGATCGGACCTGACCGCGATTGCGAGCCAGGCCAACAGCAAGACCGCAAACTGGGCGAGGATCGCGTAGTTCGTCACCACCAGCCATTTCATGGGCTGTCGATGCTGGAACACCTGGATCTGCAGCATGGTGGCGAAGATGCCTGCTGCGAGGATCGTCAGGGGAGCCCGTCCAAGTTCCAGGATTTGGAGATAAGTCCACGTGAAGTTGGCCATGGGCACGGGCCGTAAGCGCCCTCGATAAAATTATCAAAGCGAAAACAATAGCAGGGCTTGCGCATTCAGTCCACACGTTTGAACGCCGGCGCCGCTCAGGCGCCGGCGATGCGCCTAGGGTTGGTCAGCGCGCGTTCGCTGCCACAACGCTTCCGCTCAAGCTTCCCTTCATGCCGTAGTAGCCCAGCGAGGAATAGTTGGAGAAGCCGTTGGACGGCGTCCCTTCCGCGCCGCCGCGGATGACCAGGCGGTAGGAGCCGGCCGGCAGCGACAGGTTCACAAACTCCGCGGAGCGGTGCACGCCCAGGTTGCTGTGAGCGACTACCGCGTTGGACGAGTTGTAGACTGTGGCGTCAACGTCCAGCATGCGCAGGTACTCCAGCGGGTCGATCCGCAAGTTCAGCGTGCCGAGCGAGGAGAGCGTGAAGGTGAAGCTATCCGTGTCCGTATTGCGCTCGATCTGGCCGAAGTTGGCCTGCGCGTCGATGGTGCCGCCGGTGCCGAAGACAATGGGCTTCGATGTCGGGTTGTCATCGGCCCTGTAAGGCACCGATTCTTCCACGGTCATGATCTTCAGGTCATCTTCGAAGTTGGTCGCGCTGGCGTATTCGCCTTTGCTCCAGGTGAAGAGCTGGTTCGCCCAGCTTGCGCCGTACCAGTAATTGCCCATGATGGGGCACCATTGGTAAGCCGGAATACCTTGGAAGTATTCCCCGCCCGGGGTGCCGCGGTCGTGATTGGCGCCCATCTGGTGTCCGACTTCGTGGGCGCCGGTCATGCCGATGCCGTAGCCGTAGTCAAAGCCGCTTGCCGGGTTGCGGAACAGCGTGCCGGCCGAGGTGGTGCCGAACGAGTGCAGCGGCGCATACGAACGGCCGTCGCGATTGACGAAGTTGATTACGCCGGTCCGCAGGATGTTGGCGGCCTTGGCGGCGTTGTAGACACTCACGTTGGTCGTTACATTCATGTTCAGCATCGAGTACTGGTCGGCGATCGACTGCCAGGCACGGTACATTTGCTCTTTGGTGACGCCGTTTAGCGGCACGCCGTTGCTGGTCACTTGGGAGATATTCAGGTAGAACACCCACGGGCTGCCTGGCTTGCTTTGCAGTGTGCGGATGTCTTCTCCCTTGTAGGGCCCAATGTGGACGGCCTGGCGATTGGCCATCGGGCTGTATTTTGGGTGGACGGCCGCTGCGGCGGCGATCATTTCTTCTGAACGGGTGTCGCGAAATTCGGGATCGAGGTCGGGCACGATCTTCTTGATCGGCACTTCCGTCAGTATCACCTTGCCGGAAGAGTTGGTTGTGAATTCGAAGGCCCGCATCGTGTCGTAGTTGACCACATAGCCGTACAGCTTCTTCTTGCTGCCCTTGAGGACGAAGGTCGAATTTTCCGTCTCCAGCGCGGTGCCGGAAATCGAGAGCGCGTCGCCTTTCTCGAAATAGTCGGTGATCTTAGTGGCTACCAGCTTGCCTGCAATCGAATGCGCGACCATCGAGCGCGCATTGGCATGCTGGGCGGCGAAGCTTTTCTTCACCGATTCTACGGTGCCGATGTCGATACTGTTGGCCGGCTGGATTTCCTGCGCCATGGCGGGCGAGGAGGACAGTGCGGCGAGAAGAATCGTCAGTGTTTTGCGTGTGCTCATATCGCTTTCCATAAAGTTTTCACTTCGGTTAAAGAACGATAGCTACGCGGCCCCGACTTGCATGGAGGGCCCTTCCGGTGTTCTGATTCCGGAAGGGACACGCTAACACGGTGGGAGAAAAAATGGTTTGCCAATCATGCGCGGCGCATCCGGCAAACCAGCTGATTTATGCAAGCGGGCGAGAGCCGGCGCGAGGTGCGGAGAAGTATAGGATCCGGCCTTGCTCATTGGCGATGCGTAGCCGGGCGAAGCGGTTCACGCGCAGCTTGCCGGCCAGCGTTGCAGCAAGAACCTCGCCGAGCATGTAAATGCTGTGGGTGCGCAGTGCGTCTTCATCGACCAGCAAGGTGAACTCTGTTCCGTGCATGTGGAGCCGCCCCATGCGGTGCTCGAGCCAGGCAGTAGAAGGTTTCGCAGCAAGGCTTTTCAGGCTTTGGGTGTAAGGGCAGCCGTGCAGCTGCAGCAGCTTGCGCAGGTCTGCCAGATTCGCATCCTGCGCGTACAAGCTGTCGCATAGATCGCGGGGGGTGGAAGGGTGGCGCGGGCTGGCCGGGCCTTGGATGAAACGTATTGGAAAGCCGCCGGCACTCGCCTCCGTGGTCAACCTGCTGCCTGGCTTCGACGGTTCCTCATTCGTGCATGAGAGCTGTACTGAAATCGTTCCGGTTTCGAGCTTGGCGGGGCGCTGCTCGCGGTCTACGAAAGCAAGGGCGAAGCCTTCCTGCTCGTCCGGTTTCCAAAAGGGTCCGCTCGCCGTGTGCGCGGTGGCGTGGAAAGGCGGCAGCACGCGGTCGCCGTTGCGGCTCATGAGCGAGACCTTGTCTATGCTGTAGATCTTGCATCCTGGCTGGGCCGGTGTGACGGGGTAAGGTTCGCTGCGACCATCCAGGCGGATCGCGGCGGCAGCCTGCGGGAAGAGGTTGATGACCGGTGTGCATGAGAGGTGGAAGTTTGCTGCGCCGGCCTGGCGCAGTTCGGGTTCGCAGCCGGGGAGAACAATGTGCAGCGTAAGCTTCTTGCACTTGGGCGGGCAACTTTCGGCGATGGCTTGCAGGTCGATGTCGATGAAGTCGAACTTCTGCGGCATATGGAAGAACTCCGTCAGGAGCCGCGGGCTTTGCAGGCCGGGTCTGTGAGGCAGGAGGGAGTCTTCGAGGCTGGTGCCGACCGACTTGAATGGTGATCCCGGCAATAAGCGCCAGGTCGATTCGGCTTCGATGCAAACGCATTGGCTGTGCAAGAAGATGGCGTCGAGCAGGCTGGCGCGCAGCCTTGCTTCGCCGCTTACCCACAGCCGGAGCTTGGCCACGGGTGGCCGGTCGAATGTTGCGCTGCTGGATGTGGCTTCGAGGCTGATGCAAAGGGCGGATGTCGCTTCGCTTGGGAGTCGCAGCGTTGCGGGCAGGTCGATTGTGGCTTGGAACATGGCGCTGGCGATAGCGATGGGCGCAATGCAAACATCGTAGGCAGTGGCGAACTTGCTGGAACCGGAACGCAGGATCGTTCCGCTGGGCAGGCGGCTGACCGTACTGATTTCATTGGGGCGGGATGCCGAGGTGTCGACCTGGATGATGCCGCATGCGGGGACCGCGCGAAGGTAATGTGGCTGCAGCGTTTGCAGGAGGGCTTTGTGGAAGTCGCTGCGGCCGTCCTCGATTGATTTCTGCATGCTGGCGTTGAGCAGTGCGACCGATTGCAGCAGCCGTTCCACCTCGGGATCGGTACTGCCGTCCGCCTCCAGTTCAAGCGCGGCGGCGGTAGCGGGATGGGCTTCCGCATACCGGCGGGTGGCTTGGCGCAGGCGAGCCAGTTCTTGCTGGTAGTGGTGCAGGAGGTTGACCATGATCAGCTCCCGCTGTGCAGGTGGACGGCGATCTTCACGCCTGTTTCGCGTTCGAACCGGTGCAGGCGGAAGACCCACAGGTACGCGTGCACCACCATCCGGGAGAATGCGTGCATCGCCATCGGCGTGGTGGCGAGAGCGCAGAGCGCGAGGCTGCCGCTGGCGCGATCGTAGTCGATGTTGGCCGCGAGGATGGGCGCGCCCGCGGCGACGGCGGCGATCATCGACCATCCGTCGATGCGGCTTGGTTCCGTAGCTTGGCGGCCGACATGGTTGAGCAATCCGGTGAGTGAACTGGCGTGGATGGTTCCGCCTCTCAGGCGTTCGGCCAGGCAGGTTTCGAAGCAGTGGCCGGTGTTCTTGTCGGTGGCGGTGCTCCAGAGCCGCAGCAATGCCAGGGCAACGCCGCATGCAATCATGATGGCAATGGTCGTCCGCCACGCATCGGAATGCATCGCGTATGCCGCCAGAACGATCACGGGGGCGGCGAGCATGCAGAGCGGGACGACGTAGATGAAGACCAGCGTGACGATGGCGATGTCGATCAGGCGCTCGGGATTGCCGCGCCTTCCAAGGCGCCACATGTAGAACACGCCCCCGAGGTGTGCGGCTGTCAGGCAGAGTTGCAGGCGCATGCCCAGCGGGTTGACGCTGATGGGCATCGCAAACAGCGACAGCAACAGGAGCGAAGTGCCCCAGACCAGGGCGGAGAAGTGCCAGAGATTCGGGCCGAGCTGCGCGGCGGATTGTGGTTTGGACATGAGGTCACCATTAGTCAGGGGCAGGCCCTGCCAATGGTGGCACTCAAGAGTTCGATAGCGTTTGAGGTGAAGCAAAGATGCAGCGATCTGCATTCCAGAAAAAAATGTCCACTTCGTTCCTGACCCCGGGGGGACAAATTTTTCAGGCGAGCATGTCGCTCCAGATGTTTTGGGCCCAGCTGTTGGCGTAGTGGGCTTCCACCTCGCTGGGGGCGGGGCTGACGCCGCCGCTGCCGGGAACAATCAGCAGTGTTTTCTTTTCGGCGTTGTAGGTGTGCACGCTGGCGACGTGGATCACGTCTTTGTCGCTTACATAGCTGTAGCAGGTGTTGGTGAGGATCGGCGTCTGTTCCGGCGTGCGGCCGCTTAGCAGGTCGACGACTGCGGCGGCGCAGACCTTGGCGTGCTGGTTGGCCATGTGGCCTGATTTTGGCATCAGGGGGGATACCTGGATCGCGTCGCCGATCACGTGGATGTTCTTCGCTTGCGTGGATTCGAAGGTGGTGAAGTCGACTTCGCACCAGCGTTTGTTCATGTTGGCCAGCCCGGTCTGCGCGGCAATTGCGCCGGCGCGGTGGGGCGGCACGACGTTCAGCACGTCGGCCTTGACCTTGTCGCCCAGTTCGGAGATGGCTGTGCGTGCGGCTACGTCCACGTCCACCGTCTTGAAGCTGGGGCGGTATTCGATGATGCCGGCGTAACGGTCTTTCCAGACCTTCTTGAATAGCGGCCCTTTGCTGACCACGTCCTCGTTGGCGTCGAGCAGGAGGATCTTGGATTTGGGCTTGTGCTGGCTGATGTAGCGGGCCACCTGGCATACGCGTTCGTACGGGCCGGGTGGGCAGCGGTAGGGGGCGGGCGGTACGGTCATGACGAACACGCCGCCGTCGTGCATGGCTTCGAGCTGGGCGCGCAGGGCTGTCGTTTGCGGGCCGGCTTTCCAGGCGTGCAGGATCTTGTCTTGTGCGCCTTCTACGCTCATGCCGGGCAGTTCGCTCCACAGGAACTCTATGCCGGGGCTGAGGATCAGGCGGTCGTAGGCGAGCACTTCGCCACTCAGTAGCTTGATGGTGCGCTTTTCGGCGTCGATGCTGGAGACGCTGTCGTGCAGGATCTTTACGCCATGCTTGCGTTGCAGGTCGTCATAGCTGCGGGTCAGGTCTTGCAGCTTGCGCGAGCCGCCCAGCACCAGGTTGGAGAGCGGGCAGCTGACGAAGTTGGCGTTGGGTTCGATCAGGGTGACGTCGATGCTGCCTTGGCTCCACATGCGCACGTATTTGGCGGCGGTGGCGCCGCCGTAGCCACCACCTACCACCACCACATGCGCCTGGGCGCGGCCGATGGTGGCACAGCCGGTGCTTGCCGCCAACACGGCGGCGGCTTGCAGGAAGTCGCGGCGTTTCATTTGCCACCTCCTTTGTTCTGGGCGGCGAAGTAGGCCGCCAGCATTTCCAGCTGGTCGTCAGTGTAGCCTTTGGCGAGCTGGGTCATGATGGTGGCGGGGCGCTTGCCGGTCTTGAAGTCTTTGAGCGCGGCCAGGAGTTGGTCTTGGGGCTGGCCTGCCAGCGGCGGTAGTGCGTTGCCTTGGGTGGCGCCATTGGTGCCGTGGCAGCCGGTACACGTGGCGGCGAGGCGGGCGCCGTTCGGGATGGGTTCCGCTGCAATGGCGGGTGGCACGGCGGATAGTGCGAGCATCAGCGCTGCGATTGTCTTCATGGGCGGACTCCTGGGGTTTCAAGTGGCATGCCTTGGGCGCGCAGGGCTAGAAAGGCTTCGAGGTCTACCAGGTCGGGGGCGCCGTAGGGCGGGACGTCGGCCCGTACGCCGCTCATGCAGTTGCGTAAGCGGCGTTGCAGGCTTCCCACGCCTTGCCATTCGAGGCGGTAGATGGGGTAGGCGTTGGCGTGGCCTTGGGGGATCGGTGCGCCGGCGAGGCGTTTGCCGGCGTTGTTGTCGTGGCATTGGGCGCAACTCAGGTTGAGCTGGCCGATGCGGGTGGTGAAGAGTTTCTGGCCGCGTTCTGCTGCTTGCTTGGTTTCCTTGTCGACGGCTGGCGTTAGCGGGAGGCCGCGGCTTTGCAGGGCGATGTAGGTTTCCAGGGCTAGCAGATCGGGCGATTCGGGTTTCAGCGGCGCGGCTTGCAGGGCGCCGGTGCGGCATTGCTCGATCTGGTCCGACAGCGTGATGACCTTGCCGGCCGCTTTGCTGAAGCGCGGGAACTTCGTGGCTGCGCCGCGCATGCTGGCTTTGGCGTCGGTGTGGCAGGTGGCGCAGGATTTGCCGTTGCCGCCTGTTGGGGCGGTGCGCCAGAGTACTTCGCCGTTGGCGACCCAGAGCATGGCGGGGTTTTGGGTGTCGTCGGCTTGCATGGCTTGGGTGGCGGGGGACATGTAGGCGGCCCCGGATTTGCGGGCTGAAGCCGGTAAACCGGTGCCAGCGGCGGTGGAGCTTATCAGCGCTAGAAGGAGTGCAAGCCTCATGATTGCACCGCTAGCTGCTTTGTTTCGGTTTGGGTGAAGCCGTTGTCGCCGGTCCAGGTGAATTCGAGAGTGCCGCTGGTGCTTGCCTTGATGAAGAAGGCGATGTACGGGTTGGCGCTCATGGCGGGGTGCAGTTCGGCGCTGATGACCACCTTGCCGTTGTAGCGGCATTCGAACTTGCGGAGGATGTCGCGCGGGAGGGGCTTGCCGTCGGGGCCGGGGCGGAAGCCGGTTTCCATCGTATGGGCAATCAGGGCGCGCACTTCGATTACCTCACCGGGCTTCGCGCTTGCGGGCATGTGGATCAGGGCGCTGGCCATGTCAGATGGGCTCCCCTTCTACGCAGGCGGCCAGGGCGACAATCACATCGACTGTCTGTTGCCACCATTGGCCGTCGCTGGTACGGGCTATCGCGGTGAGCGTCTGGCTGGTGGCGAGGCGGATGCGGGTGCTGATTTCGGCCTTGCCGGCCAGGGGCGTCAGCTTGAAGCGGACCACGTCGGGCAGCGGGTTCTTTTCGTTGAAGATTGCAATGTCCGTCACGTGGTCTTGCTCGGTCATCGGGCTGTCGATCCGCACCGTGATCGGGACTGCGTTGCCGTTGTCGATCAGTTGGGCGATCTCGATCTGCACGCGGCCGCGCTGGATGTTGGCGTTATTCGTGTACGCGGCGATGGCGGCTGTCATCTCGGTGGGCGTGGCCTGGGCGGGTCGGATCAGGGCCAGCAGGGGCAACGCGGCGAGGAGTTGGCGGCGGGTGGTCATTTCGTCTCGGCGCGCAGGGTGGTAAGGTAGGCGACGACGTCTTCGACCTGCTGCGCGGTGAAGATTGGCTTGTCGCGGTAGGCGGGGGCTACGCGCGTCAGGCCGGTGGTCTTGGCGTACGAAGGCATGATGGTGCCGGGGTTGATGGCGCTGCTGTCCATGATGCGCTGGCGGAGCTCGGACCTGGTGTAGCGGTCGCCGACGCCTGCCAGGTCGGGGGCCAGGTTGCCTTGGAAGCGTTCCTCGGGGATGGGGGCCTGGTGGCAGAGCAGGCAGAGGCCTTGCTGGCGGTTGGCGACGAGAGTGCGGCCGCGGGCTGGGTCGCCGTCCTGGGCTTGGGCGGTTGTGGCGATCAGCGTGGCCATCAAAAACCGGTAAACCGGTGTCAGACCCTTGGGTCTGGC
Source organism: Duganella sp. CF458 (assembly GCF_900113115.1). Taxonomy (GTDB): domain Bacteria; phylum Pseudomonadota; class Gammaproteobacteria; order Burkholderiales; family Burkholderiaceae_D; genus Rugamonas. Next base: position 384,603 of record NZ_FOOF01000002.1, on the reverse strand, counting down.
ACCGTCTGCTCGCGGGCCGCGGGCGGGGGACATGCTTACGCTTTCTTCAGGCTGTGGTTCTTCAGCGGGAGGTCGCGGATGCGTTTTCCTGTGGCGGCGAAGATGGCGTTCAGGACTGCGGGGGCGGCTACCGCAATGGTGGGTTCGCCGACGCCGCCCCAGAATCCGCCGCTTGGCATAACCACCGTTTCAACCTTCGGCATCTCGTCCATCTTCAGCACGTTGTAGGTGTCGAAGTTGGTTTGCTCGGCTGCGCCGTCCTTGATGGTGATTTCGCCGTATAGCGCTGCGCTCAGGCCGTAGACGAAGCTGCCTTCCACCTGCGCTTCGATCTGCTGCGGGTTCACGGCGTGGCCGGGATCGGTGGCGGCGACGATGCGATGGATCTTCAGCTTGCCTTCCTTGCTGACCGAGACTTCCGCCACGGCGGCGACGTAGCTGCCGAAGCCCATCGTTTGTGCGATGCCGCGGTAGATGCCTTTTTTCGGCGGCTTGGACCAGCCGGCTTTCTCGGCCGCGGCATTGAGGACTGCCAGGTGTTTCGGGCTGTCCTTCATCAGCTTGCGGCGCAGGGCCAGCGGGTCCTGCTTCGTGGCATGGGCGATTTCGTCGAGGAAGCATTCGATGTAGATCGCGTTCTGGTTCAGGTTCACGCCGCGCCAGAAGCCTGGCGGCACGGCGGGGTTGCGCATGGCGTGGTCGATCAGCAGGTTCGGGACCGTGTAGCCGAACGAGGCTTCAGGGCCGGGCGGGTTCAGGCCCTGGAATACCGCCGGGTCCTTGCCCTCCTTGACGTTCTGCGGGAACAGCGCGGCGAGGATCGATTGGCCGGCGATGCGCATGTGCAGTGCGGTCAGCTCGCCTTTTGCGTCCAGGCCTGCGGTGAGCTTGCATTGGCTGACCGGGTGGTAGCGGCCGTGCTGCATGTCCTCTTCACGCGTCCAGATCAATTTGACCGGCGTGCCGGGCAGCTCCTTGGCGATCTTTACGACCTGGGTCACCCAGTCGTGCGTAGCGCCGCGCCGGCCGAAGCCCCCGCCGAGGTGCAGCTTGGTGACTTCGCATTTCGCAAGCGGCAGGCCGGCCGCTTCGCTGGTAGCGGCCAGGGCGGCTTCGCCGTTTTGCGTCGGGGTCCAGACGTCGCAGCGCTCCGGCGTCCACACGGCGGTGGCGTTCATCACCTCCATCGTGGCGTGGTTCTGGTGCGGGTAGCTGTAGACGGCTTCGATCTTGCGGTGGGCGCCGGCCAGGGCAGCCTTGGCGTCGCCGTTCTTGTTGCCGACTGCAGCTTCGGGTGCATCCAGGCCGTTCTTGATCCAGGCGGCGGTGTCCTTGCTGTTCATGCCGGCGTTGGGGCCTTTGTCCCATTCGATCGGCAGGGCGTCGAGAGCGCTGCGGGCGCGCCACCAGGTGTCGGCCACCACGGCCACGGCGCTGTCGCCTACCTGGATTACTTTCTTCACGCCGGGCTTGCCGACGATGGCGGCCGCGTCAAAGCTCTTCACCTTGCCGCCGAAGACCGGGCAGTCCTTGATGGCTGCGTTCAGCATGCCGGGCAGCTTGAAGTCCATGCCGTAGACCTGCTTGCCGGTAGTCTTGTCGACCGTGTCCAGGCGCGCCAGGCGCTTGCCGGCCAGCTTCCAGTCTTTCGGGTCTTTCAGCTTGATGTCGGCTGCGGCGGGTGCTGGCAGCTTGCCGGCGGCGTCGGCGACCTTGCCGTAGGTGAGCGTGCGGCCGGATGGGGTGTGGGTGATCACGCTCTTGGAGGCCACGCATTCGGCGGCTGGCACGCCCCATTGCGTTGCGGCGGCTTGAACCAGCATGGTGCGGGCGGCGGCGCCGCCCTTGCGGACGTATTCGTGCGATTCGCGCACGCCGCGGCTGCCGCCGGTGGAGAAGCTGCCCCACACGCGGTTGCGTGCGAGCTGGCGGCCGGGCGACGGGTATTCGGTGGTGACCTTGCTCCAGTCGCCGTCCAGTTCCTCGACGACCAGTTGCGCCAGGCCGGTCAGCGTGCCCTGGCCCATTTCGGAGCGGGCGATGCGAACCACGATGGTGTCGTCCGGCTTGACCACGACCCAGGCGTTGATTTCGGGCGCATCAGCAGCAGCAGCGGCAGCAGCAACGGCGGCGGTGGCAGCCTGCTGCGCTTCCGCGAACGGTATATGGAAGCCGAACATCAGGCCTGCGGTGGCGCCCAGCGAGCGGCCGAGGAAACCGCGACGTGTCATGGCGCTCATGCTTTGCTCCCTTCCACGATGTCCAGGCCTGCGGTCTTCACGTCGCCGCCCTTGGCGATCACGTGGATCGCCTTGCGCACGCGGTTATAGGTGCCGCAGCGGCAGATATTGGTCATGGCGGCGTCGATGTCCGCGTCGGTCGGGTTCTTCTTCTGTTTCAGCAGCGCGGCGGCGGCCATGATCATGCCGGACTGGCAGAAGCCGCACTGCGGCACGTCGAGCGCGGCCCAGGCTTTTTGCACCGGATGGTTGCCGTCCAGGCTCAGGCCTTCGATGGTGACGATCTTCTGCTCGGCGGTCACGGTGGAAACAGGGCGCACGCAGCTGCGCGTCGGTTCGCCGTCAATGTGCACGGTGCAGGCGCCGCATTGCGCCACCCCGCAGCCGTATTTGGTGCCGGTGAGTCCAAGCTGTTCGCGGATCACCCACAACAGCGGGGTATCTTCTTCGGCCTCGAACTCGCGTACCTGGCCATTGACGTGCAATTTCATTTCCTGCCTCCGGGGGATAGGGTGGGATGTGAATTCGCGTGATCTTACTCCCGTTTTAGCTAACTTGTGTTCGTTCCGGCAATTTTGACTTAGGTCAAAGATTTTGCTGCGTCGCATCAATAGACTTTCACATACCGAATATCAATGACCAAGCGAAAGAGGCAGTGAAATGAAGAAAGCGATTTTGGCAGTTGTCCTGGGTGGCGTGGCGCTGGGTGCAATGGCACAGGAAACGCCGTGGCAGCTGCGTGCACGCGCCGTCCACATCAACCCGGCAGACAAGTCCGACCCGATTGCCGGCGTAGGCCCGTCCGACCTCATCACCGTCAGCAGCAAGACCATTCCGGAAGTGGATATCTCCTACTTCTTGACGCCGAATATTTCCGCTGAACTGGTGCTGACCTACCCGCAAAAGCATGATGTCTACCTGGATGGCGCGTCCATCGGTACTTTCAAGCACCTGCCGCCGACCCTGCTGGCGCAGTACCACTTCACCCCGTCGTCGCCATTCAGCCCTTACGTGGGCGTGGGTGTGAACTGGACGACCTTCTCCAAGAACAAGATCCTGGGCGGCCAAGGCAGCCTGGAGCACGACAGCCTCGGCCTGGCCCTGCAGGCTGGCGTGGACTACAAGCTGGACAAGAACTGGTCGCTCAACCTGGATATCAAGAAAGTGCAGATCCGCAGCGACGTGATGCTGGCGGGCGTGAAGGTCAGCAAGGTCAAGGTTGATCCTGTGCTGCTGGGCGTGGGTGTGGGCTACCGCTTCTGACAGCTGACATCTAATCGCTGAACAAACCGCCCTGCACTTCCGCGCGCAGCTCCCGGGCCAGCGCGCGGCGGCGCGGGTCGGTGGCGAAGTAGCCGATGTCGACTGCGATGCCTTTCGATTCAAGGTGAATCAGCTCGCCGTAGCGGGCGGGCATTTGCAGCCGCAGGAAGTAGAGTTCGAGCTGCGTCACGCTCATTTTGCCGGCGGAGACCTGTTCCACCAGCAGCTTGCCGTTGGCGAGCACGATGTGTTCATAGTCCGTGGCATGGCGGGCGAAGTAAAGGAAGGCGGCCGCCACGGCTGTCATCTCCAGCACGGTGAAGAAAAGAACCTGCCACATGCCCACCATCACGAAGCCGGTAGCCACCGCAAACGAGAACAGGCACATCAAGGCATAAGCCATCCCCATCTGCTGGGGCGACAATGAGCAATTGCGCCGCAGAAGCCATTCCCTGCGTTCCCTGAGCAAGTCCCGGTTCATGCAACATTCTAGGCACAACTTGCCGGCAAAGGCAAAATCTCCTTGCTTGTTCCCGGTCCCGCGGTGGACATTTCGTCGGCGCGGGGCAACGTGAAGATGAAAGTGGCGCCTTCATTGGGCTTGCTGCGGCAGGTCAGGCTGCCGCCGTGCGATTCGGCGAGCTGGCGCGAGATGTAGAGGCCCAGGCCAAGACCGGCCGGCATGCCTTCCATCTTTCCGCGCTCGAAGGGTTCGAAGATTTTCGGCAGCACTTCTTCGGGAATACCGACGCCCTGGTCGATCACTTCGATGCGGGCGTTCTGGCTGTCGGCGTGCAGGCGCACGTCGACCGGCTTGCCGCCGCCGTAGCGCAGGGCGTTGTTGATCAGGTTGACGATTACCTGCTCCACGCGGAATTCGTCCCAGCATCCGGCCACGGGCTGCAAGATCGACAGGCGCAGTTCACTGTGCATGTCGGCCGCATGGTGCGACAGGTCGCCGACGATGCGCTGCAGGAGCGCTTCCAGGTCGACCCGCGCGGGTCGGATCGACAGCTTGCCGGCGCGGATGCGCGATACATCGAGCATGTCGTCGATCAGGCGCACCATGGCGTGGATCTGGCGCATGTCGCGCGCCACCATGCGCTCCAGCTGCTCCGGCGCGAAGTGGTCCATGTTGCCGCGCTCGAGCTGCAGCTTGCGCATCTGCGCTTCCAGGTAGAGGGTGTTCAGCGGCGTGCGCAATTCGTGCGCCACCATGGACATGAACTGGTCGCGCATTTCCAGCGCGCGCTGCAGCTCCTGCTGCACGGCGTTCAGCTCGCGCACCGTGGCTTCGCGCTGTTCGACGATCTGCCGCACTTCCTGCTTCTGGCGGAACAGGTCGACGAAGACATTGACCTTGCTTTTCACCGCATCCGAATCCAGCGGCTTGTAGAGGAAATCCACCGCGCCCGCTTCGTAGCCTTTGAAGGCGTAATTCAGTTCCTTGCCGGCCGCGCTGACGAATACGATGGGGATATGGCGGGTCTTGCCGGTGCCGCGCATCAGCTCCGCCAGTTCAAAGCCATCCATGCCGGGCATCTGCACGTCCACAATGGCGAGGGCGAATTCGTGTTCCAGCAACAGGGCGAGCGCTTCTTCGCCGTTTCTGGCCTGGTAGATCATGCGATCGTCGGCGCGCACCAGGGCCTTCAAGGCGCGCAGGTTTTCCGGCAGGTCGTCTACCAGCAGGACATTGGTTGGTTCCATCAGTGCTTCTCCAGCATCAGCAGTAGTTGCTTGATTTTTTCCAGCGGCAGCACCAGGTCCGGTTGGCGCAGGCGAATTGCTTCCAACGGCATCACGCCGACATTGGCTTCTTCCGGATCCTGGACCAAGGTCAGCCCGCCGGCCCTGCCGATGGCGGCCAGGCCTTGTGCGCCGTCGTTATTGGCGCCGGTGAGCAGGATGCCTGCCAGGTTGGCGCCAAAAACGTCCGCCGCTGTTTCCATGGTAATGTCGATTGCCGGTCGCGCAAAGTGAACCGGCGCATCGCAGCTCAAGGCAAAACTTCTTTCATCTTCAAGCAACAGGTGGTAACCGGCTGGCGCAAAATACAGGGTACCCGGGATCAGCTCGTCCTTGTCGCCCGCTTCACTCACCGGTATCTGCAGCCTTTGCTGGAACACGTCCACCAGCTGGTTATGCCTACCACTTCTTACATGCAGAACCACCACTATCGGTAAGCGATAGCCGCGCGGCAGTGCCGGCAGCACCTGCATCAACGCATTCACACCGCCGGCTGACGCGCCGATAACGACCGCCTCCGTGGTGCGGCCTTGGATGGCCAGTTCCAGCGAAGGGTCGGTTGGCATTATTTTTTCCTGAACAGGCGATCGCGTTTGGCGAGCACGTCAAACTTCGGGCCGAAGGAGGAGAAGTCGATGCTTTCCTTGCTCCCCAGCCCAAGGAAGCCGCGGTGGCAAAGCGATTCGTGGAACAGCCCGAGCGCTCGCTCCTGCAGCTTCTTGTTGAAGTAGATCATCACGTTGCGACAGCTGATGAATTGCGTTTCGGCGAACACGGAATCGGTTGCCAGGCTATGGTCGGCGAAGGTAACGTTCTCGCACAGCGAGCGGTCGAACAGGGCGGCGTTGTAGGCTGCCGTGTAGTAGTCGGAGAAGGCACGCTTGCCGCCGGCAGCCTGGTAATTGGCGGTGTAGTTGCGCATGTTCTCCAGCGGGAAAACGCCTTTCTTGGCCTTTTCCAGGGATTGCGGGTTGATGTCGGTGGCGTAGATGATGCTGCGTTCCAGCAGGCCTTCTTCCTTCAGCAGGATGGCGAGAGAATACACCTCTTCGCCGGTACTGCAGCCGGCAACCCATATCTTCAGCGAGGGATAGGTGCCCAGCACCGGCATGACGTGCTCGCGCAGCCCGATGTAGTAGGTCGGGTCGCGGAACATCTCGGTCACCGGTATGGTCAGGTATTGCAGCAGCTGACTGAAGGCGCTGGGTTCGTGCAGCACGCGCGACTGCAATTGCGAGATCGTGGTGCAGCCCATCTCGTTCATGGCGTGCAGCACGCGGCGCTTTTGCGACGCGCCCGTATAGTCGCGGAAGTCGTAGCTGTAGCGCAGGAAGATCGCTTCCATCAACATGCGCAGCTCGATTTCGACGCTGCTGATCGGGGCGCCGTCGTTCATCACACCGTGTCCATGGCCGGCATCCACACCCGCAGCAATGAGTACAGGCGGGACAGGTCGATCGGTTTGGCCAGGTAGTCGTTGGCGCCGGCTGCCAGGCATTGCTCCTGGTCGTCCTTCATGGCCTTGGCGGTGATGGCGATCACCGGCAGGCGGGCAAAGCGCGGATCTGCGCGCAGGCGGCGCGTGGCCTCCAGCCCGTCCATGCCGGGCATCATGATGTCCATCAGCACCAGGTCGATGTCGGGCACGGCATCGAGCTTGTCCAGGGCTTCCTGGCCGTTGCGGGCGATCTCCACCAGGGCTCCTTTTTGCTCAATGGCGCTGGTCAGGGCGAAGATGTTGCGCACGTCGTCGTCCACCAGCAGGATGCGGCGGCCTTCGAACACTCGGTCGCGGCTGCGCACTGCCTTCAGCATGGTCTGCCGTTCGCTGGAGAGCTGGGACTCGACCTTGTGCAGGAACAGGGTGACCTCGTCCAGCAGGCGCTCCGGCGAGCGCGCGCCTTTGATGATGATGGAGCGCGAATACTTCGACAGCTCGGCTTCTTCGGCGCGCGTCATGCTACGTCCAGTATAGACAATCACCGGCGGGAAGCTGGCGATCTCCTGCTGCGACATCTGCTGCAGCAGTTCGCTGCCCTGCATGTCGGGCAGCTTCAGGTCCATGATCATGCAGTCGAAGATGGTGGAGCGCAGCTGTTCCAGCGCTTCGGCGCCGCTGGCGACGGGCGTGATGGCGATGTCTTCGTCCTCGATCAGCCTGACCATGCTTTCGCGCTGGCGGGCGTCGTCCTCCACCAGCAGGATGTGCTTGATCTTTTGCGTGAAGCGGCGCTCCAGGCGCTCGAACACCGTCAGCAGCTGGTTGCGCTCGGCAGGCTTGCGCACGTAGCCGATGGCGCCCAGGTGCAGGGCCGCTTCGCCGCTGTCGGCGGCACTGATCACGTGCACCGGGATGTGGCGGGTTTGCGGGTTGTCCTTCAACATCTGCAGCACCGACAGGCCGGAGCGGTCGGGCAGGCGGATGTCGAGCATGACGGCTTGCGGCTGGTGTGCTTCGGCCAGCTGCAGGCCTTCCTCGGCGGTGAAAGCGACCAAGGCGCGGTAATTCGCTTCGTGCGCCAGGTCGTACAGGATGCGGGCGAAGTCGGGATCATCTTCCACGATCAGGACTTTGCGCTCAGGCGGCGGCGGGGCAGCGCGGTCGTCCTCGAAGGGGCGCAGCGTGGCGCCGCTGTCGTTCGCACCGGCGGGCGCCGTCCCGCTGCGGGCTTCCGCTCGCGCCGCCGGCGCCGGCACCGGCGCTGGCGAGGCAACTTGGGCGGCCGTGGCTGCGGACGGGTCGATGGACGGCGCTTCGTCCTGCGGCGCGGCGGCGGCCCATTGCGTCGGCAGCAGCAGGGTAAACGTACTGCCCTGCCCTTCAACGCTGGAGACCTCGACCTCGCCGCCCAGCAAGCGCGCCAGGTCGCGTGAAATCGACAATCCCAGCCCGGTGCCGCCGAAGCGCCGGCTCGGCGTGCCATCGCCCTGCTGGAAGGCATCGAAGATCGCACCCTGCTGCTCCGCCCGGACGCCAACGCCGGTATCGATCACCGCAAAGCGCAGCAAGCCCGCTTCGCCCGGCGACAGGCGCAGGATCACCTTGCCGCGGTCGGTAAACTTGACCGCGTTGGAGAGCAGGTTCTTGAGGATCTGCTCCAGGCGCTGGCGGTCGGTGTAGATCTTTTCCGGCAGTCCGGGCAGCAAGTCAACCACGAACTGGAGCTGCTTCTCCTGCGCCAACGGTGCGAAGATCGCTTGCAGGTTGTCGATCATCGACTGCAGCGCCACGTCTTCCGGCGCCAGTTCCAGCTTGCCCGCCTCCACCTTGGAGATATCCAGAATATCGTTGATCAGCGCCAGCAAGTCGTTGCCGGCGTTGTAGATGGTTTGCGCGAAGCGCACCTGCTCCTCGTCCAGGTTGCCCTGCGCGTTATCCGCCAGCAGCTTGGCCAGGATCAGGGAGCTGTTCAAAGGCGTGCGCAGTTCGTGCGACATATTCGCCAGGAACTGCGACTTGTATTCGCTGGCCCGCTCCAGGTCGCGCGCGCGCGCTTCCACATCGACCCGCGCCGCGGCCAGGGCGGCATTGCGCTGGTCCAGCATTTCCGCCTGCATGGCCAGCTTTTCATTGCTTTGCTCGAGCTCCAGCTTCTGCGTTTCCAGGCTGGCCTGCGAGCGTTCCAGCACGCGCGATTGCTCTTCCAGTTCCTCGTTGGCGGTGCGCAGTTCCTCCTGCTGCACCTGCAACTCCTCATTCAGCGACTGCGTTTCCGCCAGCACCTCGGCCAGGCGCTGGCGCGCCACCGTCGCCTCGATCGCCATGCCGACGTTGCCACCCACCAACTCGAGGAAATCCAGCTCGCGCCGGCCCACCTCGCGCAGGAAGCCCAGTTCCACCACGCCATTCACACGGCCGTCGCTATGCACCGGCAGCAACACGATCTGTTGCGGCACGCCATCGCCCAGCGACGACGACACCTTGATATACCCCGGCGGTACTTGCGCCATATGCATTGCCCGCCGCGTGCGCGCCGCCTGGCCGACCAGGCCTTCACCGGGCATCAGCTGCCGGCCTTTTTCCTCGTCCTCCTGGCTGAAGCCGTACGCCGCCGTGCGCTCCAGCGCGCCATCCGGCTGCACCACGTAGAACGAAGCCACCGCCACGTCCAGGTAGCGCGCCATGAAATCCAGCAGCGTCGACGACAGCAGCGGCAGCGCCATCTGCCCGATCCCCTGCTCGGCCAATTGGCTCTGGCCTTCGCGCAGCCAGGCCTGGTGCTGCAGCTGGTAGGCATGCGTATGCTGCTCCTGCAAGGCATCGCGATAGACGGTCGACAGCCGCAACAGGTCGCGCCGCCCGAGCCACGCCAGCAGGCTGCTCACCGCCAGGCTCACGGCCAGGAAGATCGCCACCGTCCAGAAACCCACCACGCGCACCGCCTCGCCGCGGTTGGCACGCTGCCGCTCCTCATGCGCAATAAAGGCGCGGAATTGCTCGCGCAAGTCTTCCAGCGCCACCTTGCCGGCGCCGGCACGCAACATGCCGAGGTAATCGCGCTGCGCGCGGCGTGCCGCGATCATCTGGTCGGCAGCCTGCAGCCAGGCCTGGTGCTGGGCGCGGATCTGGCGCAGGCGTTCAACCTGGGTGGAGTCATCCTCCACCAGTTCGCGCAGCGAGTCGGAGGAGGCTTCGAAGCGCGGGCGCGCGGCGATGAAAGGGGCCAGGTAGGCGTCATCGCCCGTCAGCAGGAAGCCGCGCATGCCGCTCTCCATGTCGACCGTCAGCTTGCGCAATTCCTGCGCATTGCCGATGGCGCGCTCGGTGGTCTCGACGTCGCTCCAGGTGCTCATCAGGTAGGCGAACAGCACCACGAAAATGGCGGCAGCAACAATCCCGCCAAGCAGCGGGATCTTCACGTTGCGGTTCAGGATTCGGCGAAACCCGTGGTCGTCGATGGTCGAACTTCTTTGCATGGAATTGTCGGACTGTCATCGGGAAGATTCCAGTGTACCCCTACGGCGGAGCTTGCGCGGCAATCGTGCGCGGGGGCTATAATTGCTTTCAAACCAATCACGTCCCATCGCCCATGCGCAAAATCCTGACTGTCGTGCCGCTGTTTTTTCTGGCTGGCTGCGTTGATGATTCCGCAACCTTTTATGCGGACGGCACGCGCGAACACACGCTGACCGTGCGGCGGCAGCAGGAGTTTTTCTGGAAGGATGACGCGCAATACACGCTGATGGCTGCACGCCTGCCGGAATGCCAGCGTGCGATTTTCTTGGGCGAAATGCCGCTGGACGGGTTGGAGTTCGAACTGTTTGCCAGCGGCGATAACGTCTGGAGCCTGCGCGCCGGGAAGTACGTCTGGCAGGTGGAGACCCAGGGCTGCACCCTGGTCGCCGAAGGCGGCGATACCACCGCCACCGGGACCAAGCTGGGCACCTATGTGGCGGAGAGCAAGAAAACGAAGATGACCTTCGATGCGGAGGCCGTCCCCGGGGCGGCGCCGGCTGCCGCCCCGCCCGCGCCCCAGTAGCCCCGGCTCAGGCAATATCCACCACCACTTTCCCGCCACCGAGGGCTGCGTGCGCCTGGTTGGCTTGCGCGAGGGTGAAGCGTTCCCCGTGCAGGTGCACCGACAGCTGGCCCGCATCAACCAGCCGCGCCGCCTCGCGCAGGATCGCCCCATGCGCCGCGCGCCGCTTGCCCGACAGCAGGGGCAGCAGGGTAAACACCCCGGAATAGCTGGCGGCCCGGAACGAGAGCGGCGCCAGGGCATGGGTGCCCCAGCCAAGGGCGCTGACCACATGTCCGCCGTACTCGCGCACCGCGCGGAACGAGGCATCCAACACCGCGCCGCCAACGGTGTCATACACGATGTCGAACTCTTCGCCGTCAAGCTGCTCGATGAAGCGCGCGCCCATCGCCTCGATGGCTTCACGCTGGGCGGCACGTCCCGTGGCCGACACCTGCGCGCCGAGGGCCAGCGCCAGCTGCACGGCCATGCGGCCAACGCCACCGGCGCCGCCCTGCACCAGGACCGACTGGCCGGCCTGCACGTGCGCCCGATCCACCAGTCCTTCCCAAGCGGTGATGATGGCCAGCGGCAGCGCTGCCGCGTGCCGCAGGCTGATGCTGCGCGGTGCGTGCGCCAGCAAGTCGGCGTCGACCGCGGCGTATTCGGCCAGCGAGCCCTGCACGCCGCCTACGCCTCCGGTCATGCCGAACACCGCGTCGCCCGGCACGAAAGCGGTGACGCCAGGGCCGACCGCTTCCACCACGCCTGCCATGTCTATTCCCAGCACGGCAGGCAGCGGCATGCGCGCATGGTCAGCCTTGCCGGCGGCAATCTTGAGGTCGAGCGGATTGACGGCACTGGCGTGGATGCGCACCAGTACCTGCCCGGCTGCCGCTACCGGCTTGGCGATTTCTTCGTGGATCAACGGTTGGCCGGCAGACTTGAGAATCATGGCTTTCATGGCAAGAACTCCTGTTTGGTTGCGATGACTGCCAGTGTAGGCAGCGGCGGGCGCCGGAAAAACAGGGCCGGGCTGCAAACAGAATCCCCGAATTGTGGATAATGGCGTGATGGACAAACTTGATGCATTGCGCGTCTTCTGCGCAGTCGTGGAGACCGGCGGCTTTTCGCGCGCGGCGGAAAAGCTGGGCATATCGACGTCCTCCGTCACCGCGCAAGTCAACGCGCTGGAAGCCCATTTCCAGGTCAGGCTGATGCACCGCACTACGCGCAGCATGTCGCTGACGGGCGAAGGGCGCGAATGCCTTGAGCACGCCCGGCGCCTGCTCACAGGAATGGAAGAGCTGGAGGCGAACCTGCAGCATTCGGTCCGCGAGCCGCGCGGTACTTTGCGCGTCAACATGCCCGGGCTGGTGTCGCGCTACTACATAGCACCCGCCTTGCCGCGTTTCCTGGCACGCTATCCGGGCATCGTGCTGCAGGCCAGCGCCAGCGACCGCATGGTGGACATGGTGGACGAGGGCTACGACGTTGTGTTGCGCCTGGGCGAGATTGGCGATGCGCGCCTGGTGGCACGGCCGCTGCTGCCAACGCGCTTCGTTTGCTGCGCATCCCCGGGCTTCATCGCACAACATGGGGTGCCCGCCACGCCGGATGACTTGGCGGGCTTCGACTGCCTGCATTTCATCCTGCCGCGCGCAGGGCGCCTGCGCGAATGGCAATTCGCTGACGGCGTCGCATTTGCGCCGTCGGCGCGCGCCTCTTTCGACCACGTGGATTCGCTGGTCGAAGCATGCAAGGCCGGTGCCGGGATCGGCCAGTTCCTGTCGCTGTCCGTGCAAGAAGAGCTGCGCAGCGGCGCCCTGGTCGCGCTGCTGGCCGAGTACCAGGCACCCGGCCCGGTGCTGACCGCGCTGTACCAGCAGCGCCACCAGCGTGCGGCCAAAGTGCAGGCCTTTATCGACTTCCTCGGCGAAGTGTTCGCCTAGGCCGCCTTTTCGCTGTCGAGATGCGATAACTGATAGTCGTTGTAGCGGCCGCCGGCTGCGGCGCCTTGCGGCACAATCAGGTCCAGCGCTTCCAACTCCGATTGCAGCAGCACCGCGTCCAATGCGCCCAGCGCTTCCTGCAGGCGGCTGCGGGTGCGGGCACCGACCAGCGGCACGATGTCGGTGCCTTGCGCCATCACCCAGGCAATCGCCAGTTGCGCCACGCTGATGCCCTTGGCCTGCGCCACCGCCCGCATATGCTCCACCAGTTCCAGGTTGTGCTTCAGGTTCTCGCCCTGGAAGCGCGGGCTGTACAGGCCACGGTAATCCTGTTCACCTTCGCGCTGGGCCGTCCAATGGCCGCTGATCAGGCCGCGTGACAGTACGCCATATGCCGTGATGCCGACGCCCAGCTCGCGCGCCGTTTGCAGCAAGCCGTTCTCGATACCGCGCGAGATCATCGAGTACTCGATCTGCACGTCGGCGATCGGATGCACTGCATGGGCGCGGCGCAGCGTGTCGGCGTTCACTTCGGACAGGCCGATGTGGCGCACGTGGCCCTTGCGCACCTGCTCCGCGATGGCGCCGACGGTATCCTCGATCGGCGTCGCCGGATCGAGGCGCGACGGGCGGTAGATATCGATGTAGTCGGTGCCCAGGCGGCGCAGCGAATAGGCCAGGAAGTTGGCCACGGCCTGGGGGCGGGAGTCGTAGCCGATAAAGCCGCCGTCCGGATCGCGCAAGGCGCCGAACTTCACGCTGACCTGCACTTGCTCGCGGTCGCGCCCCCGTAGTGCTTCGCCCAGCAGCATTTCATTGTGGCCCATGCCGTAGAAGTCGCCGGTGTCGAGCAGGGTGACGCCGGCGTCCAGCGCGGCGTGGATAGTGGCCAGGCTTTCGGCGCGGTCGGCCGGGCCGTACAGGTCGGACATGCCCATCAGGCCGAGGCCGAGCTGGGAGGTTTGCGGGCCGGTGCTGCCAAGTTTGCGGGTTTCCATTTGCTGATCTCCAGGTGGGGTTTCGATGGAGACCATTGTGCTATTATCGAATCGAACAATAAATGCGGCATTTACTACATCTTTATTCGGCAATAAATAACAATGGACCAGCTCAAGGCCATGCAGGTCTTCCTGGCGGTGGCCGACAGCAAAAGTTTCACCCAGGCCGCCGAACAGCTCGACCTTCCCCGCCCCACCGTCACCAATGCCGTCCAGGCGATCGAGCAGCAGCTCGGCGTGCGGCTGCTTCAGCGCACCACGCGCAAGGTCAGCCTGACTGTTGAAGGACAGCTTTACGTTGAGCGCTGCCGCGCACTGCTCAATGAGCTGGAGGACATCAATGCCCTGTTCCTGACCAATGGCCGCAAGCCTTCCGGCACGATCCGGGTTGACCTGCCGGAACGCATTGCGCGCCTGAGCGTGATTCCTGCGTTACCGGATTTTTTCACCCGCTATCCGGACATCAAGATCCGCGTTGGGGCGAATGACCGCTTGGTGGACCTGGTGGGAGAAGGCATTGATTGTGCGGTGCGGGCAGGTGTGCTGCGCGATTCGACCCTGGTTGCCAAACCGCTGGGGGCGATGAAGCAGGTGAATGTGGCGTCGCCTTCCTACCTGGCAGCGCATGGAACGCCGCGCACGCTGGAGGATTTGCGCGAGCATTGGGCGGTCAACTACTTCTCCAGCCAGACGGGGCGCGACCTGCCTTGGGAGTATGTGGTGGATGGACAGGTGAAGACAATGTCGGTGCGCAGCAAGGTGTCGGTGGGGAGTTCGGAGGCTTACCTGGGAGCCTGCCTGGCAGGGATCGGGTTGGCGCAGATTCCGCTGCCGGGGATCGAGGCGTTGATTCAGCGCGGGGAGTTGGTGGAGGTGCTGCCGGAGTGGCGGCCGGCGCCGATGCCGGTGTCGATTATCTATTCGCACAACCGGCACCTGTCGCCGAGGGTGAGGGTGTTTGTGGATTGGCTGGGGGAGGTTTTGCGGTTGGACGACGGAAACCGGTCTAACGGTGTCTGACCCGCAGGGTCAGACACCAGGCCCGCGGCGGCCGCATATCTGTGTCAGACTCTGCGCGTCTGACACCGGTTTACCGGTTTTAGATACCAGCCCGCAAAACGTCGCCTAACGCCACCCCCTCCGGCAACTTGGCCAACAACTTCTGCGCCTGCGTCAAATTGCGCTGCTTGAATCCATCCGGTGTATTGGAAAAATCCTGCGCCAACCCTGCCGCCGCAGCTTCGACACGCGCCGTATCACCCGGCGTGGTGTCGATCAATGAAAACAGGTAAGTCACGCCCCACTGGATGCGCGTCGCTGGTCCGACCGCCGAACGCCATGCCTTTTCATACCAATCCAGCATGCCCGGCAGATCGCCGCGGCGCTTGGCCGCGGACGCGAGGCTCAATTTGAAATAGTAAGGCGCATGCGACTCCGTCAGCGTCGACTGCAGCAAAGCTTCCGCCTCCGCATGCAGCCCCGCGTCGTTCAGCGCACTGGCCGCCGTGTTGACCAGCGTATGGCGCCCATACTTGTCTTCCAGCAGTGCCAGCGCCTGCTGGACACGCGTGCGCACCAGCTGCGGCAAGCCTTCCGCCGCATAGCCCATGCGCGACATGCGTACCTGCAAACGCACCGCCGTCAAACGATCCGGCGCCGACAACCACATATCCTCAGCCCACACATGCGCGGCCTGTGCCATGGCAGTCGCCAGTTCAGCATGGCGTGCCGGCGCAGCGCGCACCAGCTGGTGGCCGCTGTTGCCGAAGATATCCATATTGGCACGCGCCACACGCGCATCGCCCAGCACTTTCAGCAGGAACTCAGGCGACGCGGCATCCACCACGCGGCCAGCCTGCGCCACCATCGCGTGCAGGCGCAGGCGGGTGGCCGCATCTTCCACCTGGCGCGCGGCAGCCGGCGCTTCGCCGCTCATCGCGGCCGCAGCCAATTGCGACAGGGTGGTCAAGGTCACGCCCAGGTCGCGGCCTTGCAGCAGCACGCCCTCATCGGTATCCCATGAGTAGTTCGCCAGCAGCGTCCATTCGGACGGCGACAGGCCGCGCGTGCCATCCAGGGCTGCGGCCATCGACTCGCCCGCCGTATGGCCGGCAAAACGCGCCGCCATCAAGGCTTCGCCAAACAGTTCGCCATCGAGTTCGCACGGCAGGCGGGTGATCTCGCTGCCATCCGGGCGGTACATCACCATGGTCGGATAGCTGCGCAGCTTCAGGCGCGCGGCCATCGCCTGCGCGTTCGGGCTGTCGCCATCGAGCTGCATCGCCACCATGCTTTGCAGCTTGGCAGGGAATTCTTCGCGGCCGAAGATCTCGTACTTGACCCGGTTGCACGGCGGGCACCACGCGGCGCCCCAGTACAGGAACAGCGGACGACCGGCAGCGCGGGCTGCCTCCAGTGCGGCATCAAAACCGCCTTCGAACCACTCGATAGCGTCAGCCATGGATCAGGACTCGCGAGCCAGTGCCAGGAATTCGGTGCGCATCGCCAGGTTAGGCTGCAGTTCGCCCAGCATGGCGGAGGTCACGGTTTCTTCACCGGCGGTGCGGATGCCGCGCGATTCCATGCACAGGTGGCGGCACTTGACCACCACGCCCACGGCTTTCGGCTCCAGCACGGTCATCAGCGCTTCGGCGATCTGCATGGTCATGCGTTCCTGCACCTGCAGGCGCTTGGAGAACACGTCCACCAGGCGGGTCAGCTTGGACAAGCCGACAATCTTGCCATTTGGGACATAGCCCACGGTGGCCTTGCCGAAGAACGGCGCCAGGTGGTGCTCGCAATGGCTGTACACCGGGATGTTCTTCACGACGATCAGCTCGTTGTACTGTTCGGCGCCATCCTCGAAGGCCTTCAGCACCTCCGCCGGGTCCTGGCCATAGCCGGATACCCAGTGCTTCCACGCCTTGTGCACGCGGTGCGGAGTTTCGATCAGGCCTGGACGATTCGGGTCTTCGCCCAGGTGCTCCAGCAGGCGGCGCCAATCGTCTTCGGTGAATACTTCTTTAGTCATGATTGCAAGAACCGTGAAATGTGGAATCTAATCCACCAGTATACAGCGTTCAGGGTCGGTTCGCTGCCAGCAGCTCGCTGGCGATGGAAACCGTATGGCTCAGCGTCGGCCACTCGTCTTCCGGGCCGAACCAGCGCGCGTCGCTGATTTCGTTGGGGTCGGTGACGATCTCGCCGTCCAGGTATTCGGCGGTGAAGGCAATCATCAGCGAATGCGGGAAGGGCCAGGACTGGCTGCCGAAGTATTTGAGGTTGTGCACGCGCAGGCCGACTTCCTCGAACACTTCGCGATGCACCGCCTCCTCCACCGACTCGCCGGCCTCCAGGAAGCCCGCCAGGGCGGTGTAGCGCTTGTACGGCGAATTGGCGTGCGCGGCCAGCAGGCGCTGCTTGCCCTTCTTGATCAGTACCATCATGGCCGGCGAAATGCGCGGGTAAGCGAGATGGCTGCAGGAGGTGCAGCGCATGGCGCGCTCGCCGGGCGCCAGCAGCATCGGCGAGCCACAGGCGCCGCAGAAGCGGTGGGTGCGAGCCCATTCGGCGATCTGGAAAGCGCGCCCTGCTACGCCGAGCAAGCCGTCCTCGACTGCGCCGAACAAGGTGCGCAAGCCGAGGTAGGCATGGCCCGGCAAGGGCGAAGTGTCATGCGGCGCTTGTGCCACCTGCCAGTAGCGGCCGCCCCAGGTACCCAGCGGCATGGCGCTGGACAGCTCAAGGCCGGCTGCGATCAATTCCGCATGCGGCGGCAGGGCCAGTCCTTCCTCCCGCAACAGCAAGCGGTCTTTGTGGAAGACCAGGGTCTGGATGTCGGCCGTGGGGGCGGATTGGATCAGGGGCAGGAAACCGGCGGGGGTCTGTAGCATGGCGTTCAATATAGTCCTGGCAACAGGCCGATGATACTTGAACTTCTATTGCGGCGAGCGAATGGCCTCGGTGGCTGGAGATGCCCCCAGTTTCTTCCGTCAATTAAAACTACTTCTTTTGTCGCATATAAAGCCCCCAAGGCAAAGCGACCAACACGGCCAGCCAGGGGAAACGGGCGATGATGTTCGCGAGAGCGAGGATCAGCAAGCTAAGTACAGCGATGGCGACAGCAAGGGCGATGCGGTTGATCCATGTGCTCTTTGCAGGCGGCTGCACCTCGGCGAGCGGCATGGGTGCCACCAATTCCGGTTCGGACTGAAGCGGCGGCGGTTCCTGCATCCGGTGCAACGGTTGCTTTTCCTGTGCAGCGTCACCGACATCGTTCGCGCAGAGCAGGTGCACTTCGGCTATCCAGCTTGTCAGGCACTCGCCCCGATGGTCCACGGCCGCAGCACCAGCCGCATCCAGGTGGTGGTAATAGCTGCTGTCGTTCTTGGGGTGCGTGTCGTTGTCAAACTTGGCCTGTTCCCGATACAGCGTCGACAAGATCTTATGCGCGAGCGGCGGCCCCACGAACAGCGGCATCTTCGCCCATTCTTCGCTAAGCTGGACCTGGACACACAAGGGGGCATCACCTGTCGGGACGACAATCTCCAGGTCGGCTGCGATTGCCGCGGCCAACTGCTGCCAATCGGTACCCGGCACATCGAGCTTCCCTGGGCGCTGTTCCGCGCCCCGATAACAATCAAGATCACCCGCGTAGGCAGCCGCACTTGGAAGCAGGAAGTCCATCCACACAGGCTGCTCTTCGCGTCCGGCCCAAGCCTGGTAGCAACCGGGATAATGGACCACGATCGCATACTTGGCCTGATCCGCCACCTTCAGCCCAAGGTCCGCAGCGCGGTGCAACGACAGACGTGTCGCCCCGGTCATTGCCAAGTTGCCCAGCCACTGCGTGAAGTCATCGGCCAGTAACTGGTTGGTTTGATGATCCCGGAATTGGAATCGCGCGCCAAAGAAAATCCCATGATGGAACCAGTCTTCAAGCTCCAGTTCCTTGCGCAGGAACCTGGTGCCGTAACTTACCAAGGCTACCTGCCGCTGGATCAATTCATCTCCCAATCCCGCTCCTCATCATTCAATGTGCAAAGTTTCAACAACATACGTCGAGCATGTTATGTTTGCCAACTTTTATTTCATTTCGAAAAATAGCGATATGCGTTTGCCACTGCTCATCATCACCGCCACATTCCTGACCGCTTGCGGTGGCGGAGGTTCCTCCACCACCACGGCTCCCACCACCCCACCACCGGCTCCACCGCCAGTCACCTATTCGGTGGGCGGCAGCATTTCCGGCCTGGAAACCAGCGGACTGGCATTGACGAACGGGGAAGATACCATCCGCCCTGCAGTTGGCGACACGCGTTTCTCCTTTGCCCAGAAATTGAACAATGGCGCGGCCTATGCGGTCAAGATCTCTGCACAGCCGGTGCTAGGTTTCCAGGCCTGCTCCCTTAGCGGGACGGCGTCCGGCGCAATCGCCGGCGCGAATGTCACGGACGTGACCGCCAATTGCGGTTCAACGATGGCGCGCGTCAGCACCCTGGCCACCAACAGTTTTACGAATGCGTTGGGCGTTGCCATCGACGCCGCAGGGTCGATCTATGTGGCGGAATACCGCAGCGTGCGCAAGATCAGCGGTGGTGTCGAGACGAGGCTGTCCGACGACGCCCGCTTCGGCTTACTCATCGGAATTGCGGTGGACAAGGATGGCAATGTCTTTGTCGCCGATCACTCCAACCGGAGTATCCACAAGATCACCCCCGATGGAGCCGTCACTACAGTAGCGACCAATTTGTACAGCTTGGCTGGGATCGCGGTGGACAAGTCTGGCAACCTGTTTGTTGCAGGCTATGCTACCAACCAGATCGCCAAGATCACACCGGCAGGCGTGTTGAGCGTCCTTGCCGGTGATAGCACCCTCGGAACAGCAGACGGCCAGGGGCAGGCCGCCACTTTTTCCAATCCCTTTGGCATCTGCATTGACGCAGCTGACAACCTGTATGTCACCGACGCCGTCAGCGACAGGATCCGCAAGGTCACGCCCGATGGTCTCGTGACGACTATCGCAGGCAGCGGCAACGTGGGCGGCAAGGCCGACGGTCCTGCCGCAAGCGCAAGCTTCGACCAGCCGCTTGGCATTGCCATTGACAAGGCTGGCTACCTTTATGTGGCAGACGCGCGTAACAACCTGGTGCGCAAGATCAGTCCAGGAGGAATGGTCACTACCCTGGCCGGCAGCGTTTCCGGTTCCGCGGACGGTATTGGCGGCACGGCCAGCTTCTCCATGGCGAGAGGTATCGCGGCCGACAACCGCGGCAACCTGATCATGGTTGACGCCGATTTGCTGCGTCAGTTGACGCCACAGGTCGGCCCGTAAAGCAAAAACCTGTCTTCCGGAGTCTGCAGGAGGCGCGCTACGTCAGTCACCCCAATTGCTCAATCCCACCGCCCCAGTGCTTCAGACAGCTCTGGGGACTTAGCAACGCGTCGCCATTAACACGACCTACTTTTCACCTGCGACCTCGAGAATATGTGTCAGTGCGTCCTCGTACCGTTCAATGCTCGCCTTACGGTCCGTCGCCGCAGCCGCAACTTGTGCCCTCACGTAACTGCGCACCCTATCCCCCGCCGTTCGCTGGACATCCGGGCAAGCTGAATCTTTGACCTGCCCGAGTACACGCTGCGCATCGCTACTGTAAACATGCATCCCTGTCAGCAACCCTTGAATACCGTTTTCCACTTGTTCAAGAGTCTTAAAGCTTGCCTTAGCAGGATCCGATTCATCCGCTAACGCTTTGGAAAGCCTATCGCGCGCCGAAACCAGATATTTTGCATCCAATGGAGCAAGCAAGGCCTTGGTGTCTGCCACAGGACATTTATCCTCAGGCCAATCGGGCACCTGAGCTATCTCGGCTGCAACTTTCCCTGGCAGGTCGTTGGCCTGGGCAAGCAAGGAATTCGCTTGCGCGTCCGTGTCACGCCTGTATCGATCGGCGTAGCGGTCACGTACTTTCAAGAGGGATTGACCACCTGCCTTATTGGTACTTGCAAGTTCCTGCTGGAGTTCGGCGCGCCGTTGCGAACTAAGGTTCTTGTCTTCATCTAGCTGCCGCTGCACATCAAAGCGTCGCAGCAAGTTCATATTTACGGCCTTCCCGCTATTGAAAAGGGCGAGGCTTGTGGCCGACTTGATGATCGCCTCGGGATCGGAGCCGTAGGCTTTCACATACCAGTTACCCACGTCGTCCTTGGCCAACACGTAGTTGGTAGAACCGCCGCCGCTGACAGTGACTTTATTGACGTTCTGCCAGTGGATTTTCTCCAGCTCGCGGCGGGCATTCGATCCATCTTTCTCGAACGGATTCAAATAATGCTTGAACCACTCGGCCAGCATATTCCGGTACTGATCTTCGGTACCTTCCTGCAGCTCATTTGCAGAATAGACACTACGAAGGTAGTCGCTAGCTGGACGCAGGTAGATCATTGCAGTCCGCTGGTCGTACGCAGCATTGATCGCATTCAAAAGATTCGCTGCACTGACAGCATCACCCACTGCGATCGCCTGCACGCGCTGCGCTCGAAGCCGAGCAATCAGGTTGTCAACAACTTCCACGGTATTTTTCGACCTACAGGTACGCAACTCCCTGTCACCTTGGCAGATGGCTCCAAAGACCCTGAATTTCTCAACAGTCGACAGCGTAACTTTTACATCTGCCGCAGTAAATTTGTTTTTGCCAGTATTCTTACCAAGCTCTTCCAGCTTCTGCAGCAATAAGTCCCGAATGACACGTGGATCACGCGTCTTGATTTTCTCTGCTGATGTGAGCACGTCCCTCGACACCACCTCAACGATTGCGACCGTCTTTGCTCGCAGTTCGTCATCGCGAACGGTATCCTGCGTCTCCTCCTCATCTGGATCTCCGCTCCCGAATCTGTGATGGCGAAGGCGGTTTTTTATTTCCACCAGAATTACCGCAGGCTCAGAATCGAATGCCTGTTGCACGGCATTGCCTTCACTTGCCGCATGACTTTCGATCTCTGCTTTACGATTTTTCTGACGCTGCAAATCATTTGCGTGCACGAGGATGGTATTGCCCAACGATTGCAGCACCGCGACCATCGGATCTTTATCCTTTTCAGCTGGCGAGCCAAACAGGAGTTCGTTATTCGTCATGTAAAGCACTTTCTGCGAAAAGAAAACCAGGGCTTCAGTCAACGCCTCGACAGCTTCATTGATCGCCTTTTTATTCCCGGTTTCCCTTGCCTTGGTCACGGCAGCTGTGAGGCTATCCAATCCCAGGCCCGGCTTTCGGCTTTGCGACCGTCGGGTATAACTTTTGACAGGTTGACTGGAATTTCCCCCCTCCAATCCTGGCTTGTCCTCATATAAATAGAGCACCTCGCAGAGAAACCTCTGCTTGTATTCAGGGATTTGATCGCACGTTAAACGCAATTTCTCAGCACAGGACTGCTCTGTCGTCTCGCCTGCTGATTTGCAATACAGGTTCACTATCAATGGCTTGGCGGAGGTTGCCATCGTCGCGAACTGTTGGACCTGAATCTCTTTCTCATTCGCCAGAGGCCCTTTATAAACATCGACGTCAATCTGAAGTGAGGCGCAACCCGTGACTAACACGAGCGGTAACGACCAAAGGACCAGCGAACGAACGAATGAAATTTGATTCATCTCTCACTCCCTTCCGGTGAGATCCAGCATAGTCTGCATCGCTCGCCGCTCCTCGCGCATACGAGCGGCATCGGTCCAAAGTTCACGCGACACGTCCGGCTCGCCGCCCGCAGCTTGAGTTGCACCCGCGACTACCCCCAAAGCGCGGTCAACTGAACTAAAGAAGCTCTCAGGATTCGATCCCATCACCACAACCAACCTGTGATTCCTTGGCGCTTCACGAAAACCCTCTGGCCCGAACATGATCAACCGCCGGTTCAAAGCTCCTCTGTCGCCTTCCGGCGCAATGCGATTGGCAACCTCTTCTGTCGTCCGCACCTGATTCTTGTCCAAAAAGATTTGCCCCGACAACGAGTCCACCAAATCGGCGCGCAGCCAACCGGATGCGAAAGCAGTCGTTGACAGGGCACTGGCCTGTCCTTGCACGCGAATGCGATAAATCGTCGGTGGCAACTGCTCACGCGGGTCGAACATTCCCAAGTAGTAGGTTTGCCCGATATTGGTAGTTGGTGTATGACCCAATGCCACTGTTCCACCGACTCCAAGGCTGTAGTTGGCAGTTGAATTAGCACACCCGTTTAGGGTTGCCGCAAACAAGAGGCACACCAGCCCATACCGACCGCGTCGAGTCATGTGAAACTCCTGAGAGGAACACTGATTATTTAATGGCGAGAGCTTTTTTTGCGGCCAACGCCGCGCAAGCTTCAGTTGCGTCGCTATTGGCAAAACAGGCGTCAATCGAATCCACAGAAAGCTGAACACCGTCCTTGCCATCGAAGCTTCGAGCTTTGGCTTCGATCTCTACCTGAAGCTTTCCAGAGCGGGGAATGGGCAATTGGAATCGCATGAAATTCGGACTCCCATCGCGCAGTTGGCCACGTGGATAGTACGCCCTGTAAGTTGTGCTGCCGACCGTTACCTTTAGGTCAAGCTCACTCGCTGGGAACTTGTGCTCCGCCCCACGAAAATCCAGCTGCAGCACCGGGGGATCGGCTGGAGAACGGGATATCACTAAATCGAACTTACAGCGTGCCTTGACGTTAATCTTGCTGTCTTTTGGAGTCTGAAGAAAATAGCCATCCTTCCGAAGAATCGCTATCGAGCTTTTGTCAGGCGAGAACGAAACGGACACTTTGTCGCTAGGGCAGGCATCCTCTTTGACAGGGATAAATATTGGGTTTTGGAATCCAGAGTCGGCTGACGCAATTCCAGCCGCGACCAAAATTGCCCCAACCATTGCAGCTTTAAGAGTTTCCATCTCGCAAGCTCCCCTGTATTGATAAATGTCAATATAACAAAAGAAACTTGCCAGAAATGCGCGCTTTGTCACGAGATTCGCTTGACATTTGCCAAAAGAAAAACCCTGTAAGTCAGGGACTTACAGGGTTCCGTGAACTACCAGCGCTTTGCTAATTCTTAGAACGGAATATCGTCATCCATGTCGGAGAAGTTCGGCGCTGGGCGTGGTGCCGGGCGTGGTGCCGGTGCCGGCGCTGCCTGTGGACGTGGGGCCTGGCGTGGCGCAGGTGCGTCGTAGCCCATGTCGTCGCCACCGCCCATGCCGCCACCCATGCTCGCGCCGCCGCCGTCACGGCCGCCCAGCATCTGCATGTTTTCAGCGATGATGTCGGTTGCGTATTTTTCGATGCCGTCTTTGTCGGTGTACTTACGGGTCTGCAGGCGGCCTTCCACGTAGACGGAAGAACCTTTTTTCAGGTATTGGCCGACGATTTCAGCCAGGCGGCCGAAGAAGGAAATACGGTGCCACTCGGTCAGCTCTTTCTGTTCGCCGGTGTTGCGGTCTTTCGAACGATACGAGGTAGCTACGGCGATGTTGGCAATCGCGTCACCGCTAGGCATGTAGCGGATTTCCGGATCGCGACCCAGATTGCCGACGATGATCACTTTGTTGACTGATGCCATTTATGAAACTCCTGAAGGGTGTAGGGGCAGTTCCGACGGCCCCAAAACCACGGAGTTTACCCTAAATTAATAGCCTATCAAATATCGCATAAGCTGATGCAGCTCAATTGAAATGGCCGCCATCGCGGCATCGGTCACCAGCGCCGCCATGGCTTACCTGACGTACCGCCCAAATACTGGTAATATGTACAGTATTTGACGCTGGGCTTGGTGTATCGAGGGCGCGGCGCAAGAATTCATTCGACGCTATAGTATCGGGCTGACCCCGAAAGGTACCCACGCATGGAAGAGATCCGCATCCGCGGTGCGCGCACGCACAACCTGAAAAACATCAACCTCGACCTGCCACGCAACAAGCTGATCGTGATCACCGGCTTGTCCGGCTCCGGCAAGTCGTCGCTGGCGTTCGACACCCTGTACGCAGAAGGCCAGCGCCGCTACGTCGAGTCGCTGTCGGCCTACGCGCGCCAGTTCCTGCAGCTGATGGAAAAGCCGGACGTGGACATGATCGAGGGCTTGTCGCCGGCGATCTCCATCGAACAGAAGGCCACCTCGCACAACCCGCGTTCGACCGTGGGCACCGTGACCGAGATCCACGACTACCTGCGTTTGCTGTATGCGCGTGTCGGCACCCCTTACTGCATCAACCACCCGGACCACGCGCTGGCAGCGCAATCGGTATCGCAGATGGTGGATGCCGTGCTGGCCATGCCCGAAGGCACCAAGCTGATGATCATGGCGCCGGTGGTGGCCAACCGCAAAGGCGAACACGCCGATTTGTTCGAAGCCATGCAGGCCCAGGGCTTCGTGCGCTTCCGCGTGCAGAGCGGCACCCACGACGCCAAGATCTACGAAGTGGACGACCTGCCGAAGCTGAAGAAAACCGAGAAGCACACCATCGACGTGGTGATCGACCGTGTGAAGGTGAACCCGGAGATCAAGCAGCGCCTGGCCGAATCCTTCGAAACCGCACTGCGCCTGGCCGACGGCCGCGCAGTCGCCTACGAAATGGACAGCGGCGCCGAGCACATTTACTCGAACAAGTTCGCCTGCACCACCTGCGGCTACTCGCTGCAGGAATTGGAGCCGCGCCTGTTCTCCTTCAACAACCCGATGGGCGCCTGCCCCGAGTGCGATGGCCTGGGCCATATCGAGTTCTTCGACCCGCGCCGCATCGTCGCCTTCCCGAACCTGTCGCTGGCGTCCGGCGCGGTGAAGGGTTGGGACCGCCGCAACCAGTTCTATTACTCGATGCTGGCAGCGCTGGCCGCGTACTACGATTTCGAACTCGATACGCCGTTCGAGCAACTGCCCGCAAAAGCGCAGGATGTGGTGCTGCACGGTTCCGGCAAGACCGCCATTCCATTCACCTACATGAATGAGCGCGGCAAGGCGGTGGTCAAGGAACACACCTTCGAAGGCATCGTCAACAACCTGCAGCGCCGCTACCGCGAGACCGATTCGATGGCGGTGAAGGAAGAACTGGCGAAGTTCATCAACGAGAAGAAGTGCCCAAGCTGCGAAGGCGCGCGCCTGCGCGTGGAAGCGCGCCATGTCAAGATCGGCACCGGCAAGCAGGAACGCGCGATTTACCAGATCGCCGAGAAGCCGCTGCGCGACACGCTGTCCTTCTTCGAGCAGTTGAAATTGAAGGGTGCGAAGAAAGACATCGCCGACCGCGTGATCAAGGAAATCGTTTCGCGCCTGACCTTCCTGAACAACGTCGGCCTGGACTACCTGTCGCTGGACCGCAGCGCCGACACCCTGTCGGGCGGCGAAGCCCAGCGTATCCGCCTCGCTTCCCAGATCGGTTCCGGCCTGACGGGCGTGATGTACGTGCTGGACGAACCATCCATCGGCCTGCACCAGCGCGACAACGACCGCCTGATCGATACCCTGAAGCACCTGCGCGATATCGGCAACTCGGTGCTGGTGGTGGAGCACGATGAAGACGCGATCCGCACCGCCGACTACGTGGTCGACATGGGCAAGGGCGCCGGCGTGCATGGCGGCGACGTGATCGCCTCCGGCTCGCTGAAGGACATCCTGAAGTCGAAGGAGTCGCTGACCGCGCAATACCTGAGCGGCAAGCTGAAAATCGAAGTGCCGAAGAAGCGCCACAAGTCCGATCCGCAGCGCCAGCTGACCATTACCGGCGCCACCGGCAACAACCTGAAGAAAGTTTCGCTCAGCTTGCCGGTCGGCCTGATGACTTGCGTGACCGGCGTTTCCGGTTCCGGCAAGTCGACCCTGGTCAACGATACCCTGTACCCGGCCCTGTCGCGCCACCTGTTCGGCTCCCAGACCGAACCGGCACCGCACGAATCGATCAGCGGCCTGGAACACTTCGACAAGGTGATCTCGGTCGACCAGGCGCCGATCGGCCGCACCCCGCGTTCGAATCCGGCCACCTACACCGGCCTGTTCACGCCGATCCGCGACCTGTTCGCCACCGTGCCGGTCGCGAAAGAGCGCGGCTACTCGGCCGGCCGCTTCTCCTTCAACGTCAAGGGCGGCCGCTGCGAAGCCTGCCAGGGCGACGGCGTAATCAAGGTCGAAATGCACTTCCTGCCTGACGTCTACGTGCCTTGCGACGTCTGCCACGGCAAGCGCTATAACCGCGAGACGCTGGAAGTCCACTACAAGGGCAAGAGCATCACCGAAGTGCTGGACATGACGGTGGAAGACGCGCACGAATTCTTCAAGGCCGTGCCGGTCATCGCGCGCAAGCTGCAAACCCTGCTCGACGTTGGCCTGGGCTACATCAAGCTGGGACAGAGCGCCACCACGCTGTCCGGCGGCGAAGCGCAGCGCGTCAAGCTGTCGCTGGAACTGTCCAAGCGCGATACGGGCCGCACGCTGTATATCCTGGACGAGCCGACCACCGGCCTGCACTTCCACGACATCGACCTGCTGCTGAAGGTGATCCACCGCCTGCGCGACCACGGCAACACCCTGGTCATCATCGAGCACAACCTCGACGTGATCAAGACTGCCGACTGGATCGTCGACCTCGGTCCTGAGGGCGGCGCCGG
The DNA here is from genome assembly GCF_900113115.1 of Duganella sp. CF458. Classification (GTDB taxonomy): domain Bacteria; phylum Pseudomonadota; class Gammaproteobacteria; order Burkholderiales; family Burkholderiaceae_D; genus Rugamonas. Next base: position 357,340 of record NZ_FOOF01000002.1, on the reverse strand, counting down.
CGGCGGCCAGATCATCGCCAGCGGCACGCCGGAAGAAGTGGCGGCCAACCCGGCCAGCGTGACCGGCAAATACCTCGGTCCTCTGCTGAAGAAAAAATAATGAGCCTGCATTCCGTCAAACACTTCCTGGCGCAGCACGCGCCGGACCTGGAAGTCATCGAACTGGCGGAAAGCACGGCCACCGTCGCCCTGGCGGCGGCGGCCCACGGCGTCGAGCCGGGGCAGATCGCCAAGACGCTGTCGCTGCGCATGAAGGAAGGCATCGTGCTGGTGGTGACGCGCGGCGATGCGCGGCTGGACAACAAGAAGTTCAAGGCCCATTTCGGCGCCACAGCGCGCATGCTGGGAGCGCATGAAGTGGAAGAACTGACCGGCCACCCGGTCGGCGGGGTCTGCCCCTTCGGCCTGCCGGGGCCGATACCTGTCTATTGCGATGTTTCACTGCGCGTGTTCAGCGAAGTGCTTCCTGCCGGCGGCGCGATCAATGCTGCGGTGCGCATCTGCCCCGAACGCATGGCGCAGTTGACTGGCGCGCAGTGGATTGACGTGGCATTGCCACCTGCATAACCCCGCTCGTTCGATCCGGCGCAGTGCTGCGCCTGGGCTGAAGTCGCCCACCATGCCGCTGCGCGCTCGCTTGCTTCCTTCCATATAGAAAGTTAATCGATTGCAATATTCCGATAGATTTCTCATAAGAAGACCATGCTAAGCTGACAACTCTCCTCAACCACCAGAAAGTATTTCATGCGTCATCTGAAATTGAAAACCGCAGTACTCCTGGCAATTCCAATGCTGTACGCCGAGGCCCACGCGCAAACGCGAGCCACGCTGTTCACTCCCGCTGCAGCAGTTTCGAAAAGTGGCGCACTGGCCGGCGCACTCAAAGACGCGATCAAGCGCGAGAAGTCAGTCAACATCAATTTCCAGCACATTGCCCCGGACGGCGCCGCTGCAAAGGAAATCGACCTTGAGCTGTTTGACGGCCAGCGCGTAACCTTGACGATGGTTCGCGTAGAACGTCGTAGCGCAACAAACTACACTTGGTACGGCCATGTGAAATCGGTTCCATCGAACAATGTGACGCTGACCGTCGTCGACAAGCAAGTCGTCGGTTCCCTCTACATCGGCCAAACCGCAAACGGCCCGATGAAACACTATGAGCTGCAGTCCGACAAGGGAGGTGCATACACCTTGCGCGAAATCGATGACAGCCGCATGCCGGACGACAGCAAATTGCACAATGCTGCGCCGAAGGTTTTCCTGCTGGCCCAGCCTCGCGCCTTGCTGGCTGCCGGCGCCCCATCGATCAGTACTGCCGAAAAGAAGATCGATGTTCTGGTGGCCTACACCAACCAGGTTGCCACCGCCACTGGCGGCAATCCTGGCGCAGCGATCCAGAGTGCAATCGACAGCGCCAACCTGACCTTCAGCAACACCCAGCTTGCCAATACCCGAGTGCGCCTGGTCGGCACCATGCAGGTGAACTATAACGAAACCGGCATGACCAGCACCGACATCCAGGCAATTGCGGGCAACGCCGCACTGAATTCGCAGCGCAACAGCGTTGGCGCCGACGTCGTCATGGTGCTGGCCGAAACCATGAAGAACGACAGCAACCAGGCCATTTGCGGCCAGGCCGGCGCCATTGGCGCACAAGCCAATTCCGCGCTCGCCATGGTTGCCCGTACCTGTGCCACGACCAGCCTGTCGTTTGTCCACGAGATGGGGCACCTGTTCGGTGCCCGGCATGATGTGGCCCAGGATCCGACGAACGCGCCATATCCATACGGCCATGGCTTCGTCGATTTGACCTTCAAGCAGTACTCCGTGATGGCCTATGGCACCACCTGCACGAATGCCGGAGTTACCGGTTGCATCCGCTATAACGTGTTTTCGTCGCCATTACTGGCCCTGAATGGCCATGTGTTCGGCGATGCCAATAGCGCCGACAATCGCCGCGTCCTGGTGGAAAATGCCCAGCGTCTGGCCGGCTTCTATGCCTCGAATTCTCTGCAGGAGCGCGGTGTCTATACGGCCCCCCTGAGCAGCTATGCGATCAACCAGGTCGGAACAAGCACCAGCTTTACCGTCACTTCCAGCACCGGTAGCGAACCCGCTGTGACGTATGACAACTTGTCCGCCAACCGCCTGCAGTTTGCCGATGCGACAGTTGCCCTTGACATCAACGGCCCAGCAGGCAAGGTCTTCCGACTGTACCAGGCTGCGTTCAACCGCAAGCCGGACCTGAGCGGTCTCGGGTTCTGGATCGCACAAGCTGACCGCGGCACGGCGATGAAGGATATCGCAGCATCCTTCATCGCGAGCGCAGAATTCATCAATCTGTATGGCGCCAATCCAAGCAACGAGAGCTTTGTCACTTCGCTGTACAACAACGTGCTTCATCGCGCCCCGGATCCCAGCGGCTATGCCTACTGGGTCAACGTACTAAACACCAACGCCGCTACCCGCGCCGAAGTCCTGGCCTCCATGAGCGAAAGCGCGGAAAATATCAGCGGTGTTGCGCCGTCCCTCACCCACGGCATCCAGTACACGCGCTATAACATGTAAGCGCCGGGTATAGGACCGCCTGAACAAGGCGCGCATATTGCGCGCCTTGCTGCTTTCAGGCTGCCCGCCTGGCGGCGGACAGCCAGCGCTCCAGGTGCGGGAAGCGGTCGTAGCCCCAGAACGGTTCTCCGTCCGCCAGCACAAAGGGTACGCCGAACACACCCTGTGCCAGCGCTTCCTCATTGCCTAGCTTGAACTGCGCCTTGATCGCCGCGTCCTCCAGGCTGGCCAGGAAGGCCGAGCCATCGATGCCTTGGCTCTCAGCAATCCCCAGCAGCACCGCCTTGTCCGCAATGTCCACGCCATCGGCGTAATAAGCCTGGAAGCAGGTACGCGCAAACGACACCGCAGCATCCTCGCCATGGTTGGCGCGCACCCATAGCATGGCGCGTCCAGGCGCGATCAGCATCTGCGGGAAGGCGCCGGCGGGATTGAAGGGAATCGCTTCCTCCTGCGCCGTGCGCTGCATATCGCGCGTCACGTACTTCCATTTGACCGGTACCACCGGCGACGGCAGCACCCCGGTCACCTGGGTCAGCGCCGGCAGCAGCACCGGATGCCAGCGCACCGTGGCGCCGTTGGCAGCCGCCAGCCATTCGATGCGGCGCGCGGCGAAGTAGGAATAGCCCGACGCGAAATCAAAGTAGAAGTCGAGGACCATGGCCGCTCCTTAGTAGTTTTCGCCGAAATCGCTATTGTTCTTCGGCAGTCCGCGCAGGATGCCCCACAGACTGCTATGGCTCATGAAGTAGATGCCGACGGGCACCAGTAAAAGTAGGAATCGCATTTTCATCTCCAATTTCGCACACCCGTGCGAAGCTTGCTTAAAAAAAGGCCGCAGGCGAACCCGCGGCAACCCAAAATCACAAATCGTTGAAGCTCTTGTACGTCGAAATCAGGCGGTTGAACGCACGCTGCGCATGGCGCGGCGACTGCTCGTCACGCAGGAAGCGGGCATCGTGCAGCAGGCCCACCACCAGGCTGTAAATCTCGAACACCAGTTGCTCGGGCTCGGTGTCCGGCCTAAGCTGGCCGGCTTCCATCGCCTGCAGGATGGTCTTGCGCAGCGAAGCGCGCCATGCCAGTGCGCCTTGCGCCAGGCGGTCGCGTACCGCGCTGCCTTGGTAATCGTCAAACTCGAAAGCGCCCGCCGTGTACAGGCAGGAAGTGCGCAGCGCCTCGTCGGCCGCGCGCTGGAACCAGGCCGCTACCTGGGCCTGCAGCCGCGGCAAGCCGCGCGGCAGCGACAGCGAAGGCATGAAGACTTCCGCCGCAAAGCGGCGGTCGTATTCATCCAGCACCGCGCATTGCAATTGCTCCAGCGAGCCGACGCGCGAAAACACCCCGCTCTTGCTGATGCCGGTGCGCTTGGCGATCTCGCCCAGCGACAGCTTGCCGATGCCTTCCGCCGCCGCCATTTCCATGGCGGAGTCGAGGATGGCGGCAAAGGTCGCTTCGCTTTTTGCGGTCAGGGTGTCCATGGGCGGAACTTTAGCACACCTGTGCGAAATAACAAGCGATATCTGCTTGGTATTTTGAGTTGACTATTTTGCAAACATGATTACAGTTGCGGTCTGGAAATATCATCTACTGGAGAAATCATGCAACAGTTCCGCCTGCGCCATATTGCCGCAGCCTCGCTTTTGGCTTGCGCCGGCATGGGTGTCCAAGCCCAGGTCACGACCGGCGCCATGACTACCCCGCGCATGTTCCATCAGGCCAGCACCCTGGCCGATGGTCGCATCCTGGTCACCGGCGGAACAAGCAGCCCGTCCGCAGCGGCGCTGGCAAGTACCGAGGTCTATGACCCGTCCACCGGCAGCTTCATGCCGATGGCACCGATGCTGGTCGCCAAACGCGAACACGCTGCGGTCGCCCTCAAGGATGGGCGCGTCCTGGCGGCGGGCGGCATGACCTCCAGCAGCACCGGCTCCAGTTTCGCGGAGATCTTCGATCCCGCCACCGGAAAGTGGACGGCCACCGCGCAGATGAACACCGCTTACTCCCGCACCATGGCGCGCCTGCTGCCCGACGGCCGCGTCATGGTCGCCGCCCGCGATACGACCGGACACCATGCCGAGATTTTCGATCCAGTCAAAGGCAGCTTCAGCAAGTCGGGCAATATGGTCGAGACGACCAGCGGTCACGGCATGGTGGTGCTGGCGGACGGCCGCGTACTGAAAATGGGCGGTTATACCTGGGAGGGAAAGTTCAGCCGCAATGCGGAAATCTGGGACCCGGCCACCAACGAATGGAGCGCCACGGGACAGATGGCGGCAGAACGCCAGGATATCCAGCCGGTGCTGCTGCCCGACGGTAAAGTGCTGGTGGCAGGCGGCCGCAATTCGATGCAGCTCGACACCTCTGAAATCTTCGATCCCGCCACCGGCGAATTCAGCCCTGGCAACGTCATGCCGGTCGCCTTCTCGCCGGACAGCAGTACCGTGCTGGGCAACGGCAATATCGTGTTCACCGACCCGATTGCACGCCATCTGCTGCAATACCAGCCCGCCAGCGCCAGCTGGAGCCTCGCCGGCCCAAAACGTGGCCCTGCGCGCGAAAGCATTGCCACCCGCCTGCCCGACGGCAGCCTGCTGCTGGCAGGGGGCGCCGAACAGAACGACGCTACCAGCTATGCGGCGGTGCTTGACCAGGCTTGCGCCGGCCAGGACTTGACGCTGGATGTCACTTCCAGAAAAGTCTATGCGGATGGCGGCTCGGCCGGCATTGTTGTGAGCGGCCCCGCCGGTTGCCGTTTTGAAGCGGCCAACCTGCCAGCCTGGCTGGCGTCCGATCCGGCCAACACACTTTCCATCACAGACAAAGGGACATCCGCCGTCGGTCTTACGGCCGGCGCCAATATGAGCGGCGCCGAGCGTACCGCTGTCTTTTACCTGGCCAACTGGCGCGTGGAGCTGACGCAAGAGGCTTCGACCAGCTGCCCGAGCATGCCCTACGTTTCGCCCTACAGCATCAAGGTCGGCTATCTGGGCGGCACCGGCACCGCTTATGTGACGGCGCCGGCCACCTGCTCCTGGAGCATCGGCGGCCTGCCAAGCTTCGCAACCGTCACCTCGGGGGCCGGCGGCAAGGGCAATGGCAGCTTTACCTGGTCCGTCCCGACCAATAGCCCGAACAGTACCTCGCGCAGCGGCTCCGGCCAGGTCACTGCCCTCGGCCAATCCAGCAGCTTCACCATTACCCAGGATGGCCCCGCACAGTGTCCGACCACGCCGAAGGTCAGCTTGAGCAGCAGCGCGTTCCCGGCTGCCGGCGGCACCATCACTGCCACGGTCAACGCCGCCCCAAGTTGCCCTTGGAACGTCGGCACGCTGCCACCGTTTGCCAGGCTCACCGCCGGCGGTGCAGGTACCGGCAACGGCGTGTTTTCGATCACCGCCAGCGCCAATCCCGCTGCCTTCCGCAGCGGCAACGGCCAGCTTACCGGACCAGGCTTCACATCGAGCTTCTACCTGAGCCAATCGGCAAATCCTTGCGTGAACTGGAGCGTCAACCCCGCAGTCGTCAACACGCCCGTGGGCGGCGCGACCGGAAGCTTGACCATCACGGCCCCGGCCAGCTGCAGCTGGCGCCTTGCGGGCCTGCCAAGCTGGCTCAACCTCACCAGTGCCGGCAGCGGCAGCGGCAACGGCTCCATCAGCTATTCGATCGCGGCAAATTCCGGCTATGCGCGCAACGCCATGCTCTCCATGACCGGCTCGGGGCCGACCCAGTCGATCAGGCTGAACCAGGAAGGCGTGCCGCCCCCTGCCGGCTGCGAAACACCGATCGACAGCGGCGTACCGGCCAACGGCTTCCTGCAAGCGTCAGGCTGTCCGGCAGGCGCGCGCGGCGCAAGCTACTACACCGATCGCTATAGCTTTACCGGCGTTGCAGGCAAGCTTGCCACCATCACGATGAGCTCGGCTACCTTCAATGCCTACCTCTATCTGCGCGATGCCGGCGGTAACGTGCTGCGGTCGGACGATGACGGCGCCGGCGGCACCAATTCGCGCATCAGCTACACGCTACCGACTTCGGGGACCTACACCATCGAGGCGACCAGTACCGCTGCCTACCGGAGCGGTGCCTACGTGCTGTCTGTCTCCCACTAAGAATACTGAATCTTTCGTTATTCTTTTTAATTGACTCTTTTATAAACTTATATACAGTTGTGCACCAGAAATATTCTGAGGAGAAAAGTTTTGTACCCAACACCAATGCGTCACCTTGCCGCCGCCACCCTGCTGGCTTGCGCCACCCTGTCCGCACAAGCGCAGACTTCCACTGGCGCCATGACCGCGCCGCGCATGCTGCACAAGGCGAACGCACTGCCTGACGGCCGTTTACTGCTGTCCGGCGGCACATCCAGGCCAGGCAATCCGATCCACGCCAGCACCGAGATCTACGATCCGGCCACCGGCCAATTCACACCGGCGGCCCCGATGCTGACCGCACGCCGGCAGCACGCGGCAGTCACGCTGCAGGATGGCCGTATCCTGGTCGCGGGCGGCATGACGCCGGCCAGCACCTTTACCAATACCGCCGAAATTTACGACCCGGCGTCCGGCCAGTGGACTGCTACCGGCAATATGAACGTATCCCGTTACGACACGGTGGGAATCCTGCTGTCGGACGGCCGCGTCATGATCACGGACAAGTCAAACGCCAGCGCCTACCAGGCGGACATCTACGATCCAGCTACCGGACTGTTTACCAAGACGGGCAATATGCTGGAGCGTCCGAACGGCTCCGGGCTGGTCCTGCTGCCTGACGGCCGGGTGCTGAAGATGGGCGGTTTCGCGAACAGCACCTACAGCCGCAACGCCGAGCTGTGGGATCCCGCCACGAACCTGTGGACCGCCACCGGACAGATGAACGAGCAGCGCCAGACCATCCAGCCCGTAGTGCTGGCGGACGGCAAGGTCCTTGTTGCGGGCGGCCGCCGCGAATGGTCGCACAACAGTACCGAGCTGTACGATCCGGCCACGGGCGTGTTTACGCCTGCAGCCAACATGCCGACGGCATTCGAGCCAACCAACGCCAGCGTGCTGCCAAGCGGCGATATCATCTTCACCGCGGACTACAACCGCCAGTTGATGCGCTACCAGGCTGCCACCGGCACCTGGAACATGAGCGGCCCGCAACGCACCACCGCGCGTGACAGCACCCTGACGCGTTTACCTGACGGCAATGTCCTGATCGCCGGCGGCGCCGCCCAGAATGACGCGACGTCCTATGCGGCAATCTGGGAGCAGGCTTGCGCCGGCCAGGTCACCACCGTGCCGGTCCGCACGCAGACTGCTGGCGGCGATGCCGGTACGGTCAGCTTTACAGTCAATGCGGCACCCGGCTGCCGCTTCGAGGCGGCCAACCTGCCGGATTGGTTGACCATTGCCGGCACCAACCCGCAGCAAATGCCGGCCGGCGGCTCGGTCGCGGTGGTCTTCAACACCACCACCAACCTGACCGGCGCGTCGCGCAGCGCGTCGTTCCTGTTGGGGAATGAATCCATCACCGTCACGCAGGTGGCTTCCGCCAACTGCCCATCGGCGCCGGTGGTATCGCCGACCACCACGACGGTCAGCGGCTCCGGCGGCAGCGGTTCGCTCAGCGTTTTCGCAGCCGCCAGCTGCCCATGGAACGTCGCCTCGATGCCAAGCTTCATCACCGCCACCGGCGCGACCAGCGGCAGCGGCAACGGCAGCATTCCTTACTCGGTTGCCGCCAACCCGGACACCACTGCTTCGCGCAGCGGCTCCGGCCAGGTCACTTCGATGGGCTACGCCACCACGTTCACCTTTACCCAGGATGCCCGCAAGCTTTGCCCGAGCGCTCCCGTCATCAGCTTGAGCAGCGCATCGTTCACTGCTGCGGGCGGCAGCACGACCGGCACCATTACCGCTGCGCCAAGCTGCAAGTGGGCGCTGGCGGTGCCTGTCACCTGGGTCAGCGTCACCTCCGGTGCATCAGGCACCGGCAACGGTAGTTTCAGCCTCAACATCGCGCCCAATACCGGCGCCGATCGCAGCGACTACATGTTGGCGTCCAACCCCGACGCGGTCGGCATGGCAAAACTGAGCCAGACTGGTTCCGCATGCGCCACCTGGAGCGTGACGCCATCCAGCAGCAATTTCCCGGCTGCCGGCACCAGCGGCAACTTCACGGTGCTGGCGCCGGCGAGCTGCAACTGGAGCCTGGCCGGCGTGCCAAGCTGGATGAGCATCACGAGCGCCACCAGCGGCACCGGCAACGGCAGCATCACCTACTCGGTCAGCGCCAATTCCGGCACCGCCCGCAATGCCACCGCCACTCTCAGCGGCAGCGGCCTGGCCTTGCCGTTGAGCCTGAACCAGCAGGGCACCACCCAGCCCACCGTCTGCAGCAAGCCGATCACCAGCGGGGAAGCGGTAAGCGGCAACCTGCAGTCGTCGACCTGCCCGGTGGGCGCGCGCGGCACCGGTTATTACACCGACCGCTACACCTTCGCTGTGCTGCCTGGCCGCGTCGTGACCATCACCCTGGCTTCGTCGAGCTTTGATGCCTATCTCTACCTGCGCGACGGTTCCGGCAATGTGATCAGCTCGAACGACGATGGCGGTGGCGGCACCAACTCGCGCATCAGCTATACGCTGCCGGCGGGTGCATGGGGCAATTACACCATCGAAGCGACCAGCTACTACTCGGGCCGCTCCGGCGCCTACACCCTGACCTTTACTCAGTAAGGATCGGGACTCCAGACGGCGTACATCTCGCCGTCTTCCTCTACGCCCGCCTCAGTGAAGCTGCAGGCGGCGTAGAGCTCCTTCGCCACGGCGTTGTCGGGACGGTAGCTGGTCCAGATGCGCTGCACATCCCCGTGCTTCTGGATCTCGGCCAGCGCCAGGTCGACTGCGCGGCGGCCATGGCCCCTGCCCTGGAAGCGGCGGTCCACCATCAGGTGGTAGATCGCGTAATCGCCCGCTTCATCCTCGGCGCCGGGAGCGGCGTACATCAGGAAGCCCACCACGCCGTCCTTGTCGGCTATCGCGCGGCAATGGTAGTTCGGGTGGAAGCTGGCTTCTGCTATCGCATACATGGTGTCCGCCGCATGGTCCTGCTGGTGATCATGCAGTTCCAGTTCGGCGATGTTGGCGAAATTCTCCTTGGTGACCACGTGCAGGTTGGTGGTGATCCATTTCCTCAGGAAGCGTTGGTATGGTCTCATTCATGACTCCTTCTTCTTCGTTACAGCTCTAGTACTGCATTCATCTCGCCATCCTCGTCGATGTCCGTCTCGACGAAACCCATGCTGGCGTATAGTTCCTTGGCCCTGTTGTTGTCCGGCTGGTAGCTGATCCAGATCTTGCGCACACCGCCGCGCGCCCGGATTTCGGCCAGCGCCATGTGCAGCGCCTGGCGGCCGTAACCTTTGCCCTGGTGCGGGAGGTCCACCATCAGGCGCCAGACCCCGAATTCGCCGGGCTGGCCCTCCAGGTTCAGGTCGACATACATCAGGAAGCCAACCAGCTCGCCGCCGGCGTAGATGGCACGCGCTTGCATCTCAGGGTAAAAGCTGGCTTGCGCGATCGAGTAGGCGTTGCTGGCGACGTAATCGCGTTGGTGGTCCAGCAGCCGCAAGTCGGTGATGTCGTCGAAGTTCTGCCGGGTGACAGCTTTGAGTTGGATCTCCATGATTCCTTTCCTTCTTGCGCCGGGGACCAAAAAACAAAAACCCCGGCAAGTATCCTTACCGGGGTTTTGTCGTAGGACGTCCGGCTCGGGGGGTGGCAATTTGCCAGAGGCCCCGAGCGCACGCGCATCAGGGCTATCTGGTGTGCTTAATGCAGTTGATAGCGAAATTGCGCATGGCTGTCCTTTCTTAATCTGGGTTATAAAACTAACGAGCGCTGATTCTGCGCTCTACGCGAATGTAGTGTCAAGAAAAACTTTGTATAAATATTCACTCGGCATTCTTGTACAGGACATCGATGCGCTGGATGATCTTTTCGCTGAGCTTGGCCGCGCTGGCATAGCGCTCATACAGCTGCGGAACAGCGAAGAAGCGATTCGAATTGATCATGGTCCAGGCAGGTTCGAACTTTTCCCCGTCCGGGCTTGCTTTGGGATCGAGTTCGGCCAGGTAGCGGAAATCGGTGTCGGATTCACGGTAGGCTGCCGGAAGCCAGTGCAGTTGCTTGGTGTCCCGCGCCAGGTCTGCCTTCAAGCCCAGCAGGAAAGCACGCCATGCTTTGGAACCAGATGCTGATGCCGACTCACGCGTGCTCCACTGTTCGCGCAGGTTTGCTACCGTCAGTCCATGATGAACGTCTACAAGCTTGCACTACCGCTGCTGCTGGCCTGGCATGGGCTGGCCGGCGCGGCTGAGCCTAGCCGCATCAGCGTGCAGACGCTGGCGGCCGGCAAGGAAGTTGCGCGCATCATGCTGCCGGTCGGCCAGCAGCACACCGTGCAGGTCGAGGCAAACCAGGTCGAGCAGGAGAGCCGCGGCACCACCCATGCACGCGGCAATGTGCGGGTCACCATCCGCAGCGGTGGCACTGGCGGCGCTGCCACCACCATCGTCGGCGAGGAAATCGTCATCAAGCGCAAGGTGCTCGATGCCCGCGAGCTGGCCGCGATCCGTGCGCTGGAAAGCATGGGTGCTCCTGGCAAGCGCGATGCGGCGCGCGACCGCAAGGAGCTGGCGCGGCTGAAGACCATTGTCGCGTCCCATGGCTGGCCGGGCGCCCGCTTCGCCGGACCCGAGCTGTCGCAGAATGCTTTCACTGTCCTGATGCGCACTCCCGAGAAAGAGCTGGAGGCCCTCCTGCCGGCCCTGCGCGAGGCACAGGTGCAGAACGACGTGCCAGGTTCGCAATTGGCGCAGGCCGAAGACCGGCTGCGCGTCGCCAAGGGCCTGCCGCAGCGCTACGGCACCCAGCTCGCCGGCAGCAAGCCGGCCGTGATCGAGGACGAAAACGCACTCAATATCCGTCGCAAGATGATGGGGTTGCCGCCGATGCCGGTCAGCTCCGGTCAATAGCTAGTCCGTAATATAGAAGACTTCTCCGCGCGGGGTAAACGGCAGGCGGCGTCCATCGGCCAGCAGGTAGGCGTGGTCCATGCGGGTGTCCAGCTTGTCTTCGCACCAGCCGTCCGTCACGACCAGCACCGGGCCATGTGCCGGCATTTCGCCTTGCTGCGCCAAATCGCGCAGATGGTCGAAACCAGGCTGCAGGACGGTTCCGCCGCGGCCGCGCAAGGTGAAGCGCTCCAGCAGGTTTTCCGGTTCGACCCAGCCGCAGTCATACGCCATGGCATCGCAGCACACCAGCCGCACGGCGATCACGTCGCGTGCCATGGCATAACTGGCGATGGCGCCAAGCGCCTTGCCCAGCATGGCCGGCTCCATCGATCCCGAAGTGTCAAGCAGCACGCCGAACACGCGGCTCTTGCGCTCCTCCTCAGGAGGCTTGCACAGCATCGGCCGGGGGATATGCGGCGTCGCCCCCTGCCTGCGCGAAGGCCGCGCATAGCTGCGCCGCATGTCAAGCGGGGGAAAGCGTTCATCGAACCAGTGCGCCAGACGCGCATCCCAGGGAATGGGCGGCTGCGCCAGGCTGCGGATTTCTTCCAGCAGTCCGGCAGGCACGGTGCCCCGGCGGCCATCGTGCTCCCAGCGGTCCATGCCTTGTGCCAGCGCGCGACGGCAATACTCCTCTGCGTCGGTGAACTGCGTGCCGCTATCTTCGCCCAGCAAGTCGGGCTGGCCGGCGCCTCGCAGCGTCGCCAATTTGCGTGCACGGCGCATATCGCGCGCCAGCCCGTCGTAGATTTCATCGGCGGATTGCCCGGCCAGGCCGGGGTCGTACAGCATGCCGATGGCGGGCGGCGATCCTACCTGCATCTCGAGCAGCCAGCTATTGATGGCGAAATCGCAGGCGACATTCCACAGCACAGGGTCGCGCCCGCGCCGGCGCGACGCGTGATTCAGGCCTGCGTGCAGCAATTCGTGGGCCAGGACAAACAGGGTTTCATCGTCGTTCAGGCCCGCCGCCGGATTGATCCAGATGCGGCGGGCGCCGACATCAATGGCGGCGACACGGATATCGTACTGCTGGCAGATGCGGATATCGTTCTCCAGGTCGAAGCTGGCTGCCAACGCGCCCAGCAAGGGATAACGATCCATCATGCGCCGCCGTGCGCGGTGCTCGCGGCTATGCGGCTTGGCTGCCTGCTCCGCAGCTGCGCCGCCGGCAATGGCCAACGCCCTGCCAACGCCGCGTGCAATGCCGTCGGCCAGCATTTCGTGCCAGGGCGTTGGCGTCTGGCGCCGCCATGCCACCGGCTTCTCGTCGAGCGCCACGAACAGCGATTCGCCGCCGGCGATATCCGCATGCCAGGCCAGCAGCGGCGCGGGACAGCCGTCGCTGCAAAAGCGCTGCAGCAAGGTTTCCACGCTGGCGTCAGGGCATTCCGGCAGACGCCACTCTTCCGGCAATTCGCCGAGCTTGAGTTCTGCGCAAAAGCGCGATGCCGTCACCAGCGCCGCTACTTCCCACAAGCCCACCGGTTCACGGCGCCGCACCAGTCCAAGCCCAAGACAGGAAAGAACAATGCCAACGACGCGCGCCCATTGCTCCGGCCGCGCGCGCCGTTTCGGATGCAGCCATACCGTGCCGCCCGGCGACAAGGCGAGCCAGCCCTTGGCGGGGACCATCTGATGCGCCGGATCGGCGCGAAACTCGACCCGCCCTGCGACAGCGCCCAGCACAGGATGCGCCAGCACCTGGGCAATCCCGGCCTGCCGCGCCGCCGCCGCAGGGTCGGGCTTCCTGTCCCTGCTCATGCAGTTTCCTTCTGGCTGCGGCCGGCCAGCCGCGGCAAATCGCGCGCCACTTCGACCAGGAACCACGCAGGCAGGCGGCGTCCTTGTGCATCTTCGCCGAGCAGCGATTGCGCAATCTCGACGCTGATGCGCGCCAGGTCGCGCAGCATATCCTTGGCGCGCATCGACAAGGCATGGTGCGCGCCGCGTACGGACGACTCTTCCTCCGGCAACTCCTTCAGCAGGTGGGCGCGGAACGATTGCGCGAGGAAGTACAGCACGTCACGGTCCGCCGGCGCATCCGGCCAGTGCTGTTCGCCCTTGATGATGGCATGCAGGCCGTGCTTGTGGCGCAGCTGTTTGAGGAAGCCCTTGAAGTTGCCTGCATGGGTTGGCGACAGCAGGCCGTAGGCCAATGCATCCACCATATCGTCGCCGGTATCTTCGCCGAACGAATGCAGGGCATCGGACAGCATATGCCAGCTGCGCGGCGTCGAGAACGGCTCCTCGTGCTTGGGCGGCTCGCTCCACAGGTGGTCGGGACGCAGCTGGACATATTCCAGCACCCATGGGTGGATGCCGCCCTCGCCCTTTGCCCACTCCAGCCATTGGCGATGGTCGGAGCGCAGGTGGATGTGCACCATGCGGTTCACCAGTGCGGAGGGCATCGGCTTGACGATGGCGGCATCCTTGGCGCGGTTGCCCGCGCCGATCACGATGGTCCCTTTCGGCAGGCTGTATTCGCCGATGCGCTGGTCCAGGATCAGCGAATAGAACGCCTTCTGGATTTCATGCGACGATGCGTTCAGTTCGTCCAGGAACAGCACGAAAGGCTCGTCGCGCACGATGTTCGCAGGCGGGAAGAAGCGCGAGCACTTGCCGTCGATCTGCGGGATGCCCAGCAGGTCTTCCGGCGCGAGCTGGCTGCCCAGCAGGGAGACGCACTCCATGCCAACAGCCTCAGCAAAGCGGCGCACCAAGGCACTCTTGCCGATGCCCGGCGGGCCCCACATGAACACCGGACGGGTAATCGCGACGTGCAGCAGGAAGTCGATCGCCTGCTGCTGGTTCAACATGATTGCTGATTGCATCGGCTCACTCCTCCCGTGCCAGCTGGCGGCGCAGTTGCTGCTTCAGCGCGCGCCGCGATTGTTCGACACGCTGGTGGCCGCCGGCCTTGCGCTGGCGTGCCAGCACGGCCAGCGGGTTGCGCGGCTTCGGTAGTTTGATGGTTACCTTCATTGTCTTATCCTTTCACGCACACGACTTGCTTCAGCGTGTGCACGATGTCGACCAGGTCGGACTGGTGTGCCATGACCTGGTCAATGTCTTTGTAGGCGGCGGGGATTTCATCCACCACGCCACCATCCTTGCGGCATTCGATGCCCTGCGTCTGTTCGGCCAGGTCGAAACGGTTGAACTTGCGCTTCGCCTCGCTGCGGCTCATGCGCCGCCCGGCGCCATGCGAGCAGGAGCAGAACGATTCCTCGCTGCCCTTGCCGCGCACGATGTAGCTGCGGGCACCCATGCTGCCGGGGATGATCCCCAGCTCGCCTTCGCGCGCCGAGATGGCGCCCTTGCGGGTGACGTACAGCTTGTGGCCGAAGTGCGATTCGTGCGCCACATAGTTGTGGTGGCAGTTGATCGCTTCGCCATCGAGCTTGAACGGCGGGACATGCGGCTCCAGTGCCGCCACCACGCGGCGCATCATTTCGCGCCGGTTCAGCATGGCGTAATCCTGGGCCCAGTCCACCGCCTCCACATAGTCGTCGAACAGTTCCGAACCCTCGCTGAAATAGGACAGGTCGCGGTCCGGCAGGTTCACCTTGTGCCGCATCATCTCCTTGCGTGCAGCGGAGATGAAGTAGCGCCCGATGACATTGCCGATGCCGCGCGAGCCCGAATGCAGCATGATCCACACGCGTTGCTCTTCATCGATACACAGTTCGATGAAGTGGTTGCCGCCGCCCAGGGTGCCAAGCTGGCAGATCCAGGTCTGCGCGAACTTATGCTGCATCTTCATGATGCCCTTGTGGCGCGCCACGATACGGTCCAGGCGGTCGTTCAGCGGACGCCCGACGCGGGCGTGGGCGGAACCGCGCACCTTGTCGAAGGCGTGCTGTTCGAAACCGACCGGCACCAGCGTTTCGATCGCACTGCGCACGCGCGCCAGGTTGTCGGGCAACTGGCTGGCAGTCAGCGTGGTGCGCACGGCATTCATGCCGCAGCCGATGTCGACGCCGACTGCGGCAGGGATGATTGCGCCGCGTGTCGGGATCACGCTGCCGACGGTGGCGCCGATGCCGGCGTGCACGTCGGGCATGGCTGCCACGTGCGGATGCACGATGGACAGGTTCGAAATATTCAGCAGTTGCTGGATGGCCGAATGATCAATGTCATCCGTATAGATGTGCACAGGCACCAAGCCTTTGTGCAGGCTTTTATGAATTGGCATAACGTCTTTCGTTATGCCGGGGCTGTAGAAACAAAAACCCCGGCGAGTTTCCTGGCCGGGGTTCGTGTTGGAAGAACGACCGGCTCGGGTGGCTTGATTGCCTGCCCCGAGCGCGCGCGCTGCGGGGCTATCTCATTTGCAGATTGTTGATAGCCGTACGTGGCATGGTCGTCCTTTCGAAAAATTCGGGTTGGTAAAAAATCAGTGGACGCGATTCTGCGCCCAAGACAAATCGCGTGTCAAGAAAAATCTTTAGCAAACCCGGTCAAGACTGATTTCTCTCTTGCGACGATTGAGAATGGTGCGTAGCCATCCTGCTCGATGAACTCACCTTGAAGCCCGCGAGGTTTCAGTTTTCCAGAGAAGGTCAGAATTCTCTTTGCATCCCGGCCCTCAGGAGGGAGGCCTTTGCGATGTTCGATGCCCCGGGAGTAGTCTGCCTTGAATGAGATCTTCCCATCTTTCTCGTTCAGGGTAATGTCATACACCTTTGCCTGTGCCGGCTCCGCGGAGCCAATGGCGATACCGATATTCCCGAAAAGAGTGCCGTCTTGCTTGTACAGGCTGACGAAGTAACCGGATAATGCATGTGGATCGTCGCCATCGCTCCATACCTGGTTCGAATAATGACCAACCAACGTTGCTACTGTTGTTTCGGCATTGGCAGGTGCAAGTGCTCCAAACAGGAGTGCTCCGGCAAGTTCCAAACAAGCGCTCAATCGTCGAGCTGTGATCATCACCGGGTGACCTGTGCGCCGTTTATTCAACGGTGTCGGTGAACTGACTGGGAATCAGGGTAGCACCGCAGGAAGTCTTCATCCCGGCCAGTGCCACGCCCTTGCCGTAGAAGGTGGTGGCCATCGCCCCTTCGACAATCGGGTAATCGCCTTTGCACTTCGGACAATGGACCTTGTGCCCGACATAGGCGATCGGCTTGCCGTGGCAGATGTCCTGCATCGAGCCTTCCAGCACCGTACCGTTATGGCTTGTGGTATCGCCCAGACGGATAATTTCTCCTGCCATATGATTTCACCGCACTCTCATCATTATTGCGATAATACTAACTGATTGAGAAAATTGCCCGCGCACAATATGTGGCCGGAGAATGGGGAGGCAGGAGATGCCGTATCACCGCTTTGCGTTCGCCATTGCGCTTGTCGCCGGGTGTTCCACCGCCTGCGCGGGAAGCTTGGCCAAGGCTTATGCCGACAAGGCAAACAACGTCCATGTCGTGACTGCGTCCGGCAAGGACATCAAGTTGACGACGCACCGGCGGGCCGATGACGTCCGGCTCTCGCCCGATGGCGAGTCCGCGGCCTGGCTGGTGCTTTCGTATTTCGCTGCCGATGGCAGGAAGTGGCCCACCGAGCTGCATGTCTATCACGCCGGCCGCACGCGCTCCAGCAAGTGTGGGCTGATTATTCGCGAATACTGGTTCTGGAAGGACGGCTCGCACGTCGCCACCGATTGCGGCGGCCTGCATTTCTCCGGAATGGAAACGCTGTATGAGGTGCGCACCATGAAAGAGGTCGACAGCTTCGACCAGGCCGAAGTGCCGGTCGAGAAGCGTCCGGATTGGTCGACAGCGAGCAGGGAATAAAAAAAACGCGCCCCGTGGGACGCGTTTTTTCCGAAGCGATAAAGCTTAGCCGTTCAGGCGCTGCTCCAGCTTGACCATATTGTCCTTCAGCTCTTGCGGCAGGTGGTAGGCCAGCTTTTCGAACAGTTCAGCGTGCAGTTTCAGTTCGGCGCGCCATGCGTCCTTGTCGATCGAAGTGATGGTTTCGAACTCTTCGGCGGTGAATGGCAGGCCGTCCCAGGAGATGTCACCGTAGCGCGGGGTGGTGCCGAAGATGTTTTCGATGCCGCCGCCGTTGCCTTCAACGCGTTCCAGCATCCACTTCAGCACGCGCATATTGTCGCCGAAGCCAGGCCATACGAAGTGGCCGTTTTCGTCGGTGCGGAACCAGTTGACGCAGAAGATCTTGGGCAGGGTGGCGCCCTTGCCTTCCAAGCGCTTGCCCATGTCCAGCCAGTGCTGGAAGTAGTCGCTCATGTTGTAGCCCATGAACGGCAGCATGGCGAACGGGTCACGGCGCACCACGCCCTGCTGGCCGGCGGCTGCAGCGGTGGTTTCGGAGCCCATGGTCGCAGCCATGTACACGCCTTCGATCCAGTTGCGCGCTTCCGTCACCAGCGGCACCGTGGTGGAACGGCGGCCGCCGAAGATGAAGGCCGAGATCGGCACGCCGGCCGGATCGTTCCATGCCGGGTCGATCACCGGGTTCTGCTCGGCGGACACGGTGAAGCGTGCGTTCGGGTGCGAAGCCTTGGTGCCGGACGCCGGGGTCCAGTCCTTGCCCTGCCAGTCGACCAGGTGCGCAGGCGCTTCCTTGGTCAGGCCTTCCCACCATACATCGCCGTCGTCGGTCAGCGCGACGTTGGTGAAAATGGTGTTCTCGTTCAGGCAGGACATGCAGTTCGAGTTGGTCTTGGTGTTGGTGCCCGGAGCCACGCCGAAGTAACCGGCTTCAGGGTTGATCGCGTACAGGCGGCCATCCTTGCCCGGCTTGATCCAGGCGATGTCGTCGCCGATGGTGGTGACTTTCCAGCCGTCGAAGGTCTTCGGCGGGATCAGCATGGCGAAGTTGGTCTTGCCGCAAGCCGATGGGAAGGCGGCAGCCACGTAGTGCTTCTTGCCTTCCGGGGATTCGACGCCCAGGATCAGCATGTGTTCCGCCAGCCAGCCCTCGCCGCCATTCTTGGCGTCGTTGTAGCCCATGGTGGAAGCGATACGCAGCGCGAAGCACTTCTTGCCCAGCAGCGCGTTGCCGCCGTAACCGGAACCGTAGGACCAGATTTCGCGGGTCTCCGGGAAGTGCACGATGTACTTGGTGGCGTTGCATGGCCATGGCACATCTTTTTCGCCGGCAGCCAGCGGCTTGCCGACGGTGTGGATCGCCGGCACGAACTCGCCATCGGTACCCAGCACGTCGTACACGGCCTTGCCCATGCGGGTCATGGTGCGCATGTTGACGGCGACGTATGGGGAGTCGGACAGTTCCACGCCGATGTGGGCGATCGGCGAACCCAGCGGGCCCATCGAAAACGGCACCACGTACATGGTACGGCCGGCCATGCAGCCGTCGAACAGGCCGTTCAGGGTGCCGCGCATTTCCTGCGGGTCCATCCAGTTGTTGGTCGGGCCGGCCGCTTCCTGGGTCTGCGAGCAGATGAAGGTGCGATCTTCAACGCGGGCGACGTCGGTCGGGTCGGAGCAAGCCAGGTAGGAGTTTGGACGCTTTTCAGCGTTCAGCTTTTTCATGGTGCCGGCGGCAACCATTTCAGCGCACAGGCGGTCGTATTCTTCCACCGAGCCGTCGCACCAGTAGATGCGGGCAGGCTTGGTCAATGCGGCGACTTCCGCCACCCAATTGATCAGTTTTTGCTGTTTGATGTAAGCTGGTGCGTTCATAGTTGCAACGCCTCCCATAACGGGCTGATTCATAAGTACCTCCAATGCCAATAAAGAATTCTGTCTTGTCCCGGCACGGCAGGAATCGTCGTCAGCTTTTAGCTTGCGCGGAAGATCTAATGCTTCGGCGAAATACGGCGGTTCTGTCGATGCGCCCGATTACTCGAGGGCGCTAGCGTCTGGCGGGGGTGTGCTCAGGCGCTGGAACATATGCTGCTGGAGCCTGGTCGGGCTCCTTGAATTGGGCCGATTGTACACCTGCGTCCCGGCGCTTCCGACAAAAATGTAGGAATATTGCCCGACTAAAGTAGTAGGCTATTCGAGATATTCACAAACCTGTTATTTCCCTACCATTTTCATCACAAAATCTGCTAACTGACATGAAAATTGCGATTCTCGATGATTACCAGGATGCAACTCGTGGCCTGGAATGCTTCAAGCTTCTGGATGGCCACGAGGTCAAGGTTTTCAACAATTCCGTGCGCGGCATGGGGCAGCTGGTGGCCCGCCTGGCCCCCTTTGAAGCCCTGGTGCTGATCCGCGAACGCACGGCGTTCAACCGCGCCTTGCTATCCAGGCTGCCTAATTTGAAATTGATTTCGCAGACCGGCAAGGTGAGCGGCCATGTCGATATGGACGCGTGCCGCGAGCTTGGCATCACCGTGCTGGAAGGCATGGGTTCGCCGACCGCGCCGGCCGAGCTGACCTGGGCCCTGGTGATGGCCGCCCGGCGCAAGCTGTTCCAGTACGCGGGCAAGCTGCGCGACGGGCAGTGGCAACAGGTGTCGATCAGCCACCAGCACAACACGCTGGGCCTGGTGCTGGCGGGAAGCACGATGGCGATCTGGGGCTATGGCAAGATCGGCAAGCTGGTCGCCGGTTACGCGAAGGCGTTTGGCATGCGCGTGATCGTGTGGGGTAGCGAGCCGAGCCGCGCAGCTGCGGTGGCCGATGGCTACGAGGCAGCCGCTTCACGCGCAGCCTTCTTTGCGGAAGCGGATGTGCTGTCGCTGCACCTGCGCCTGGCCGACGGCACGCGCGGCATCGTCACCGCCGAAGACCTGGCGCGCATGAAGCGCGATGCGCTGTTCGTCAACGTCAGCCGCGCCGAGCTGCTTGCAGCCGGCGCATTGGAAGCAGCGCTGAAGTCCGGCCATCCCGGCTACGCAGCGCTGGACGTCTTCGAAACCGAACCGCTGCCGGAAAATTCACCGCTGCTGCGCATGCCGAACGTACTGTGCACCCCGCACCTCGGCTACGTCGAGAAGGCCAGTTACGAGCTCTACTTCCGCCACGCCTTCCTGAACCTGGTCAAGCACATCAACGGCTGAGCCCGTGTCCCACCATGGGGTCACACCCGATTCGGGACACGAGCTGAAGCGCTACACGGCTGGGTCCGTGTCCCATTTAGGGTGTGACCCCATGGTGGGACACAGGCTGGGCTGTGGGGGCATGGCGTGGACTTTGCTCCAGAGGCCGGCCCAGCCCGGGGGCCAGCTGATTGGCTCGCCGCCGTAAGGCGGGAGGTTGGCGCGCACGGGCATCACCGGCACGGCGGGCATGTCGGTTAACGGGGCGCCGCTGGGGCGCTGCATGTCGAGGCTGTACATGTAGCCGGGGAGCAGGGCGTCGCACACGCGGGCGAACCATTCGGTGTGGTCTTCGTCGCGGCCGAGCGCTTGCGCTAAGCCTTGCGGGTCGAATCTGGCCAGCGCGTGCACCAGTTCTTCCGTCGTGGCGCCGGGCTGGTCGCCCCAGCCCATCACGGGATTGAAAATATAGTCGGCGCCGGAGCCGTACCAGCCTTCGCGCCAGGAGCGCTGCATCCAGTCGCGCGGTCCGGTGAACAGGTGCCAGCGCCAATGCAGTCCGGATGCCTTGGGCCAGGAGTACAGGTATAACTTCTGGTAGCCGGCCTGGTGCAACTCGCGCACCACGGCCATCAGCCGTGCGTGCGGCATGCGGTCGGGCGGGGCGCGGCGGAACAGGATCGCTTCGCCGTCGGCAAACTGCACTTCGTCGGTGGAGAGGTTCAGGTCGAGCGTGCGCGATTCATTGCCAAACCGGGCGGAAATCCAGCCTGTCAGCAAATTCACAGCCGTGATGACGCCATACCCGCGGTAGCGGTGGAAAATCACGGTTCCTGGTGCGAGCGCTTTCATGGTCTTGCCGGGCAAAAAACCCAGTGTAGTCAACTGTTCGGCGGAATGCCAGCCGGGAGCGGCAAACTTTTTCGGCTATCATGCACGCCATTCATCGATTTCATTTTAATTCATCATGACCCTGCGCATCATCGCCACCGGCGGCACTTTCGACAAGCACTATAACGAACTGAATGGCACCCTGGCTTTCGCCGAAAGTCACCTGCCCGCCGCGATCAAGCGCGCCCGCATCACTACGCCTTGCGAGCTGGAAGTCGTGTCGCTGCTCGATTCGCTGGACATGGTCGATGCCGATCGCCAGCGCGTGCTGGCCGCTTGCCAGGCTGCGTCCGAAAAAGCCATCGTGATCGTGCACGGCACCGATACCATGCCGCAAACCGCGGCCGTCCTGGGCCCGGCGATCAAGGACAAGACCATCGTCTTCACCGGCGCCATGATCCCTTACGAGATCGATAACTCGGACGCCTTCTTCAACATGGGTTTTGCCTGCGGCGTGGCGCAAGTGCTGCCGCCCGGCGTGTACGTGGCGATGAACGGCCAGATCTTCGGGTGGGATAACGTGCAGAAGAACAAAGCGGCTGGCGTGTTCCAGCCGCTCTGAATTATCTGAATTTCGCCAGCGTTTGCTGGAAGCGCGCGGTGTCCTGGTAGCCGATCACGCGCGCGCGCTCCTTGCCCTCGCCATCGAACAGGATGATGGCGGGCGGTCCAAACAGGCCATGGCGTTTCAGCAGGGCCTTGTCTTCCTCGCTGTTGGCCGTGACGTCGGCTTGCAGCAGTACCGCGCCTTCCAGCGCGGCCTTCACCGGCGCAGCGCTGAAGGTGAACTTCTCCATCTCCTTGCATGACACGCACCAGTCGGCGTAGAAGTCGAGCATGACGGGACGGCCTTTTGCCAGTTCGGCTTCGAGCTGCTGCACATTGGCGACGCGCTTGAACGGTAGCGCGGAGACGTGGCGGTTCGGCAGCAGCGGCAACGCCATCCACGCGGCCAGCGCCAGCAGCACGGCGCCGAATCCACGCTTGACCCACACCATCCAAGCGCCTGCCCGCGGCAGCAGACTGCCTGCGGATACACCGACCAGCACCAACGGTACGCTCATGCCGGCCGCCATCGCGAACAGGGCGCTGCCGCCGACCAGCACGTCGCGCGTCTGGCTGAGGTAGACCAGCGCACCCGCCAGCGGCGCGGCCACGCAGGGGCCAACCATCAATGCGGAAATGGCACCCATGCCGAACACGCCAGCCAGCCTGCCGGCTTTGCGGCGGTTGGCGCTGCCGGCCAGGCGCGATTGCAGGGCTGCCGGCAATTGCAGTTCATAGAGGCCGAACATCGAGAACGCCAGCGCGGAAAGCAGCAATGCAAACGCGCCGATCACCCACGGTTTTTGCAGTGAAGCGGCCAGCCCTTCGCCTGCCAGTCCGGCTGCAATGCCGAAAGCGGTGTACACCAGTGCCATGCCGAGAGAATAGGTGCCCGACAGCAGCAGGCCGCGCTTGCGGCTTGGCTTCGCACTGTCGCCGACGATGATCGAAGACAGGATGGGAACCATCGGCAGTACGCAGGGCGTGAAGGCCAGGCCGAGGCCGAGCAGCAGGAACAAGGGCACGATCGTGAGCAAACGGCCGCCCTGCAGCGCTTGCGCCAGCGGAGCTGCCGCTTCCAGCGTGATTCCCGAATCCATCGGCGCGTAGCACAGGCCCGCATCGGCGCAGCCCTGGCTCGTCACGCGCAGCACGAACGGACCTTCTCCCTGCACCGGCACGCGCACGGTAACGCGGCGGCGGTAGGTCTCCATTTCCTTGCCGAAGGCTTGGTCGAACTTCACTTTTCCCGGCGCCAGTTCGGGCGCACCCAGCCTGGCCCCGTCCGCGCTGAAGCGAAAACGGTCGCGATACATGTAATAGCCGTCGGCGATCTCGAAACTGACTTCCGCAGTGCCGCCATCTGCCATTCGCGCGGAGAAGCGGAAGGCCGCTTCCGGCTCGAGGAAGTCTTGCGCCACCGCCCGCGCCAGCCCGAGCGCTGCGAGCAGCAGCGCCAGCAACAGGCGCCGCATCATTGCACCTGCAAGGCTTGCACGGCCTGCGCCAGGCCGCGTTCTTCGGGGCCCATCACGCGTGCCACGCGGCCTTGCCGGTCGAGCAGGACGATGCTGGGAATCTGGCGGATGCCGAAGGCATTGAACAGCGCGCCGTCCTGGTCCAGCCGCATGGCCATGCGCGACTTCTTGCTGCGCGCGAATTCGGCGACTTCCTTGTCCGACGACCATACCGGCGAGGCCACCGCCATCCATTCGATGCCCGGCGTTGCGGCCAATGCTTGAGCTTCTTCGCGCACGCGTTGGCAGGCCTGTGCAATCGCTGGACGGCTTTCGCGCAGGTAGGATTCGCACCAGGGCGAGAAGAACATCAGGGCGCGTGGTTTGCCCTGCGCCGCGGGCAGCGGCAGGCCTTGCGCGAGGTCGCCGACTTTCAGGGGCGCCCGCGCAGCCGCTGCGGCGGGCGCCAGCGCCAGGGGAGCCGCGACCGCGCGTTCGTTCACGGCGTTGTACAGCGCTTTCTCGAGTTCCTTGTCATGCAAATGGCCGACGTGCCGGATGCGGCCGTCGCGGCCAATCACAATGTGCTGGGGCGTGACGCGCAGGTTCAGGCTGGCCGCCAGCGCACCGTCATCGATGACGATGGGCATGTGCAGGCCGGACCGGGCGCGGTAATTCTTCACTTCCGCCTCCGTGTCGCTGTAGCCGGCATTGACCGCGACCACGGCCAGCTTGTCGCCGTACTGCTGGAAGGACTTCTCGAACGCGGGCATCTGCTCGCGGCAGGGCACGCACCATGTGGCCCAGAATTTGAGGTAGACCGGCTTTTTGCCGTAGAACGAGGCGAGGTCGATGCGTTGTCCGTCAATCGTTTGCAGTACGGCGGCGGGACCTGGCTGGCCTACCAGCGCCTTGCCGGCCAGCCTGGCGCGGCTGGCGCCGCTGCCTGCTTCGTCGGCATGGGCGGGGACGGTGGAAAGGCTCATTAGCAGTGCGGCGATCAGGGGCTTGAACATGATGACTTTCGTGGATTGGTATGAAAACCATGGTACCTTTGCCTTGGTTCACCCAAAAGACGCAAGAATGCACTGGATTTATGTACCATTCGCTTGACCTCTCCATCGACCGCAAGGCCGCCGCCACGCTGGCGGACCAGATCTTCCTCGGCCTGCGCGGCGCGATCGGCGATGGGCGGCTGGCCCCTCAAGCGCGGCTGCCATCCTGGCACGACCTGGCGGCGCAATTGGGCGTGGCGCGAGGCACGGTGCGGCAAGCTTATGAGCGGCTGCGCGATGAGCAACTGGTCTACACCGCCGGCGCGGCCGGCACCTTCGTCTACGCGGGCGCTCCGGCGGCAGTCGCGGGCCGGCAAGGCAGCGAGGCCGCCCGTACGGCGCACGGCGCGGCGGCGCTGGAAGTCGTGCAAGCCTTCCCCGGCCGGGCCGTCGGCACCAGTCCTTTCCAGGTCGGGGTCCCGGCGCAGGATGCCTTTCCCTTCAAGACCTGGTCGCGCGTGATGGGCAGGGCGGCGCGCACGGCAGCGGCGCTGCCGCTCTCCTATCCCGATCCGCGTGGCGAGTATGCCTTGCGCGCAGAGATCGCCGCTTACCTGTGCGTGGCGCGCGGGCTTGATTGCACGCCCGGGCAGGTGTTGGTCTGCAACGGCTACGCCGGGGCGCTCGGCCTGGTCCTGCGGGCGCTAGGATTGAAAGGCGAACAGGCGTGGATCGAACAACCGGGGTATATGGCCACCCGCGATGCGCTCGCGGCGGCAGGCCTCCATCTCGTTCCTGTGCCAGTCGATCCCGAGGGGTTGGACGTGGCGGCCGGCATGCGGCAAGCGCCGCACGCCAAGCTGGCGGTGGTCACGCCGGGCCAGCAGGCGCCGCTCGGCGTGACCTTGTCGCTGCGCAGGCGCCAGGCTTTGCTGGAGTGGGCGATGCAGGCCGGCGCCTGGGTCATCGAGGACGATTACCTGGGCGAATTGCAGCCGCAGGGCCGCGCTGCACCGGCGCTGGCCTCGCAGGACCGCTACGGCCGCGTGCTTCACCTTGGCACGTTCAGC
Organism: Duganella sp. CF458; assembly: GCF_900113115.1. Classification (GTDB taxonomy): domain Bacteria; phylum Pseudomonadota; class Gammaproteobacteria; order Burkholderiales; family Burkholderiaceae_D; genus Rugamonas. The sequence goes on along the minus strand of NZ_FOOF01000002.1, from coordinate 331,763 downwards.
AAGACGCTGACGCCGTCACTGCGGGTGGGTTTCCTGGTGGCGCCGCCGGAGCTGGCGGACTTGCTGGCGCAAACTGCTTCCACCTGCGGCAGCGCTCCGCCGCCGGTGGTGCAACTGGCGGTCGCGGAATTCCTGCATAGCGGCGCCTACCTGCGCCATTTGCGCCATATGAAGCGGCTGTACCAGGAACGCAGGAGCGCATTGGGTGCTGCGCTCGATCGTTTGGGTGCGGTCCATGCGCCGGCGGCGCTGGGCGTGCTGCTGCAATTGCCGCAGCACGCCAGTGATGTGGAAGTGGCGGCGCGGGCGCGCAGCCTGGGCATGGCGCCATCCGCCTTGTCGGGATGGTATGCCGGGGCAGAGCCCGCCAACGGCGGGCTGCTGCTTGGGGTGACCAATGTGCCCGAAGACACGGCCCCGGGCTATTGCGAACGCCTGCTGGCGCTCACGCGGACGTAGCGCGGCCTTAGGCTTTCGCTTCGCCACCGAGGGCGTCAACCACGTCCTGCAGCAGCTTGGACAGCTCGCCGGTCATCAGCATGAAGTCGCCGTCGAAGCGTTCGTCGTCGTTACGGGTAACGGCGTCGTTTTCCTTCATCACGTCCAATGGCTTGACGCCCTTGATGGCCAGCGCTTCGGTCAGCACGAAGCTGATCTTGCTGTCCCAGGTCATCGCCAGGCGGGTGCACTGCTTGCCGGCCGCGATGTGGCGGCGCACTTCTTCCGGCTCCAGGGTGTGGCGCACGTAACGCACGGCCGCCTTGCTCTCGCCGGTGGCGCGCAGCTCGGTGTCCATGTCGACGGTGAAGCCGGCCGGCGCTTCGTCATCCTGCAGCCAGGCGGTCATCACGCCGACCGGGGAACGCTGCACGCGCAAGCTTTCGATCGGCATGCGGTCGACGGCTTTCAGCAGCATCTTGATGATGTCGTCGGCCTTGGCCGGGCTGGCGGCATCGACCACCAGCCAGCCATTGACCGGGTCGATCCAGCACCAGGTGTTGCTGCGGATGGTGAAGGCGCGCGGCAGCAGTTCGTCGTGCACGCGCTCCTTGAGTTCCTTCATGGCTTTCTTGCCAGGCGCGAAACCTTGCTGCTCTTCCAGCTCGGCGGCGCGCGCCTTGGCAACCTGGTTGACCACGGTCGATGGCAGCAGCTTTTTCTCGGTGCCCAGCACCATCAGCATCTGCTTGTTGACGACGTGCACCAGGCCGCCGTTCGGACGCGGTTTGTCCCAGCCCTGGCGCATCAGCTCATTGCTGCTGGCAGGCGAGAAGGCTTGCGACTGGAGGGCTTCTTCGAGTTGTTCTGGAGTAAATGCCCAAGGGGCAGGCAGGCGGTAAACCTGGAGATTCTTGAACCACATAAACGTTATCGACCTTGATCAGCTTTTTCCACGGGAACGACATTTTACATGGCTACTCATGGGCAAGTCATGACCTTTGTTTTGTTGTTGTCGCGGAACGGATCCTGCCCCCGTGCGCCGACCAGGTTGGTGTATTCGCAATACTCCTGGTTACCCCTGCGGTAGCGCTTCATGGTGACCCCATCGCTATTCTGCACCGTCTGCTCGAGCACCCACTCCTTCTTCTGCGCCTTGGCGATCGCCATTCCCAACTTCGTGTCCGGCAGGATGTAGGTGGTGAACTTGTTCAGGCTTTCCTTGCGTAGCTGGCGGTCGATGCCGGCGACCGATGAACGCGCCTTGTCCAGCAGGGTGTCCGGCGCCGGGGCAGGCTTGGCAAATGGGTCGGCGGGGTCGCCCGCCACGGGCGCCTGCAAGGTAATACTCTGGGCCGTCGATGCAGTCGAGGCGGCGGGCGCTTCGGGATGGGCAATGTCGGTGGCGACTGGCGGTGGCGCCGGACGGACGGCTAGCGTGGCTGGTTCGGCCGCGCGTGGTGGCCGCGCCACCTTCGGCGGATCCGGCAGGGGTTCGGCGGGGCGGGGCCGGGCAACAGCGGGTAGTGTCAGGAAAACAAGTTCACCGCCGGGCCGGACCACCGGTTCGGCAGCGTTGCGCAGCATGGGACGCCAGGCCATCAGCAGCGCCACGTGGCCGAGCGCGATAAGCACCAGCCAGGCGCGCCGCGCCGGGCGGAAATCTGCTTGGGCTTGCATAGGTATTCCGGGTTTGCAGCCGGACTCGGTTTGCCGGCTCGCGCGGGAAAGTTATCACAAATTGGTAAAAAGATCACCCTGCGCCGGCTGGGCTTTGGCGGCCTCTTCAAGCGTGCACAGGGCCGACATGCGCACGCCGAGCAAGCGCAGCCGGTCATCCAGCGGCACCCGGCGCAGGCATTCGCCGGCCGCGCGGCGGATGGCCGCGGCATCGGCCGTGGGCGACGGCAGGGTCAGGTCGCGCGTCACCGTGCGGAAGTCCGCATAGCGCAGCTTGATGCCCACGGTGCGGCCGGCGTAGCGCTTGCGCGCCAGGTCGTCCGCGACCTTCTGGCACAGGCGGGTGAAGATCTCGGACAGCTCGGCGCGGTCGCGCTTGACGTGCAAGTCGCGCGAAAACGTGGTTTCGCGGCTGACGCCTTTGGGTTCGCTGCGGGTGGCTACGGCACGCTCGTCGCGGCCATGGGAAATGCGTTGCAGCCATTCCGCATAGTTGAGGCCGAAATGCTCCTGCAGCAGGGCTGGATCGGCGGCGGCCAGTTGGCCGACGCTGTCGATGCCCAGCGCGACCAGCTTTTTTTCGGCCTTGGGGCCGATGCCGTTCACCTTGCGCACCGCCAGCGGCCAGATGCGTGCCGCCACGTCGTCGTAGCCGACCACCGTCAGGCCATTGGGTTTTTCCAGGTCGGAGCAGATTTTGGCCAACAGCTTGTTGGGTGCAACGCCGATCGAGCACGACAACCCGGTGGCGGCGCGCACCGCGTCCTTGATGCGCTGGGCCAATTCCTGCGTTTCGCCTGCCACCTCGGTCAGGTCAATATAGATTTCGTCGATGCCGCGGTCTTCGATCTGCGGGGCGATACTGGCCACGGCCGCCTTGAACAGGCGCGAATACTTGCGGTAGGAATCGAAATCCACCGGCAGCAGGATGGCGTCCGGCGCCAGGGCCGCCGCCTTCATGGTGCCCATGGCGGAAAATACGCCCAGCGCCCGGGCTTCATAGGTGGAGGTGGTGATCACGCCGCGTCCCACATAATCGCGCAGGCGGGAGAATTCGCGGCTGCCGTCCGGCAGCTGGCGCGGCTGGTGCCGCCCGCCGCCGCCGATCACCACCGGCAGGCCGCGCAATTCCGGATAGCGCAACAGCTCCACGGACGCGTAAAAGGCGTCCATGTCGAGGTGGGCAATGCGGCGCGGCCAGTCCATAACAAATTGTCGAGTTCGCTTGTGATACTGTAATTATATACAGCATTTCGAGCCAGGTGCCTGGCGGATATACTGCTGGGCATGCGCCTCCTTCCCCTGCTGTTCGCCCTGGCCGCCGCCCCGGCAATCGGCGGCCCGATTTGTCCCGCGCCCTTGCATGCCGGCGCCAGCGACCTGGGCTTGGCGTCGTTCCGCGAAAACGACAAGGTCAGGGGCGCCGCCATCGACGTATTGCGGGAACTGGCGCGCCGCACCAATTGTTCACTCAATATCAGTTGGTACCCGCGGGCGCGCCTGTGGGCCGAGTATGCCAACGGCCGCATCAACCTGACCGCCAGCTCCGCTCGCAGCGCCGAACGCGACCGCCTTGGCCAGTTCGTGCCTTTTGTGACGACGCGCTTTGACCTGGTGCTGTCGCGCCGTGTGCCAGGCAGTTTCACATCGCTGGCCCAGTTCGTCGATCAGGGCAGTGCCCGCCTGAACCTGGTGCGCGGCATCCTGTATCCCCCCGAAGTACTGGCCCAGGTCGAACGCCTGCGCCAGCAGGGCCGGGTGGAAATGGTGAACGACTTCGATATCGCCTTCAGGAAAATGGCTTCGCAGCGCGCCGAGGCGACACTGGCGCCGATGACCATCTACTCGCGCTACCTGCAAAGCAGCGGCCTGCAAGGGTTCGTCGCTGTGATGCCGGTAACGGAATCGGCGCCCGTGCTGGCCGGCGCCTACCTGTCGCGCGACGGCCTGGCGCCGGCGGTACGCAAGGTGTTCGCGGATGCCTTGCTCGGCATGGTGGCCGACGGCAGCGTGGCACGGATCTATGGCAAGTATGTTGGCGGGGCGCATGCCCGCGCCCTGGTGCCCGCCCCCCGCCGCGCCATCATTTCAGCCTACCAGCCACTACCCTGACGTTGCTGTGGCGTTGAGCGCCGCGCCGCGTTACCATGCCAGTGCGATCATCGAACAAAAACCACAACTTCTGGCGAGGCTGGCATGAGCTTTTCGAACATGAATATCGGTGTGAAGCTGGCGATCGGGTTTGCGCTGGCAATTGCAATCCAGCTTGCAATGTCGCTGACAGGGATCAGCCGCTTGAGCCACAACGCGGGCCTGACCGACCGCCTGATCAGCGATCGTTACCTCAAGGTGCAGTTGACCAACGAAATGCGCAGCTATTCCAACCGCTCGGCGCAGGCCTTGCGCAATGCCATGCTGGCACCGGACAAGATCAGCAGCGATGGCTTCCTGGCCAGCATGGCAGAGGCCGACAAGGCCGGCGCAGCTGCGGCGGAAAAGCTGCAGAAAGTCCTGGTCCTGGACGAGGCCAAGAAACTGTTTGCCGATGAAACCCAGGCCTTCGAAGCCTTCCGCGTCAAACGCGACGAAGTGCTCAAGCTGCTCAAGGACGGCGACCAGGACAGCGCCGTGCAAACGCTGTTCAAGCAAGCGATTCCTTTGCAGAACGCTTACTTCGGCAAGCTGGATGCCATCCTTGCGCAACAGAACAAGCTGATGACCGAGGACGGGGAGGAAGCGACCAAGTCCGCTTCCAATGCGACCATGCTGATGGTTGGCCTGCTGGTATTGGCAACGCTGCTGTCGATTGTGGCAGGCTACCTGATCACCCGTTCGGTGACGGGCCCCTTGCTCCAGGCCGTGGAGGTGGCGGAGACCGTGGCCCAGGGTGACCTGACCGCCGACATCGACACCAGCCGCCAGGATGAAACCGGGCGCTTGCTGCATGCACTGAAAGACATGGTGGCTTCGCTCAAAACCACGGTCGGCTCGGTGCGCGCTTCCACCGACACGATCAATACCGCCGCGGCGGAAATCGCGGCGGGCAACCTGGACCTGTCGCGCCGCACCGAACAGCAAGCCGCCAGCCTGGAGGAAACCGCATCCTCGATGGAGGAATTGACATCGACGGTCCGGCAGAATGCGGACAATGCGCGCCAGGCGAACCAGCTGGTGGTGTCGGCGGCCAGCCACGCCAGCGAAGGTGGTCAGGTGGTGGGCGAAGTGGTCGACACCATGGGGGGAATCAAAGCCAGCTCGGCGCGCATGGCCGACATCATCAGCGTGATCGACGGCATTGCGTTCCAGACCAATATCCTGGCGCTGAATGCAGCTGTCGAAGCGGCGCGCGCCGGCGAGCAGGGTCGCGGTTTCGCGGTGGTGGCGTCGGAGGTGCGCAACCTCGCGCAGCGCAGCGCGGCGGCGGCCAAGGAGATCAAGGAGCTGATCGACGATTCGATCGCCAAGGTCGACGCGGGTGGCGCGCTGGTGGATCGCGCCGGAGCGACCATGCAGCAGATCGTCGCTTCGGTGCAGCAGGTGGCGGACATCATGAACGAGATCACGTCGGCCAGCCAGGAGCAGTCTTCCGGGATCGAGCAGGTGAATACGGCGATCGTGGAAATGGATAACGCGACGCAGCAGAACGCGGCGCTGGTGGAGCAGGCGGCGGCGGCGGCGCGCAGCATGCAGGAGCAGTCGGAGCGGCTGGTCGAGGCAGTGGCGGTATTCAGGATGGAAGGTTCGGCAGGCGCGTATGCGGCTGCGCGGGCGCCGGCGGCCAGTACGTCCACCGCGGTCAGCGTACCGGTGCGGGCTACCGTGCCGCCATTGCGGGCAGCCCGTGGCACGGCGAGCGGCAGTGGCGGGCGGAACGCCGCTTCCCCAACGCGCAGGCCAGCGGCGGCCAGCAAGGAGGCGGCGGCCCGGGACGCGGTGGCGGAAGACATCGTGGAGGCGCAAGTTGCGGACACGCCAAGCGTTTCCACCGCGGCAGCGCGGTCGCGGGCCAGCGCAGCGGGTGCAGGCGGACGCGCAAGCGCCGCGCGGAGCGCCTCGGCCAAACCGGCGCCGGCACCGGCGCGCGCGACGCCGCCTGGCGACGACTGGGAAGAGTTTTAAGCCGACTGTTTGCGGAACCACGCCGCCGTCGCTTCGTCGGCGGGGAAAAACGCCTCCATGCGCAGCTCATGCACCGTCACGTCGTGCGGCGTGCCGAGCGTGGTGATGGTGGTGAACAGGTTGAGCTCCACGCCATCCTTGCGTACCGTGAACGGCAGGAAGGGTAGCGCGCGGCGATCCAGGTTGGCCGTCTGCGAAGCGGCCCGGATGCCGGGGATCGCCAGCAATTGCTCCAGCAGCAGCGTGGCCTCGCTGCCCGGACCATCGCCCATTGCCTCGCGCTGGATCCACTGCAGCAGGTCGACGCTGACATCCTCCCAGTTGACGATATATTTGCGCAAGCCATCCGGGTCCAGCGTCAGCTTGATGACGTTGCCGGTGGCGGGCGGGCCACCGAGCAGCCATTCGATCATCGTGCCGGCCGGGCCATTGCTCATCACCAGGTTCCATAAGCGGTCCACCACCAGCGCAGGATACGGCGCCTGTTGCCGCAGCATGAAGTCCAGCGCCTGCTTCACCGCCTTCATCTCGGGATCGGACAGCTTGCGCTCCTGGTAGGCCGGCGCATAGCCGGCTGCCAGCAGCATCACATTGCGCTCCCGTAGCGGGATGTCGAGCACGATGCCAAGCTTCAGGATCATTTCACGGCTGGGCTGCGAGCGCCCGCTTTCCAGGAAGCTGATATGGCGCTGCGAGATGCCGCTCTCGGTCGACAGCCGCAATTGGCTGAAACCGCGCTTGCCGCGCCAATAGCGCATCGCCGCCGCGTAGTCGCTGAAATACTGCCCTGGTGCTGACGCTCCCATATCGTTCCTCATCGCCCCTCATCGCTCCTCTCAAGACGAATCGGAAACATACCATGTTGCCACGGTTGGCTCCCATCCCTACTGTGCGAAGTAGTCGATGAAACCGGTGACGCTGCGCAGCCGGCCGTCCGCCGCGACGACGGCGAAGTCGGTGCCTTTGGCCACCGCCTCACTGCCCGGCTCCGCCAGCGTCCACGAGAAGCGCAGCACGTCGCCATGACTGTCCGGGGTGCCGGCCAATTCGAAACGGTGGCCGGGGAAGTGGCCTTGCGCGCCGGCGATCATCGCATCGATTGCTGCGTGGCCGGCGCCCTGCATCAAGGGATCCTGGTAGCTGGCTTCCGGGGCGAATGCGGCGACGACCCGGGTCAGGCGGGCTTCGGCGTTGCGTTCGTTCCAGGCGGCGAGGTATTGTTCGACGATCTGCATGGTGTTCTCCTTTCGTTGGTTGGTGAAGCCATTGTCAACAATTGCGCGCCGTGCGACGATTACCTCCCAGGTAATCAAACAGGAATCCACATGATGTTTCATCGCGGTCTCGCCTTGCTTTCCCTGCTGGCGGCCTGCGCCGCTGCGCAAGCGGACTGCCCGACGGCATTGCCGTTGAAAGGCGTGGTCAATATTGATAACTGCCATCCGATGCGCGAAGGCTGCGTGCCTGCCGCGGAGGCCCTATACCAATACACCAAAGCCATGCCGGACGTGGGCGACGAGGTGCTCCAGATCAGCATGCATGGCAGCCCGTGGCACCTGTACGGTCCCGACTCCCGCATCATCACCATCGAAGCCCTGGCCGGGATCGTCAAGCAACAAGGCAGCAAGATTCGCGAAGTGATCCTGTTGTCGTCGTGGAGCGGTGCCTCGCCCGGCAAGAAGCACGAGCCGCTGGCGCAGCAGCTATCCAATGCACTGGGTACCATGAAGGTGAGCGGCCCCGATGGTTTCCTGTGGTACGACAAGGACGGCAAGACTGCCGTCACGCAGCAAGCATTCACCGTCTTCGCCACGGGCCCCTACGCCGTCAAAAAAGACGAAAAAGTGATGGCGTCGCTGGTTGCGGGCTGGCATGCGCAGTTTGCGGATGCCTATGCGAAGCAAGGCAACGCCGACGGCTTGCTGCGCGCCGGTGTCGGCCACGAAGCGTTCAGCCTTTGTCCCGAGCGTGCCTGGAAGGCATTTGACGCCGCTGCCGCCCTGGGCAACCAGGTGGCGGCCTATAACGCCGCCATCCTGAGGCTTGAGCGCGGCGCCAGCGGGGATCGCGAGGCAGCGCTGGGACTTCTCAGGAAAGCGGCTGCCGCCGGCGACCAGCCGTCTGCCGTCCTGCTTGAACAAACAGCATTGCGCCGCAATGGGAAGCCGTGAGAGGATTACCGTCCCGGAAGTAGAAATGACAAACAGGAGTTCCAGTTGAAATCGATTTTGTTTGCGGCCAGCCTGGCCATCACCAGCGCCACCGCTGCGCCATCGGCAGCGGCCGCCGCACCATCACCATCGGCATCGGCGAAGGCGGCCAAGCCTGCCGCCGCCCCGGCCCCAGCCGCGGTGCAGGTACAGACGCGCGACGTGCCGGTCAATGACTTCATGCAGGGGCGCTTGCCGTTCCAGATCGCCCTGAACGTGCCGGTGCCTACGGAATTCCAGCAATCCAAGGTCAAGAAGATCGGCTACTCATACTGGATGCGTCCTGAGGATGCGGCAACAGCCACGGCAGCCAACCTGCCGACCCGCAACGGCTACATGTACGGCTCGACCGCCACCAACGTCACGTACGACGCGGCCCACCATGTGTTCTACGGCATTAACGATCCGGGCTCGCTGAACAAACTGCGCGGCGCGGCCACCAATATCCAGGTCCAGGAGTTCAAGGAAGCGAAGAACCCGGCCGTGATGATCTCCATGATCAGCGGCACCACGGGACAGCCGGCCTACTTCATGTACATGGCAACCGGCAAAAAGAAAGAGACGTTCTTCCTGTCCTATCGCGCACCGGACGGACGCAAGGACATTGGCGATGCGGTGTGGGCCAAGATGGCCGCCGCCATCAAATAAGCAGGATCGCCCGGAAATCGTTCACGTTGGTGCGCGTGGGGCCGGTGACCACCAGGTCGCCCAACGCTGAGAAGAAGCTGTAGCCGTCGTTGTTGTCGAGCAGGGCCTGGGCGTCGAGTCCCAGCGCGGCGGCGCGCTGCAGCGTTTCCGGCCCCAGCACGGCGCCGGCATTGTCTTCGGTGCCGTCGATGCCGTCGGTATCGCAGGCGATGGCGTGCACGCCCGGCGTGCCTTGCAGTGCGACGGCCAGCGCCAGCAGGTATTCCGCATTGCGTCCGCCACGCCCGGTGCCGCGCACAGTGACGCTGGTTTCCCCGCCTGACAGGATGACGCATGGCGGCCGCAACGGGCTGCCGTGATCGATCACGCCTTGCGCCAGCGCCGCGTGCGACACAGCCACGGTGCGCGACTCACCTTCCAGCCGGTCGCTCAAGATGAGCGGCCGCAGTCCCTCGGCGCGGGCGACATCGGCCGCTGCCTGCAAGGCGTGCCTGGCTGACGCAATCACGGCCACGCTATTGTTCGCCAGGCGCGGGTCGCCGGGCTTGGGCGTTTCCTGAGCCGGGTCTTCCAGCACGGCGCGCACGGCAGGCGCAATTCCGATGCCGTATTGCTGCAGGACGCGCAGCGCGTCCTGGGCCGTCGACGCGTCGGCCAGGGTTGGGCCGCTGGCCACCACGGCCGGATCGTCGCCCGGCACGTCCGACAGCACCAGCGTCACCACGCGCGCCGCGCCGCAGGCCAGCGCCAGCCGGCCGCCCTTGATGGCCGACAGGTGCTTGCGCACAATATTGATGTCGCCGATCGGCGCGCCGCTGCGCAGCAGGGCCTTGTTGATGTCGCGCTTCTGCTCCAGCGTAATGCCGGGCGCCGGCAGCGACATCAGCGCCGACCCGCCACCGGACATCAGGCACAGCACCATATCGTCCGGCCCCAGTCCGCGCACGGCGGCCAGCATGCGGCGCGCGGCAGCCTGGCTGGCGTCGTCCGGCACCGGATGCCCGGCCTCGATCACTTCCACCTGCTTGGTCGGCGCGCCATGCCCGTAGCGGGTCACCACCACGCCGCTGAGAGGACCTTGCCAGCGCCGCTCCACACCCTGCGCCATGCGCGCGGCAGCCTTGCCGGCGCCGACGATCACGGTGCGGCCTTGGGGAGGCGGCGGCAGGTGGGCGGCGATGGTTTCCAGCGGATCGGCCGCGCGCAGCGCCGCATTGAACAGTTCGGACAGCAGCTCGCGGCCGGTCTTCACAGCATTTCTCCTTTGCGGCCTACGCACAGCAGCACCAGCACACCGCCGGCCGCCAGGCTGGCAGCCACCAGCAGCATGCCGTTGGCCGTGCTGTGCGTTGCATCCTTGATCGCGCCCACCAGGTAAGGACTGACAAAGCCGGCCAGGTTGCCCAGCGAATTGATCATGGCGATGCCCGCTGCCGCTGCGGATCCGCCCAGCATGGCGGTCGGGATGCTCCAGAATACCGGGAAGGTGCTGAGAATGCCCGCTGTCGCCACGCTCAGCGCGGCCAGCGCCAGCACCGGGTTGTTGGCATAGTGCGTCGACGCCAGCAGCGCCGCGGCGCCGACCAAGGCCGCCAGCGCGACGTGCCAGCGCCGCTCACCCGTGTGATCCGAATGGCGCGCGGTCAGGATCATCGCCACCGCAGCGATGCCATACGGGATAGCCGTCAGCAGGCCGATAGTGAACACATCCTGCACGCCGCTGTTGCGGATCAGTTGCGGCAGCCAGAAGCCCACGCCGTACAAGCCCATCACGAGCAGGAAGTACACCAGCGCCAGTATCCACACCCGGCTGCTGCCGAAGACATGGCGCAGGCCCCACTGCGCGCGCGGCGCGCCGTCGCTTGCCAGCTCGTGTTTCAGCAGTGCCTTTTCCTCGTCGCTCAGCCAGTTGGCATCGTCGATGCCATCGTCCAGCAGTGCCAGTGTCAGCACGCCCAGCAGCACCGCCGGCAAGCCTTCCAGCAGGAACAGCCACTGCCACCCGGCCAAGCCGCCGTGCCCCGCGAAATGCGACATGATCCAGCCCGACAGTGGGCCGCCCACCACGCCGGCCACCGCCACACCGCTCATGAAGATGGCGACGATGCGGGCACGCCGCTGCGCGGGGTACCAGTAGGTCAGGTACAGGATCACGCCGGGGAAGAAGCCTGCTTCGGCCACGCCAAGCAGGAAGCGCATCACGTAGAAGCTGGTCGGGCTGGTGGTGAACAGCATGGCCGCCGACAGCAGACCCCAGCTGGCCATGATGCGCGCGATCCAGCGCCGCGCGCCAACGCGCAGCATGAGCAGGTTGGACGGCACCTCGCACAGGAAGTAGCCGACGAAGAAGATGCCTGCGCCCAGGCCGTACACGGTGTCGGAGAACTGCAAATCGGCCTGCATCTGCAGCTTGGCAAAGCCGACGTTGACCCGGTCCAGGTATGCCACCACGTAGCACAGGAACAGGAAGGGCAGCAGGCGCTGGCCGACGCGCGCATACAGCTTTTCGATAGTGATCATTCTTGTTGTATTTCTAACTATGGCACCCTAGAATCATTGCACATTTTCCCTCTTGGAGCTGAAGAAGTGAGCAAACGCCTTATTAGCAGCCTGCTGCTGCCCCTGATGGCCGCGCCGGCCTTTGCTGCGGACCTGCCGCAGCCGCCGCTTGCCGAAAAAACGCAGTGGATGGAAACCCGCCACGGCGAACCGGTGACCGACGATTACCGCTGGCTGCAGGAAAAATCCAATCCTGCCGTCATTGAATACCTGAACGCTGAAAATAGCTATACCGCCGCCATGACCGAAGGTATCAAGCCCTTCGCCGATGCCTTGTACAAGGAATTCAAGGACCGCACCATGCCGGCCGACCTGTCGGTGCCCGCACGCCGCGGTGAGTACTACTATTACAGCCGCGTGGAAGCGGGCAAACAGTACCCGCTGAACTGCCGCCGCCTGGCAGCCAAGGACGGCAGCTACGATGCCTCCGCTGCGGAAGAAATCATGCTGGACCAGAATGCGATGGCCGAGGGCCTCAAGTTCTTCCACGTGGGGATGATGGTCGCCAGCCCGGACGCCAGGCTGCTGGCCTACACCACGGACAACAACGGCTTCCGCCAATATGAACTGCACGTGAAGGAGCTGGCTAGCGGCAAAGTGCTGTCGATCAGCATGCCGCGCGTGACCAGCGTAGCCTGGGCCGCCGACAACAAAACCCTGTTCGTGGTGCAGGAAGATGCCACCACCAAGCGCGCCGACCGCTTGTTCCGCGTTGCGCTGGACGGCCAGCCGGAGCAGGTCTACCACGAGCCGGTGGAACAGTTCTCGCTGGACGTGATGGGCAGCCTGGATCGTAAACATATCTTCCTGGTGTCTGGTGCGACCGACACCACCGAAGTGTTCATGCTGCCGGCCAGCCAGCCGAAGGGCAGCTTCAAGTCCGTGCTGGGCCGCACCAAGGGCCACCGCTACTTCGTCAGCCACCGCGACGGCCAGCTGTACATCCGCACCAACAAGGATGCCAAGAATTTCCGCCTGGTCAGCGCTCCGGTCGCCAATCCGAAGAAGTGGACCGAGGTCGTCCCGCATGACAAGGACACGCTGCTGCAAGGCGTCACCTTGTTCAAAGGCTTCCTGGCGGTGAACGAGAAATCGCGCGCCCTGGGCCGCACCCGCATTTATGACTTCGGCAGCAAGAAGTGGCTGACCGTGAAGTTCGACGACGAGGTGTACGTGTCCATGCCGTCCACCAACCTGGAATACGGCCTGACCAAGTACCGCATCAGCTACCAGTCGCCGCTGGCTCCGCCTTCCACCATCGACGTGGACATGAAGACCGGCGAACGCACCGTGCTGAAAAAGCAGGAAGTAGCGGGCGGCTTCGACTTCAGCCAATACGAATCCAAGCGCCTGTGGGCAACCGCGCGCGATGGCGTGAAAGTTCCGCTGTGGGTGGCATACAAGAAAGGCGTGAAACTCGACGGCTCGGCGCCGCTGGTGCTGTACTCCTACGGCTCGTACGGCATTCCGCAGGAAGCAAACTTCTCGCTGACCCGATTGAGCATGCTGGAACGCGGCGTCATCTACGCGGCGGCGCACATCCGCGGCGGTAACGACCTGGGCGAGAAGTGGCATGACGACGGCATGCTGATGAAGAAGATGAACACCTTCAATGACTTCATCGACAGCGCCGAATACCTGGTCAAGGAGAAGTGGACTTCGCGCGATCGCCTGGCGATCCAGGGCGGCAGCGCCGGCGGCCTGTTGATGGGGGCGGTGGTGAATATGCGTCCGGACCTGTTCAAGGCGGTGCACGCGGCCGTGCCGTTCGTGGACGTGATGAACACGATGATGGACGCCAGCCTGCCCCTGACCACCGGCGAATACCTGGAGTGGGGCAACCCGAACGAGAAACCGGCTTACGACTATATGCGCAGCTATTCCCCGTATGACAACATCTTGTTGAAAGACTATCCGGCCATGCTGGTGACCACCGGACTGAATGACAGCCAGGTGATGTACTGGGAACCGGCCAAGTACGTGGCCAAGCTGCGCCGCAACAAGACCGACGGCAATCCGCTGCTGCTGAAGGTGAACATGGGGGCGGGACATGGCGGCTCGTCGGGGCGTTATAACGCGCTGGGCGAGAAGGCCTTCGAGATGGCTTGGCTGCTGTCGCAGATCGGGGTTTCCAGATAATTTTGAGGTTTTTTGGAAAAACCCTTGCGCGGCTTTCAAAATCCATCCTATAATGCGGCCTCTTCTGAACGTTGTGACAAACGTTCGACAGTGAAGGCAGGGGCGCTTAGCTCAGTTGGTAGAGCGGATCCCTTACAAGGATTAGGTCGGGAGTTCGAGCCTCTCAGCGCCCACCACTCACTGCAGAAGAATTGGAGCGGTAGTTCAGTTGGTTAGAATACCGGCCTGTCACGCCGGGGGTCGCGGGTTCGAGCCCCGTCCGCTCCGCCAATATTCAGAAAAAAGCCCCGAAGAAATTCGGGGCTTTTTTCATTTCCGTCGGCGAAAACCGGTAGACCAGTGTCAGGCACTTGTGCCTGACACTGGCTGCTCGGTGGCTAAAGGTTTCGATTGTGCGCTGTTGATCTTCGACGAAAGTCAAAAGCCTCGAACCAACGCCCGAGGCCTTCGCACACCCGGGGTCTGACCCTTGGGTCAGACCCCGCCTTACCGGTTTCAGGCCGCGATCGCCGCCGGCTCATCATCCGCCGACGAGCGGATCAGGTAATCGAAGGAGCCGAGAGCCGCTTTCGCGCCTTCACCCACCGCAATCACGATCTGCTTGTACGGCACCGTGGTCACGTCACCCGCCGCAAACACGCCGGTCTCCGACGTCTGCCCCTTGGCATCGACCTCGATCTCGCCATGCTTGGACAGGTCGATGGTGCCCTTCAGCCACTCGGTATTCGGCACCAGGCCGATCTGCACGAACACGCCTTCCAGGTCCACGCGGTGCGACTGGCCGGACTCACGGTCGGTGTAGCTCAAGCCGTTGACCTTCTTGCCGTCGCCATGGATCTCGTTGGTCTGCGCCGACTTGATCACCTTCACATTGCGCAGCGTGGCCAGCTTGCGCTGCAACACCGCATCCGCGCGCAGTTCGGCGCCGAATTCGATCAGGGTCACATGTTCAACGATGCCCGCCAGGTCGATCGCCGCTTCCACGCCGGAGTTGCCGCCGCCAACCACCGCCACGCGCTTGCCCTTGAACAGCGGGCCATCGCAATGCGGGCAGTAGGCAACGCCGTGGTTACGGTACTCCTTCTCGCCCGGCACATTGATTTCGCGCCAGCGGGCGCCGGTCGAAATGATCACGGACTTGGCTTTCAGCACAGCGCCGCTTTCAGTGTGGACTTCCTTGATCTTGCCCGGCACGATCTTCGACGCGCGCTGGGTGTTCATGATGTCCACCTCGTATTCCTTGACGTGCTGTTCCAGCGCGACCGCGAATTTCTGGCCGTCGGTTTCCTTGACCGAGACGAAGTTCTCGATCGACAGCGTATCGAGCACCTGGCCGCCGAAGCGGTCGGCGATCACGCCGGTGCGGATGCCTTTGCGCGCCGTGTAGATGGCCGCGGCAGCGCCTGCAGGGCCGCCGCCGACGATCAGCACGTCGAACACGTCCTTCTTGCTCAATTCAGCTGCAGCGCGGGCCGAAGCGCCGGTATCCAGCTTGGCGAGGATTTCCTCGACATTGGTGCGGCCCTGGCCGAAGTGCTGGCCATTCAGGTACATCATCGGCACGGCCATCACCTGGCGTTCCTCGACTTCTTTCGGGAACACGCCGCCGTCCACCGCCACCACCTTGATGCGCGGGTTGATCACGGACATGGCATTGAGCGCCTGCACCACTTCCGGGCAGTTGTGGCAGCTCAGGGAGATGAAGGTCTCGAAGACGTAATCGCCGTCCAGGTTGCGGATCTGCTCGATGACTTTTTCATCCAGCTTGATCGGATGGCCGCCGACTTGCAGCAGTGCCAGCACCAGGGAGGTGAACTCGTGGCCCATCGGGATGCCGGCGAAACTCACGCCGATATCGGAGCCTTTGCGGGTGATGTCGAAGGAAGGCTTGCGCGCCTTGTCGTCGCTGCCTGCCACCACGCTGATCTTGCCATGGCCGGCGGATACGATGTCCTGCAGCAGTGCGGACATTTCCTGCGATTTGGCGGAGGCGTCGGTGTGCGCCACGATCTCGATCGGGTGTACAACGCGCTCCAGGTAGGAGGAGAGTTGGGCTTTCAGGTCTGCGTCCAGCATGGCTATTCCTTTCTGATTAGTCGCTTGCGGTGGGTACCGCTTCAACGCCTCAAGGCGGCCCCGAAGGGCCGCCGGTTGCCTTCAGCAGTGCTGAATGCTTAGATCTTGCCGACCAGGTCCAGCGATGGCTTCAGGGTTGCCGCGCCTTCGGTCCACTTGGCTGGGCAGACTTCGCCTGGGTGGGAAGCCACGTACTGGGCTGCCTTCACTTTGCGCAGCAGTTCAGCAGCGTCGCGGCCGATGCCGTTGTCGTGCACTTCCATCACTTTGATGAAGCCTTCCGGGTTGATCACGAAGGTGCCGCGCAGTGCCAGGCCTTCTTCTTCGATCATCACTTCGAAGTTACGGGACAGGGTGCCGGTTGGGTCGCCGATCAGGGCGTATTGCACTTTCTTGATCGCGTCGGAGGTGTCGTGCCATGCCTTGTGGGCGAAGTGGGTGTCGGTCGAAATGCCGTACACGTCCACGCCCAGCTTGGCGAATTCTGCGTGGTGGTCTGCCAGGTCTTCCAGTTCGGTTGGGCACACGAAGGTGAAGTCGGCTGGGTAGAACACGAAAACGGACCACTTGCCTTTCAGGGATTCTTCGCTCAGGTCAACGAATTTGCCGTTGTGGTATGCGGTGGCCTTGAAGGGTTTTACTTGGGTGTTAATCAGGGACATTGTGGTTTCCTCGTGGGTTTGTGAATCAATGAGACGCCAGTGTAAGGCCTTCCCGGAGATTTGAAAATTTGATTGTTCAAATAGACTCAATAGTCTTTGCCTATGAGAACCGCGAAACGCGATCATTATTATCACCTTTTGCAGGCGAAATGGTTGCCTCATCACCAGCTTTGGCCGATTGTCTTGCGAAATTTTTAATAAGAGGAAATTAACGAGGAAACAAGTACGGTCACGCTGTCCTACCTCATCGATGTGGACGCGCCATCCTGGACAGCAAAATCGTTCGCTCTTCCGGCTTCCGCGAGCGGGACATGGCTGCCTATGCTGGCATCGCTAAATGCGGGTTCAAGTTGCCGGCGGATGCGAAGGAACCTCGCTGGATGCAGTTGCAGTATGTTTGGACACTAGACTAAGCGACCTGAGTGCGACGGCGTTGGCCAGTTGGACCGCGCTGCTGCAGCCGGAGCATGAATACACCAGCGGCAGCGTGTGTCAGCCATGGCGGGCTCTGGGCGGGGTCGGGATTTTAGGCAGAAGCTTGTGCCAGTCGAAGGCGCTGGCATCCAGGCCGTCCAGCGTATTCTTGAACAGCAGGCCCAGTTCCGTGTCGCCTTCCAGGATCAGGCGGCGGCCGAAGAACAGGGTGTCCGGGTCTTCCTGACGGCGCGCCATCAGCACCAGGTCGTGCGCGCAGGCGCCGATGGTCAGGTCGGGCTGGTCGCCGTGGCGGGCCATTTCAAAGCCCCTGCCCTGCCAGCTGAAGTCGATCGCCAGCCCGGCGTCTTCGACGCGCAGGCGCAGGCGGCGGGCAAATAGGGCCTGGCGCACGTCTTCAGGCAATTGCGGCGCCAGGATTCGGTTCAGCCCTTGCACGAAGAGCCAGGCGGGCGGCTGCGGCGGCAAGCGGCCCAGCAGGCGGCCGATGGCGGGCGGGATGCGGAATGGGGCGGTGCTCATTGCGGTATTCATGCTACGCGCTCCATGCCGGGTTGGCCGTACCAGAAACCGTCGCAGCTGCCGCCGGGAGCCAGCGGCTCCAGCATCACGGCCGCATGCGGCGCCTGCCATGCGCCGCGGCGCACCTTGTCGAAGGCCGCCACTACTTCCAGCGTATCGCGCGACTGCGGCGATATGCGCAGCACATGGATGCCCATGTCTGCCATCTCCGGCATCGCGCGCACCAGGTTGCAGCACAGTGCTGATTGGGTCTGGATGCCGTTCAGCACCAGGAAAGCTTTCTGTTCGCGGGTATCCATGATCAGGCCATCCGGATAGTCGATGCAGCTGAACTGGCAATCGTCTTTCGGCAGGTTGCGGTTGCGGGCGGTCATGCAGCGGGCAGAGAAGGCCAACGGCATGCGGCCCCAGGCAAACACCTCGCTTTCCATGCCGGCCGGCTGCGCCTTGACCAGCGTGCCGATGGCGCTGCGGTCCATCTCGAGCGGCGCTACCCAGCGGCGCGCACCCTGGCGGGCCAGTACGGCCAGCGTCGGTTCACTGTAGATGTTCAGGTGCGGCCCGGCGATGAAGCCGGCGCCTTCCAGGTTGCGCACGGCGCCAAAGTCATTGGCCTCCACCAGGAAGTCGCGGTGTTCACAGAGCTTGCGCATGGTGCCCAGTTCGGCCCCCGATTCGATCAGGGCCTGCGTGGACAGCACCACTTCCTTGCCCGCATCGCGCAGTAGTGCAGCGATATCGAGCCAGTCCGGCAGGCGCAATTCGTGGCGGCGCGAGCAGACGACCTCGCCGAGGTAGACGATATCGACCGGACTTTCGGCTACCTGCTGGTAAAACTCGAACATGGTCAAGCGCGGCCAGTAATACAACACCGGGCCAAGGGCTAGTTTCAACATATTCATTTCCATTTTCGGTGATAGGCGCCCAGGGTGTGCTGCTGGCCTTCCGCCACGCGGTCCAACGCTGCACTCCAGCTTGGATGGACGGCGAAGCGGCGCTTGCCGTCGCCGCAGGCGTCGATGGCGGAACGCCAGGCCTGCGTCACTTGCGCCACGTACGCCGGGCTGCGCTGGCGGCCTTCGATCTTGATCGCCTTGACGCCCATCTGCACCAGCTGCGGCAGCAGTTCCATGGTGTTCAGGCTGGCCGGCTCTTCGATGGCGTAATAGGTCTCCCCCGCCACCTCGAAGCGGCCCTTGCACAGCGTTGGATAACTGGCGTTCTCGTCCGGCTGGTAGCGGTCGATCAGCACGCCGTTCAGGCGCGACTCAAGGCCTTTCGGCGTTTGCTGCCAGCGTACCGCCTTGGCGGGCGAACAGACACCGGCCGTGTTGGGCGACTCGCCGGTGGCGTAGGAGGACAGTGCACAGCGCCCTTCCACCATCACACACAGGCTGCCGAAGCCGAATACTTCGATCTCGGTTTTTACGTGGCGCATCAGGTGCTCGACCTGCTGCATCGACAGCACGCGCGGCAGCACGGCGCGCGAAATGCCGAATTGTTCGTGGTAGAAGTTGATCGCTTCGTAGTTGGTGGCCGAGCCTTGCACGGACAGGTGCAGGCGCAGGCCGGGATGCTTGCTGCGTGCGTACGCCATCAGGCCGGGGTCGGCCAGGATAATGGCGTCGATGCCAGCGCCGGCGGCGCGGTCAACTGCTTCGCGCCAGAGCTGCCAGTTGCCGGCTTGCGGATAAGTATTCAGCGCCAGCAGGACTTTGCGGCCGCGCTGGTGGGCGTAGCGGATGCCTTCTGCGATTGCGGCTTCATCGAAATTGAGGCCGGCGAAGTTGCGGGCATTGGTGGCGTCGCGGAAGCCGAGGTAGACGCTGTCGGCGCCATTGTCGACGGCAGCTTTCAACGCCGGCAGGCTGCCGGCGGGGCAGACGAGTTCGATCATGCTTTGATTCCCTGCAGGCGGCGTACGCCGCTCACGAAGCGCGCCAGGGTGTCGGACTGGCCGCCGCGCGGCAGCATCACTTCCACCAACTGGAAGCGGCCGCGCTGCCGCACGGCGCTTTCCAGTGCCGCCGCCAGTTCGGCGCGCTTGCTGACGCGGTAGCCGTCGCCGCCCAGCGCTTGCGCCATGTCGGCAAAGCGCCAGTCGCTCAGGTCGCAGAAGCCGGATTGCGGCTGGAAGGCGCGCAGCATCTCCCAGCTGCAGTTGTTGAAGATGACCACGATAGGATCCAGGCCATAGCGCTGGCAGTTGCCCAGTTCCCAGCCGGTCATCTGGAAGGCGCCGTCGCCCACCAGCACCAGCGGGCGTTCGCCGCCGGCAGCCTGCAGGCCGAGGGCCGCTGGAACAGCGTAACCCATGGTGGCGTAGTAGCCGGGCGCCAGCAGGTCGGTATTCTCGATATCGAGCGCGGTGAACAGGCAGTCGCCGATGTCGGATGCGATGGTCATGCGGCCGTGCGTGCGCATCATGTCGTTGATGGCGCTTGCCACGTCGCGCGGCACCAGGGGGCTGTCGTCCGCAGGCAAGTCGCATGGATAGGCGGTCCGTTCGCCGCGCAGGGCGGCATCGGCGCGCAGCGGCTTGGCGCGGGCCAGCAGGCCGTCCACCAATGCCTCCAGCGGGACGTCGTGATAAGTGTGGTAGCCCAGGGTGACGTCGCCGTCCAGCGCCAGCATGCACTTGCGCAGGTCGATGCGCTCACGTTGCACGCCAAAGTTCGTATCGGACAGGATCACGCCCAGCATCAGCAGCGCGTCCGAGCCTTCCACGGCTTCGGTGACTTCCGGCGCGCCGGCAACACCGAGATAAGTGCCAAGCAGCGGTGCCTCCGGTTCGCTGGCCAGCAGGCCGCGCCCCATGAAACAAGTCACCACCGGCACCTGCAGCTTGGCAGCCAGCTGCGCGACCTTGCGCTCCAGGCTGAAGCGACGGATTTCGATGTCGACCATCAGCACCGGGCGCTCTGCACGCTCCAGCCGAGACAGCACCTCGTCCACGCAGGCGGCGAGTGCATCCTGGTCGTGTTTGGGCGGCGGCAACGCGCGCACCCGGCCGCAAGGCAGGTGCACCATATCGCGCGGTAGCTCGATGTAGACCGGCCGTGAATGCGTGATTGCGCTACGCAGTACGCGGGCGATATCTTCCGGCGCGCGCTGCGGGTCGTCCAGCACGCATTGGTCGCAGGTGATTTCCCGGAAGATCGCCATCTGGGAATCCAGGTGCTTGACCTGGTGGTGCAGCAGGAAGCCGTTGCGGCGCTCATTGGTGCCCGGCGCGCCGGAGATCACCACCAACGGTACTTTTTCCGCGTAAGCGCCCGCGACGGCGTTGACCATATTGAGTGCCCCCGCACCATAGGTCACCGCCGCCGCGCTAATGCGCCCGTGATAGCGTGCCGCCCCATCGGCTGCAAAGCCTACACCCGGCTCGTGGCTCAGCGTGTAGAGGGGCAGGACGCCAGACTTTTCAATTTGTTCGAAGAAGGCAAGGACGAAGTCTCCGGGGATACCAAAGACTTCCCGCGCGCCGTGATCAGCCAGCGCGTGCAACAGGGAGTTTGCTAGATTCATGCCCCGCATCTTGCGCGGGCGCGACTAAAAAATCCTTGAGCCAAGTCAAGTTTTGTCCACTTGGGGTCAGGAACAAGTCGGACAAAATTTGCTACGCGATAAAAAATGTCCGCTTCTGTTCCTGACCCCTAGGCGGACAATTAATTCCGCGCGGAATTCAGGCGGCAGTGGCGTGCGGGGTTGCTGCGGTGGGGATCGATTGCTGGCGCAGCATCACATCGAAGTCGGCGGCCGGCAGGGGACGGGCGAACAGGTAGCCCTGGCCGTAGTCGCAGCCGGCGCCGGCCAGCAGGTCGCGCTGTTCGGTGGTCTCTACACCTTCGGCAATCACGCTCAGGCCAAGCTTGTGCGCCATCACGATGATGGCGTCGGACAAGGCCATGTCGCTCGAATCGGGCGCCAGGTTGCGGGTGAAGCTGCGGTCGATCTTGAGGTAGTCGATGTCGAACTTCTTCAGGTAGGACAAGGAGGAGTAGCCGGTGCCGAAATCGTCCAGCGCGACCTGGATGCCGGCGTCGCGCAGTTGCAGCAGCTTGTCGGTGACGTTGGCGTTTGCGTCGAGCAGCAGGCCTTCCGTGATTTCCACCACGATGCTTTCGCCCGGCACGCCGAGCTGCTGCAGGTGGGCCAGCCAGTCGGCATAGCTGCCGCGCTCGCGCTGGAACTCCAGCGGTGACTGGTTCAGGCTGACCTGGAAGCCCGAGTGCACTTCCTCGCGCCAGCGCTTGACCCATTGCGCGGATTCGCGGAACACCCATTCGCCGATATCGACAATCAGGCCGCTTGATTCGGCCAGCGGGATGAACTCCAGCGGGCTGACCATGCCGCGCTGCGGGTGCTCCCAGCGGATCAGCGCTTCGGCCTTGTGTATCGCGCCGGTCGGGAGATGCACGATCGGCTGGAAGTACAGCTTGAGCTGGTTGCCTTTCAGGGCGCCGCGCAAGTCATTGGTCAGGCGCATGCGGTTCAACGCTGCCACCTGCAAGGCCGGCGTAAAGTAGCTGAAGCGGTTGCGGCCCGCGCCCTTGGCGGCGTACATGGCCTGGTCGGCGTGCTTCAGCAAGTCTTCCATATTGCCGGCATCGTCCGGGTAGATGGTGATGCCGATCGAGGCCGAGACGAAAGCTTGCTCCTGCCCGAGCTGGAACGGCGTGCGCAGGCTGTCGATGATGTGCTGGGCAATGTCTTCCACCCGGTCGACTTCAGACAGCTCCGGCAGGATCACGGTGAATTCGTCGCCGCCCAGGCGCGAGACGGTATCGGACTGGCGCACGCAGGCGCCGATGCGGCGCGCCGCTTCCACCAGCAGCACATCGCCCTGGTGGTGGCCCAGGGTGTCGTTGACTTCCTTGAAGTGGTCAAGGTCGATGAACAGGATGGCGATGCGGGTACCGTCGCGACGCGACTTCAGGATGTCGTGCTGCAGGCGATCCAGGAACATGCGGCGGTTCGGCAATTGCGTCAGCGTGTCGAAATTGGCCTGCTGCCAGATCAGGGCTTCGGTTTCCTTTTTCTCGGTGATGTCTTCGATCATGCACAGGTGGTGCGGCTGGCTTTCCGTGCCCACTGCATTGATCGAAACCTCCACCCACACGATGCGGCCATCGGGGCGCACCAGGCGCGTCTCCATCTTGAAGCCGGCAATCTGCTGCGCCGCCAACTGCGCCATCTTTTCCTGTTCCGGCGCCACGTCGTCCGGATGGCAGATTTCCAGCCAGCGGCTGTGCCGCATTTCTTGCGCCGAACGCCCGGCAATCTCGGCAAAGCGCGGGTTCACATCGCGGAACTGGCCGCCGCTCGCATCGATCAGGGCGATACCCATCGGCGCCGCTTCGAACATGGTGCGGAAACGCTGCTCGCCCTTGCGGATGGTTTCCTCGGCACGCGTGCGTTCGCGCGTGAGCAGGGAGAAGTGAATCATGGCGCCCAGCACCAGCAAGCCCGCGGCGACGCCGAGCACGCGATAGAGCCAGGTCAAGTCCGAGCCGGGATCGGCGTTGTACAGGAAGCCGGCCCAGGTCGCGCCCTTCGGCATCATGCTCAATTCCGTGTAGATGTCGGCGATGTGCTGCCAGCGATCGGGATTCATGTAGCCGATTTCCACCAGCACCGGCTGCACCAGCGGCACCATCTGGCGCGCTTCGTAGAGCAGGTGCATGCGATCGTGCTGGCGTGAGTACTTGCTGAGGATCAGGTCGACGATTTCTTCCTGGTGGCTCATGGCGTACTGCCAGCCGCGCATGCTGGCAGCGCGGAAGGCACGCACACGGTCCGGATGATTCTTGATTTCCGCTTCGCTGGTGAACAGGTTGTCGCCGTAAAAATCGATGCCTGCTGCACGCGGACTGTAGATGTCGTAAGGGAAGCCGAGGCGATCCAGGTAATCCGGTTCGTTGCTGACGAAGATCGACATGGCATCGACCTTGCCCTTCACCAGGTCGTCCGGGTTGAAGCTGTGCTCCACCCGCACCAGCTGGTTGGTCGGGATGCCCTCCTTGCGCAGGTAGGCCATGATCTCGTCAGCCTGGGTCAGTTCATCGGTCAGGGAGCCGATCATCACACGCTTGCCGATGATGCTGCGGATATCCGGCGCCGGACCGGTCTGGCGCATCGCCAGGGCGTAGGGGGAATGCTGGAAGATAACCGCTAGTACCACCACCGGCTTGCCGGACAGTCGCGCCAGCAACAAGCTGCTGCTGCCTACGCCGTACTGGGCGCGGCCATCGAGCACGGCACGTTCGGGCTCATTGCCGTCGCTGCCTTCCAGCAGTTGCACATCGAGGCCGGCATCGCGGTAGTAGCCCTTCTCCAGCGCGGCATAATACCCGGCGAACTGGAACTGGTGGCTGTGCTTCAGTTGCAGCGTGACGCGTTCCTGCGCCTGCGCCCAGGGCGCAGGTGTCGACAGCAGCAGAAACATGAACAGGCCAGCCAGGAATTGGGGCACGTTATCTTCCGGATACAAAGTTGGCAGAGTCTACAAGCCGATTGTATCCGCTTCGCCGCACGCGGCGCGCCGAAGTGTGGCATTCCTGCTGCAAAATCCTATGGATTTGCAGCAGGTGATAGCACGTGAGCCTTACTTCCGGCCTGGGCGGCCGCCAGTCTTGGCCGGAGCGGCCTTTGCTTTGACTTTGATCGTATCGAGGATGGATGGACGGACCTTGGTTTCCACCGTGGCGCGCGCCGTCATCGAACCGGTCAAGGCATTCGGCTTGCCACCGCGGCCGGCGTGGGCCGGAGGTGGCAGGCCGGCGCCGCGCTTCTGCTGGCCCGGAGCCAGCATCGGCATGGCACGCTTGCCTGAGGAGGCCTTGAAGTTCTCTTCGCCGACGCGGTATGGCGGGATCAGGTGGCGTTCGCCATCGCCGATCAGGTCGCCACGGCCCATGCGGCGCAGGGTTTCGCGCAGGATCGGCCAGTTCTTCGGATCGTAGTAGCGCAGGAAAGCCTTGTGCGCCTGGCGCTGTTTCAGCGTGCGCGGCGTCTCCACGTTTTCCGACGTCTCGGTCACCTTGTGCAAGGGGTTCTTGCGCGAGTGGTACATGGCGCTGGCCATGGCCATCGGCGTTGGCATGAAGGTCTGCACCTGGTCCAGGCGGAAGTTGTTCTTCTTCAACCACAGCGCCAGGTTCAGCATGTCCTCGTCCGACGTGCCCGGGTGGGCGGCGATGAAGTAAGGGATCAGGTACTGCTTCTTGCCCGCTTCCAGCGAAAACTTCTCGAACATCGCCTTGAATTCATCGTAGGCGCCAATGCCCGGCTTCATCATCTTGCTCAGCACGTTGGTTTCGGTGTGCTCAGGCGCGATCTTCAGCAGGCCGCCCACGTGGTGGGTCACCAGTTCTTTCACGTATTCTGGCGAACGCACGGCCAGGTCGTAGCGCAGGCCGGACTGGATCAGGATCTTCTTGACGCCCTTGATCTCGCGCGCCTTGCGATACAGCTGGATCAGCTTGCTGTGGTCGGTGCCCAGGTTGACGCAGATCGAAGGATAGACGCAGGACAGGCGGCGGCAGGTTTCCTCGATCTCTTTTTCCTTGCACGACAGGCGGTACATATTGGCGGTCGGGCCGCCCAGGTCGGAGATGATGCCGGTGAAGCCCTTGGTCTTGTCGCGGATATGCTCGATCTCGCGCAGGATGGACGGTTCCGAACGGCTCTGGATGATGCGGCCTTCGTGCTCGGTGATCGAACAGAAGGTGCAGCCGCCGAAGCAGCCGCGCATGATGTTGACCGAGAAGCGGATCATTTCCCAGGCCGGGATATTGGCGTTGCCATAGCTCGGGTGCGGCGCGCGCGAGTACTCCATGTCGTACACGCCGTCCATTTCGTCCATGGCCAGGGGCAGCGGCGGCGGATTCATCCACACGTCGCGGTCGCCGTGCTGCTGCACCAGCGCGCGCGCATTGCCCGGGTTGGATTCAAGGTGGAACACGCGCGAGGCGTGGGCGTACATCACCGGGTCTTCCTTCACCACCTCGTAGGATGGCAGGCGCACCACGGTCTTGTTGTGCTTTTCCTTGGCGGCGGCCAGGCGCTCTTCGCGGGTCATGATGATGACCGGCTTGACCACCGGTTCCGGCGCGGCGTTCTCGGTGGCGCATTCCTTCTTGTCTTCCTTCGCCATGGCGTAAGGATCTGGATGCGGGTCGACCCGGCCCGGCACATCGACGCGATTCGAGTTGTGCACCGCCCATTCGTCGGAAGGCAGCCAGCCGTGCGGCACCAGGAAAGCGGTACCGCGCAGGTCCTTGATCTCCTTGATCTTTTCGCCCATGTCGAGGCGGCGGGTCAGGTCGACCAGCGCGCGTTCGGCGTTACCGAAGATCAGCAGGTCGGCCTTGGACTCGGTCAGCACCGATTTGCGCACCTTGTCCGACCAGTAGTCGTAGTGGGCGATGCGGCGCAGCGAAGCTTCGATGGAGCCGACGATGATCGGCGTGCCGGGGAAGGCTTCGCGCGCCTTCTGGGCGTATACGGTCACCGCGCGGTCAGGGCGCTTGTTCGGCTCGGCGTTCGGGGTGTAAGCGTCGTCGGAACGGATCTTGCGGTCGGCCGTATAGCGGTTGACCATCGAATCCATGTTGCCGGCGGTGATGCCATAGTACAGGCGCGGCTTGCCCAGCGCGCGGAACGATTCCACGTTGTGCCAGTCCGGCTGGGCGATGATGCCGACGCGGTAGCCTTGCGCTTCCAGCAGGCGGCCGACCAGGGCCATGCCGAAGCTTGGATGGTCGATATAGGCGTCGCCGGTCACCAGGATGACGTCGCACTGGTCCCAGCCCAGGGCGTCCATTTCGGCGCGGGACATGGGGAGGAAAGGCGCAGCAGAAGCACGCGCAGACCGCTTGGCGACGGTCGCGAAAAGATTGGCTGGGGAATTCATCCCGGCATTGTACCGGAAATCACTGGCTTTGGCCCATCGCCGCCCACAAAAAACCTTTAAGTTTCAGTAACTTGTGACGTTCCAGCAAGGCGTTTCCGCGAAATACCCATTGAACATCGTGACATTTTTGCTATAACGGGTATACAACGTCTTCCATGGAGTGTAATCATGCGACGCAGACTGTACTACATGCTTCCCAATGTCAAAGCCGCCCGCGCAGAACTGGACGAACTGCTGCTGGCACGCATCGAAGAACGGCATATCCACTTCATGGCAAAAGAGGGCACCCTGCCCGATGACATGCCAGATTGCAATTTCCTGCTAAGAACGGACCTGATCCACGGCGCCAAGCTGGGGATTGCCATTGGCGGGATTGTGGGGCTGTGCGCCGGCATCTTCCTGGTCGTTTTCCCACCCGAAGGGCTGACCCTGCGCACCATGACCATCTTGCTGGTCACGCTGGGCGGTGCACTGTTCGGCGGCTGGGCCAGCGGCATGAATGCGGCGGCCGTCCCCAACAAGAAGCTGGAGCAGTTTTCAGAGCGTATCGAACAAGGTCAGGTTCTGATGATGGTAGACGTGCCGGTGCGGCGCATGAAGGAGATCGAGGAAATGATCGCCAAACGTCATCCTGACTTCAACTTTGGCGGTGAAGAACCGCCCATGCTGGCCTTCCCATAAGGCTAGCCTCCCGGGGGCCGGCGGACAGCCGGTAAAACCCCGGGTTCTACACCGAAAGGCGAGCTGCGGCCCGCCTTTTTTTGGCCAGTGGCACGTCAGGGCCCATTGATTTTAAATTCCCATATTGCCGAGGATACGGGTAAGTTCGCGTAAGGTCGGCTCCAATGCCGGATGTTTGGCGGCAAATTTGGCGGTGATTTCCTGAGTGCGTTCGGCCAGGCCGTAGGTGGAGGTGCCGCCTTCGGGCTGCGGCGGCTGGTCGAGGATCAGCTTGATGTCGCCATCGAGCTGGCGCAACAGGCTTTGCAATTCCTCATCGACCGGGCCATGATGGGCCAGCGTGGCGTGCAACTGACGCAGAGTCTCCTTCAGCTTGGTGTCCATGATCCCTTTCCCCGTTGAAGTGGCTATTCCCCTTTATACACCCATCCGCCGTGACCAGCTACGGATGTGCTTAAATCGATGTTCGTCGTCCATGGCAGCAAGCTTAAAGCTGACTACCATGGACAGGTCAAGCGCCCGCCTGGCGGCTTACTTCAAACCGCGGCGTTCCAGCAACGGATCGATCTTCGCATCGCGGCCGCGGAACTCGCGGTACATCTGCATCGCATCCATCGTGCCACCCTTGGACAGCAGGGCCTTGCGGAAATGGTCGCCGTTCTTGCGCTGCATGCCGCCATTCTCGGTGAACCATTCAACGGTGTCGGCGTCCAGCTTCTCCGACCACAGGTAGCCATAGTAGCCCGCCGAATAACCGCCCGCGAACACGTGCGAGAAGTAGGTGGTGCGGTAGCGCGGGGGCACCGGTCCGAAATCGACGCCGGCATCCTTCAGCACCGACGACTCGAAGCCCAATACATCGGTCGGGATCTTGTCGGACGGCAGTTGGTGCCAGCGCTGGTCCAGGATCGATGCGGCCAGGTATTCGGTGGTGCGGAAGCCTTCATTGAACTTGGCCGAAGCCTGTACCTTGTCCAGCAATTCCTTCGGCATCGGCGCGCCGGTCTGGTAATGCTTGGCGTAGTTGTTCAGGATCTCCGGCCAGGTCATCCACATCTCATTGACCTGCGACGGGAATTCCACGAAGTCGCGCGGCACGCGGGTACCGGCAAAGCGCGGGTACTTCACGTCGGAGAACATGCCATGCAAGGCGTGGCCGAATTCGTGGAACAGGGTGCGCGCTTCGTCGTAGGTCAGCAAAGTCGGCTCGCCGGCCGCCGGCTTGGGAATGTTGAGGTGGTTGGCCACGACCGGCTTGGTGCCCATCAGCTTCGACTGCGACACGTAGGCATTCATCCATGCGCCGCCTCGCTTGTTGCTGCGCGCGTAGAAGTCGCCCAGGAAGATCGCCAGTTGCTTGCCGTCGGCATCGAACACGTCGAACACGCGCACGTCTTGCTGGTACACCGGCAGGTCCTTGCGTTCCTTGAAGGTGATGCCATACACCTTGGTCGCGGCGTAGAACACGCCGTTCTGCAGCACGTTGTCCAGTTCGAAGTATGGCTTGAGCTGGTTCTGGTCGAAGGCGTAGCGGGCCTGGCGCACCTTGTCGGTGTAGAAGGCCCAGTCCTGCGCAGCGTTGGCAAAGCCGCCCTTTTCCGCATCGATCACGGCCTGGATGTCGGTCGATTCCTTGCGCGCGTTGTTCACGGCCGGCTTGGACAATTCGCCCAGCAGCTTGTTCACGGCGTCGGTATCATGCGCGGTCTGGTCTTCCAGCTGGTAGGCAGCGTGCGAGGAATAGCCCAGCAGCGCAGCGCGTTCGGCGCGCAGCTTGGCGATCTTCAGCACGATCTCGCGGTTGTCGAAATCGCCGCCATGGCTGCCGCGCGCCAACGAGGTGGCCAGCAGGCGTTCACGGGTGGTGCGGTTGGTCAGCACTTCCAGCGGCGCCTGGCCGGTGGTGTTGGCGATGGCGATCAGGAATTTGCCGTCCTTGCCTTTGGCCTTGGCGGCTGCCGCGGCGGCGTCGATGGCCTTGTCGGACATGCCGGCCAGCTCTTCGCGGGTGTCGACCACCAGTGCGGAAGCATTGGCTTCCTTCAGCACGTTCTGGCTGAAGGTGGTGGACAGGGCGGCCAACTGCGAGTTGTAGGCTTTCAGCTTCTCCTTGTCGGCCGCGGACAGCTTGGCGCCGGCGCGTACGAAGTCGGTGTGGTAGCGTTCCAACAGGCGCTTGGATTCAGGATCCAGCTTCAGCTTGTCGCGCTTGTCGAACAGGTTTTTGATGCGGGCGTACAGTTTTTCGTTCAGGCGGATAGCGTCGCTGTGCGCGGACAGCTTCGGCGCCAGTTCGCGGTTCAGCGCTTCGAAAGTGTCATTGGTGTTGGCGCCGGACAGGTTGCCGAACACGGAGCTCACGCGGTCCAGCAGGCGACCGGAACGTTCCATCGCCACGATGGTGTTGTCGAAGGTCGGCGCGGCCTTGTTGTTGGCGATCTTGGCAATTTCCGCAGCCTGCTGCTTCATGCCTTCTTCGTAAGCCGGACCGTAGTCCTCATTCTTGATCTTGTCGAAGGCAGGGTAGTTCAGCGGCAGTTTGGATTCGGCTGCGAAGGGATTGGATGCCGGCAGTGCGGCATTGGCGATACCTGCGACAGCCAGGCTGGCTGCGATCACCAACAGTTTTGGACGGAACATTCTCTCTCCTGTTTTGTAATGTTTCGAGGCGCACGATAATAGCAACCCTTCAGTGCAAAGTCATGCTGCACTGCGTATCGTAAAGTGTCAGGAATCAGTAGTGCGGCGGCCGCTCGTTGAGCGGGGTCTGGTTCGCCAGTGTGGATGTGCGCACGCGCTCGGCAAGCGCGCGCACCAGGTCTTCCAGCATATCGATCTGCTTTTGCTGCTCGTAGACGCGCTGGTTCAGCGAGTCCACCAAGTCTTCCTGGTGCACCAACTTCAGTTCAATATTGACAAAACGATCTTCGCTGCTCACGGCCTGCTCCTGCTGTCGGGAAATCCGGCATTTTACTGGAGCGGCATTCCATAGCGCAGCTTGCGCTGCCCAGCGCTACTTCAGGTAGACGCCGCCGCAAAGAATCATGTCGTCTTCCGGCATGCAGTACATGGTCTTCGGCTCGATCTTGCCGGAGACCGGATTGTTGAATTTGTAGTCCTGCCAGAACGGGACTTTTTTCTTCGCCATTTCGACGCGTTCTTTGACGAAAGGCTTGCCGTCGACGTCTTTCAGTTCCATCAGGTTCTTGCCGATCATCTTGGCGTTGGCGCCGTGGGCGCGCACTACGCCGTCGGTGCCGTAGACCACAAGATAAAGGTCGCGATCGACGAACTGTCCGTCTTTCTTGTCGATTTCGGCAAACGTCTTTTCGCGGCCGTTAGACTTCAGGTAGCCCAGGGCTTTCTTCACCATGGCCTCGGCTTCAGGCTTGGTCACCACATCGGCAGCTGATGCAAAGGGCGCCGCGCCCGCCAAGGCGGCAAGCAGGCAAATGCGTACAAACATGGGAGCCTCCTGTTTGAAGGAAGAGCACCCATGCTAGCACCAATTACGCCGGATTAATGTCGCGCGGAGCCGACAGCAGCTCCTTCATGCGCGCCAAGCGCTCGCGCGGCGACAGTACTTCCGATTCCGTCGGCGGAGCGGTGCCCACGTCAAGCGCCATCTCCGCGATGAAGCGCGATATATCGCACTGCACATGTTCGCCGCCACGCTTGCGCTTCTTGCACCAGGTGAGCTGCAAGGTGCGCTGCGCGCGCGTAATCCCCACGTACATCAGCCGCCGTTCTTCTTCAATGCGCTGCGCCAGCAATTCCACCGGCGCATCCGGATCGCCCTTGTGCGGCAGGATGCCTTCTTCCACGCCGACCAGGAACACATGCGGGTACTCCAGGCCTTTCGACGCATGCAACGTCGACATGCGGATCGCATCCGGCTCCTCGTCCTTACCATCCAGCATGGACATCAGGGCCACCATCTGGGTCAGCTCCAGCACGTTCTTCTCTTCGCCATCGCGGTCCTTGCCGCCGCGGCCCCGGTCCTTCAGCCAGTTGACGAAGTCCATCACGTTTTCCCACTTGCCTTGCGCCGCACGTTCTTCGAAGGCGTCGTACAGGTAGTGCTCGTAATGCATGCCTTCCATCAGGTCGTCCAGCACCTGCGCGGCGTTGTCGCCGCTGCCCGACGGGCCGGGACGCGTGGCACGCGATTCCAGTTCGAGGATGAAATTGCAGAAGTCCTGCAACGGCTTCAGTTGGCGGTCGTTGAGCACCGCTTCGATGCCGCCCTTGAAGACTGCTTCGAACAGCGAACATTGCCACTTGCCCGAGAAGGAGCCCAGCGCTTCGAGCGTGGACTGGCCGATGCCTCGGCGCGGCGTGGTTGCAGCGCGGATGAAGGCGGGATCGTCGTCCGGGTTCGCCATCAGGCGCAGATAGGCCATGATGTCCTTGATTTCCGCCTTATCGAAGAAGCTCTGGCCGCCGGAAATCGTGTACGGGATGCGCTGGGTGCGCAGCGCCTGTTCGATCACGCGCGCCTGGTGGTTGCCCCGATACAGGATTGCGTAGTCGGCCCACTTGTTCTTGCGTTCGAAGTGGTCGGCCGAGATCATGATCGCCACCTGCTCCGCCTCCTGCTCCTCGTTCGGCATCGAATGCACCTTGATCGGCTCACCGATGCCCAGCTCGGACCACAGCGACTTTTCGAACAGCTTCGGATTGTTCTGGATCACCGCGTTGGCCGCCTGCAGGATGCGGGTGGTGGAGCGGTAGTTCTGTTCCAGCTTGATCAGGCGCAGGTCGGGGAAATCGACCTGCAGCAGCGCCAGGTTTTCCATGGTCGCGCCGCGCCAGCCGTAGATCGCCTGGTCGTCGTCGCCCACCGCGGTGAACATCGGCTTCTTGCCCAGGCCCGTCACCATCAGTTTCACCAGCTCGTACTGACAGGTGTTGGTGTCCTGGTACTCGTCGATCATCAGGTAGCGCAGGCGGCGCTGCCATTTGTCGCGCACGATGTCATGGTTGCGGAACAGCTCCACCGGCAGGCGGATCAGGTCGTCGAAGTCCACCGCCTGGTATGCCGCCAGCGTGGCGATATAGCTGCCGTAGATCCGTGCCGATTGCGCTTCATCCTCGGTCTGGGCCTGCTTCAGCGCTTCTTCCGGCGTCACCAGGCCGTTTTTCCACAGTGAGATGTCGTTCTGGATGCTGCGGATCAGGTGTTTGTCGGTGGTGATGGCCAGATCCTGGACCAGCGAATAACAATCGTCGCTGTCCATGATTGAAAACCGGTCTTTCAGCCCCAGATGGTTGCATTCCTGGCGCAGGATGCGCACCCCGAGGGAGTGGAAGGTACAGACGGTCAGCTGCTTGGCCTGGCGCGGCTGCTTGAGCATCTTGCCGACGCGTTCCTGCATTTCCAGCGCGGCCTTGTTGGTGAAGGTGAGCGCGGCGATCGTGCGCGGGTCATAGCCGCGATCCTCGATCATATGGGTGATTTTTTGCGTAATGACGCGCGTCTTGCCCGAGCCGGCGCCCGCCAGTACTAGCGCAGGGCCGTCGAGATAGAGCACGGCTTCGCTCTGGGGCCCGTTAAGGCCGAACTGGGGTGCATTGGACATCCCGGCATTGTACAGAATATAGTGGTATCAATCCCCGATTTAGGCAGGCAGACGTGTTATGAAATTTGAACATTTGATAGAAGTGAACGACATCCTCAACCCGCTGATGGACACCATCACCCACCAGCAGTTATGGCGCGGCCTGGTGCTGCGCGCGGAGTCGCCCAAGCTGTTCGTCCCGCACCTGGACGAGGCGGAAATCTCGGCCCGCACCGATGCCGGCTTCAGCCGCCGCCTGCGCTACGGCGATGTTGTCATCGAAGACAACGTGGTGCTGCACGAGCCGTATGTGGTGCGCTATGACGTGCCCGCGCAGAAAGACATCAGCGCCTCGAGCCTGACAATGACGATCGAGATGCCGCAACCGGAGCGCTTGTACGTGCGCTTCCAGTACGACGACGGGCATGACGCGGCAACCGACGCCGCCAACGCCATGTACGACGATTTCCGCCGCTCCGCTTACCAGGAGTCGGACCTCGATACCGTGCGCGTGCTGCGGGAACTGGCAAGCCAGGGTCGCCTGGATTCGAGCCTGAACTGAGCTAGCAGCCGGGCGTGCAATCGTTCGGCATCGGCTTGGACGGGGGCGGCGGTTTTTGCAGCTCCAGCGCCAGGTCGCGCAGGGCGGTACGCAAGCCTTCCTCCACCACCGGGTGATAGAAGGGCATGTCCAGCATTTGCGCCACCGTCAGCTTTGCCTGGTGCGCCCAGGCCAGCAGGTGGCCGATGTGCTCCGCCCGCGGCCCGACCATCTCGGCGCCGAGAAAGCGCCCGCTGCCGTACTCCGCATACACGCGCAGCATGCCCTTGTTCTGGCGCATGACGCGGCTGCGTCCCTGGTCGTCGAAACTGACGGCGCCGATCGCGAAGTGCTCGCGGCCATTCGATAGTTCCTGGTAGCCCTGGCCCACCGTGGCGATCTGCGGTTCGCTGAAGGTGATGGCGAGCGGCGTGCGGCGCAGGCCCGGCTTCACCTCGGGATAGCTGGCGGCGTTGGCGCCGGCGATCTTGCCCTGGTCGGCGGCCTCCGGCAGCAGGGGAATCTCGGCGCTGGCATCGCCGGCGATGAAGATGCAGCTATCGCCGCATTGCATGGTGTGGCGGTCGAATTTCGGCACGCCGTTCTTATCCAGCGCCAGAGCGGCGTGGTCAAGACCAAGGCCGGAAACGTTCGGCGTGCGGCCGATGGTGACCAGCGCGTACTCGAAATGCTCGACGCGCTCCTCGCCTTCGGTATCGCGCGTGCGCAGCTCCAGCCCGTCGCCGGCGCGCGCGATCCCTGCCACCTCGGTACGGAAGCGGATATCCATCTCTTCGCCCAGCGCTTGCGATGCGGCTGCCAGCACATGCGGGTCCTTCAATTGCGCCACGCTGCTACCGCGCGCGATGATGGCAACGCGCACGCCGAGGCGGTGCAAAGCCTGCCCCAGTTCCAGGCCGATCACGCCGGCGCCGATCACCGCCACCGAGCGCGGCAAGTCAGTCCATTCGAAGACGGCGTCGCTGTTGATGACGCGCGGGCCGGCGGCGGACCAGTCGGAAGGAATGTCGGGGCGCGAACCGGTGGCGATGACGACCGCTTTTGCCGCCACCTCCAGGTTGGCGCCGATCTGCACACGGTTAGGCGCAGTGAATCGCGCGCGCCCATGCAGCTTGTCCTCGGCCGGCATGGCGGCCACGTTCGCCAGCACGAAGCCGACAAAGCGGTCGCGTTCACTACGCACACGCTCCATCACCGCCTTGCCGTCGACCTTCAGGGCGCCCGGCTGAATGCCGAAACCCGGCGCCTCGCGGACCGCATGCGCCGCCTCGGCCGCGGCAATCAGCAGCTTGCTCGGCATGCAGCCGACGCGCGCGCAGGTAGTACCGTGCGGACCGTCTTCGATCAACACCGCACGCTTGCCGGCGTTGCGCGCCGCCCGGTAGGCGCTTAGCCCAGCCGTACCGGCACCGATCACCGCCACATCGCACTGGATGGTTTCCATCTTGCCTCCGTCATTGGGAATGCATTAGTATGACTTATCTTTTCGCGCTTTTATTAAGCATAACTTATGGAAAATCTGGACTACCGCGCG
Organism: Duganella sp. CF458; assembly: GCF_900113115.1. Taxonomy (GTDB): domain Bacteria; phylum Pseudomonadota; class Gammaproteobacteria; order Burkholderiales; family Burkholderiaceae_D; genus Rugamonas. Next base: position 297,020 of record NZ_FOOF01000002.1, on the reverse strand, counting down.
CTGGCGGTGCTGGATGCCGTTGCCAGCCAGGGCAGCTTCGACAAGGCGGCCAATGCGCTCGGCATCAGCCAGCCGGCCGTATCCCAGCGTATCAAGGCGCTCGAGGACGCGGTAGGCAGGCTGCTGATCGTGCGCGGCTCCCCCGCCGAAGCGACGGGCCTGGGCCAACGCCTCATCTCGCATTACCGTAACGTCAAACTGATGGAGGCAGCGCTCGACATCGACTTGGGCCACCAGACCAGCATGCCTGAAATCGCGATGGCCGTCGACGCGGCCAGCCTGGCGACCTGGCTGCCCTTGGCCCTGCGGCCATTGCTGTCGCCACCGCGCTGCCAGCTTGATGTGGAATGCGCGGAGCGCGAAGTGGCGCTGCACCTGATGCGCGAAGGTGCCGTGTTCGGCTGCGTTGCTGCGCGCGCCGAGGTACCGGCACCCGCGGCTGCCGGTTCATCCGCCACACCGCTCGGCGCCATGAGGTTTGTCTGCGTGGCCACGCCATCTTTTGCAGGGCATTGGTTCGGTGACGGATTCGGTATCGAGGCTTTGGCGCTGGCGCCAGCCGTGGTGCACGACCGCGACCTGATGGCACGCTTCCTGGCGCGCGAGGCGGGCTATGTCCGGCCCTTTCCGCACCATACACTGCCGCTATCGACGGCCTTGAACGATACGGTGTTCGGCGGGATGGCTTATGGCCTGCTGCCTTACCTGCAGGCGGCGCAGGCCTTGTCGCAGGGTGCGCTGGTGGACCTGCTGCCGGGACGCTATATCGACGTGGAGCTGGACTGGCATGCGTGGGAGCTCGATACGCCGTTCACGCATGCGCTCAATGAGCAGATTATCAGCACTGCAAGGCGGTATCTTGTGCAATCCTGAAAACCGGCAAGCCGGTTTCAAATATCGACCGGATCGACTTCAAGCGACCACTTGATGCGGGCTTTCTGCTCGCGCAGCGCCTGCATCCACTCTTTCAGGAATGCCTGCAGCGCCGGGCGGGAGGGCGACTCCACCAGCAACTGCGCGCGCTCCATATTGTGCACGCGCGCCATGCTCATCGGGATCGGGTCGTTGATCGTGATGCCGCCATGCTGCACCAGGTCGCGCGCACCGCGCAGGAATTCCAGCGCCAGCGCCAGCTCGCGCGCCTCCGCGCGCAGGATGGCCTGGTACAGGTAGGGCGGCAGGCCAGCCACTTCGCGCTCGCCAAGCAGCGAGTTGGCGAAGTAGTCGTAATCATGCGCCACCAGCGCCGAGAACAGCGGATGTTCCGGATAGCTGGTCTGCACCAGCACCTCGCTCTCGCTACCGCCCTGTCGTCCGGCGCGGCCCGCCACCTGCATCAACTGCGCGAACAGGCGCTCGCTGGCGCGGTAATCCTGCGAGAACAGCGAGCTGTCCGGATTCATGATGCCCACCAGCGTCAGGTTCTTGAAGTCGTGCCCCTTGGCGACCATCTGCGTGCCGACCAGGATATCCACTTCCTGCCGGTGCACGCTGTCGAATGCTTCTTGCGCGCTGCCCTTGCGGCGCGTGCTGTCGGCGTCGATGCGCAGCACCCGCGCTTGCGGGAACAGTTCCTGCAAGCTTTCCTCGATGCGCTGCGTACCGCGCCCCAGCGGCTGCAGGTCGATATTGCCGCACGTGGGGCAATGGCGCGGGATGCGCATCTCCAGGCTGCAGTGGTGGCAGCGCAGGCGGTAATCCGATTTATGCAGCACCATCAAAGCCGTGCAGCGCTTGCATTCGCTGACCCAGCCGCATGATTCGCAGGTGATCACCGGCGAATAGCCGCGCCGGTTCAGGAACAGCAAGGATTGCTCGCCGCGCTCCATGCGCAGCCTGATCGCCTCCACCAGTTGCTCGGTCAAGCCTTCCTGCCCGCGACGGCGCGAGGTGTCGATCAGCTTCACCGAAGGCAGCACCGCCTGCTGCACCGCGCGTTGGCGCAATTCCAGCTTGCGGTAGCGGCCTTTCAGCGCGTGGTGCCAGCTTTCCAGGGACGGCGTGGCGGAACCCAGCACCACAGGAATCTGGAGCTGGTGGGCGCGCCACACGGCAAGGTCGCGTGCGGAGTAGCGCAAGCCTTCCTGCTGCTTATACGAAGGATCGTGTTCTTCATCGATCACGATCATCTTCAGGTGCGGCATCGAGGCCAGGATGGACAGGCGCGTGCCCAGCACGATGCGCGCCTTGCCTTCGTGCGCAGCCAGCCAGTGCAGCATGCGCTCGCCTTCCGACAGGCGGCTGTGCAAGGTGGACAGCATCACGCCGGGGAAGCGGTTGCGGATATTGGTTTCCAGTTGCGGCGTCAGGTTGATCTCGGGCACCAGCACCAGTACCTGGCCCTGCGGCTCGCGCGCCAGCACTTGCGCGCAGGCCTGCAGGTAAACCTCGGTCTTGCCGCTGCCAGTCACCCCATACAGCAGGAAAGGCGCGAAGCCCTGCGCTCCGACGATGGCGTCGGCAGCCGCCTGCTGGCCCGCATTCGGCGCCGGCACATTGGCCGGCGCCGGGTCGTGCGGCTGTTCCAGCTTGGCCAGCTTCTTGATCGCGCGGTCCAGCGCAACAGTGCTGCTCACCCGCAGGTTCTTGGGCAGGCCGGGCAAGGCAACTTCGCCCAGTGGACGCTGGTAGTACTCGGCGGCAAAGCCGGCCAATGCCAGCCATTGCGGGGAGAGCGGCGCCAACTGGCTGCGCACGGCCAGCGCGGCTTTCAGCTTTTCCTCGGGAACATCTGTTTCTTCGAGGATATCCACGATCAGCCCGACTACTTCGCGCGGACCAAAGGGCACCATTGCCAATTGTCCTACACGCGGCCGGTTTGATTTTTCGCAAACCCAGCGGTAATCAAAAACCGCGTCAAGCGGCGTGTCCAAGGCAATTCGGAGAATGCAGTGCGCCATCCAGGGCCATCAATTGAGGGTTTTTCAACTATCCACAGAATCTGGGGATAACTTTGTGAACAAAGGGGCTGGAATCCTGAGCAAGCACTAACCTCCAGCTTGCAATCCGGGGGAGTCCACCCAAATAGGCCGATTTTTCCCCTTTTAATTCAATTACTTACGAGAGCCATCCTAGGAGGGCCAGAAAGTGCATATTTTTCCGCGCTCTGTGTATAAGTGCACCATTTAAGGAGCAGTTTTTCCTCGAAATCAAGCAGTTTTTTTCGCTTTTTGCGTGGAAAACGTGCCTGGTGCGCCACAACATCAAGCCAAGCATTGTACACAGGCATGCGGGACAGGGTTTGTGTTTCCTCAACTGCTTTCACCACTGAAAGTCTTAGCGAAATATCATGCAATGCAACATGACGCTAAGACAATTCCTACAAATTCCTACTAAGTGCCGGTTTACAAAGTACTTTTGACTTTTTTCCACAGTTTTTGTGGATAACTTTGTGGAGAATGACCCGACAAGCTCGCTTGCACCTTGGGATAAGGTTTACAAAACCCAAAACATTGACAAAAGCAGTGAAAAATAATCTGTTTAAAATCAATAGCTTGCGAATACGCTGAGAGGAGGGCATTTGTGGCTGCCTCTTATTTCCGCAGTAAAAATTTTTGTGCATAAGTCGCTTCTGCACGAAATAAAAAAGGGCGCCGCAGCGCCCTTTGGACCGGGACGACAGGTTTCAGCCGCCGCGCAGCTTGCGGCTGTGGCTGTGGACCGTCTCCACCAGCACCGTCACCGATTCCGGCGGGGTGAACTGGGAAATGCCGTGGCCCAGGTTGAATACATGGCCCGTATTGTGCGGGCCGTAGCAATCGAGCACGCGGCGCACTTCGGCAGCGATCTGTTCCGGATTGGCGAACAGGATGGACGGATCGATATTGCCCTGCAGGGCCATCTGGTGGCCCACCAGTGCGCGGATCTTGCCGAGGTTGGCGGTCCAGTCCAGGCCCATGGCATCGGCGCCGATCGCGGCGATTTCCTCAGCCCAGTGGCCGCCGCCTTTGGTGAACACGATGGCCGGGATCTTCACACCATCTTTTTCGCGCTTCAGCAGGCTCACGACCCGCTGCATGTATTGCAGGGAGAACTGCTGGTAGGCGCCGTCGGCCAGCGCACCACCCCAGGAGTCGAAGATCATCACGGCTTGCGCGCCGGCGTCGATCTGGGCGTTCAGGTAGGCGGCGACCGCGCGGGCGTTCACGTCCAGGATGTGATGCATCAGGTCCGGGCGCGCATACATCATCTTCTTGATGGTGTGGAACTCGCGCGAGCCCTGGCCTTCCACCATATAGCAAGCCAGCGTCCATGGGCTGCCGGAGAAGCCGATCAGCGGCACGCGGCCATTCAGCTCGGTGCGGATCTGCGTCACGGCATTGAATACGTAGTCCAGCGAACCTGCCGGCGGCAGCTGCAGTGCCTTGACGTCTTCCTCGGTCTTCAGCGGGCGCTCGAATTTCGGGCCCTCGCCTTCCACGAAATACAGGCCCAGGCCCATCGCATCGGGCACCGTCAGGATGTCGGAAAACAGGATGGCCGCGTCCAGTGGGTAGCGGTCGATCGGCTGCAGCGTGACTTCGGTTGCCAGGTCCGGATTGGTTGCCAGGCCCATGAAGGAGCCCGCCTTCTGGCGCGTCGCGCGGTATTCAGGCAGGTAGCGTCCTGCCTGGCGCATCAGCCACACCGGGGTGTATTCGGTCGGCTGGCGCAGCAGCGCACGCAGGAAGGTGTCGTTCTTCAGCGGGGCAAATTGTGGCATGAAAGACAATCTAAAGCAGGGAGAAAGGCGTTATTATCGCATCCCTGCCCTGTTTTTACGCGTTTCGGAGCGCCCATGACATCCTCCTCCACCGCGCCTTTTGGCGCCTGGCCATCACCGATCAGCGCCGAGATGGTCGCTGCGGGCGCCACGACGCTGTCGTCGGTGATCCTGGACGGGACCGACATCTATTGGCTGGCCGGACGCTCGGCCGAAGCGGGACGGACCACCCTGATGCGCCGGCCGGCTCTTGCCGCCACCGCCGAAGTGACGCCGATGCCGTTCAACGTGCGTAACCGCGTCCATGAATATGGCGGCGGCGCCTACGCCGTTGCCGACGGCGTGCTGGTGTTCTCGCACCATGCCGACAACCGCCTGTACCGCCTTGCGCCGGATGGCGCAGCGCAGGCATTCACCTCGCCGGGCCGCCAGCGCTTCGCGGATTTCATATTTGACACCGCCCATGCGCGGCTGATCGCGGTGCGGGAGCAGCACCCGGAGCATGACGGCTCGCATGCGCAGCCGGTGAATACGATTTGCGCGGTGGGCTTCGATGGCGGCGAGCGCGTGCTCGTGATGGGGAATGACTTCTATTCTTCGCCACGGTTGTCGCCGGACGGCCGTCGTCTGGCCTGGATCTCGTGGGACCACCCGCGCATGCCGTGGCAGGGCACCGAGCTGTGGATAGCCGATGTCGAGGCCGATGGCCGGCTCGGCACGCCTTCACGCGTGGCCGGCGGGCCGCAGGAATCGATCTGCCAGCCTGAATGGTCGCCTGCGGGGGTGCTGCACTTCGTTTCGGACCGCAGCGGCTGGTGGAACCTGTACTGCCTGCGCGAGGCTGCGGGCGGCGCGGCCAGCGCGGTCGAGGCGCTGTGCCCGATGGCGGCGGAGTTTGCGACCCCGCACTGGACCTTCGGCAATTCGCTGTACGGCTTCGGCGCGGGTGGTGCAATCGTCTGCAGCTATATTGAGCAAGGCGTCAGCAAGCTGGCGCGCCTGCGCGCCGGCAGCACGGTCCCGGAGCCGATCGCCACGCCATACCAGGAAATCCGCGAACTGCGCGTAGGCGAGGGATACCTGGTGGTGCTGGCAGGCAGCCCGACCATCGCCCCGGAGATCGCCCGCATCGACCTGGCGAGCGGAGAGCGCGAAGTACTTGAATGCTCGATCTCCAGCTTGCCGGCGCCGGGCTACCTGTCCGTCCCCGAAAGCATCAGCTATCGAAGCGCCAACGGCCGCACGGCTTATGCCTTTTTCTATCCACCCACCAACCGGGACGTGCGCGCACCGCAAGGCGAAAAACCGCCGGCCATCGTGATCAGCCACGGCGGCCCAACCGGCATGGCGGCCAGCACCCTCAACCTGAAGACGCAGTTCTGGACCAGCCGCGGTTTCGGCGTGCTGGACGTGAACTACGGCGGCAGCACCGGCTTCGGCCGCGCCTTTCGCGATGCGCTGCAGGGCCAGTGGGGCATCGTCGATGTGGAAGACTGCATCGCCGGCGCGCGCCACCTGCTTGCGCAAGGCCTGGCAGACGGCGAACGCCTGATCATCCGCGGCAGCAGCGCTGGCGGCCTGACCACGCTGTGCGCGCTGACCTTCCACGATGTATTCAGGCTGGGCGCCAGTTATTACGGCGTGTCCGACCTGAAAGGACTGGACGACGACTCGCATAAATTCGAATCGCATTACAACGAATACCTGATCGCTCCCAAGGCGCGGGCCGAGGCGGTGTATGCCGAGCGCTCCCCGATCAACCATACCCATCGCCTGTCGCGCCCGATGATCTTTTTCCAGGGCCTGGACGACAAGGTCGTGCCGCCGCAGCAATCGCAAGCCATGGTGAACGCATTGCGCCAGCGCGGCATTCCGGTAACGTATGTTGAACTGGAAGGCGAAGGCCACGGCTTCCGCAAGGCCGACACCATCGTACGCACGCTGCATGCGGAGCTGGACTTCTACCAACACATGTTTGGCTTGCGCGGATGAGCGACACCCTGCTGGCGGAATTCGAGGTCCTCGAACAGCCTGAAAAAGCCATCCTGGCGTTGCTGGCGCTGGTGGGCGACCCGCTCGGCCGCACCGCCATCCTCGATCACATTGTCGCTGCCGGCGTCCGCGACGCAAACGGCCAGCCGTTCAATACGCTGACGCTGGACGACCCGCTGCTCAAGCTGGAACGGCTGGCCTTCACCAGCGCCGTGATGGGGCGCGGCTATGTCTGCAACGCCCGCCTGCGCTGGCCGGCGATCCGCGCCGCCATCGGCGCCCACCTGCTGGACGATATCTGCCAGGCCTACGAGTCGCTGAACCCGATGCGCCAGAACTGGAACGGCGCCTACGAGCCGCGCAGCTACCGCCACGGCGTGGCGCGCCTGCGCATGGCCATGTTGCGCGGCCGCCCGCCGCAGGACGTCATGCCGTTGCTGGCCGCCTGCATGGTGTGCTACGAGGCGGCGCAACTGCACCCGATTGTCGACATCTTCACGCGTCCCTTTGAAGCAGGCATGCTGCTCCTGGTGCATCCGTCCCTGCAGGACGATGTGCTGATGCTGCTGGTGCAGCACACCCAGCGCGAGCCCGGCCTGGCGCCGCTGGTGCGCGGTTACGCGGAGCGCCACGTGCAGCGCCGCCAGGCTGCCGAACAGCCGGTCGGCCCCGCATTGCGGCTGGCAATGGCGGAACATGCGATCGTGTGCGGCAGGCTGGCCGACGCCATGCGTTACCTGGAAGGCATGGAGGGCGCGCTGGTGCAATGCTTCTCCAGCGCCGTGCTGCTGCTGCGCGGCGACGTGGCAGCCGCGGTGAGCGGCTTTGAAGCTGCCCTGAAATCGATCCGCCGCGAATCCGGCAAGCGCAAGCACCTGTTCCAGGGTATTGCCGGCCACCTGTACATCGTGGCGCTGCTGCGCAGCGGCGATGCCAAGCACCTGAAAGGGGCGGAAAGCTACCTCGACGTGGCGGTGCATGCCCAGCACAGTGCCGACAGCGCGGTCTACCAGCAACTGAGCATGCTGCGCCAGATCCGCGCCGGTACCATGCAGGCCGACCTGGTGGCCCAGCGCGCCTGGGAGGCGTCACTGCAGGCGCAAATGTTCCAATGCATGCTGTATTACTGGCTCGCGCTGCCGCATTTGAAGCAACGCCGCGCGGAACTGCAGGACCTGGCGCAGGCGGCGGAAGCGGCCGGCTTCATGCTGCTGGCAGCCGGTGCGGAAAGCTTGCTGGGGCATCTTGGCGACGAGGCCGCGGCGGGACGCGCAGCGGCCTTGCGCGAGCAGTTTGGTTTTGGCGACATGGCCACCTGGTTCGAGCGGCAGGAAGCATGGCAGCGCCAGTTGGCAGCCCTGATCAACCTGCAGCAGGGCGGCGCCGAGGCGGGCGGCGAAATGCGCCTGGTCTGGACGATCAGTTACGGCGAACGCCAGGGCGTCGCCGAAATCGAAGCGCGCGAACAGAAACGCGATATGCGCGGCGCTTGGGGCAAGGCACGCCCGGTAGCATTCAAGCGCTTGCGCGACGACGCTGCGCAGATGGAGTTCCTGACACCGCAGGACATGCGCATCAGCAGCGCCATCATGCCGTCGCGCCAGGCTTATTCTTCCGGCCTGCGCTACGACATCGACATCGACCAGGCGGTGCTCGCCCTGGTCGGCCACCCGCTGGTGTTCTGGATGGATGCGCCGGATACCCGCGTCGAACTGCTGGCAGGCGCGCCGGAATTGCTGATCCGTACCCACCAGGGCCAGTTGCACCTTGCGCTGCACCCAGCCATCGAAAACGTGAACGCCAATGTGATCGTGGTCAGAGAGGCGCCCAACCGCCTGCGCGTGGTCAGCGTGCAGGACGAACATCGCCGCATCGCAGCCATCGTCGGCGATGGGCTGACGGTGCCCGAGCATGCAAAGGACCAGGTGCTGCAGGCCATTGGCGCCGTGTCCTCGATGGTGACCGTGCAGTCCGATATCGGCGGCGGTGCGGCGAACACGGAGCAGTGCGATGCCGATCCTCGCCTGCATATCCACCTCCTGCCTTACCAGCAAGGCCTGAAGATGCAGGTCCAGGTACGTCCACTGCGCGATGCGGGGCCTTATTACGCACCAGGTGCCGGCGCTGAAAACGTCATTGCGGACGTCAATGGCCGCTCGGTACAGGCACGCCGCAGCCTGGCCGGCGAACGCGATGCCGAGCGCCAGCTGGTACTCAAGTGCGAAGTGCTGGAACAGGCCACCGAGGAGCATGGCGAATGGCTGCTGGGCGAGCCAGCGCTCTGCCTGCAGTTGCTGGCCGAGTTGCAGGAGCAGGGCGCCGACAAGGTGGTGCTGGCATGGCCTGAAGGTGAAACCTTCCGTCTCACCAAGCCGGTGTACAGCAAGCAGCTGCGCCTGAACATCAAGAGCAAGAAGGACTGGTTCTCCGCCAGCGGCCAGTTGGTGGTCGACGAGGACCGCGTGCTGGACTTGCGCTCGCTGCTGGACATGATCCGCGCCGGCAAGAGCCGCTTCATCGCGCTGGGCGACAAGGAATTCCTCGCGCTGTCGGAGGAGCTGCACCGCCGCCTGTCCGAATTGGCCGGCTATGGCGAGGACGACGACGCCGGCGTGAAGGTGCATCGCCTGGCCGCCTTCGTGCTGGAAGAACTGGCCAACGACGTGGGCATGGTGGAGGCGGACGCCATGTGGCGCGAGCACCTGCAACGCATCGAAGCCAGCGCCAGCTACACGCCGCAATTGCCAAGCACCCTGCAGGCCGAGTTGCGCGACTACCAGTTGGCAGGCTTCGAATGGCTGGCCCGCCTCGCGCACTGGGGCGTTGGCGCCTGCCTGGCCGACGACATGGGCCTGGGCAAGACTTTACAGGCCTTGGCCCTGGCCCTGCTGCGCGCACCGCAAGGACCGACGCTGGTGGTGGCCCCGACTTCGGTGTGCCTGAACTGGGCCAGCGAAGCTGCGCGCTTTGCACCTACGCTCAACGTGAAGATGTATGCCACCGGCGACCGCGACGACATCGTCCGCAACGCCGGCCCGTTCGACCTGGTGATCACCAGCTACGGCCTGCTGCAACTGGAATCCGAGCGCTTCACCAAGCCGACATGGCACACCATCGTGCTGGACGAAGCGCAGAACATCAAGAACGCAGCCACCAAGCGCTCGCAGGCGGTGATGGCGCTGAAGGGCGACTTCAAGATGGTGGCCACCGGCACGCCGCTGGAAAACCACCTGGGAGAGCTGTGGAACCTGTTCCGCTTCATCAATCCGGGCCTGCTGGGCAGTCATGAACAGTTCAACCTGCGCTTTGCCGGGCCGATCGAACGCCAGCAGGATCACCGCGCGGAAGTCGGCGCCCGCAATCGCCTGCGCCGCCTGATCGGGCCATTCATACTGCGCCGGACCAAGGCGCAAGTGTTGACCGAACTGCCGGCGCGCACCGAGATCGTGCTGGAAGTCGACCTGTCGCCGGAAGAAACCGCGCTGTACGAATCGTTGCGCCGCGAAGCGCTTGAGAACCTGGCTTCCATTGAAGGACCGGCGGACCGGAAGTCGATGCAAATCCTGGCGGAGATCATGAAGCTGCGCCGCGCATGCTGCAATCCGAACCTTGTAGCGCCTACGCTGCGGCTGGAGTCGAGCAAGCTGGCTGCCTTCGCGCGCCTGCTGGAGGGCTTGCTGGAGAACCGCCACAAGGTGCTGGTATTCAGCCAGTTCGTCGACCATTTGTCGCTGATCCGTGCCCACCTGGACCGTAACGGCATCCGGTATCAATACCTTGACGGCAGCACGCCGATGGCCGCGCGCAAGCAGTCGGTGGACGCTTTCCAGGCCGGCGAAGGCGACGTGTTCCTGATCAGCCTTAAAGCTGGAGGCGTCGGCATCAACCTGACCGCAGCCGACTACGTGATCCATATGGACCCGTGGTGGAATCCTGCGGTGGAAGACCAGGCGTCCGACCGCGCGCACCGCATGGGACAACTGCGGCCGGTCACCATTTACCGCCTGGTGGCACGCAATACAATCGAGGAAGGCATCGTAGAACTGCATGGCCACAAGCGCGAACTGGCCGACAGCCTGCTCGATTGCAGCGACACCGCGGCACGCATGACCGCGGAAGACATGCTGGCGATGCTGAACGAAGGCTTGCGCCGCTTCTGATAGGAGACGCTATGCGACTGACATCATTTTCCGTCCGTGCCGCGATGAGCGCCGCGCTGGCGGCGACCTGCCTGGCCGCCGCAATGGGCCACGCGGCGCCGGCTTCCGCCATCACCTGCCCCGCCGCCGAACTGCGCGCCGCCAAAGCCGCCAAATGGCAGGTCGACGACAGCGCCCGCCGCCAGGTGTTGGCCCTGCAAGCGCTGTCCTGCCTGTCGTCGCCCGATCCCGTCGAGCGCGATGAACTGGCCTTCGAAGGCCTGCAAGCCTGGATGCGCGCCGACAAGCTGGAAACCGCCACGGTGCAGGAGCTGCGCGCGCGCCTGACAGCGCAACTGCAGGCTCCCGACCCGCAAGGCTTCGCGCGCCCCTTTGCCGCACTGGTGCTGGCAGACGTGGCGCGAATGGACCGCGTCAAGCCTTACCTCTCCGCAGAACAACGCTCGCAACTGGTAGGCGCTGCGACGGATTACCTGCGCGGTGTAAGCGACTACCGCGGCTTCGACGAAAAGGAAGGTTGGCGCCACGGTGTCGCCCACGCCGCCGACATCATGCTGCAGCTCTCGCTCAATCCGGCGCTTGGCCGCGCCGAGCACGATCAGATGCTGGCCGCCATTGCCAGCCAGGTTGCGCCTCCTGGCGAGCATTTCTATCACTACGGCGAAGGCGAACGCCTGATGGCCCCCATCTTCTACCTGTCGCGCGCCAAGACGCTGGAATGCAGCGATTGGGACGCCTGGTTCGCGCGACTGGCAGCGCCACGTACACCCGCCAGTACGCAGCAGGCGCTGCTGGCGCGCAAGCACAACCTGAACGCTTTCCTGCAGCCGCTATTCATCAACATCAGCGAAAGCAGGCACGAGGCCCAGCGCAACTGCCTCAAGCCACTGCTGCTGCGCACCATGAAGCAAGCGGCCGGATGAACGCGCAACAGGCGTTGACGTTCGTCGAACAGCGAGGAGTCGTGCTGGCATCGGCGCGCGGCAAGGCTCCTACGTTGACGGAGGCCATCGTCGGCGCCCCCATCAAGGGCAGCTGGTGGGGCCACCCTGAAGGCAAGCGCATTTTCGCGGTGTTGAGCGAAGTGCAGGAGCACGACGACATCCTGGTCTGCCGCCTGTTAGGGGGCAAGCTGACGCTGGTCCATCGCCGCCTGTGGCCTGCCGTTGCGGCATTGGCGGGCGAACTGCCGGCCAACGCGCTGGCGCGCGTGCGGCAATTGCACACCGCATCCGGCAAGCACGTTAACCAGGAAGTCCCTTTTCCACAATGGCTGCCGCCCGATGCGGCCGCGCAAGCCAGGGGCCTGGACCCCGTCCGGGCGCGGGAGGCACTTGGCTTGTGATACTCTCCCACGCTGCACTAGCAATAGGTTGAAACATGATGAAAACCAAAATCGCCCTCGCCGCGATGATGTTGAGCCTGGCCCTGTCGCCGGTCGACGCCGCGACGAAGAGCAAGAAATCCAACGCGCCGGCCAAGACGGCCGTCAGCAAGAAGTCCAGCAGTAAAGGCAAACCCGGCAAAACCGGCAAATCGTCGTCCAAATCCACCCGGGGCGGCAAGTCCTCTGGCAAGAATGCCGGCAAATCCAGGGCAGGCAATGCCAAATCGGCAGTCGCCAGCAAGCCGATGCCGGCCGAACGCCGCCAGGACAAGGCTTTCGACAGCCAGGCCAACCAGTTCCTCGGTGCCCTGTGGCGCATCGATCCCGAGACCGCCATCTCGGTCGGCAAGTACGACACCGCCGCCCAACTGACCGTTCCCGACCAGGCTTACCGCGACCAGCAGCTTGCCTTCATCAATGAATGGCTGGAAAAATTCGGCAAGATCGACGCCAGGCAGCTGTCGCCGAAACAGCGCAGCGACCTTGGCCTGCTGCAGAACAAGCTGAACTCGGACCGCTGGTACCTGACTACCTTCCGCGAGTGGGAATGGAACCCGGCCATCTACAACGTCGCCGGCCCGATCGATTTCGTGCTGAACACCGAATACGCGGCCAGGCCGCAGCGCTTGCGCACCCTGCTGCGCCGCATCGGCAGCGTGCCGGCGTATTACGAAGCGGCACGCAACAACATCACGAACCCGACCCGCGAGCACGTGAAGCTGGCCATCGACCAGGCGCCGGGCGTACTGGCGGTATTGTCCGACCTGGACAAGCAGGCGCAGGATTCGATCCTCAACGCCAATGAAAAGAACCTGTACGCGCAGCGCATTGCGGCCGCCAAGGTAGCCGTGCAGGCGTATGCCGCCTGGCTCGGTGAACTGGACAAGTCGCTGGCCGTCAGCGGCGCACGCTCCTTCCGCATCGGCAAAGAGCTGTACGAAGCGAAGTTCGGCTACGACATCCAGTCCGGCAGCAACGCCGAACAGACTTACCAGAAAGCGCTGGCGACCCGCGAACAACTGCTGTCGAACATGGACCGCATCTCGGACGACCTGTGGCCGAAGTACCTGGCCGACAAAGCCAAGCCTTCCGATCGCTTCGCCAAGATCGGCATGATGATCGACAAGCTCTCGTCCAACCATGTGCCGCGCGAGGAATTCTTCCCCGAGATCCGCCGCCAGATCCCCGTGCTGCAGGACTGGGTGGTGAAGAACGACCTGCTGACGCTGGACCCGAACAAGCCGCTGGTGGTACGCGAGACGCCTGCCTACCAGCGCGGCGTGGCCGGCGCCAGCATCGAGGCTCCCGGCCCGTACCGCCCGCAAGACCGCACCTACTACAACGTGACGCCACTGGACGACGTCACGCCCGAGCAGGCCGAATCCACGCTGCGCGAGTACAACCACTGGATCCTGCAGATCCTGAACATGCACGAAGCCATCCCCGGCCATTATGCGCAGCTGGTGTACGCCAACAAGTCGCCGTCGATCGTGAAGTCGATCTTCGGCAATGGCGCGATGGTGGAAGGCTGGGCGGTGTACAGCGAGCGCATGATGCTCGAATCAGGCTACGGCAACAACGATCCTGAAATGTGGCTGATGTACTCGAAGTGGAACCTGCGCAGCGTGACCAACACTATCCTCGACTACAGCGTGCATGTGCAGGGCATGACGGAGCAGGAAGCGATCGACCTGCTGACCCGCCAGGCCTTCCAGACCGGCGCCGAAGCCAAAGAGAAGTGGCGCCGGGCGCAGCTCACCTCGGTGCAGCTCACCAGCTATTTCTCCGGCTACTCCGAAATCATGGAGCTGCGCGAACAGCGCCGCGCCGCCCTGGGCAGCAAGTTCTCGCTCAAGGAATTCCACGAAGACTTCCTGAGCTATGGCAGCGCACCTGTACGCGTGATCAAAGAGTTGATGCAGTAAGCGGTCTAAGCTGCCCTATGCCCCGCGCGCGCCGCGGGGCGATTCTGCTAACATGAATCAAGGGAGTGGCCATGACCATGCCGGTCCGGTTTGATACAGCCCAATTCGTGAAAACGCTGGTCGATGCAGGTGTGCTGCGCGAGCATGCCGAAGCACATGCCGACGCGTTGAAACTTGCGCTAAGTCAACCTGTGGCGAATGATGCCGATCGGGCAATCTCGCGCGCGGAAATGCGTACTTTGCTTGCAGAACTTGAATTGCGGCTGACGAGGAAAATGCGGCCGCTCTGGGTTTTGAATATCATTACCCTGATACTCGTCAGTGCAAATACGGTAAAGATCTTCTTTTGATCCTTAATCAGCTTTTTCTTCCGGCGCCGTGGTGGCCTTGACGAACATCGGCGACAGGATCACGCCAATTTCAAACAGCAGCCACATCGGGATAGCCAGCGAGAACTGGCTGACGACATCGGGCGGGGTCACAATCGCGGCGATCACGAAAGCGGCCACGATCACATAACCGCGCCACTCCTTCAGCTTGGCGACGGACACCAGCCCCATGCGCACCAGCACCACCACCACCACCGGCACTTCAAACGCGCAGCCGAAGGCCAGGCACATCGACATCACAAAGTCGAGGTAGTTCTCGATATCCGGCATCACCGCAATCGAGGTCGGCGAGACCTGGTTGATGAAGGCGAACACTTTGCCGAACACCAGGAAGTAGCAGAACGCCACGCCCGCCATGAACAGCGACGAGGACGCGATCACCAGCGGCGCCACCAGGCGCTTTTCGTGCTGGTACAAACCGGGCGCCACGAAGGCCCACATCTGGTACAGCACCCATGGCAGCGACAGGATGAAGCCGAACAGCAGCGTCACCTTCATCGGCACCAGGAAGGGCGAGATGACGCTGGTGGCGATCATCTTCGAGCCTACCGGCATGGCGGCAATCATCGGCGCTGCGATCAGGTCATAGATCCGGGACGGGCCGATGCCGAAGCCGAGCAGCGCCGTCACCACCGCGATGCCGATGCTGGCCTTGACCAGGCGATCGCGCAGCTCAACCAGGTGGCTGATGAAGGTTTCTTCGACGGGTTGTTGTTGACTCATTTAGAAAAACGATGCGTTCTTGCGGCTGCCGGGGCGGTGGCGCTTCATGCGCGCCGCGCCGGAGATGACGTGGGTGCGGACGCCAGCCTGCTGCTTGTACCACAGCGGCACGGCCGCACTGCGCACCACGCGCTTGCGGCGGAAATCCTTGGCCTTGCGCGCCATGTCTTCGTTGGTCGGGGTGTACAGGTCCAGCGCTGGCGTGGCCATCGGCTGGTCGCGCAGCGCCGCCTCGACTTCCGCCATATCCTTGCCGATGGAGTTTTCCATCTCGTCCTTGAAGGTGCTGGCGGCTTCTTCGGCCTGCTTGCGCAGGTTCTTCAGCTCGTCCAACTCCATCTCGCGCGAGACTTCGGATTTGACGTCGTTCAGGTAACGCTGGGCGCGACCGTACAGCGTCCCGGCCATGCGCGCCACCTTGGGCAGCTTTTCAGGACCGATGACGACCAGGGCCACTACCCCGATGACGGCAATTTTGGTAAGACCGAGGTCGATCATTGCTGATTACTGCTTGGTCTTTTCCTTGGCTTCGACTTCGATGGTGCCCTTGTCGGTCACCTGGGCCGCCGGCGGAGCCGGCTGTGCCGGCTTCTCTTCCTCGTTGCCCTTGACGCCATCCTTGAAGCCCTTGACGGCCTTGCCCAGGTCGGAGCCGATATTGCCCAGTTTCTTGGTGCCGAATACCAGCATGACGACTACCAGGACGATCAGCCAGTGCCAAATGCTCATAGAACCCATTACAAAACCCCTAAAAGAATCATTCGTTGGGACAGTATACGCGAAGCGCCCCTGTCATGTGCTTGTCATAATCTCAAGTCCGCATGCCGCGCCATGGCCGCGGCCCGCCGTACAGGTGCATATGCAGGTGGTACACCTCCTGGCCGCCATCCGGACCGCTGTTGATCAGGGTCTTGTAGCCGCGGGTCGGCGTGCCATCCGCCTCGTAGGCAACGGCAATCTCATGCTGCTCAGCCAGTTGCGGCACCAGCGCCAGCATCTTGCCCAGCAAGGGCGCGTGCTCCGGTTTGCAGTCGGACAAGGTCGACAGGTGCTGTTTCGGGATGATCAGCAAGTGTACCGGCGCGGCCGGGTGGATGTCCTTAAACACCATCAAGTCCTCGTCTTCATGCACCACGGTCGACGGGATCTGTTTGGCTGCAATCTTGCAGAACAGGCAATTTTCCACAATTATTCCTTACGGGATGCTTTTTCTTCCAGGCCGGACAAGCCTTCGCGGCGCGCCAGCTCATCAAGTACCTGCTGCGGCGACAACTCGAATTGCGCCAGCAGCACCAGCGAATGGAACCACAGGTCGGCGCATTCGTACAGCACTTTCGACGCATCGCCGCTGACGCGGGCGTCTTTCGCCGCCATCACGGTCTCGGTGGCTTCCTCGCCGATCTTTTTCAGGATCGCATCGTCGCCCTTGGAAAACAGCTTGGCGACGTAGGACGACGACGGGTCGCCGCCCTTGCGCGCTTCGATGGTGGCCGCCACGCGGTCCAGTACATTGCTCATTTTTTCACTTCCGCGTAAATCTCTTCAGGGTCTTTCAGCACCGGCTCGGTGTTCTGCCAGTCGCCATTCTCGAACTTGTTGAAGAAGCAGGAATGGCGGCCGGTATGGCAGGCGATATCGCCTGCCTGCTCGATCTTCAGCAGCACCACGTCTTCGTCGCAATCGAGGCGGATTTCCAGCACTTTCTGCACGTGGCCCGACTCTTCGCCCTTGTGCCACAGCTTCTTGCGCGAGCGGCTCCAGTAAACGGCCTCGCCCAGCTCGACGGTTTTGTAGAGCGCATCCCGGTTCATCCACGCGAACATCAGCACATCATTGCTGCCGGCTTCCTGTGCGATGACCGGCACCAGGCCATGCTCGTCCCACTTCACCTTGTTCAGCCATTTGGCTTTGGCGACATTCGCTGCAATTGCGGTGGCCATTGTGTGTTCCCCGAAGTTTAAGAAAGGCGCATGGGGATGCCCTGCGCCGCCATGAATTGCTTGGCTTCCTGTACGGTGTGCTGGCCGTAGTGGAAGATGCTGGCCGCCAGCACCGCATCGGCGTGGCCCAGTTTGACGCCGTCGGCCAGGTCTTGCAGGCCGCCCACGCCGCCCGATGCGATCACCGGGATGTTGACCGCATCGCTCACGGCCCGGGTCAGGCCCAGGTCGAAACCGGACTTGGTGCCGTCGCGGTCCATGCTGGTCAGCAGCAGTTCGCCGGCGCCCAGCTCGGCCATCTTGCGCGCCCATTCGACCGCATCGAGGCCGGTCGCGTTGCGGCCGCCGTGGGTGAACACTTCCCACTTGCCGGGCGCGACGTTCTTGGCGTCGATCGCCACCACGATGCATTGGCTGCCGTGCTTTTGCGATGCTTCGTACACCAGTTGCGGATTGGTTACGGCGGAGGTGTTCATGCTGACCTTGTCGGCGCCGGCATTCAGCAGGCGGCGCACATCGGCCACCTGGCGCACGCCGCCGCCCACGGTCAGCGGGATGAACACTTGCGACGCCACGGCTTCGATGATGTGCAGGATCAGGTCGCGGTTGTCGCTCGAGGCGGTAATGTCGAGGAAGGTCAGTTCGTCCGCCCCTTGCTCGTCGTAACGGCGTGCGATTTCCACCGGGTCGCCGGCGTCGCGCAGTTCGGTGAAGTTGACCCCTTTCACAACGCGGCCATCGGTCACGTCGAGGCAGGGGATGATGCGTTTAGCCAGCATATTTTGTTTACTCTGAAAGTTCGTCGGCACGTTCCTGCGCCGAAGCCAGGTCCAGCGTGCCTTCATAGATCGAACGGCCGCAGATCACGCCTTCGATGCCTTCGTCTTGCACGGCACACAGGGCTTCCACGTCGCCCAGGTTGTGCAGGCCGCCGGAGGCGATGACCGGGATGCGCACCGCCTGCGCCAGGCGCACGGTGGCCTCGATGTTCACGCCGCCCATCATGCCGTCGCGGCCGATGTCGGTGTAGATGATCGATTCGACACCGTAGCCTTCGAACTTCTGCGCCAGGTCGATCACCTCGTGGCCGGACAGCTTGCTCCAGCCGTCGGTCGCCACCTTGCCGTCCTTGGCGTCCAGGCCAACGATGATGTGGCCGGGGAAGGCGCCGCAGGCATCGTGCACGAAGCCGGGGCTCTTCACGGCGGCAGTGCCGATGATGATGTAGCTGATGCCGTCATCGAGGTAGCGCTCGATGGTGTCGAGGTCGCGGATGCCGCCGCCCAGTTGCACCGGGATTTCAGGCAGGTCGAATTCTTCCGCATAGTCTTGCACGGCCCGCAGGATGGACTTCACGGCGCCTTCGTTCTTCGGCTTGCCGGCAAAGGCACCGTTCAGGTCCACCAGGTGCAGGCGGCGCGCGCCTTGCTCGAGCCAATGGCGGGCCATCTTGCCGGGGTCGTCGGAAAAGACGGTTGCAA
Source organism: Duganella sp. CF458 (assembly GCF_900113115.1). Classification (GTDB taxonomy): domain Bacteria; phylum Pseudomonadota; class Gammaproteobacteria; order Burkholderiales; family Burkholderiaceae_D; genus Rugamonas. The sequence continues at coordinate 278,321 of NZ_FOOF01000002.1, read as the reverse complement.
GTTCCATATCGCCCTGTTTCAGGCGAACGCAGTGACCATCCTTGAGGTCGATAGCAGGAATGAGCAGCATGATGTTGTTCTTGAGGTTAAGGATTCCAGTGGATGAAATTTTTGTACAGTTGCAGGCCGGTGGCGGCACTCTTTTCAGGGTGGAACTGTGTGGCAAAAATATTGTCGCGGGCGACCGCGCAGCAGAATGGCTGGCCGTACACGGTTTCCGCCGCGCTGTGCTGCGCCTGGGCGGGCTGCGCGAAGTAACTGTGCACGAAGTAGAACCACGCATGGTCGGGAATGCCTTCCCACATCGCGTGCGGCGCACGTTGGCGCACCTGGTTCCAGCCCATCTGCGGCACCTTAAAGCGCGAACCGTCTTCCTGCAGCATGCCGTCGAGCTGGAAGCGCACCACCTTGCCGGGCAACAGCCCCAGGCCCGGCGTATTGCCGCCTTCTTCGCTGACGTCGAACAGCATCTGTTCGCCCACGCACACGCCCATCATCGGCTTGCTGGCCGCGGCGCGCATCAGTGCATCGCGCACGCCCGATTCGTCCAGGCTGCGCATGCAGTCGCGCATGGCGCCCTGGCCGGGCAGCACGATGCGTTCGGCGGCATCAATCGCGGCCGGATCGCCGGAAATCAGCACTTCGGCTTCGGGTGCCACTGCGCGCAATGCCTGCGCTACGGAGCGCAGGTTGCCCATGCCGTAATCGACTACTACGATTTTTTTCATGTCAGTCAGCCGTAGTGTCGTTACAGGCTTCCTTTGGTGGACGGGATGGCGCCGGCAGCGCGCGGGTCAAGCTCGCTGGCCATGCGCAGGGCGCGGCCGAAAGCCTTGAACACGGTTTCGCACTGGTGGTGCGCATTGGTGCCGCGCAGGTTGTCGATGTGCAGCGTGACGCCCGCATGGTTGACGAAGCCGCGGAAGAATTCCAGCGTCAGGTCGACGTCGAACGCGCCGATCATCGCGCGGGTGAACGGGATATGGTATTCGATGCCCGGGCGGCCGGAAAAGTCGACGACGACGCGCGACAGCGCTTCATCCAGCGGCACATAGGCGTGGCCGTAGCGGCGGATGCCCTTCTTGTCGCCAATCGCCTTGGCGACCGCCATGCCCAGCGTGATGCCCACGTCTTCCACCGTGTGGTGGTTGTCGATCTGGGTGTCGCCGGTGGCTTCGATATCGAGGTCGATCAGGCCGTGGCGGGCGATCTGGTCCAGCATATGGTCGAGGAAAGGCACGCCCGTGTTCAGCTTCTGGGCGCCGGTGCCATCGAGGTTGATGGCAACGCGGACCTGGGTCTCGCTGGTGTTGCGAGTGATTTCTGCGGTGCGGTTCATGAAAAGCTCTTGGTTTTCGCTTCAGGATGCCAGGGCGGCTTTCAAGCCGTCCAGCATGATTGCGTTTTCCTCGGGCGTGCTGACCGTGATGCGCAGGCAGTTGGCCAGTACATTGTGCATTCTACCCACATTTTTGATCAATACCTTGCGCTCCAACAGTTTGGCATGCGCCTGCTCGGAGTTCGGTACGCGAATGAGGATGAAGTTTGCCGCCGAGGGGAAAACATTGACACCCGGCAAGTTCGCCAGTGCCGCCGACAGCTCGCTGCGCTGTTGGCGCAGCAGGGCGGCTTGCTGATTCAGGACCTCGAGGTGGTCGAGGCAGAATTCGGCGGCGGCCTGGGTCAGGACGTTGACGTTGTAGGGTGGGCGGATCTTGTCGAATTGTTCCAGCAGGGCTGGTGCGCACGACATATAGCCAAGGCGGATGCCCGCCAGGCCAAGTTTCGACAATGTGCGCATGACGATCAGGTTGGGGAATTCCGGCAGGCGGCCCATGAAGCTCTGTTGCGCAAATGGCTCATACGCTTCATCGACGACACACAGGCCCTTGTCGCCCAACGCTCTGATGACTTGCTCGATATCGCCGGCCGGGAACAGGTTGCCGGTCGGGTTGTTCGGGTAGGCCAGGAACACCAGCGCCGGCTGGTGCTGCGCGATCGCCGCCAGCATGGCAGGCAGGTCGAGCGTCAAGTCGGCCGCCAGCGGCACGCCGACGAAGTCCATGCCAGCCACCATGGCGGAGCGCTGGAACATCACGAAGGAAGGCGCGGGCGCCATCATCACGGCGCGGCGTCCTTCCGCCGGTTGCAACGCGCAGGCTTGCGCCATGATGGCGATCAGCTCGTCCGAGCCGTTGCCCAGCATGACGTCATAACCGGCGGGCACGCCGAGCTTGGCGCGCATGCGCTGCTTGATGGTTTCGTAGCTGGCGACCGGGTAGCGGTTCAGCGCAACGCTGGCAATGCGGTTGGCCAGTTCATGATGCAGGTGGCTCGGCAGCACATAGGGATTCTCCATCGCATCCAGCTTGATAAATCCGCTGGCATCCGGCACATGGTAGATGTGGTCGGAACGCACATCCTGGCGGATCGTCTTGGCGATAAGGCTGTCGAGGGACATCTGCATTACTCCTGTTCTAAAACCTCGTTCGGGACAGGCGCCATTTTCGGCCTGCGCCCTCTGCGTGGCGTGGATTTCTGATCCTGCGGGTCAGACGGGACGGCCAACCCGGGCGGGTTGCCGGTTTCGGCAAGCGCCTCCAGGCGCCTCCGCGCTATGTCGCAATACTCGGGATTCAATTCAAAGCCGACAAAATTCCGGCCGCAACGACGGGCGGCAACAGCGGTTGTCCCGCTGCCCATGAACAAGTCCATCACCACGCCATCGGGCGGGCAACTGGCCTTGACCATGCGTTCGATGATTTCCAGCGGCTTTTGCGTCGGGTGGTCGACCCGCTCCGCATGTTCCCGGTGCAGGCGCGATACGCTCCACAGGTCCTTGGGGTTGTAGCCCACTTCCAGCCACTTCGCACCGACGAAGATCGAGCGCGAACGGGCCTTCTTGGTTTCGGCGTCGTACGGGATACGCACGGCGTCGAGGTCGAAGTAATAGTCTTTACGGCGCACGAAGAAACCGATGGTGTCGTGCACCGACGAGAAGCTGCGGGTACTGCCGCCCATGGAAGGCACGCGGCGGTCCCAGATGATTTCGTTCATCATCGTCATGCGCTTTTTCAGCATGACGAAGATCTCCGGCGAGTAGCGCCAGGTCAGGAAGATGTACAGGCTGCCGCTCGGCTTCAGCTTCGGCAGCGCGGCGTCGATCCATGCTTCGGTCCAGGCCAGATAGTCTTCCATCGACTGCTGGTCGGAGGTGTTGCCGTAATCCTTGCCCAGGTTGTAGGGCGGATCGGTCAGGATCAGGTCGACGGCACCATCCGGCACGCGTGCCAGTCCGGCCATCGCGTCCTCACAGTAGACCTGGTTCTTCCAGTCGGTCATTTCAGGCGCAGCTCCGCGCTGCGGGCGTGCGCTTGCAAGCCTTCACCGTAGGCCAGTTCGGCCGCGATCTTGCCCAGCGTCTGCGCGCCGGCTTCGCTGACGTGGATCACCGACGAGCGCTTCTGGAAGTCGTACACGCCCAGCGGCGACGAGAAACGCGCGGTGCGCGAGGTCGGCAGCACGTGGTTCGGGCCGCAGCAATAATCGCCCAGCGATTCGGACGAGAAGCGGCCCAGGAACATGGCGCCGGCGTGGCGGATCCGTTCGGCCCACTGCTGCGGGTTCTCGGCTGAAATTTCCAGGTGTTCGGCGGCGATGCTGTTGGCAATGGCGCAGGCTTCGGCCATGTCGCGCACTTTCACCAACGCGCCGCGGTCGCGCAGCGAGGTCTCGATGACGGCCTTGCGCGGCATGGCCGGCAGCAGCTTGGCGATGCTGGCCTCGACTTGCGCGATGTACCCGGCGTCGGGGCACAGCAGGATGGCTTGCGCCAGTTCGTCGTGTTCCGCTTGCGAGAACAGGTCCATCGCCACCCAGTCAGGGTCGGTGGTGCCGTCGCAGATCACCAGGATCTCGGACGGGCCGGCAATCATGTCGATGCCGACGGTGCCGAACACGCGGCGCTTGGCCGCTGCCACGTAGGCATTGCCCGGGCCGACAATCTTGTCGACCGGCTGGATGGTTTCGGTGCCGTGCGCCAGCGCGGCCACGGCTTGCGCGCCGCCGATGCCGATCACGCGCGTTACGCCGGCAATCGCGGCTGCGGCCAGCACCATCTGGTTCTTCACGCCATCCGGGGTCGGCACCACCATGATGATTTCTTCGACGCCGGCAACCTTGGCCGGCACGGCATTCATCAGCACCGACGAAGGATAGGCGGCCTTGCCGCCGGGAACATAGATGCCGACGCGGTCCAGTGGCGTAATGCGCTGGCCGAGGATGGTGCCGTCGGCTTCGGTGTAGGTGAAACCTTGCAGCTCCTGCTTCTGGCGTTGGTGGAAGGCGCCGATGCGGTCGGCGGCGGTTTGCAGCGCGCTGCGCTGCGCGGCAGGCAGGGCGGCCAGTGCCGCGTCCAGCTCCTGCTGGCCGATGTCGAAATCGGCCATGCCGGCGGCGCTCATGCGGTCGAAGCGGTTGGTGTATTCCAGCACCGCCTGGTCGCCGCGTGCGCGCACGTCCGCGATGATTTTCGCGACGGCGCTTTCAATGGCGTCATCGGTTTCAGCCTCAAAGGCCAGCAGCGCGTCGAGCGTCTCCTGGAAGTCGTCTTGCGTGGAGTCGAGTTTGCGGATCATGTGCGGGACGCCGAAGCGCGTTCGAAAGCTTCAATAATCGGTTGCAAGCGGGCGCGCTTCAGTTTCATCGCGGCCTGGTTCACGACCAGCCGCGAAGAAATTTCCATGATCTCTTCCACTTCCACCAAGTGGTTGGCGCGCAGCGTGCTGCCGGTCGAGACCACGTCGACAATCGCGTCGGACAGGCCGACCAGCGGCGCCAGCTCCATCGAGCCATACAGCTTGATCAGGTCGACGTGCACGCCCTTCTTGCCGAAGTGCTCGCGCGCGATCGAGGTGAACTTGGTGGCCACGCGCAGGCGCGCGCCCTGGCGCACCGCGGTCTCGTAATCGAAGCCGGCCCGCGTCGCCACCGACATGCGGCATTTGGCGATGTGCAGGTCCACCGGCTGGTACAGTCCTTCGCCGCCGTGTTCCAGCAAGACGTCCTTGCCCGCCACGCCGAAATCCGCCGCGCCATGCTGCACATAGGTCGGCACGTCGGATGCGCGCACGATCAGTACGCGAATGCCAGGGTCCGAAGTAGGCAGGATCAACTTGCGGGAGGTTTCCGGATTTTCGGTGACGGTGATGCCGGCCGCTTCCAGCAGCGGCATCGTGTCTTCAAAAATCCGGCCTTTCGACAGGGCGAGGATAAGGTCCATGGTTACTTAAGTCGGGTGATATTGGCGCCAACGGCGGACAGCTTCACTTCCATGCGGTCATAGCCGCGGTCCAGGTGGTAAATGCGGTCCACCAGGGTCTCGCCCTTGGCAGCCAGGCCGGCGATCACCAGCGAGGCCGATGCGCGCAGGTCGGTCGCCATGACAGGCGCGCCAATCAGTTGCTCGACGCCGTCGATGTAAGCGGTGTTGCCGTCGATGGAGATCTTCGAGCCCAGGCGGTTCATTTCCTGCACGTGCATGAAGCGGTTCTCGAAGATCGTCTCGGTCACCTTGCTGCTGCCCCCGGCGATCAGGTTCACCGCCATGAATTGCGCCTGCATATCGGTCGGGAAGCCCGGGTATTCGGTGGTGCGGAAGGAAACCGGTTTCGGGCGCTGGTCCATCCTGGCGCGGATCCAGGTGTCGCCCACGGTCAGCTCCACGCCCATTTCGCGCAGCTTGTCCAGCGCCACGTCGAAGATGTCGGTGCGGGTATTGCGGATGGTGATGTCGCCGCCGGCGGCTGCGACCGCGCACAGGAAGGTCGCCGCTTCGATACGGTCGGAGATCACATCGTGCTTGGCGCCATGCAGTTCCGGCACGCCCTGGATCACCAGGCGATCGGTGCCGATCCCTTCGATTCTGGCGCCCATCGCCACCAGCATGTTGGCCAGGTCGGTCACTTCCGGCTCGCGCGCGGCGTTTTCCAGGACGGTCTCGCCTTCGGCCAGGGTGGCCGCCATCAGCAGGTTCTCGGTGCCGGTCACGGTGATCATGTCGGTGACGATACGCGTGCCCTTCAGCTTCTTGCACTTGGCGTAGATATAGCCGCCGTCAATGGTAATGTCCGCGCCCATCGCGCGCAGGCCCTTGATGTGCTGGTCAACCGGGCGCGAACCGATCGCGCAGCCGCCCGGCAGCGACACCTTGGCTTCGCCGAAACGCGCCAGCAGCGGACCCAGTACCAGGATCGACGCGCGCATGGTCTTCACCAGTTCGTACGGCGCTTCGCACTTGTCGATCTTCGAACCGTTCAGCGTAACCTTCTCGCCGTCCTGCTGGACCGACAAGCCGGTCTGGCGCAGCAGCTTGAGCATGGTCGCCACATCGTGCAGCAGTGGCACATTGGTCAGCTCCAGGTCGCCTGCGGTCAGCAGGCCGGCGCACAGGATAGGCAAGGCAGCGTTCTTGGCGCCGGAAATCTTGATGTCGCCGACCAGGCGTTTGCCGCCGGTGATGAGCAGTTTGTCCATTTTGTTCTTATCCTTGGAATTCTTCTGGAGTCAGGGTTTTCATCGACAGGGCATGAATCTCTTCGCGCATGCGGTCACCCAGCGCGGCATACACCAGCTGGTGGCGCTGGATCGGGCGCTTGCCGGCAAAGGCGGGCGACACGATCACGGCCTGGAAGTGCTGGCCGTCGCCTTCCACTTGCAGGTGGGTGCATTCAAGGCCGGCAGCGATGTAGCTGTGGATTGCTTCTGGAGTTGTGGTCACTTTGAATTCCTCAATAAATCAGTGGCGCAGGCGATAGCCGCTGCGCAGAAGTTTGATGGCGAGCAGCGCCAGCACCACCAGGAAGGCGGAGACGATGGCGACGCTGATCCACGGGTTCACGTCGGACTGCCCGAAGAAGCCATAGCGGAAGCCGTCGATCATGTAGAAGAACGGGTTCGCGTGCGATATGGCCAGCCAGAACGGCGGCAGCGAATGGATCGAATAGAACACGCCGGCCAGGAAGGTCAGCGGCACGATCAGGAAATTCTGGAAGGCGGCCAGCTGGTCGAACTTCTCGGCCCAGATACCGGCGATCAGGCCCATGGTGCCGAGGATGGCCGCGCCCAGCAGTGCGAACACCAGGATCCACAGCGGCGCTGTAAAGCTCAGGTGCGCGAACCAGGCGGTAATCGCGAACACGCCGAAACCGACCGTGATGCCGCGCACCATCGAGGCCAGCACGTAGGCGGAGAAAATTTCCCAATGCGACAAGGGCGTCAGCAGCACGAACACCAGGTTGCCGGTGATCTTGGACTGGATCAGCGAGGACGAGGAGTTGGCGAAGGAATTCTGCAACACGCTCATCATCACCAGGCCCGGGATCAGGAAGGCGGTGTAGGTCACGCCCGGATACACCTCGACCCGGCCCGACAGCACATGCCCGAAGATCAGCAGGTACAGCATGGCGGTCAGGATTGGCGCGGCAATCGTCTGCGTGGCGACCTTGTAGAAGCGCAGCGTCTCTTTGTAGACCAGGGTGCGGAAGCCGGTGGTGATCATACGATGTTCTCGTCCATGATTTGCAGGAAGATGTCTTCCAGGTCGGCTTGCTGCAACTGCATCTCGTCGATGCTGATGCCGCCCTGCCGCAGGCGCGCCAGGATGCCTTCCACTTCCGCATAATCGTTGATGCGCAGGCTGTACTTGTTGTCTTCCGGCGGATGGTTCAGCAGCGGCCGCAGCTCTTCCGGCAGCGAGTTGTGCGGCAGGTGCAGCACCAGTTGCGAACCGGAGATGCGGCGGATCAGCTGCGACATGGTATCCAGCGCCACCACCTTGCCCAGCTTGAGCATGGCGACGCGCTTGCACATGGCTTGCGCCTCTTCCAGGTAGTGCGTGGTCAGCACGATGGTGTGGCCTTCGCGGTTCAGGCGCGAAATAAACTTCCACAGCGTCTGCCGCAGCTCCACGTCGACGCCCGCGGTCGGTTCGTCCAGCACGATGACGGGCGGCTTGTGCACCAGCGCCTGCGCGACCAGCACGCGGCGCTTCATGCCGCCGGACAGGGCGCGCATATTGGTGTCGGCCTTGTTGGCCAGGCCGAGTTCCTCCATCACCTCGTCGATCCACTTGTCGTTGTTGCCCAGGCCGAAGTAGCCGGACTGCAGGCGCAGCGTTTCGCGCACCGTGAAGAAGGGATCGAACACCAGTTCCTGCGGCACCACGCCCAACTTGCGCCGTGCTGCGCGGAAGTCGGACACCACATCGTGGCCATGGATCTTCACGCTGCCGGCATCGGCGCGGATCAAGCCGGCGATGATGGAGATCAGGGTCGTCTTGCCCGCGCCATTCGGTCCAAGCAGGCCAAAGAACTCACCCTCTTCGATTTTCAGTGACACGCCGCCAAGCGCCTGCAGCGCCTTGTAGCGCTTCTGGACGTTGCTGATTTCGATTGCTGTCATGCTTACTTGTATAGATAACTGGGACAACGATGACCGTTGTAAAGGCGCGCGCTCAACAAGCGCGGTAGACGGTCAATTATATTGGAAATTTGGTCCGGGCTCGCCGAGTCGGCGATTTCCGGTGTCAGGTGCTGACAGGCGCAGCCTGTTGGCCCCTGATACCGGCTAGATACGGCGGGCCAGATACGAGGATTAGGCGGGGGTCAATGATGATGCAGGTCGGCGGGCGACACGAGCGTGCACACGCCGTAGAGCTTGGTCAAGCTCTGGAGCTGTCCTGGCAGGTTGCGCAGTTCCAGCTTGATGCCGTGTTGAACGGCAGCGCGCTGCCATGCCAGCATGACTGACACGGCAGCGGAGTCCACTGCTTCCACCTGGCCCAGGTCGAACACGGTTTGGCCCGCGCGCAGCGCAGCCAGTCCGTGAGCCAGCGCCTCCGTGGCGTTGGCCACGGTCAGCGATTTCAGCGCGAGCTGATTGGAAGCAATGGTATCAGGCATTATTTACCTGCAGTCTTCAGTGGCTTGGAAGCCAGCTTCTTGTTCTTTTCGGACAGGGTCTTGATCAGGCCGTCGATGCCGCCTTTCGAGATTTCCGAAGCGAAGGTGCCTTTGTAGGCTTCCACCAGCCAGGCGCCCAGCACATTGATGTCATAGATCTTCCAGCCGGCATCGGTCTTGGCGACGCGGTAGTTCAGCTGGATCGGCTCGCCGCGTGCCTGGTTCACCTGGGAACGCACTTCCACTTCGGTGTCGCCTGGGGACGAACGCATCGGCTTGAAATCGACGGTCTGGTCTTTCACCTGGGACAGGGCGCCCGAGTAGGTGAAGATCAGCAGGGTGCGGAATTCGGCAGCCAGTTGCTTTTGCTGGTCCGGGGTCGCTTCACGCCAGTAGCGGCCGGCGGCCAGCGAAGTCATGCGCTGGAAGTCGACGTAAGGCAGGATCTTGGTTTCCACCAGGTCCATGACTTTCTTCTGGTTGCCGGCCTGGATCTCCTTGTCGGACTTGGCGGTTTCCAGCACTTCGGAGCTGATGCGCTTGACCAGTGCGTCCGGCGCTTCGTTGGCAGGAGCAGGAGCGGCAAATGCGCTGGTGGCGAAAGCTACCGTTGCGACCGCGATCAGTTGTTTGATCAGTTTCATTGTTCTTTACCTATGTAGGGTTGTGTTCCGGATCACAGGCTGGGTTTGGTTTCAGCCGGTTCCGGCATTATAGCCTGAGGCTGCTTTGGCGCCTCGTCCTCCACTTCAGGCTGCTTTTGCTTGTCCTGCGGACCGTCTTCACCATCGTAAACCTGGCTGTTACGGCGTTGCATCCAACCGTCACGGATGAACTCGTAGCGGTCGAGGGCGGCATCTTCCAGCAGCGTGGACGCGTCCAGCAGGGCTGCGCGCTGGTCCACAACACGGGTAACGGTGCCGATGTTGCGCACGTTGACAGGATCTTTGTATTGCCATGGATCGGCGGAGATATCGGCCGGCAGGGCGACCGTGTCGCGCACCGTGGACGGGCCCAGCAGCGGCAGCATCACGTAAGGGCCGGACGGCACCCCCCACGAACCCAGGGTCTGGCCGAAATCTTCTTTGTGTTTTTGCAAACCTGCTTCGGAAGCAATATCGAGCACGCCCAGCAGGCCGAAGGTCGAGTTCATCGCCACCCGCATCAAGTCGGACATGCCATCGCCAACCTTGCCTTGCAGCAGGTTGTTGGCGGCGGTCCAGACGTCGGCCAGGTTGCCGAAGAAATTGCTCACGCCGGTCTGGAAGAAGCCCGGGGTGACGTTCTTGTAGACGGTGGCGGTCGGCTTCAGCGCGTACTCGTCCACCTTGTCGTTGAAGTTGAAGACGGCGCGGTTATAGCCTTCGTACGGGTCGCGCGGGTTGGGACCGGCACAGCCGCCCAGGGTACCAACTACGGCCAGGCTCACGGCAAGGGTACGGAATTTGCTCATTGGGAGTCCTTTCCTTCGGCTGCCTTGCTATAGATGAACTGGTTGATCAAGTCCTCCAGCACGGTTGCGGACTGGGTGCGGGCAATGCGGTCGCCGGCGACCAGGTTCTTGTCGTCGCCACCGGCTTCGATACCGATGTATTGCTCGCCCAGCAGACCGGCGGTCAGGATCTTGGCCGAGCTGTCCTTCGGGAATTTGAAGCCTTCTTCCATGTCCAGCGTCACCACGGCTTTGTACACCTTGTCGTCGAAGCCGACCGATGCAACGCGGCCTACCACCACGCCGGATGCCTTGACGGCAGCCTGCGGGCGCAGCGAACCGATATTGTCGAAGCGGGCGGTCACCTGGTAGGTCTTGCCCATGGTCATGGAACCGAGGTTGCCTGCCTTCAGGGCCAGGAACATCAGCGCGGCAGCGCCCATAACGATGAACAGGCCAACCCAAACGTCGAGAGATTTACGTTGCATATCAAATCCTATAATCAGCGAGCTACTTTATTACTTACTAAACATCAGCGCCGTCAGCATGAAGTCGAGCCACCAGATCATCAGGGAAGAGATGACCACCGTGCGCGTCGTCGCACCGGAAACGTCTTCCGGGGTGGGCTGGGCTTCATAGCCCTGGTACAGCGCGATATAAGTGATGGCTACGCCGAACACCACACTTTTCACGAATCCATTGAATACGTCTTTCCACACGTCTACGCCGCCTTGCATCTGCGACCAGAACGCGCCTTCGTCGACACCGATCAGCCCAACGCCGATCAGGTAGCCACCGAGGATACCGACCGCGCTGAACATGCCGGTCAGCAGCGGCACCGAAATCACGCCTGCCCAGAAGCGCGGCGCCAGCACGCGCTGGATTGGATTCACGGCCATCATTTCCATGGCGGACAGTTGTTCTCCGGCCTTCATCAGGCCGATCTCCGCGGTCAGCGAAGTCCCGGCGCGGCCGGCGAACAGCAGGGCCGTGATCACCGGGCCCAGTTCGCGGGTCAGGCCCAAGGCTACCAGCAAGCCCAGCGACTCTGACGCACCGTATTTATTGAGCGTGTAGTAACCCTGCAGGCCCAGCACCATGCCGACGAACAGGCCGGACAGGATAATGATCAACAGCGAATAGTTACCGATCACATGCAGCTGCTCAACCAGCAGGCGCGGGCGGCGCAGCAGGCCGGGCGACAGCCCCAGCATGGTAAAGAAAGTACGGGCGGAAAGGCCAATGCTTTCCACGTAGTCGCGTGCGCCACCACCCACGCTCAGCAGGAAACGGCGCATCATTTGCGGACTCCCAGGCCCAGGTCTTCGGCCAGCGTTTTGCCCGGATAGTGGAAGGGCACAGGGCCATCCGCTTCCGCGTGCACGAATTGCTTCACGTAAGGATCAGTCGAAACCATCATGTCAGCCGGTGTGCCGTGGGCAACGATCTTGCCCTGCGACAGGAAATACACATAGTCGGCGATCATGAACGACTCTTTCACGTCGTGCGACACCAGGATCGTGGTCGAACCGAGCGCATCGTTCAGGTTGCGGATCAGGTTGGCAGTCACGCCCATCGAGATCGGGTCGAGGCCGGCGAACGGCTCGTCATACATGATCAGTTGCGGGTCCAGCGCGATCGAACGCGCCAGCGCCACGCGGCGCGCCATGCCGCCCGAGATTTCGCCCGGCTTCAGCTTGGCAGCGTTGCGCAAGCCCACCGAGTGCAGCTTCATCAGCACCAGGTCGCGGATCAGTTCTTCCGGCAGGTCGGTATGTTCGCGCAGCGGGAAGGCGACGTTTTCGTACACGGTCAGGTCGGTGAACAGCGCGCCATGCTGGAACAGCATGCCCATTTTGCGGCGCAGCACGTAGAGTTCCTTGGTCTTCAACTGGTGAACGACCTGGCCCTCCACGCTGACGGTACCTTTTTGCGGACGGATCTGGCCGCCGACCAGACGCAGGACGGTGGTTTTGCCGCTGCCGGAACCACCCATGACAGCAACGACTTTCCCTCGAGGAAAGTCCATATGGAGACCGGACAGGATCGCCCGCTTTCCATAGCTGAAGTGTAAGTCACGGATTTCGACTAAATTTGGCACAGATGTCGCTCTTTGTTCTTGAGGCCACATTGTAATTCAGAAACGGTTCTCTCTGCTTGGAGCCCCGTAGCGGCCCAGGTGGCACGGCTAAAGAGGCAAATTTTACAACACTAATAACCGGCAGGTCAGCAATTTACAAATTGAAACGCATGTTGACCGGTGTTCAGTGCTGCAAGGCAGCAAATTCCTGCTATTTTAATAACTTTGGCTCATTAAGAGGAAAAAAGGCATGAAAATTCGTCGGACGGTTCTTGCGTGTTCCCTGGCGGCTATCTCGGTCCAGGCCTGGGCGGAAAGCGACAAGATCGAAGTTGTCACCGTGACCGCGCAAAAGCGTAAGGAAGATCCGAACAAGGTGGCAATGAGTATCTCCGCCATCAGCGGCAACTCCCTGCAGGCGCAACAGGTGGACGATTTCACCGACCTGACGCGCGCCGTGCCGAATATTTCCTTCACCGCCGCCACCGGCAATGGCGGCGCCGGTCCGGGCACCTCCAATATCGAGATTCGCGGCATCAGTTCCGCAGCCGGCCAGGCTACCGTCGGCATCTATCTGGGCGACGTCTCGCTGACCGTGGGCAACCTGTACACCATGGGGACGGTGGAACCCAAGTTCTTCGACATCGACCGGGTGGAAGTGCTGCGCGGCCCGCAAGCCACGCTGTATGGCGCCAGCTCGATGGGCGGCACCATCAAGTTCGTGCCGAACGAGCCGGACCTGAAAGAGCGCGAAATCAGCGCCTACGCCGAAGCCTCCGCTACCAAAGGCGGCAGCCCAGGCTACTCCACCAACGTGGTCGGCAACTTCCCGCTGGTCGCCAATGAACTGGCACTGCGCATCGGCGCCCAGGCCCAGCGCTCCGGCGGCTTCATCGACCAGGTGGACGGCGACGGCAATGTGCTTGCCAGCGACATCAACAAGATCAAGGACCAGGAATTGCGGGTGGCGCTGAAATGGGCGCCGACGCGCGACCTGACCATTACGCCGTCCATCTACTATCAGCGCGTGGACGCCAAGGATATCGCCGCCTTCAACCTGGACCGCCCGCCATACCACGCGCAGAAGCAGGTGCGCGAGCCTTCCATCGACAAGCTGCTGACACCGAACCTGGCGGTCAACTGGGACCTGGGCGGGGCTGACCTGACTTCCAGCACCAGCTACTTCCAGCGCAAATTCGACCGCCAGCAGAACGGCTCGGCCTATAACAGCTATTCCCTCTCCACGTTCCTGACTTCGACCGACGACGGCGGCAAAGCGCCGCCGGAACTGATCGAAGCCATTGCCGGCTTGCCGTCCACGGTCTATTTGAACAATGCCGTGCGCCAGATTTCGCAGGAGTTCCGCCTCGCCTCCAAACCCTACGATGCCGCACGCTCGCCGTGGACCTGGCTGGGCGGCTTCTATTTCTCGAACCAGCACACCAACCTGAATGAGAACGATCCTATTCACGGCGTGACGTCGACGTTCGAGAAATTCGGCTTTTCCATCGACGATCCCGAGCTGCTGCCGGACGCTTATCCCGGCGCCTTCCCGAACGACAATTCCTTCGCCGGGGAGTTCCACTATCGCGAAAAACAGAGCTCAATCTTCGGCGAAGTGAATTACTACTTCTCGCCGACGTTGCACGCCACGGTCGGCGCTCGTTACCTCAAGGCGAAATCCGCACTGGCCCAACGCAACAGCAACTATCTGGCAGGTGCCGGAAACAACAGCAGCACCAACCTGTCGTCGCACGCTTTCACGCCGAAGTATGCAGTGACCTGGGAAGCCGCGCCCGAGCACACCATTTACGGCTCGATCGCCAAAGGCTTCCGCCTGGGCGGCTCCAATGTCTTTGTGCCGCCGACCACCTGCGGCCCCGACCTGGAAGAAAACGGCCTCACCGAAGGCCCGGCTACCTATTCACCGGACAGCCTGTGGAGCTATGAAGTCGGCAGCAAATCGCGCTTCCTCGGCGGCCGCGTCGCTGTCAACGCCGATGTGTTCTATGTAAAGTGGAAGAACATCCAGCAGGGCGTCTACCTGCCTACCTGCGCCTATACCTACAACGCCAACGCCGGCAACGCCACCAGCAAGGGTTTCGAATTCGACATCAAGGCCAAGCCGATGGCAGGCCTGACCCTGAGCGCGGCGGGTGGCTATGTGAAGGCTGAACTGTCGAACGACGACGGCATCGCCAACGGCGTGGTCGGCGCAATCAATGGCGCACAAGTGCAGGGCGTACCGAAGTACAACGGCACCGTCAGCGCACAATACAACTTCTCGACTGCCAGCGGCCGCAGCGCCTTTGTGATGGGCGGCGTGCAGTGGGTCGGCCCAAGCAAAGGCTCGCTGAATCCCGAGCAGACCGACTACCAGCGACCGGGCTACCACACCGTCAACTTCAGCACCGGTATCTCGCTTGACCGCTACCAGTTGACGGCATTCGTCAAGAACGCCTTCGATGAAGACAAGGTAATCCAGCATCCGCAGGTCGCCTCGATCGTGCAGGGCTATCGACTGGCGCCACGCAGCATCGGCATGAGCATCGCCGCGAAATTCTGAAAAGCGACACCCGAATGTATAAGAAGATCATCCTTGGGGCCGTGATTACCGCCTGGTCCTCACTTGCATCTGCCGCCGATGAGCGCGCGCTGGAAAATGGTTTGGCAAACGCCCTTCGGCTCAAACCAGGAACAACTGAAAGAGCCGGCGACTCGGGCAAAGCTATCCAGGCCTATATGCGAGAAGGCGCCGTCAGCAAGAAACCCAACCAGCGCGCTGACTATACCGATTACTACCTCGTGAACAAGCCGGTATCCTTCATGGGGCACGAGCTCGTGGTCATCGAAGAAGAGTACATGACGAACTATGCGGGGTGCTGCGTTAACTCCGGAGCCGGAATCACGGTGAAGGTCCATGGCGACCCCAAAAACCTTGAAAGATTCGCGGAAGCCAATAAGTGCACCTTCACCGACAATGTCGACGTGCAGGGAGAAATGCGCAGCGTAAGCATCACGGCCACTTTTGCCAAAGGCCGGTACGCATCCCTGAGTTGCCGTGAAAATGACGCCGACCGCTGATCGATGTTTGCTTGATGCAATGCCGGAAGCTGAGGCTACAATGCGCACGGGGTCCCAACGCATAGCATTACATCATGGATGAAAAAGACGACGAAACCCGCTCAGCATACGCGTGGCCTTGCTGTCCTGATGCTACCCATGTTTGAATGAAAGGTTATTGACGTTCTTCCGATTGGCAGGCGCAGCTCGTATTCACCGGGGAGGTTGAGCAAGGGGAAGCGCACGTCGGTGACAGCCTTCTTCTGACTTCCTGCGAATCGGCGCGTGTTTGAGATATCAGCCGATGAAACAATTGAACTGGCAAAGTCGTGCGGCCTCGAGATGATACTGATTGCTCACACGCCGTCGGTACAGCCACTTAATTTCCAAGCTGGCGTTACTTGGTCTTGGTTGGCTTTTCAAGCGCAGTTATGCGCCATAGACTTTAGCCAGGATGGCAACCACCCCCAGCACAACAGTAAACAGCATGCCAGTGAGGATGCGAATTTCGACGCGGACGCCGCGAATTTCCGCCCTAACATCGCGGAAATTCTCCCTGGTCTCCTCCCTAAAGTCGCGGAAGTTCTCTCGTGTATCCTCCCTGAACTGGCTTAACATTTCTGACTGGCTTTCAGTGAAAATTTCGAGCCGCACTACTCGGTTTTCAACGTCGCCGTTGGGCTTATGCGTGGGATCGCCGTTCATTGACCACCTCCGTAGTTTGGCAATGATGGCCAACCCAGATGTCCTTCGAGATCACCGTCCGGCTTGCGTGATGGCCCGTTATGCATGGCTGCCTCGCATTGAAGTACGTGCACCGAGTTTACGCTCATGAGGCAGATCGTCAAGCGCACTGGGCTGTGCGCTTGACGGGTGCGAAGATCAGTTCACCGTGATCTTGCCAGTGCCTGCATTACTCAACACCGATGCCTTAACAGCCGACGCGGCCAATGGCGAAACCGAGTACGGCACGCTCCAGCCGACCTGGTTGCTGAAGCTGCACTTGGTCGACAGGTTGAGCGCTGCGCCATTCAACAGCGAGCCAGCATCCGTGATCGCGCCGGTTTTGCTGGACGAACCAGGATTGGTCACGACTTGCGGGCAGCTCGTGGCGCCGGCGATGTCAAACGCGTTGTTCTGCGAAATGATCTTGGCCTTGTAGGCGACGCCGATGCTGTAGTGGTTAGGGTAGACCGCGTGCGAACGGGAGCCCTCGAAGTAGTTGTTATACAGGTGCACCTTGCCGAATCGTACGCGTGGGCCACGCTCCGCCACATTCAGGAAGTGGTTGTTGTGGAAGGTTACGGTCAAGTGGCCGTCGTCGGTGGTCTTGCTGTCAGAAGAACCGATCAGGTTGTTCTTCTGGTGCAGTTCGAAGCGGTTGTTCGATACGGTCACGTAGTCCGAACCATTCTTCACGTCCAGCGCCCCGTCGTGGCATTGCTTGACCTTGCCGTTTTCGACTGGCAGCTTGTCGTCGGTGATCGAGCCATCGGTGAAGACGTTGTGGTCGACCCAGACGTTGCGGGAATTCGAAATGGTGATGCCATCGTATTCCGAGTTCCAGTTGCCGCTGCTGCCGTCGTTCGGATCACAGACCGGGTAGAGCGAGCATGGGTTCTGGATTGTTAGGTTGCGCACGATGACGTTTTGCACGCCGTTCAGCACGATATTGCCATTCACCAGGCGTGCGTCGTTGCCAACGCCAATCAGGGTGGTGTTGCTGCCCGGCTTGATCTGCAGGCGCAGGCCTTCGTCGGTGGCGCTGGTGAACGGGCCGCCGTTATCGCCTGCGGCCATATTGATCGTGCCCTGCAGCTTGATGATCTTCGGATTATTGCCTTGTGCTTTCAGGGCTGCGACCAGCTGCGATCCGCTGTTGACCAGGTAGATGGCCGAGGCGGGTGCTGCGGCGCCGCCAGTGGTGCCGCCGCCTTGGCCTGCCCAACCTGTGGACGGTGCGGCCTCCTTGGTGGCGTTACCCGCCGGCGCAGGCGTTGGGGTCGGGTCCGGCGTTGGCGTCGGGGTTGGCGTGGTGCTGGACAATGGGCCTACGGCGCACTTCTTGGTCACGCCGGGATAAGGATCGCTGCCAAACGTGCTGGTATCGCACAGGACGTCGCCAACAAGCGTCTTGACGACCCATTTGTCCTTGATGCCATACGACACCTGTCGACTGCTGGTCCCGACCTTGCAGGTGCTGCCCTGGTCAGCGCATTTGGAATAGCCACTGGGCCAATCGGCCGCGAACGAGCCGGCGGAATAGATCAACATCAGGGCGCCGCAAATGAAGCTTTTCTTCATAGCCTAGATATCTCCGGAAAATTGTTTAGGGGATTGACATGTAGGACAACCTTGTTCGAACAATCCATGTCATCAGACATCCTATAACATTACCGCCAGTTACGCAAAAATATTTCTATTGAACAACTACGAAAGATTGATTGCGGCCTTGCTTTCGCAAATGGGAAGGAGGTTTTCGCGATCCGGCTTGAAGCCACGCTATGAGCACCGGCATATTGGTTGCGGCACGCCAATTGGTTGGTGGACCATTTCCATGGCGTAGTTGTACGATGAGTTAAACAGTTCTCGGGAGCGACACGCTGTGGTCGACTTGTTCGACCCCGCCAGCTAGCTTCCGCCAAACACTTTCACAATCAACGCCGCAGTGCCAAGACCCACGGTGACGATCATGTCAAGCGTCGCGATTTGAAGGCCAATCACCATCCGGAAATCTGCCCGTAGTTCGCGGACATCGGCTACGAGATGCTCGGATGTCGCTTCGAGGCGGGCCAGGCGGCTTTCGGTATCGCCGTTCTGCTTGCGGGACGGTTCGTTTTGCATGGCTGCCTCGCTTGGAATGCGTGGAGCCAGTTTACGTTCGTGAGGAAGATCGTCAAGCGCACTGGGCTGTGCGCTTGACGTCAGGCGGGATTAACGCGGGAGGACGGAACTGCCCATCAGGTACTCATCGACAGCGCGGGCGCATTGGCGGCCTTCGCGGATCGCCCACACCACCAGCGACTGGCCGCGGCGCATGTCGCCTGCTGCGAACACGCCTGGCTTGCTGGTCTTGTAGCTGTTGTCGCCTTCGGTCTGCGCGCGGGCATTGCCGCGTGCGTCCTTGTCGACACCGAAGGCGTCCAGCACCTGCTGCACCGGCGAAACGAAGCCCATGGCCAGCAGCACCAGGTCGGCCTTCATTTCGAATTCGGAATTCGGCACTTCAGTCATCTTGCCGTCTTTCCATTCGACGCGGCAGGCGATCAGCTTTTCAACCTTGCCGTTCTTGCCTTCCAGGCGCTTGGTAGCGACCGCCCAGTCACGCTCGCAACCTTCTTCGTGCGAAGAAGAGGTGCGCAGCTTGGTCGGCCAATACGGCCACACCATCGGTTTGTTTTCCTGCTCCGGCGGCATTGGCATCAGTTCGAACTGGGTGACACTGGCAGCGCCGTGGCGGTTCGAAGTACCGACGCAGTCGGAACCGGTATCGCCGCCGCCGATCACGATCACGTGCTTGCCGCTGGCCTTGATCTGGTCCTTGATCTTGTCGCCCGCATTGACCTTGTTCTGCTGCGGCAGGAAGTCCATCGCGAAGTGGACACCTTTCAGCTCGCGGCCCGGCACCGGCAGGTCGCGCGGTGCTTCGGCGCCGCCGGCCATCACTACCGCGTTGAAATCCTTTTCCAGGTCTTCCGGGAAGATGGTTTCCTTGGAGCCGTTGGCCACCGTGGCAGGGAAGTCCTTGCCGATCAGGACGGAGGTGCGGAATTTCACGCCTTCGGCTTCCATCTGCTCGACGCGGCGGTCGATGTGGACCTTCTCCATCTTGAAGTCGGGAATGCCGTAGCGCAGCAAGCCGCCGATGCGGTCGGCCTTCTCGAACACGGTGACATCGTGGCCGGCCCGCGCCAATTGCTGCGCAGCGGCCAGGCCCGCAGGGCCGGAGCCCACCACCGCAACCTTCTTGCCGGTCTTGACTTCGGCCGGTTGCGGCACGACCCAGCCGTGCTCCCAGCCTTCGTCGATGATCTTGTGTTCGATCGACTTGATGCCGACCGGCAGCTCGTGAATGCCCAAGGTGCAGGCGCTCTCGCAAGGTGCCGGGCAGATGCGGCCGGTGAACTCGGGGAAGTTATTGGTCGAGTGCAGCGTATTCAACGCCTCGCGGTAGTGGCCGCGATAAACCAGGTCATTCCAGTCCGGGATGATGTTGTTGACCGGGCAGCCCGAATTACAGAACGGGATGCCGCAGTCCATGCAGCGCGCGCCCTGCACCTTGGCCTGGTCGTGGCTCAGGTGAATGACGAACTCTTTATAGTTCTTGAGGCGAGCCTCGGGTGCCAGGTAGCTTTCTTCCTGACGCTGGAATTCCATGAAACCGGTGATCTTACCCATGTCGATGATCCTCTCTTACGCTGCGATTGCTTGAGTTTCCGCTTCGATCGCGGCGTTGTCTGCCATTTCCACCAGGGCGCGTTTGTACTCGCTCGGGAACACTTTGACGAACTTGGCACGGCTCTCGTTCCAGTTGTCGAGCAACAGGCGCGCGCGCGTGCTGCCGGTGTGTTTGAAGTGGCGCTCAATCAAGCGTTTGAGGATGATTTCATCGGCCTCCGGTTCGCCATTGCGGTGCTGGCTGTGCCAGGTGGCTTTGTCGACCTGCTGGTCGCCTGCCGCCTTCACTTCTTCCAGGCTCACCATGGACATATTGCACTTGCTGTGGAATTCGCCGTCCGGGTCGTACACGTAGGCGATACCGCCCGACATGCCCGCTGCGAAGTTACGGCCGGTAGCGCCCAGCACGACCACGGTACCGCCGGTCATGTATTCGCAACCGTGGTCGCCCAGGCCCTCGACAATCGCGGTGGCGCCGGAGTTACGCACGGCGAAACGCTCGCCGGCCACGCCGTTGAAGAAGGCTTCGCCGGCGACCGCGCCGTACATGACGGTGTTGCCAACAATGATGTTATTCACAGCCCAGCCGCGGAATTCGGTGTTCGGGCGCACGATGATGCGGCCGCCCGACAGGCCCTTGCCGACGTAGTCGTTGCCTTCGCCCACCAGGTCGATGGTGATGCCGGCCGCCAGGAAGGCGGCGGCCGACTGGCCAGCGGTGCCTTGCAGCTGGATGTGGATGGTGTCGTCCGGCAGGCCGGCATGGCCGTATTTCAGGGCCACTTCGCCCGACAGCATGGTGCCGACGGTGCGGTTGACGTTCTTCACCGGCGAGATGAAGGACACACGTTCGCCTTTGTCCAGTGCGGGCTTGGCTTGCGCGATCAGCTTCAGGTCCAGCGCCTTGTCCAGGCCATGGTCCTGCTGTTCGCTGTGGAAGATCGACATGCCGTCGTCCACCTTCGGCTGGTAGAACACATTGGTGAAGTCCAGGCCCTGCGCCTTCCAGTGCGTGATGGCTTTCGACTTGTCCAGCAGGTCGGCGCGGCCGATCAGCTCCTGGAAGGTGCGGATGCCCAGTTGCGCCATCAGTTGGCGCGCTTCTTCGGCGACGAAGAAGAAGTAGTTCACCACGTGCTCAGGCTTGCCCTGGAACTTCTTGCGCAGTTCCGGGTCTTGCGTTGCCACGCCGACCGGGCAGGTGTTCAGGTGGCACTTGCGCATCATGATGCAGCCTTCCACCACCAGCGGTGCGGTAGCGAAGCCCACTTCGTCGGCACCCAGCAGGGCAGCGATCACCACGTCGCGGCCGGTGCGCATCTGGCCGTCGGCCTGCACCCGCACACGGCTACGCAGGCCGTTCAGCACCAGGGTTTGCTGGGTTTCGGACAGGCCCAGTTCCCATGGGGTACCGGCGTGCTTGACGGAGGACAGCGGCGAGGCGCCGGTGCCTCCGTCATGGCCTGCCACCACGATGTGGTCGGCCTTGGCTTTCGACACGCCGGCAGCGACGGTACCGATCCCGACTTCCGACACCAGCTTGACCGAGATCGAAGCGCGCGGGTTGGCGTTCTTCAGGTCGTGGATCAGCTGCGCCAGGTCTTCGATCGAGTAGATGTCGTGGTGCGGCGGCGGCGAAATCAGGCCCACGCCCGGCACCGAGAAGCGCAGTTGCGCGATGTACTCGGACACCTTGTGGCCCGGCAGCTGGCCACCTTCGCCCGGCTTGGCGCCCTGTGCCATCTTGATCTGGATCTGGTCGGCAGAGTTCAGGTACTCCGCGGTTACGCCGAAGCGGCCGGATGCCACCTGCTTGATGCGCGAGCGCAGCGAGTCGCCTTCCTGCAGCGGGATATCCGATTCAACCTGTTCCTTGCCCAGCTCGGAAGCCAGGGTCGCACCGACCTTGATCGGGATGCCTTTCAGCTCATTGCTGTAGCGGCGTGGATCTTCGCCGCCTTCGCCGGTGTTGGACTTGCCGCCGATACGGTTCATGGCGATGGCCAGGGTGGCGTGCGCTTCGGTCGAGATCGAGCCGAGCGACATGGCGCCGGTGGCGAAACGCTTGACGATTTCCTTCGCCGGTTCCACTTCGTCCAGCGGGATCGCTTTCGAAGGATCAATCCTGAACTCGAACAGGCCGCGCAGCGTCAGGTGGCGCTTGGTCTGGTCGTTGATCAGCTGGGCGTACTCTTTATAGGTCGAGTAGTTGTTGGAGCGCGTCGAGTGCTGCAGCTTGGCGATCGCATCCGGCGTCCACAGGTGGTCTTCGCCACGCACGCGGTAGGCATATTCGCCGCCCGCATCCAGCGCGTCGGCCAGCACCGGGTCATTGCCGAAGGCCAGCTTGTGCAGGCGCAGGCCTTCCTCTGCCACTTCGAACAGGCCGATGCCCTCGACGTTAGACTGGGTGCCGCGGAAGTACTTGTCGACCAGCTGGCGGTTCAGGCCAACGGCTTCGAAAATCTGCGCGCCGCAGTAGGACATGTAAGTGGAGATGCCCATCTTCGACATCACCTTCATCAGGCCTTTGCCGACCGCCTTGGTGTAGTTGTAGATGGCGGCTTCCGGAGTCAGGTCGCCAGGCAGCGAGTGGGCCAGTTCGGCCAGCGATTCCATCGCCAGGTAAGGGTGGACCGCCTCCGCGCCGTAGCCGGCCAGCAGGGCGAAGTGGTGGGTCTCGCGGGCCGAGCCGGTTTCCACCACCAGGCCGGTGGAGGCGCGCAGGCCCTTGCTCACCAGGTGCAGGTGGATGGTGGAGGTGGCCAGCAGGGCCGGGATCGCGACGCGGTCCGGACCGACGGTGCGGTCGGAGATGATCAGGATGTTGTGGCCGGACTTCACGGCGTCGACGGCTTCCGCGCACAGCGATGCCAGCGACGCCTCCACGCCTTCCTTGCCCCACGCCAGCGGGTAGCAGATGCTCAACTCATAGGACTTGAACTTGCCGCCGGTGTGCTGGCTGATAGAACGCAGGCGCGCAATGTCATCGAAGCCCAGCACCGGTTGCGCCACTTCGAGGCGCATCGGCGGGTTGACGTTGTTGGTATCGAGCAGGTTCGGTTTCGGGCCGATGAAGGACACCAGCGACATCACCATCGCTTCGCGGATCGGGTCGATCGGCGGATTGGTCACCTGCGCGAACAGCTGCTTGAAGTAGTTATACAGCGGCTTCAGTTTGTTGGAAGTGACGGCCAGCGGCGAGTCGTTGCCCATCGAGCCGACGGCTTCTTCACCGTTGACGGCCATTGGCGCCAGGATGAAGCGCATGTCTTCCTGGGTGTAGCCGAAGACCTGCTGGCGATCCAGCAGCGAGGCGGATTGCTTCTCGCCGGCGGCCGGGCCGTACTTGGCCACGTTGGCGGCGGTCTGGCTCTCGCTCATTTTGAGCTCGCCCAGCTTGATGCGCACCGCATTGATCCATGCCTTGTATGGCTTGGCGTTGGCGTAGGTGTCCTTCAGTTCCTTGTCGTCGATGATGCGGCCGGCTTCCAGGTCGATCAGGAACATCTTGCCCGGCTGCAGGCGCCATTTCTGGATGATCTTCGATTCGGGAATCGGCAGCACGCCCGATTCGGACGCCATCACCACCAGGTCGTCGTCGGTCACGATGTAACGCGCAGGCCGCAATCCGTTCCTGTCCAGGGTACCGCCGATATAGCGGCCGTCCGTGAAGGCCATGGCGGCAGGGCCGTCCCATGGCTCCATCATGGACGCATAGTATTCGTAGAAGGCTTTGCGGTTGTCGTCCATCAGCGTGTGGTTTTCCCACGCCTCAGGAATCATCATCATCATCGCTTGCGCCAGCGGATAGCCCGCCATCAGCAGCAGTTCGAGCGCGTTGTCGAAGCAGGCGGTGTCGGACTGGCCTTCGTAAATCAGGGGGAACAGCTTTTGCAGGTCGTCGCCCAGCACGGCGGACTTCATCACGCCTTCGCGCGCACGCATCCAGTTGAAGTTGCCCTTCACGGTGTTGATCTCGCCGTTGTGCGCGATCAGGCGGTAGGGGTGGGCCAGCGGCCATTCAGGGAAGGTGTTGGTCGAGAAGCGTTGGTGCACCAGCGCCAGCGCGGAGATGCAGCGCGGGTCCTGCAGGTCCTTGTAATACACGCCCACCTGGTCGGCCAGCAGCAGGCCTTTGTACACGACGGTACGGGCCGACATCGATGGCACGAAGAATTCCTTGCCGTGGATGAGTTTCAAGGCCTGGATCGCGTGGCCGGACGATTTGCGGATCACGTACAGCTTGCGTTCCAGCGCGTCGGTCACCATCACATCCTGGCCACGGCCGATGAAGATCTGGCGGATGACCGGCTCTTTTTCGCGGACGCGCGGCGACATCGGCATTTCCGAGTCGATCGGCACGTTACGCCAGCCCAGCACGACCTGGCCTTCGATGCGCACGGCACGTTCGATTTCTTGTTCGCAAGCGATGCGGGAGGCGTTCTCCTTCGGCAGGAACACCATGCCGACGCCATATTCGCCAGGCGGCGGCAGCTCGACGCCCTGCTTGGCCATTTCATCGCGGTAGAACTGGTCAGGAATCTGGATCAGGATGCCGGCGCCATCGCCCATCAGTTTGTCCGCACCGACCGCGCCCCTGTGGTCCAGGTTTTTCAGGATCAGCAGACCCTGTTCGACGATCGAGTGGCTCTTGTTGCCTTTGATGTGGGCGACGAAACCAACGCCACAGGCGTCGTGTTCGTTGGCTGGGTTGTACAAACCTTGCGCTTGCATGCGATTCTCCGCTGAATTTTTGGTCACGAAAAACCAGAGTAGTGCAATGCACAAAATCACGCAACAAAAACAATTAGGGTCGGAGTCGAATTAATTCAGCAACGGTCGCTGCAAAATTTAATTAGGGACAGAGTGAGCGCCAGAACCGGTTTTGGCCGGCCGCCCCCGCTTAGCCGGCAATACCTGTCGCTTCATGCGCCGTTCCAGCTCTGCCTTCCACTGGTCGCTACCCAATGGCCACCCCTTCAGCGCCGCGCTCTCGATCGCCCGCGTTTCCGCCCCCGCCAGCCCTTGCGCTGCCAGTTCTATATACGCAGCCTCGCGCTGGAACGGCGTATTCCCCAGCGCCCAGTAGATAGGATGGTCATTCACCGCGCCGTCCTGCCGGATCCCGGCATGGTGCGGATAGCTCGACCACTGGTAATGTTCCGGCCCTTCGGCCAAGCGCGCCCGCACCGCGGCAAATTCGATGTATTTGGAACAAGAAATGAGGTAACGCTCGGCTTCCACCACCGAGGTTTTGTAGCGGCCCTGCCATAAAGTGCCGGCACGCGCGTACTTTTGATTGAAATAAGGGACATAGTGCCGCCCGATCCATTGCATCATGCCGGCCAGGCCTTCTTCGTCGCCGGGAGAGGCTAACAGGTGCAATTCGCCCGGCAACAGGGTGTAGGCATGCACCGCCACCTTGTATTGGCGGGCGGCAGCGCGCATCCAGGCGATGAAACTGCTGAAATCTTCAGCATCCAGGAACACTTCCTGGCCATTCAGGCCGCGCTGGATGATGTAATGAGGCTGGTTGGGAACGACGAGGCGGGGCAGACGGGCCATAAAAGCAAAAAAGGGTAGGATCGGGAAACCCCGATTCTACCCAGTTCGCTTGACTCTGTCCCTATTAAGACAGGTTGAAGCTGGCGGACAGGCTATAGCCCTCGCCGTAAGCCGAACGCAGGGGCAAATCCTGGCCCAGGCCGCTACGCGCTTTTTTGCGTAAACGATACACCAGCATGTCGACGCGGCGGCCGGCATCCGGATCGTCGCCACCGATGCCGGCCACGATCACCTGCCGCGGCACCGGACGGGTGTTGATCGTCAGCAGGTGCAGGAAGTTGCATTCTTTCTCGGTCAGCGTGATGGCCTGGCCCTGCAGTTCCAACTGGCGGGCCGACACTTTCAAGGTCCACTTGCTGGGGACAGGGATGGCTTCCTGCGGGCCGACGCGGCGGTCCAGTGCCTCGATGTGGGCGGCCAGTTCCGGGAACTTGATCGGCTTGGTCAGGTAATGGTCGGCGCCGAGGCGCAGGCCCATGATGCGCGAATCGAAAGCGACGCGGCCGGTCAGCACGAGCAGGCCGATCTGCGGATAGAGCTGGCGCATGCGCGGGATGACATTGAAACCATCCTCGTCCGGCAGACCCAGGTCGAGCACGACAACGCCCACGGTGCCCTGGCTGAGGGCGGACCACATTTCCTGGGCATTGTTGGTGGTGTGAACTACATGGCCAAGTTCAGCCAGGAAATCCGCCATCTCTTCGGCGTATTCCAGGTTGTCTTCCACGATCAGTATTTGCGTCATTGATGCGCCATTTTCCATTCAGTCGCGAGCCGGGGTTTAGGGCTTGCGTCGAAGAATTATCACGGTTGGTCACGGGCTGCGCAAGGCTTAAGCAGCGATCGGGAGCCAAATCCGAAATTTCTTGCCGCTTTCAGGCAAATTTTCCACAGACAGCGTGCCGCCGTGGACCTCAACAACATTTCTGGCCATATACAGGCCGAGGCCGGAACCGGCATGCCCTGCGGCAGCCTTGCCTCGGTAACCCTTGTCGAAGAGTTTGCCTAGCTCATCATCCGGAACGGGAGTGCCGTGGTCGATGACGAGGAGTTCAACCCCGCCTTCGCTGGCTTTCCTTCCCTGTAATTCTATCGCAACGTTGTCATTCGTGTACTTGAGAGCATTGTCTAAAAGTATGTCGAGACATAAACGCATGCCTTGCGGATCGCAACGCATCCACTGCGGCAAACCTTCCGCACGCACCGTGATGGCGATGCGGCGCTGGCGTGCGTGCTCGGCCGCGGTTTCCAGCAAGGCTTCCGGCGACACCTCGTCGGCCTGGCGTTTGCGCCCAATGCTGGCCAGGCGCTCAGGGCTCAGGTACTCGTTGATCAACTCCAGCAAGCGGTCGACCGCAGTCTGAATCTTGCGGTAACGCTTCCTGGTGTTTTCATCGGCATTGGCCGACGTCATTTCCAGGCGCTGGATGGCGCCATCGATGGTCGACAACGGTGTGCGGAATTCATGCGACACCATCGACGCGAATTTCTTTTGCTGCCTCTCGCGTTCGACGCGCTCGCGGATGTCGCGCACGGTGCCGACCAGGCGCAGCACGCCGCTGTCCACATCGGGCACCAGGGTGGATTCGATTTCAACCGGGATCATCACGCCGTCGCGCCCCGCCATTTCGGTATCGCGCACAGTGTGGCGGCGGGTGGTGTCACCGGAGGCGTAGGCTTCCAGCCGTTCCGGCAACTCGCCCATCAGGTTCGCCGCCACCTGTTGCGCGCGGTCCGGCATGTAGCCGAACAGCTTCTCAGCCGAAGGGCTGACGTACAGCAGCTGGCCACTATCGCAGTCCAGCATCCAGTGTACGTCGCTGCTGTGGTCGAGGATCTGGCGATAGTGTTCTGCGTTCAGCATGGGATCAATCCTGTAGCGGTGCGAAGATCTGTTGCAGGTCTTCCTGGGTCAATGCCATCTTCTGCGATTCGCCTTCGGCCAGGACGGATTGCGCCAGGTCCGACTTCTTCTGCTGCAGCAGCTGGATCTTTTCTTCCAGCGTGCCTTTGGCGATCAGCTTGTACACGAACACCGGCTTGTCCTGGCCGATACGCCAGGCGCGGTCGGTGGCCTGGTTTTCGGCAGCCGGATTCCACCATGGATCGTAATGGATCACGGTGTCGGCCGCCGTCAGGTTCAGGCCCACGCCGCCCGCCTTCAGCGAGATCAGGAAGATCGGCACCGCGCCTTGCTGGAAGGCCGCTACCTGGGCGCCGCGGTCGCGCGTTTCGCCGGTCAGGATGGCATATGGAATATCGCGCGCTTCCAGTTCTTCTTCGATCAGTTCCAGCATCGAGGTGAATTGCGAGAACACCAGGATCTTGCGCTTCTCTTCCAGCAGGTCTTCCACCATCTGCATCAGGTCGATCAGCTTGGCCGAACCGGCATTGGCAGCTTTCTTGGTGGACTTCACCAGGCGCGGGTCGCAGCAGACCTGGCGCAGCTTGAGCAACGCTTCCAGGATCACGATCTGGGAGCGTGCCACGCCCTTGCGATCGATCTCCTCGCGTACTTTCTGGTCCATGGCCAGGCGCACGGTTTCGTACAGGTCGCGCTGCGCGCCGCTGAGTTCAACCTTGCGTACCATCTCGGTCTTTGGCGGCAGCTCTTTCGCCACGCTGTCCTTGGTACGGCGCAGCAGGAAGGGCTTGATGCGGCGGTTCAGCAGCATGCGCCGCTGCGGGTCGTCCTGGCGCTCGATCGGGTGGCGGAAATTGCTGTTGAAGATCTTCTCATCGCCCAGCAGGCCGGGCAGCAGGAAGTGGAATTGCGACCACAGTTCACCCAGGTGGTTTTCCAGCGGCGTGCCGGACAGGCACAGGCGGTGGCGTGCCCGCAGCAGGCCCGCGCTTTGCGCCGCCTTGGAGCGGGTGTTCTTGATGTAGTGCGACTCGTCCAGGATCACCAGGTGGAAATCGTGCTCGCGCAGCTTTTCTTCATCGCGCGGCAACAGGGCGTAGGTGGTCAGCACCAGGTCGACTTTCGGGATTTGGTCGAACAGCTCGGCGCGGTCCTTGCCCTGTAACAGCAGCACTTTCAGGCCAGGCGCGAAGCGGGCCGTTTCATCCTGCCAGTTGTTCATCAGGCTGGTAGGCGCGATGACCAGGGCCGGATGGTCGAGGCGGCCGGCTTCCTTCTCCACCAGGATGTGGGCAATGGTTTGCACAGTCTTGCCGAGGCCCATATCGTCGGCCAGGATGCCGCCGAAGTTGTACTCGCGCAGGAATTGCATCCAGCTCAGGCCATCGGTCTGGTAATCGCGCAGGGTGGCTTGCAAGCCGGCCGGAGTCGGCACCCGCTGCACGGAGGAGAACTGGTTCAGCTTGCGGCCCATTTCGCGCAGCGCTTCACCGCCGGTCCATTGGAAGTCGACATTGCGTGCCAGCTCGTCCAGGCGCGCCGCGTCCAGCGAGGACATGCGCACCGAATGCCGGATCTTGTCGCTGAAATACAGCTCGCCGATCGTGGCCAGGATAGGGCGCAGGCGGTTCCATGGCAGGGCCACGCGGGTGCCGTCCGGCAGGGCAGCCAGCATCTGGTCCGACTCGCCGTGGATTGCCAGCGCTTTCGGGCCGAAATCGTTGGGGAAATTGCGGATCATCTGCACCAGCACCGGCAGCAGCGGCACGCGCTCGCCGTTGACGGTGATGCCCAGTTCCAGATCGAACCAGGCGTTGCCGTTATCGGTGGTTTCTTCCTCGACTTCGGCATACCAGTCGTCGACCGCCACCATATCGTAGCGGTACTTCGGCGACTTCTCGACGCGCCAGCCGGCAGCCTGCAATTCATCGATGCCCGATTCGGCAAAGCGGATCCAGTCCGCCTGGTTGGCCAGCAGCAGGCCGCCGCGCACGCTCGACAGCGGCAGGGCGGTCGGCTTGCGGAAGCCAAGCTGGGACAGGATTTCCAGCGCCGCCGCTTCGGCGGCTTCATCGCGCTGGATGATTTCGGTCACTTCGCCGCGCTGGCGCACCACGCGCTGCGTCGGGTCGAAGGAAACCCGCTCGCCATCATAGTCATACGACAGCACGGCATAGTCGTTCCAGCGCTGCAGCGTGCCGTCGGCCAGCTGGGCCGAATCGAGCACCAGGATCGGACGCGGCTTGACGTCGGTGCGCACGCGCTGCGGCAGCGGCTGCGGCAGCGGCATCAACTGCTGCAGGCCATGCGCCAGCAGCAGTTGCGATACGCGCATCTTGTCGTTGGGCATCAGCAACGGCGCCTGCGCCACCAGGGCTTGCAGTTCCGCCAGCGGAATGGTGGTGCCGCCCTGGTTCAGCTGCAGCACGCCGGTCGACAGGTTGTCGATGTACCACGGCGGCTCGGTCGGCAACATGTAGTCGATCTGGTCCGCGCCATGGTGCTTGGCGCCTTCCTGCACATCGACCTGCCAGCCGAGGCGCAAGCCCTTGCCTTCTTCGCGCCAGGCCAGGCTGGCATTGCGCATGGTGCCCGATTTCATCGGGTAGACCAGGCCGTTGCCGACGTCGGACCAGGAATTCGCCCACAGCAGCTTGTCCTGCTCGGACAGCATCTGCAGCAGGGCCGCGCCGATCTTGCCGCGCGGCTCGGTCGCACTGCCGGTCTGGGAATTCGGGCCGCTGCGCATGGCAACGAAGAAGCGCACCAGGTCTTCATCGCCCGGCGCCAGGAAAGCGGGCGGGGCGGAGAGCAGGGAGAACACTTCGCTGACCGGCGTTGCCGCGGCCACGTCGCCGTTCGGCTTCATGCGCGCCTTGTACAGGCACAGCGCAACATGGCGCCCGCCGCTGGTCGGCGCCAGCACGTAAATCAGTTTGTAGTTGGTCTGTTTCGGGTCGATGTCGACCGGGGCCAGTTTGGGCTTGGGATGCGCGGCTGCATCCACCCGCTGCAACCACGTCGCCACAGCATAGGGCAGCTGGTTGGGCGGAGCGGCAGGTACAGGAGCAGATGAGGGGGCCGGTGCGACTGGAGTTTCGCGGGCTTCGTCGCGGGTAATATCCATTGGGCGCATTCTTTTAAATCAGCGGTTCAAAAACAGCAACATGCAATATTATCCGCCTTCCACGTTTTCGTGTTTGTGAAAATCCTAACTTAGTGCAACTACAAGTTAGACGGACAACATTAACTAATTAATAATAATCTATTCCGGCGCCCGTTGGCCATGCGGGCGTTGTATGATTTCGGCCTTCTACGTTTGGAACACCGCAATGCTGCCTTCTATCGAACAACGCCTCGCCCTCGAACTGGCCGCCAAGCCGGCCCAGGTCGCCGCCGCCATCGCCCTGCTGGACGAAGGCGCCACCGTCCCGTTTATCGCCCGCTACCGTA
Organism: Duganella sp. CF458; assembly: GCF_900113115.1. GTDB lineage: Bacteria > Pseudomonadota > Gammaproteobacteria > Burkholderiales > Burkholderiaceae_D > Rugamonas. The sequence goes on along the minus strand of NZ_FOOF01000002.1, from coordinate 247,503 downwards.
AGGAAGCGACCGGCGGCCTGGACGATATCCAGCTGCGCAACCTGGAAGAGCGCCTGCGCTACCTGCGCGAGCTGGAAGAGCGCCGCGAAGCGATCGTCAATTCGATTACCGAGCAAGGCAAGATGACGCCGGAGCTGCTAGATGCGGTCATGCACGCAGAGGACAAGACCCGCCTCGAAGACCTTTACCTGCCTTACAAGCTCAAACGCCGCACCAAGGCCCAGATCGCCATCGAAGCCGGCCTGGCCCCGCTGGCCGACGCCCTGCTGGCCGACCCGGCCCTGAACCCGGACGAACAGGCTGCCGGCTACCTGCGCGAAGCCTTCGAAACCGCCGACGGCAAGAATCCTGGCGTAGCCGACGCCAAAGCCGCCCTGGACGGCGCCCGCCAGATCCTGATGGAACGCTTCGCGGAAGACGCCACCCTGCTGCAATCGCTGCGCGAATATGTGCAAGATCATGGCGTAGTTGAATCCAAAGTTGTTGACGGAAAGCAAGAAGAGGGCGAAAAGTTCGCCGATTACTTCGATTATTCCGAGCCGCTGGCCGCCGTGCCGTCGCACCGTGCCCTGGCCTTGCTGCGCGGACGCCGGGAAGGCATGCTCGACGTCACCCTGCGCCTCGATTCCGAAGAGGAAAAGCCGAAATGGGACGCGCCGCATAATCCCTGCGAAAGCCGCATTTCGGCCCGCTTCGGCATCAAGCAAGCCGGCCGCCCGGCCGACAAATGGCTGGCCGATACCGTGCGCTGGACCTGGCGCGTGAAATCCTTCATGCACCTGGAAACCGAACTGATGGGCGCGCTGCGCGAAAAAGCCGAACTGGACGCCATCACGGTGTTCGCGACCAATCTGAAAGCCCTGCTGCTGGCCGCGCCCGCCGGCCCGCGCGCCACCATGGGCCTGGACCCGGGCCTGCGCACCGGCGTGAAAGTTGCCGTGGTCGATGCCACCGGCAAGGTTGTGGATACGGCCACCATTTATCCACACCAGCCGCGCAACGACTGGCACGGCGCGCTGCACACCCTGTCGCAACTGGCCGCCAAGCACAATGTGTCGCTGGTCTCGATCGGCAACGGCACCGCCTCGCGCGAGACCGACAAGCTGGCGCAGGACCTGATCAAGCAATGCCCGGAACTGAAGCTGACCAAGATCGTCGTGTCGGAAGCCGGTGCCTCGGTCTATTCCGCTTCCGAATACGCCTCGCGCGAACTGCCTGAGCTGGACGTGTCGCTGCGCGGCGCCGTGTCGATTGCGCGCCGCCTGCAAGACCCGCTGGCGGAACTGGTGAAGATCGATCCGAAATCGATCGGCGTGGGCCAGTACCAGCACGACGTATCGCAGACCCAGCTGGCGCGTTCGCTGGACGCGGTGGTGGAAGATTGCGTGAATGCGGTCGGAGTCGACGTGAATACCGCCTCCGCGCCGCTATTGGCGCGCGTCTCCGGCCTGTCGACCAGCGTCGCGCAGAGCATCGTGACGTACCGCGACATGAAGGGCGCCTTCGCCTCCCGCGCCGCGTTGAAGAACGTGCCGCGCCTGGGCGACAAGACCTTCGAGCAGGCGGCCGGCTTCCTGCGCGTGATGGGCGGCGAGAACCCGCTCGACGCATCGGCGGTGCACCCTGAGTCTTATCCGGTGGTCGAGAAGATCCTGGCCGACATCCAGAAGGACGTGCGCGGCGTGATCGGCGAGAGCAAGCTGCTGAAATCGCTGTCCCCAGCCAAGTACGCCGATGACAAGTTCGGCGTGCCGACCGTGTCCGACATCATCAAGGAACTGGAAAAGCCGGGGCGCGACCCGCGCCCTGAGTTCACCACCGCCACCTTCAAGGAAGGCGTGGAAGAGATCAGCGACCTGCGCGTGGACATGATCCTGGAGGGCGTGGTGACCAATGTGGCCGCCTTCGGCGCCTTCGTCGACATCGGGGTGCACCAGGACGGTCTGGTTCACATCTCCGCGCTGTCGAACACCTTCGTCAAAGACCCGCACACGGTGGTGAAAGCCGGCCAGGTGGTAAAAGTGAAAGTGCTGGAAGTGGACGCGAAACGCAAGCGTATCGCCCTGACCATGCGCTTGAGCGACAGCGCGCCGGCGGCCGGCTCCCGTCCGGAACAGCGCAGCGACCGCAACGACCGCCGCGCCATGGGCCAGCAGCAAAAGCAGCAATCGCGCGAGCCAGCCCAGCAAGGCTCGATGGCCGCCGCCTTCGCCAAGCTGCGCGGTTAACAGTCGGAGCCACGAGTCGGTGCCAGGTCTGTCAATCGGACAGCTGATATGATTTGATCTGCCTCAACACGCGATTTTGCCGCTTTTTGCGTATTGACCTAAATCAAAGGTTGGGGTTAGCTGTCCGAATGACAGACCTGGCACCGACTTGTAGGGCATTGGGGCATGACCTGAGTCAACTGGCCAATCGCCGTTTCGCGGTAAAATGGCGGGATTCCAATCCTTAGCAGTGAGAATGCAATGAGCGACGTACAAACCTGGATCAAAGAAACCGTGACCAACACCCCGGTCGTGCTGTTCATGAAGGGCACCGCCCAATTCCCACAGTGCGGCTTTTCCGGCCGTGCCATCCAGATCCTGAAAGCTTGCGGCGTTGAGAACATCGCCACCGTTAACGTGCTGGACGATGCGGAAGTGCGCCAGGGCATCAAGGAATACTCGAACTGGCCAACCATCCCGCAACTGTATGTGCGCGGTGAGTTCATCGGCGGTTCCGACATCATGTCCGAGATGTATGAATCCGGCGAACTGAAGGCCCTGCTGGACAACAATGGCTGATCGCCCGCAGCGGCTGGTCATTGCCATCACCGGCGCCACCGGCGCCGTGTATGGCGTGCGGCTGCTGCAGCACCTCCGCAATATTGCCGGCCTTGAGACGCATTTGGTCGTCTCCGACGCCGCAGTCCTCACCCTCCACCAGGAAACTGGCATGCAGCGCAAGGAAGTCGAAGCGCTGGCCCATGTCGTCCACAAGCAGAACAATATCGGCGCTTCCATCGCCAGCGGCTCGTTCCAGGCCGACGGCATGGTCATCGCTCCCTGTTCGATGAAAACCCTGGCTTCGGTCGCGCATGGCCTGTCGGACAACCTGATTGCCCGCGCCGCCGACGTGATGCTGAAGGAACGCCGCCGCCTGATACTGATGGTGCGCGAGACGCCGTTCAACCTTGCACACCTGCGCAATATGACGGCCGTGACCGAAATGGGCGGCATTATCTTTCCGCCATTGCCAGGTTTTTATCAGCAGCCGAAAACCATCGATGAAATGGTGGACCACAGCGTAGCCCGGGTGATCGACCTATTCGGCATATGTCACAATCTGGCCCCTCGCTGGAATGGCATGAACCCCTGAAAACATGCGCCTTTGCGGGCCAATGTATCAAGTTTGTTACAAACTGGTATGGTTGTTTGTGACATGGCAGGACACCATGCCGGCAGTGCCAAAAACATCATCTTGACACTTCGGGGTGGCGCGCCGGGAGTCGGCGCGCTAAGGGAAACTCGGACGTGACTTCGAAAGCTATTTGTCCTGTTTTGGGCAGGGCAAATGGTGTCGTTCTGTTACTTTTGGTAGTTGACCCGCACCAGCATACGAATAAATTCGCGCGCAATTTGCTTGTGATGATCGTCCAGCCGTTGCAAATCGGCGATCAATTTGACGTCCGCCGACTCGAAGCGGGCCAGGTTGCTACCGTTCGTGTCCCCATTATGGTGCTCGATTTCGGCACCGCCAAAGCGCAGCCATTCAGCAGGAACGCCAAGCCACTGCGCGATCATGCGCAGCTTTTCCTGGGTCGGAATCGCCTCTCCAACCAGCCATTTTCGGGCCGCGTGGACCGTAATCGGCCGCCCCTCGAACCTGATGTTGAACTCCCGCGCCAGCCGGGTTGGGCTGTCCGGAGAATAGTGGGCGTTTTTCAAAGCCTGCTGGAGTCGCTGGCTAAAGCTTTCACGTTCGTTTGAAGAATTCATAGTTGCACTATTTCATGTCACAACATGAATGTCAGTCTCTAGAATTATCAGACCAATTGTGACAATTGCAGATTACAACAATTAACAATTGGCGCTACAGACTGTCCGATTTCCCGCTCTGCTAACCCGAATTTCTTTTGGTAGAAACGGAAAAATTCAGCAGAATCTACTTGTCAGGACGACAAGCAATCGGTTACAACTTTAGAAATAAAGTTGATTTGCGACTACAAACCTAGGGGCGGTCTTTGTTGTCGACCGGTCGGCTGGTATTACAGACCGCCGGTAACTTTATGCGCCTTTATGAATTTGATGATGCCGTCATTCCCGGTATCCCGGCGCACGATACCATCCCGCCATAGCTTGTGAAGATGGGCCAGCGCTTCGCCCAACGCGAAGCTGAGCTGGTGCGCATCGAGCGGGCGGCGGAACATGATTGGTACTATCTCCGCCGCAGAACGCGGCTGGCCGGTGCAGGCCGCCAGCACCTCGGCCAGGCGGGCGTCGTGGTGATCGCGCAATTGCTGGATGCGGGTGTGCAGGCCGCGGAACGGCCGGCCATGCGAAGGCAGCACCAGCACGTCGTCCGGCAGGCTGGCGAAACGCTGCAAGGAATCGAGGTATTGCTGCAGCGGGTTGGCTTCCGGCTCGACGGCGAACACCGAGATATTGGTGGAGATGCGCGGCAACACCATGTCGCCGGAGATCAGCACATTGAGCTGCTCGCAGTACAGGGCGGCGTGCTCTGGCGAGTGGCCAAAACCCGTGATCACGCGCCAGCTGCCATCCCCCGCCGCGACCGACTGGCCGTCCTGCAGGCGCACGTAGGAAGCGGGCAGCGACGGCACCAGCGCAGGATAGTAGCTCTTGCGCGAACGCATTTTTTCCAGCATCTCGGGGTCGGCCAGGCCGTGGCGCTCGAAGTGCGGCACGGCCGCGGGGCCATCGACACCGGGCAGCCCGGCCGACATCATGCGCGCGAACGCATACTCGCCGGTCGTCATCCAGAGCGCGACACCGAAGCGTTGGCACAGCCAATCGGCCAGCCCGACATGGTCGGGATGACAGTGAGTGGCCACTACGCGCCGCAAGGGCTGGCCCGCCAGCGGCCCGGCCAGCACGGCATCCCAAGCCTCCTTGCTGGCATCCAATGCCACGCCGCAATCGACCGCGCTCCAGCCGCCGGCTTCGCGCAGCAGCCACAGGTTGATGTGGTCGAGGGCGAACGGCAACGGCAAGCGCATCCACGCCACGCCGGGCGCAACTTCGCGCACCGTGCCGCTGGCCGGCAGGGCGTCGCCAAACGGATAGCCCAGCTGGGATTCGAGCGGGTTCATGGCGTACAATAGATTGACGTTACGTAAACGGAAGATCCATTGTAAGCCATGCCGACCTACACCATTACCGAACTGGCCCGCGAGTTCGATATCACTCCGCGCGCCATCCGTTTCTATGAGGACCAGGGCCTCCTGGCGCCATCGCGCGAAGGGGCCGGCGGCCGCAACCGCGTGTATACGCCGCGCGACCGCACCCGCCTCAAGCTGACCCTGCGCGGCAAGCGCATCGGCCTGTCGCTGAGCGAGATCAAGAGCCTGGTCGACATGTATGAGTCGCCCAAAGACACCGAGGCCCAGATGAACCGTTTCCTGGGCGTGTTGTCGCAACACCGCGAGACGCTGGAACAACAGCGCGAAGACATCGAAATGTCGCTGCAAGAGATCGCTACCCACGAGGAAGAGTGCCGGCGCCTGCTGGCCGCACTTGCCGAAAAGCAAACATCTGCTTGACGTTTACGTTAACGTCACTCAGGCGTATCATTTGCGCTTCAATACCCAACACCAATAGAGGAAGACATGCTCCATCTCCCAGGCCTGACCTTTGATCACGGCGACGACATCGCCGCCCTGCGCGAAGCGGTACAGCAGTTCGCCGCCGCCGAAATCGCCCCGCGCGCCGCTGAAATCGACCGCAGCGACCAGTTCCCGATGGACCTGTGGCGCAAGATGGGTGAACTGGGCCTGCTGGGCATTACCGTCGGCGAAGAATACGGCGGCGCCAACATGGGCTACCTGGCCCACATCATCGCGATGGAAGAAATTTCGCGCGCCTCCGCCTCGGTCGGCCTGTCCTACGGCGCGCACTCCAACCTGTGCGTCAACCAGATCAAGCGCAACGGCACCGAAGAACAGAAGAAGAAATACCTGCCGAAACTGATCTCCGGCGAGCACGTGGGTGCGCTGGCCATGTCCGAGCCGAACGCCGGCTCCGATGTGGTGTCGATGAAGCTGCGCGCCGACTTCAAGGGCGACCGCTGGGTGCTGAACGGCACCAAGATGTGGATCACCAACGGCCCGGACGCCGACACCCTGGTGGTGTACGCCAAGAATGACATCGAAGCAGGCCCGCGCGGCATGACCGCCTTCCTGATCGAGAAAGGCTTCAAGGGCTTCTCGATCGCCCAGAAGCTGGACAAGCTGGGCATGCGCGGCTCGCACACCGGCGAGCTGGTATTCGAGGATTGCGAAGTGCCGGCCGAGAACGTGCTGGGCGGCCTGGGCAAGGGCGTCAACGTGCTGATGTCCGGCCTGGACTTCGAACGCACCGTGCTGTCCGGCGGCCCGCTGGGCATCATGTCGGCCTGCATGGATGCCGTGGTGCCTTACGTCCACGACCGCAAGCAGTTCGGCCAGCCGATCGGCGAATTCCAGCTGATGCAGGGCAAGCTGGCGGACATGTATTCCACCATGATGGCTTGTCGCGCCTACGTCTACGCGGTGGGCCAGGCTTGCGACCGCGCCACCTCGCCTGAGCAAGTGCGCGCACTGCGCAAGGACGCCGCCGGCGCCATCCTGTACTCGGCCGAGAAGGCAACCTGGATGGCCGGCGAGGCAATCCAGGCCCTGGGCGGCAATGGCTACATCAACGAATACCCGGTCGGCCGCCTGTGGCGCGACGCCAAGCTGTATGAAATCGGCGCCGGCACCAGCGAAATCCGCCGCATGCTGATCGGCCGCGAACTGTTCGCCGAGACCAAGTAAGCAAGGCTGAGCCCAAGGCCGCCATGATCCACGCCGCCTTCCCCAAGCTGCTGTCGTCGCAAATCGCGTTCGACATCGCGCGCACCATCCGCGAGGGGTTCGACAAGCACTACCGCCTGTTCCGGCAGGCGGCGCAGGCGGCCAAGCGGCATTTCGAGCAAGGCGACTGGGCGGTGGCCCAGGTCGCGGCGCGCGAACGGATCGACTTTTACGACAAGCGCGTGCAGGAATGCGTGCAGATGCTGGAGGACGAGTACGACCCGTCCGAACTGACCGACGAAGTGTGGCGCGAACTCAAGCTGCACTACATCGGCATGCTGTCCGGCCACAAGCAGCCGGAATTGGCGGAGACTTTCTTCAACTCCGTCTGCTGCAACATCCTGCACCGCTCCTACTTCCACAACGAGTTCATTTTCGTGCGCCCGGTCGTCTCAACCGAGTACATCGACACCGAAGAAGTTGCGCCGACCTACCGCGTGTACTACCCGGGCCAGGATGGCCTGACCTTCACGCTCAAGCGCATCGTCACCAATTTCCAGCTCAATACGCCGTTCGCCAACCTGTCGCGCGATGTCGCGCTGGTGGAGGAGCGGCTGTCCGACCTGTTCGGCGAGCTGGAGCCGAATGCGCAGATCCAGATTCTTTCGAGCCTGTTCTTCCGCAACAAAGGCGCTTACATCGTCGGCCGCGCCATCAACGGCAGCCGCGAGTTGCCTTTCGTGGTGCCGATCCTGCATAACAAGAACAGGCAACTGATACTGGATGCCGTGTTGACCGGGCAGCAGGACATCGTGCTGCTGTTTTCGTTCACACGCGCCTACTTCCTGGTCGACATGGAGGTGCCGTCGGCCTACGTGCAGTTCCTGCGCAACCTGTTGCCGCTCAAGCCGCGCAGCGAGATCTACACCATCCTCGGCCTGCAGAAGCAGGGCAAGAACGCCTTCTACCGCGACTACCTGCAGCACCTGAAACACTCGTCCGACCTGTTCGCGATCGCCCCCGGCATCCGCGGCCTGGTGATGCTGGTGTTCGCGCTGCCATCCTTCCCTTACGTATTCAAGGTGATCAAGGATTTCTACCCGGCGCCGAAGGAAACCACGCGCGAGCAGATCAAGGGCAAGTACCTGCTGGTGAAACACCACGACCGCGTGGGCCGCATGGCCGACACGCTGGAATACTCCAACGTCGCCTTCCCGCGCAACCGCTTCAGCGAAGAGCTGGTGATGGAGCTGAAACACTTCGCGCCATCGCTGATCGAAGAAGAAGGCGACCAGCTGGTGATCAAGCACCTGTACATCGAACGCCGCATGGTGCCGCTGAACATGTTCCTGTCGCACGCCGATGAAGTGGGCGACGACGCGGCCATGGAACACGGCATCATCGAGTACGGCAACGCCATCAAGGACCTGGTGGCGGCCAATATCTTCCCGGGTGACATGCTGTACAAGAATTTCGGTGTCACCCGTCACAAGCGTGTCGTTTTCTACGACTACGATGAAATTGAATACCTCACGGACTGCAACTTCCGTGTGATTCCGGCACCGCGCAACGAGGAAGACGAAATGTCCGCCGAGCCGTGGTACCCGATCGGAAAGCACGACGTGTTTCCCGAGCAGTTCGACAAGTTCTTGCTCGGCAACGCGAAAATCCGAAAATACTTTATGAAGCACCACGCCGACCTGCTCTCGCCTCACTGGTGGGCCAGGAAAAAAGAGCTGATCGCCAGTGGTGTCATTGAGGACGTGTTCCCGTATCCGCAGCACGTCCGTTTCCGCAACCGAGATTCGCTGCCAGAGGCAGCGAAGCAAGCACCTTCCCTTTTGGAGACCTTTGAAAATGAATGACCCTATCGTAATCGTCGGCGCAGCACGTACCCCAATGGGTGCATTCCAGAGCGACTTCGCCAGCCTGAGCGCCAATGACCTGGGCGCGGTGGCCATCAAGGCCGCCGTCGAACGCGCCGGCATCCAGCCGGAAGCGGTCGAACACGTCTACTTCGGCAACTGCCTGATGGCAGGCCAGGGCCAGGCTCCGGCACGCCAGGCGTCCATCAAGGCCGGCCTGCCGGTCTCCGCCGGCGCCGTGACCCTGTCCAAGATGTGCGGCTCCGCCATGCAGGCAGCAATCTTCGCCTACGACGCCATCGCCGCCGGTTCGGCCGAAGTGATCGTGGCAGGCGGCATGGAATCCATGACCAACGCGCCTTACCTGATTCCCAAGGCACGCGGCGGCTACCGCATCGGCCACGGCATGATGTTCGACCACATGATGTACGACGGCCTGGAAGACGCCTACACCCGCGACGCAAAGACCGGCGCCGGCCGTTCCATGGGCACTTTCGCCGAGCAGTGCTCCAGTGCCTACAAGTTCTCCCGTGAGGCGCAGGACAGCTTCGCCATCGAATCCGTCAAGCGCGCGCAGGCTGCACAGGCTTCCGGCGCCTTCAACTGGGAAATCGCACCGGTGACCGTATCCGGCCGCGCCGGCGACGTGGTGATCGAAAAGGACGAGGGCCCACTGAAGGCCAAGGTTGAAAAGATCCCTTCGCTGAAGCCGGCGTTCGCCAAAGACGGCACCATCACCGCCGCATCCTCGTCCTCCATCAACGACGGCGCCGCAGCCCTGGTCATGATGCGCGAATCCACCGCCAGGAAGCTGGGCGCCAACGTGATCGCCAAGGTCACCGGCCACGCCACCAACTCCCTGGTGCCGGAACAATTCACCACCGCTCCGGTGGGCGCGATCCAGAAACTGCTGGCCAAGACCGGCTGGAAAGTCAGCGACGTCGACCTGTTCGAGATCAACGAAGCCTTCGCCGTGGTTCCCATGGCAGCGATGCACGACCTGGACATCCCGCACAGCAAGGTGAACGTGCACGGCGGCGCCTGCGCCCTGGGTCACCCGATCGGCGCCACCGGCGCGCGCATCATCACCACCCTGATCGGCGCACTGAAAGCCAAGGGCGGCAAGAAGGGCGTGGCGGCACTGTGCATCGGCGGCGGCGAAGCCACCGCCATGGGCATCGAGCTGGTATAAGCACGATGGCGCTGGCACTCGTTATCGGCGCCTCGCGCGGCATCGGCCTGGAACTGGTCCGCCAGTACCTGGCCGACGGCTGGCGCGTGATCGCCACGGCCCGCAGCAAGGAAGACGTCGCCATGCTGGCCGACATGGGTGCCGAGGCCCATAGGCTGGACGTAACGAATGTGGAAGCCGTGGCGGGCCTGGGCTGGAAGCTGGATGGCGAACAATTGGACGTCGCCATCCTGAATGCCGGCGTATACGGCCCGCGCACCGACGGCTTCCCGCTGCAGGTGGATTTCGACGCCGTCATGCACACCAACGTGCTGTCGGCAATGCGGCTGCTGCCGATCGTCGCGCCGCTGGTCGGCGCCGGACGCGGCAAGCTGGCCGTGATGTCGTCGCGCATGGGTTCCCTCAGCGAACGCCAGGGCTGCACCGGCTCGCTGTACCGCGCCAGCAAGGCCGCGCTGAACTCGGTGCTGGTCGACACCGCGCACCAGTTCGGCCCCCAGGGCGCCACTTGCGTGGCCCTGCACCCGGGCTGGGTGCGCACCGACATGGGCGGCCCCGGCGCCGCGCTGTCGGTCGAAGAAAGCGTGCGCGGACTGCGCAAGGTGCTGGCCGAACTGCCGGCGTCCGAACAAGCCGTCTACCGAGACTACGACGGTTCCCCCATAGGCTGGTAACAGCCGAGCCCGTGTCCCACCATGGGGTCACACCCGAAACGGGACACGAGCCCAGCCGTAGAGAAAGATAATAATGATCCTCAACGAACAACACGAAATGATCCGCGATGCCCTGCGTGCGTTTTCGCAGGAGCGCCTGGCGCCCAGTGCGGCACGCTGGGACAAAGAGCACCACTTCCCGAAAGAAGAGCTGAAAGAGCTGGCGGCACTGGGCGCCTTCGGCGTCGCCGTGCCGGAAGAACTGGGCGGCGCGGGCCTGGATTACGTCTCGCTGGCGCTGGTGCTGGAAGAAATCGCGGCCGGCGATGGCGGCACCTCCACCGTGATCTCCGTGAACAACTGCCCGGTGTGCAGCATCGGCATGATGTACGCCAACGAGCAGCAGAAGCAGCAGTGGCTGCGCCCCCTGGCACAGGGCGAGATGCTGGGCGCCTTCGCCCTGACCGAACCGCACACCGGCAGCGATGCCGCCGCCCTGCGCACCACTGCCACCCTGGATGGCGGCGACTACGTCATCAACGGCACCAAGCAGTTCATCACTTCCGGCAAGCATGCCGACGTGGCGATCGTGTTTGCCGTGACCGACAAGGCAGCCGGCAAGAAGGGCATCAGCGCCTTCTGGGTGCCGACCGATACGCCGGGCTACATCGTGGCCGGCATCGAGCACAAGATGGGCCAGCACTCGTCCGACACCGCGCAGATCCTGTTCGAGAACTGCCGCGTACCTGCGGCCAACATGATCGGCGAAGCGGGCCAGGGCTACAAGATTGCCCTGTCCGGCCTGGAAGGCGGCCGTATCGGCATCGCCTCGCAATCGGTGGGCATGGCGCGCTCCGCGTTCGAGGCGGCGCTGAAGTACGCGCGCGAGCGCGAATCCTTCGGCAAGCCGATCTTCGAGCACCAGTCGGTGCAGTTCAAGCTGTCGGAAATGGCGATGCAGCTGGAAGCCGCGCGCCAGCTGATCTGGCACGCCGCCTCGCTGAAGGACGCCGGCCAGCCATGCCTGAAAGAGGCTGCGATGGCCAAGCTGTTCGCCTCCGAGATGGCGGAACGCGTCTGCTCCGACGCGATCCAGATCCACGGCGGCTACGGCTACACCGCCGACTTCCCGGTGGAGCGCATCTACCGCGACGTGCGCGTGTGCCAGATCTACGAAGGCACCAGCGACATCCAGAAACTGCTGATCGCCCGCGCACTGTAAGGGGCGCCCCGGCCGGGAGCGCAATCGATAACCGCTTCACAAAATGTATCGCTTTGTCGGATTTCAAGTGCATATATGCCATGTGCTTGTAGCTCTTATAAAATGTCCGCCATAAGGAGAAAGACATGGTTCAAGTGATGTTGGTGGAAGACGATGAGCGCCTGGCCGAACTGGTCACGGAGTATCTGGCGGGCTACGAGTTCAAGGTCGATGTGGTGCCGCGCGGCGATGAGGCCCTGTCGCGCTTCAAGGCATCCAGTCCCGACGTCGTGGTGCTGGACCTGATGTTGCCCGGCATGGATGGCATGAAGGTCAGCCAGCAGATCCGCGAAGTCAGCGACGTGCCGATCCTGATCATGACTGCCCGCGAGGATTCCTACGACGAGGTGTCGCTGCTGGAACAGGGCGCGGATGACTTCATCAACAAGCCGGTGCAGCCGCGCGTGCTGCTGGCGCGCCTGCGCGCCTTGCTGCGCCGCCGCCAGGGCAAGCCGGAGGTGGACCATCTGAGTTTCGGCCAGTTGAGCATCGCCACCAGCGACCGTTCCGTCACCTGGCGCGGCCAGCCGTGCCCCCTGTCGAATACCGAGTACAAGCTGCTCTTGGTATTGGCGGAATCGGCCGGTACCGTGCTGTCGCGCGATGCGCTGCTGAAGACCATGCGCGGCATCGAGTTCGATGGACTGGACCGTTCGATCGATAACTCGATCTCGAAATTGCGCCGCAAGTTCGACGATACGGATGGCGAGAAGATCAAGACCGTCTGGGGCGAGGGCTACCTGTTCTCGCCTTCGGCCTGGAACTGAAACCGCTTATTCAAACAGCGGGGCGATCGCCAGCGGCGTATTCTGGCTGACGACCTGGCCTTGCGAAGACCAGTCGGCGAAGCGGTAAGTAGCGGTGCGGTACGTGCCGAGCGTTTCGCCGTCGAAGGCCGGCCCATCCACCACCGGCAGGGGCGCTTCGCGCGGCCCATATTTCGCCTGCACCAGCGCATCGGCGCGATTGCCGAACACGAAACGCACCCCGCTGCACTTCTTCGGCCCATATGAGGAATCGATGTAGCGCTGGTAGGCCAGCGCTTGTTCGCATGCCGCCTGCAGGTCGGCCGATTCGTAAATGCCGTCGTTGCGCGCCATGATCGAGACGCGCGGGGCAAAGCGGTAGCCGGCCATGCGGCGGTTCAGCGCCAGCACGGCGTTATCGTCATAAGCCGCCTTCAGCAGCGGGAACACCGCGCGGCCGGTTGCATCCAGCGGCAGGTTAAGCTGGGTATTCTTGCCGGTCAGGGTCAAGTGCAAGCCTTCCAGCGTTGCCGACGGATCGCGCGGCCGGACTTCATAATGGATCTGCAGGAAGTTTTTCGGCTTGCCGTACTTGGCAAATACCACCATCTGCTTGTAGGCGTCGCGATAGCTGACCCATTCCTCTTGCGCCTGGGCGGCGCAACTCACCACCGCCAGGCATACAGCCGGGAGTGTGGTGCGGAGCAGGGTCAGGGTCTTCATCAGAATCGGTAAGCCAGGGCGGTTGAAATGGAATAGTTGGTGGACCGCTCGACCAGCGGGCTGTCCTTGGCGTCGCCGACCAGGCGGTTGACCGTGGCGCCGGACGTCAGCATCCAGCTCGGGCTCAGCGCCCAGTTCCAGCGCACGCCGGCGCGCACGTCCTGCACGCCGGCGCCGGGACGGTAGAAGTCCTTCACGCCGGAGCGATCGGCTTCTTCCTGGGTCACGCCGAACCAGGTCTCGTTGTAGGCGCGGTTGACCACCGATACCCCGGCCGACAGCACAAAGGTATGGTGGGGCACCACGTCTTCCATCATGTACTGCAAGGCGGTATGCAAGCGCGCGCCATTGTGTTCCCTGCCGCTGCCATAGGTCAGGGTATTGGTCAGGCGCAGCTTGGGCGACAGGTAATAGTTGAAGAAGCCGCCCGCCAGGACCCGGCGCTTGACCACGTCCATGTCGCGCAGCCGGTTGGCGTCGAGTTCCCCGCGTTCATTGAACTCGCCGGGGCGAAAGCTGGTGTGGGCCATGCGCGCGCCGGAACCTTCGGACACGCCGCTGAAACTGAAGGAGACGCCATCCTGGTCGCGGCGCGGCGACAGCGCCAGCATCGGGCCGAATTCCATCGATGGCGACTGCGACAGGTGCCAGCCCAGGGTAGTGCCGGACACGAAAACGCCGTTGCTCCACTGGACCTGGAGTACCGGCAGGGCCAGGGTGCGGCGATCACTCGCACCGTCATAGCGGGGAACGGACTGGGCGCCAACACCAATATACATATCCCGGCTGCCGTCCGGCATCGGGTTGGTGGCCGGCGTCTGCGCAGCTACTGTGCCGCAGACGCTGGCAATGACGAGGAACAGGTACTGTCGCATATCAAAGTTGTACGGTTGGGAATGGCGGACATTGTAATTGCAATACCCTCCCAGGCCGCTAAAACGCTCAGCTCCCTATCTCAAATTCGTTGCGAATTCACCCAAGCGGTAGCGTCATCATATAAAAGGCGGCGGCCGAAATCCGCCCTGAGCTGTACGCTTTTTGTCGGAAATTTGTACGCCCGGTTCGCGGCTGGCCCTTGTTTCTTATACAATGCGCCTTGATGAATCGCCTGTTCTTCCGTTTTTTCATACTGGTGATGCTGTCCATCAGTGCGGCGGCATTCATCGTCTATTTCGCCATCAACCGCCTGTTTGGCGACCCCCTCGACTCGATTGCGCGGCGCCAGGCCGCGGCCCAGATCTTCCTCCTCGAGCAATACATCGACCAGGCCCCGGCCGACCAGTGGCTGGACCGCCTGAACAAGGTGCGCGAAGTTTCCGGCGTGCGTTTCGAGCTGGTGCCGCTGGGCGACGTGCGCCGGCAGCTGAGCGGCATCGACGCGGCGGGCTTCGAGCGCGGCGACGTGGTGCTGGACATCAGGCGCAAGGCGTTCTACCGGCGGGTGGACCTGGTGGGCGAGCGCTATATCGGCAGCAACGAGGAGGCGCTGGTGGCGCAGGACCTGCCGATCGACATCGGTTTTGCGCTGTCGATGGAGGCGGTGCGCTACCTGATCGTGGCCCTGGTGCTGCTGATTCCGATCGCCGCATGGTCACGGGCCCACTGGCAGGGGCTGCAGCAGTTGTCCGGCGTGGCGGACCGCTTCGGCGGCGGCGAGCTGGGAGCGCGGGCACATATGGAGCCCAAGGACAGCATCTATCCGTTGGCGGAGCGCATCAACCACATGGCCGACCGCATCGAGCGCCTGCTCGATTCGCAGCGCAACCTGCTGCACTCGGTGGGGCACGAAATCCGCACCCCGATCGCGCGGCTGGAATTCGCGCTGGAGCTGCTGCGCGACGCGGCGGAAAACCCGGCGCTGGACAAGCGCATCAACGCCATGGAAGGCGACCTGCGCGAGCTGAAAGAACTGGTCAACGAGCTGCTGGGCATGACCCGCCTGGACGCCGACCCGCACCTGGAGCGCCGCGCCTTCGACCTGGGCTCGGCGCTGGCCCACTGCCGCGAGACCCTGCCGCCGTCCGAAGGCATGGTGCTGGAAATGGAGCTTGGCACCACCCTCGGCCAGTTCAGCGGCGACCAGCGCTTGCTGGAACGGGCCGTCGGCAACCTGCTGCGCAATGCGCTCAAGTACGGCACCCGCTCGGTGCGGCTGGGCGCGGCGCGGATGGGCAGCGTGGTACAGGTGGTGGTGGAAGACGATGGCCCCGGCATCCCGCACGCCGAGCGCGAACGCATCTTCGAACCGTTCTACCGGCTGGACCGCAGCCGCGACCGCAATACCGGCGGCTTCGGTTTGGGCTTATCCATCGCGCGCAAGGCGGTGCAACTGCACGGCGGCACCCTGGTGGCCGGCAGCTCCGCGCTGGGCGGGGCGCGCTTTACGATTACCTTGCCCGCTTAACAGGCAGTCTTGGTCTGCAGGCGGTGCGGCGCCTTGTTCTGCTCGCCGCGACCGACCCGTTCGAATTCCGAAATGACCTGTGCCCCGAACAGCAGCAGGGTGGCGCCGATTTCCAGGCTGAACATGACAACGATGGCCGTGGTCATCGAGCCATACACCAGGTTCACCTGCGACAGGGTGGTGAAGTACCAGACCAGCACATGGCGCGCGATTTCCCACAACGCGGTGGCGGTGGCGCCGCCGACCAGGGCATGCGAGAGGGACAGGCGGCCGACCGGCATCACCAGGTAGATGGAGCTCAGCATCAGCACTTCGCCGGCCAGGCCGAGCATGTACAGCAGCACACCGGACAGGCCGTGCAGCGACCATTCGTGGCCGAACAGGTGCACGCTTTCCTCGCCGATCACTTGCAAGCTGCCTGCAACGAGGGTCATGACCAGGGCACCGATGCCAAGGAACAGGATGTAGCAATAGGGCAAGATGGCCGACACCAGGTAATGGCGGCGGCGCACCTTGGCGCGGTGCAGGAAGATGAAGCACATGGCATTTTCCAGCACCGAGAACGCCAGGGAGCTGAAGAACAGCATCACCAGCACCAGCGCCCAGCCCACCAGTTCGCGGTGGTCGAGGAAGTGGCCGACCTCAGCCACCACAGCCTGCGACTGGCCGGGAATCAGCCATTCAAGGTAGCGGCCGATGATCTGCAGCAGTTCCTGCTGCGGAATGATGTGGGAAAGCGCCACCACCACCAGCATCAGCAGGGGGACGATGGACAGCAGCGAGTAATAGGCCACGGCGCCGGCCAGCAACAGCCCCTGGTTGGCCCGGAAACCCTTCAGGCATTGGAGGGCGAAGTCCAGGGGATGCGCCAGCACAAAAGCCACCGCCTTGTGCTTGAGTATTCGCATCGCCCCATTCTACGCCGAGTCACAAAACAGCGGGTTCGAGCAGGGTGAGGGTCTGGCGTTCGGTGTCGAGGCGGGCGCGGATGCCCATCGGAAGCGTGAACTGGTCGCGGATGTGGCCGAAACTGTAGCCCGTCACCGCGGGCACTTTCAGCGGGGTGAGGTGCTGGTCGGTGGTGGCGTCCAGCGTCAGGGAAATATCGCTGTCCTGAGGGCCGCAGTTGTCGCAGATGCCGAGCATGATGCCGGCGGCCTGGCCGAATTCCCGGTTGAGATGGAGCTGCATCAGCATGCGGTCGATCCGGTACGGCGCTTCGTTCACCTCTTCCAGGAACAGGATGCCGCCCGTGTAATTGCTGGCGTACTCGGTGCCGACCAGGGCACTGACCAGGCACAGGTTGCCGCCAGTCAGCGGGCCTTCGCACATTCCCGGCACTACCGTGCGCAGCGCGTAGTGAGGCTGTTCCTCCGCCTTGCGGCTGTTTTCCAGCGCCATCGGAATAGTGTATTGGTGTTCCGGATGCATCAGCACGTTCAGGAGATGGGTCAGCGTATAGTCGGACAAGGTCGCGGAGGCCACCGGGCCGTGGAAAGTCACCAGCCCCACCTTCTTCTGGATCGCCAGGTGCAGCGCGGTAATGTCGGAGTAGCCGATCAGGATCTTGGGATGGCGGCGAATCAGCTCATAGTCGAGATGCGCCAACAGCTGGATGCAGCCGGAGCCGCCGCGCATCGCCCAGATCGCCGCGACGTCGGGATCGGCGAACATGGCATGCAGGTCTGCCAGCCGTTGCTCGGGCAATCCGCCATAGTTGCCGTACACGGCTTCGAGGTTGCGGCCCAGCCTGACGTTGAAACCGAGCGCTTCGATGGTCTTGATGGCCTTGGCAATCGCCGCGGCGTCGGTATGGCCGCCAGGGGCGACCAGCCCCACGGTAGCGCCCGCTTTCAGGCGTGGCGGCTTGAGCAGGGCGGCTTTCTTCATGATTGGCTTTCCGGAAACAGGACGGCCGCCGGCCGCTGCCGCCACCCGGGGGAGCGCGGCAGCGGCCAGGGCGGCCGCCACGATGCGGCCAAGGCTGCGCCGGGTAATCACATCAGTAAAACTTGTATTTCAGGTTGAGTGCGAAGGAACGGCCACGGCCGTCCGCCACCCGCGGGTCCCAGCCGGCGCCTACCACCTCGTCCACATTGTGGGCCGTGAACGGCGGGTCGGTGTCGAACAGGTTCTGGATGCCGGCCGTGATGGTGGTGTTCCTGAAGCCCGTGTACGTGCCCGAGATGCCGAAAATACTGTAGTGCTTGACATTCGGCTCAAAGCCGGCCGGCACTGCGCCCTTGCCTCCGTTCGGCAACTGGTCGGCGTAGTGCGCGGCGAACTTGTTGTTGAACAGTACGCTCCAGTCGCCGCGTGCGACTGTCAGGCCGGCGTTGTGCTTCCAACGCAGGTACACGTCGCGGGTGGCAAACTGGCCGACTTGCTCGACAAACGGCTGGCCCTCGAATTCCGCAAACTTGAAGGATTGCATCCAGGTGCCGTCCAGAGTGGCGGTGGTCTTGTAGCCGCCAGCCTTGCCGTCGTGGCGCAGGCCGAGGTCCAGGCCGCGGGTTTTCAGGCCCGCCGCATTGATCCAGCCCGCCTCCACGTGGTCGATCGCGCCGGTCTGCGGGTTGCGGATGATGTAGTCGTTCAAAAATTGCCAATTCCTCAACACCACTTGCGGGGTGCGGTTCAGGATGCGGTCCCTGACGTTGATGGCCCAGTAGTCCAGCGAGGCGGTGAAGCCGGTGAACGGTGCCACCACCATGCCGAGCGTACCCTGCTTCGAGGTCTCGGGCTTCAGGCCCGGATTGCCGCCCGAGAAGTAGTTCAGGCGCGGAATCGCGCAGAAGGCCGGATCGCCCGGATGCTGGGCGCAGCCTTCCTGGTCGATGACGCCGTTTGGCAGCTCGCCCAGCAGACGGCCGGAATAGAGCTGGGTGAAGCTGGGCGCCAGGAAACCTTCCGAAGCCGAGCCGCGGAACATCAGGCTCTGCGACGGCTGCCAACGGAACGATACTTTCGGGTTGGTGGTCGAGCCGAATACCGAATAACGGTCGCTCCGCACCGCCAGCTGTACTTCCAGGTCTTTGACCACCGGAACGATCATCTCGGCGTACACGGCCCTGACATTACGGCTGACCCGGTCCTGGTTGGCATTGCCTGGCGCTAGCAGGATCTTGGCGGCGTCGACGTCCTGGGCAAACGCATAGCTCTCTTTACGCAGGTCCAGCCCCGCAGCCATCATCACGGCACCCGCCGGCAGCTGGAATACCTCGCCCGAGATCGAGCCGTCGAGCTGGGTCATGGTGGTCCTGCCGTGCTGCAGGCGGCCACGGAACTTGGTCGATTCGATCAGGCTCATGGCTTCGCCGGTCTGGCTCTGGCCGGGCAGCAACCAGGGGTTGATCTTGCCGCTGCCGAGGGCCGAGTAGATCTGGCTGGTCCAGCCGTAACCGTCGATCAGGTCGGTCTTGGTCGTGCTCTGGGCGCGCGACAGGCCGACCTTGTAGTCGTATTTGCCAGCCAACACGCCTTCCAGCCCGATCAGGCCGCGCAAGTTTTCGGTGACGTTCTCCTGGGTGCGCTTGCCCCATGGCGTCGAACGCCATTTATAGATGATCGGCTTGGTCTTGTCGTAGCTCGCGATGAACTGGCTCATGTCCAGGTAATACGGGCCATTGACCGGGTACGCGGCACCGTTGGCCAGGCTGGTCGATATCTGCACCGGTGTCAATTCTGCAGTCGCCTTGGTGCGCGAGCCCAACAGCTCGGCAAACAGCTTGTGCTGGGGGCTCAACTGAAAAGTCGCGCGCGATAAGGCATTGCTGCGTTCAACCGGGAAGCTGATCACATAGTCCGCGCCGTAGTCATAGGCGCAGGAAAACCTGGTGCGGGTCGGCGCGGTGACGTCTTTCCACAAGTCGGTCTGGTACTGCGACATGCCCGGAATGCTGTCGCACTTGCCCTGGAAGCTCAGTGGGCTGGCCTGCAGGTAGGTGGTGCTGTCGCCTGGGACGGTGAAACCGGTGCCCAGGGCGGTGCCGGCGCCGGTCAGCACGTTGGCGTAGGGCGTGCCGGTGGTATCCGGTGACAGGCCACGGCCCGGCTGGAAACCGTTGGCGAAACCGCGCTGGCTGGAGGACAGCTTGTCGTCGACATCATGCGTCACGCTGGCCATCAGGTTCCAGCCTTGTTCGCCCAGGCTGCCGACGCCGCCCAGCAAGGAGTAGCGGCGCTGCATGCCGCCGCCGGCTTCGGTGGCGTTGTAGCTCACGCTCGCTTCAATGCCGGTGTAATCGGTCCTGAGGATGAAGTTGACCACGCCGCCAATCGCGTCGGTACCGTAGATTGCGGAAGCGCCATCCTTCAGGATTTCCACGCGCTGGATCGCGCCCAGCGGGATCGAGTTCAGGTCGACCGCCTTGCCGGAGGCGCCATGGTTACCGACGCGACGGCCGTTCAGCAGCACCAGGGTGGCGTTGGGGCCCAGGCCGCGCAGGGAGGCGAACGAGGCGCCGCCGGAGACCCGGTCGGCATCGGCGCCGAATACGTTGTTCCCGGACGTCATATTGTCGGCGCCGGTCCCGTTGGCCGAAATGCTGCGCAACAGGTCTTGGGTGCTGGTGATACCGGCTTTCTGGATCGCGTCGAAGGTGATGACCTGGACCGGGAGGGCGCCTTCCGCCGCCACGCGTTTGATGCTGGAACCGGTGATTTCCACGCGCTGCATGGGCGGCGCGGCTTGCTGCGCCATGACTGGACTTGCTACCCCGATCAGCGCAATGAGTTGCGCCAGCTTGTTAATCTTCACTAGCCTCTCCCGAACAAGTGTGTATTTCAGATTAGCGCTATGGAAATCTTGTCATCCAATGAAAATTACTACTGCGTCCATAACTTAATGTAATGCGGGCGTCATACTGCTTTTTGGTTCAATGTCCAGGTAGCGCCAATTGGTCAGTTCAACCGGGTGTCGGTTGTAGTTTTTAAGCCACGGTTGCCGGATATCGGCCGAAATCGGGTGGATCAGCAATACCCAGGGGTTGTAGGCGTGGATCAACTGGTTCAGCTCGCGGTACAGGGCGTTGCGCTCCGGTCCATCGCGCAGCTGGCGGGCTTTCTCATAGCGGCTGTTGTAATCGGGCAAGTTGAAACGGGCATAGTTGGCGCGGCCGCTGTTGGGTCCATACAGCAGCTGGAAGAAGTTGTCGCCGTCCGGAAAATCGGCAACCCAATTGGTCTCGAACATCTGCACTTTGCCAAGGCGGCTGGCTTTGATGATCTCCGTCTTCTTGTCGGTCTTGAAGCTGACGCGGATACCGAGCGCATTCAGGTTCTTGCGCCAAAGCTCGTCGCGCAGGCGGCCCACCATGGTCGGCTCGCTGTGCATCAGCAGCGCCAGCGGCTGGCCATTGGGCAGGGTGCGGAAGCCGTCCTTGCCGGCCTTGTAGCCGAAGCGGTCCAGCAGCGCCTTGGCCAACTTGGGGTTGTAGCTGACAGGGCTGCGGTAGGCCGGGTCGTAGCCCAATACGTTCGGCGGCAAGGGACTCTGGGCGGGGATGGCCAGGCCCTTCTTCAACAAGGCAATGTCCTCGGGACCGTTATAGCCCAGTGCGATGGCCCGGCGCAGGGCGACCTTTTCCTTGCTGTAGCCGCCGATCAGCGGATCTTCCATATTCATCCACATGTAATAGGTCTGGAGCACGGGGAAGGGGGACAGCACCATGCCGCGCTTGGCCAGCTCCTGCTGCAGCACCGGCGTTGCCGACGACGGGTCGAGCACCATGTCGCGCATCGATTCGGGCACCTGCTCGATGTAATCGAATTCGCCATTCAGGAAGCCCAGCACGCGCGACTGGTATTCCTCCATGATCTTGACTTCGACCTTGTCGACGATCGGCAGGTGCTTGCCTTGCCAGACCTGGTGGTAGCCCTTGTTGGCAGTCAATGTGATCTTGTCGCTGCGCTTCCATTGTTCGATGGCGAAAGGGCCGCTGCCCACCGGGTGGTTGCCGACCTGGCTGCCGTAGGCATCGGTCACCTCTTTCGCCACCGCGCCGGTGGCCGGCAGGGCGAGGTAGAACAGCAGGCTTGGATCGGGCTCCTTCAGTGTCAGGCGCAGGGTGTATTTGTCGAGTGCACGCAGGTCGGCCAGCTTCCCTTCGAACATGAAGGACCAGGGCGATTTGAGCGCGGGATCAAGCAGGCGCTCGATGGCGAATTTATAATCCGCCGCCGTAACTTCGCGCTTCTTGCCGTTAAAAGCCGGATCGTCGCTGAAGAACATGCCGGGCTTCAGGTGGAAGGTCCAGACCGTGCCGCTCGCATCGCTGGCCGGCATTTCACGCAGTCCACTGGGGGCCAGCTTGACCGGGCGCGCCTCGTAGTCGTAGCGCAGCATCGGCTCGAACAGGTTCTCCAGCAGGCTCAGGCTGGCCAGGTCGGAGGCGACGGCGGGATCGAGGCCGGTTTCGCCAGTCGACAAGAAGGCGTGCAGCACTTTGTCGGCGGCCAGCGTTGCGGGAGCGACGACGGCCAGGGCAAGAGCAAGGGCGGCAGCGGGGACGCGAAGTTTTTTCATGCAGCGGAGCATAAGCCAGTGCTTGGCGATACGCCAGCTTATAACTTTTTTACATGAGCGCAGCGCATACTTTCATCCGCTGGCCCTATACTTTCGCTGCAAAATCGGTCATTCCACTAGAAGAAGTACGTCCATGTCCCTCAATTACATCTGGTCCGGGTTTTTCCTCGTCGGCTTCGCCGCCGCCATCATCCAATGGCTGTTCATGGGCGATACGGAGATCTTCAAGAAAATCATCGACGGCACGTTCGAATCCGCCAAACTGGGCGTGATGGACATTGCCCTGCCGCTGGCCGGCGTGATGACCCTGTGGCTGGGGATCATGAATATTGGGGAGAAAGCCGGCGCCATCGGCTGGCTGGCGAAGGTCATCTCGCCTTTCTTCTCGCGCATCTTCCCGGAAGTGCCGAAAGACCATCCGGCCACCGGCCACATGGTGATGAACTTCTCGGCCAACCTGCTGGGCCTCGACAACGCAGCCACCCCGTTCGGCCTGAAGGCGATGGAAAGCCTGCAGACGCTGAACCCGAACAAGGACACCGCCAGCAACGCCCAGATCATGTTCCTGGTGCTGCACACCTCCGGCTTGACGCTGATCCCGCTGGCGATCATGGCGCAACGGGCCATCCTCGGCGCGGCCGACCCGTCCGATATCTTCATTCCATGCATGATCGCGACCTACGCCGCGACCATGACCGGCATCATCGCGGTCGGCATCCGCCAGCGCCTGAACCTGTTCGATCCGGTGCTGCTGGCCTGGATCGGCGGCATGACGGCGGCGATTGCGGGGCTGATCTGGTATTTCACCGCCTTCCTGACGCGCGAGCAGAT
Source organism: Duganella sp. CF458 (assembly GCF_900113115.1). Classification (GTDB taxonomy): domain Bacteria; phylum Pseudomonadota; class Gammaproteobacteria; order Burkholderiales; family Burkholderiaceae_D; genus Rugamonas. Next base: position 224,308 of record NZ_FOOF01000002.1, on the reverse strand, counting down.
CGAGGTGGTGTCGAAAGTGGCGTCCAACCTGATCCTGATTTCGATCATCGCAGCCTTCATCATCGGCGCCCTGCTCAAGAAGGTGAATGTCTACGAAGCCTTTATCGAAGGCGCGAAGGGCGGCATCCAGACTTCGCTGACGGTGATTCCCTACCTGGTCGGCATGCTGGTGGCGATCAGCGTGCTGCGTAATGCAGGCGTGTTCGGGCTGGTGATGGACGGCTTCAACTGGGTGTTCAATGCATTGGGCTTGCGCACGGATTTCGTGCCTTCGCTGCCGACCGCACTGATGAAGCCTTTCAGCGGTTCCGGCTCGCGCGCCATGATGATCGATGCGATGAAGACTTACGGCCCGGATTCCTTCGTCGGCCGCCTGGCCTGCATCTTCCAGGGTTCGGCGGATACCACCTTCTATATCGTGGCGCTGTATTTCGGCTCGGTCGGCATCCGCAAGACGCGCTATGCGATCTCCGCCGGCCTGATTGCCGATCTCGCGGGGGTATTGACCGCAATTGCTGTAGCCTACGTGTTTTTCGGTTAAGGATTCAACGATGCGCCGCCTGTTGCTAGCTACCCTGTTTGGCGCCATCGGCGCTTGCGCCCAGGCGGCGCTACCGGAGCCGATCGCCAGGCTGGCCGCAGAAAAAGGCATTCCGCAAGACGCCATCGGGGCCGTGGTACTGCGCGGCGACCAGGTGCTGGTAGCGCACGAAGCTGCACGCACGTTCACGGCTGCTTCGACCATGAAGCTGTTCACCACCCTGGTGGGCCTGGAAGTGCTTGGGCCGCAATTCCGCGGCCGCACCGAATTGCGTACTTCCGGCGAAGTGGCGGGTGGCGTGCTGCACGGCGACCTGGTGCTGCGCGGCGGCGCCGATGGCGACTTCACCGCCGATGCCTTCACCCACATGCTGGAAAAGCTGCGCACCAAGGGCATCCGCCAGATCGACGGCAACCTGGTGCTGGACCGCCAGCTTTGGCAGCCGGCGCGTGCCGATGCCGGCGCAGCGCCGTTCGACGAGTCCCCCGAGGCTTACTACAACCTGATTCCCGATGCGCTGCTGCTGAACATGAACCTGCAGACACTCGACATCAGCTCCGACGCGAAGTCGATCAAGGCCAGCGTGCTGCCTGAGCTGGACAAGGTGCGGGTACGTTCGGAGCTGGCGCTGGTCGACCGCGACTGCGCCAGATGGGAGGACGGCTGGAAGATTCCGGAGTATGTGCGCGATGGCGCGTACCTGACCGTGGTGCTGAAAGGAACCTTCCCGCGCAATTGCAGCAAGACCAATGTGATCAACGTGCTGGACCGCACGGATTACGCCGAGCGGCTGTTCCGTGCGACTTGGGAGCGTCTTGGCGGCCAGTTCAACGGCCAGGCTTCCGAAGCGTCCGCCGAACAGTCGCGTGCCTTCAATAGTGGCGCATCCACGCTGCTGGCCGAGCACGTGAGCCGTTCTCTGCCCGAGATGGTACGCGATACCAACAAGCTCTCCGACAACGGCCTGGCCCGCACCATCTTCCTGAGCCTGGGCAGCCTGCAGGCCGATCCTGTGCAAGGCAGCCGCCCCTTGCCCGATGCCGCGCCGATGGAAATCCCCGGCGGCGCGGAAGCAGCGCCAGCACCGATGACCACCAACGCCCGCGCGGAAATGGTGATCCGCAACTGGCTGCGGGCCCACGGCATCGACGATACCGGCATGGTGTTCGAAAACGGCTCCGGCCTGTCGCGCATCGAACGCTTCAGCCCCGAGCAGATGGCAGGCCTGTTGAAAGCCGCGCAGAAATCGTTATGGGCGCCGGAATTCCTCACCAGCCTGCCGATTGCCGCCATTGATGGCACCATGAGGCGCCGCTTGAAAGACAGCCCTGCCGCCATGCAGGCTCGCATCAAGACCGGCTCGCTGAAGAACGTGGTCGCCATCGCCGGCTACGTCCCGGACGCCAGCGGCCAGCAATGCGTGGTGGTGGTCATGGTCAACCACGACCGCGCGGGCAACGGCAATGGCCGCGCGCTGGCGGACGGCTTGATCGACTGGGTCGCGCGCAGCGGAGGGCAGCAATAAATGGCAAAACAAAGTAAAGGCATTCCAACCGCGCTGCTGGCGGTCTTGGTTGCGGTGGCGGCGTATTGGTACTGGTCGCCGTTGCTCGTTGTGCACCAGATGAAAGAGGCGGTGCGGGCGCATGATGTGGCGGCGTTCAACAGCCACGTCGATTTTCCGGCGCTGCGCGAGAACATGAAAGACGATATCGCCGGCAAGCCCGGCGACGATGCACTGGCCGGCTTTGGGCGGCTGCTTGGCGGCGTGGTGGTGGATGCGCTGGTGCGGCCTGAGGCGGTGATGTTCGTGCTGGAGCATGGCGACTTTGCCAGGAAGCGCGGCGGGCACGAGGATCGCGACACGCGCGAGCGTGATCAGGAGCCACCTTCCGGCGAAGACAAGCCGAAGTGGATCACCGAGCGCGATGGCGTCAACCGCTACATCGTCCGCAACGACAAGGTCGCGCTGGTGTTCATCCGCAATGGCTTTGCGGACTGGAAGCTGTCCGAGTTCCGTTTATGACGCGCGATGCACCTTGCGCGTCGCCCACACGATCGGAAGGCTGAACAGGAAGATGTGCGACAGGATATCCATGCCCCATGAGAAGGCATTGAACGTCACCGGGCGCGGGAAGGCAGACAGCGGCAGCACCACCAGCCGCATGGTGAAGAACACCAGCAAACCGTAGCCGACAGCCGACAACAGCGGTTGCCGCGCCAGCGCCGGAATGCGCCGCGCGGCGAAGAAGAAGATCGCCATCCACCCAAAACTCAGGGCGAAATGGCAGGCCAGGCCGAATGCCGCAGCGGCTGCGCCGCCGGTGAAGGCCGCCTTGCCCAGCGCGCCGCTGGCCACCACTTGCAGCAGGCGTTCCGGCGGCAGGCCGTTATAGCCGGCGAAACCGATCGCAAACAGGATGTCCAGCAAGCCGCCCAGCGCGCCGCCGGTCAGGATTGCTCGTGTGGTAGACCAGGGCTGCTGCATGGCGGATGTCTCCTTATAGGACTTTGGTGTAATCGCGGCGCACCAGCACACGGTCGCCGCAGTCGAAATGCCACCATTCGCTGTTGATGCCAGCAAAACCTGCCTGGAACATGGCATCGCGCAGCAATTGGCGGTTGGCAATTTGCGCGGTGGTCAGTTCGCCGCTGGCGAGGTGCCGCGCCTCGAGCGCGGGATGGGACAATTCCGTCATGTCGTCGAATCCCGTGCCCATGTCGAGCTCCCGGCCGGAGGGGTCGAGGATGGTGATGTCGACCGCCATGCCGAAGGAATGGATCGAGCCGCGCTCCGGCGGCGCCAGGTACATCTGCAGGCTGGTGCCGGCCAGCGCATCCCACAGCTGCTCCTGCACACGGTGCGGGCGCAAGGCGTCGAGCAGCAGCACCTTGCAGCCTGGCGCCCGCCGCGCCAGATAAGCCACCACGCCTTCGATGGCGGCGGCCGCATCGCGATGCAGCCAGGCGCAATCCAGCGGCGAATACAGATCCCGCCCGACGAAGTTGTCCGGACCGGCATAACGCAGGTCGACCGCGATACCGTCGATAGTGCGCAGGTGGCGGAAATCGGGGCTGCCGGGAACATCTTCGCTGCGGATGATGTTGCTCATTACTTTCCTTGTTCGAGACAGGCGCGGGCCATGCTGGCGATCGAATCGGCCAGTTGGCGGGCGCCGTGCGACAGCGGTGCGTGGCTGTTCGTCAGCAGGAAAAGCTGGATCGGAATGCCCGGCGCCCACTGCCGCTTCTGGACTTTGGCCGGATCGGCCGATGCCGCCGTGAACGGATCGACCACGGCCAGGCCGGCACCGGCTTCCACCAGCGAACGGGCGATCTGGTAAGTCTGCACCGTGGTGCGAAAGTTGGGCTGGATACCTTGCGCTTCGCAGGAAGCGACAATCATCTCGCCCAGCGGATCATTGTCGGCATGGCCGATCAATTCACCGGTCAGGCCTTGCGCTGTCAGCGGCAAGCCGGCCTGGTCGCCGCGCCAGGTGCCGGCCGGCGCGATCACCGTCATCACGCCTTGCGCAATCGGCTCGGCGATGATGCCGGGATGGCGCGGGTCCTGCAGCGACAGCGCCATGTCGGTTTCGCCCAGGCGCAGGGTGTTGACGATCTCGGAGGTGTGGTGGGTGGCCAGTTCGCAGCGGGTGCCGGGGAATGCCTTGCGCCATTCGCTCATGGCTTGCGGCAGCACGCTGATGGCGATGGTCGGCGTCGAGACCAGGCGCACGGTTTCGACGGCGCGGCCTTTCAGGCTGGCGGCCAGGCGGCGGATGCCTTGCAGGTCGCGGTGCAGTTTTTCGGTTTCGGCAAACAGTCGGTGCGCTTCCGGTTTCGGGTACAGCTTGCCGCGCACGCGCTCGAACAGCGGCATACCCAGTTGCAGTTCGGCGTGCTGCAGCACCTTGGTCACGGCGGGCTGCGAAATGTGCAGCACCTGGGCGGCGCCACTGATGGTGCCGACCTGCATGATGGCGTGGAAAACTTCGATGTGGCGCAGCCGCATTGTCCTGGTTCCTCTTCCTCGGCGCCGCAGGTCCTCCCCGCAGCATGTGGGCAGGATAGGGGAAAGCAGGCCGCCGTGCAAACAGCCTTACTGTTTCGGCTTGGGCGCGGTCAGCACGTCGAGGATGGCGGCGGATTCGGCGTCGGGCACGCCGTCCCATTTGCTGTTGCGGTACTTGGCCTGGAAGGTCACCAGCACATTGTGGGTTTCCTGGTCGAGCACGCCGGTCTGCGGGGTGGCGTAGCCGTGCAGGGCCAGCTTTTGCTGGAACCAGGCGATGTCGGGCAGTTGGGCCTCGTATTGCGGGCGCGCGGCGGCGACGGCGTTGGCATCCGGCCAGGCGATCAGGCCCTCGTCGGCCAGGCGCTTCCATGGGAACACGGGACCCGGGTCCTGCTTGCGCTGCGGGGCGACGTCGGCATGGCCGAGGAAGTTTTCCGGCGCGATCTGGTGGCGTTCCTTGATCTGCTTGAGCAGGGCAACCAGCTGGTCCATCTGGCGCTCGCTAAAGCCGTACCAGTGGCGGCCGTCGGGCATGTCCTTGAAGCCGGGATTGACGATTTCGATGCCGATCGAGCTGTGGTTCAGCGCGGTATAGTTCTTCCAGCTGCTCAGGCCGGCGTGCCAGGCGGCGCGGTTTTCGTCGACCAGGGCGTAGACGCGCGGCTCATTCTCGTCGGTGACCAGGTAGTGTGCGCTCACTTCCTTCTCGGTCAGCAGCTTGATCGAGAGCGGCAGGTCGGCCACGGTGTAGTGGATCACCACGAAGCGTACCCGGCTGCTCTGCCCCTTGGACGTCAGTGAATGGTCGATGTTTGGCAATTGCGTGGTACAACCGGTCAGCAAGGCGATCAGGGAAGCGAGCAGCAGTTTTTTCATGGTTTCCTTAGTTGCGGGGCCGGGCGGCCATCCGGGCAGCCGCATGATGCGGCCTGGCGCTGCGTTTTTGCAAATGGAATCCAGGCGGCAAGTCGGCGCGCATGGCTTCGAAGATCAGGGGATGCAGTTCGGCGGCGCGGCCGGACAAGATGATCGGCCGCTCGCCGAAACGCGTCACCAGTGCCAGCGCCAGGCGCGCCAGTTCGCGGCCGGCCTGCAGCAGGATGTGGCGGGCGGCCGGGTCGGCGCCCGCGCTCATGGCGACGGCCAGCGCCAGCTGACCGATGGCGCCGCGTTCCTGGGCATACATGAAGTTGCGCGAGAAGGACCAGTCGCTGCCGCCCACGTGATCGAACACCGCATGGGCCATCGGGGAATCCTCCCAGGAACCGGGCTGCTCGTCCTCGCCGCGCCAGATGCGGCGCATCGCTTCGCGCGCAATCCAGAAACCGCCGCCAGCGTCGTCCAGCATGACGCCGCGGCCGCCGGCACGGTGGAATTCACCTTGCTCGTCGATGAAGGCGGCAATCGAGCCGGTGCCGGCGTAGACCAGGTAGCCCTGGCCAGGCTCAAAGGCATCGAGATAAGCGACTTCGATATCGTTGCAGAGGGTAATCGCGTCAAGGCGCACGCCGAGCAAGGTGGACAGCCAGTCCATCAGGACATTGCCTTCGCCGCCGAACCCGGTCAGCCCGGCGCAGATGCGCAAGGGCTTGCCGGCATCCAGCACGTCCTGCGCCAATTGGCTGAACGTGGCGTGCACTTGCTCGCGGCCGGCCGGCTTGGCCATCATCAGGGCCGATAGCCCGGCGACCGTGCCTTCGGACACAATTTCGCCTGCCGGGTCGGAGAGCGCCCAGCGTGTTTCCGTGCCGCCAGCATCGATTCCCAGCCCTAAGGTACGATCGGTGTCAGGTTTGCCCATGATCTGTCGAGTGTACGTTGAAACGCTGTCATATTGACATGAAAGCGTGTGGGGCACTCATTCCAAAAAGTTATAAGGCAGCGGAAACTCTTGGACTTTCGTTACCTAAGCGGTCGACCGCCGACACCACCACGCTGCGGGCGGGCACGCCGTTATCGTCGGTCAGCACCACGTCGCTGCGGCCGGCCGGCACCACATTGAAACGCCATTCCTCGCCGTAGCGCGCCCAGATCGCAAGATGGGTCGCGCGGCCGGCGTTGCCCAGGGTGAGCGCCAAGCCGCTGGCGTGGCGCTTGACCGCCACCGTCGGCGCGGGCGGCGCCTCGCTGCCCAGCCACGGCGAAGCCGGCACCAGGGCCGGTCCCTGGTAGCTGGTGGCTTTCAGGTGGTCGCTCACGCCTTTGCGGTTTTGCATCAGCGCGGCGATGCTGAAGTGGATGTGGCCATTCGCATTGGGCCGGCTGCGCATGACATCGACCTGCTGCACGATTTCGTCGGCCGTAAAGGACTTGCTGCTGTCGTCGATGCGGCTGGTGTACAGGCCCGGCCAGATATGGCGGCCACGCTTGTTCTGGCCCAGCCAGTAATCGAGCAGCACCGGGAAGGCTTGCGGCTGCTGGGCGATCGGCCAGTAAAGTTGCGGCGCCAGGTAATCGAGCCAGCCGTTCTGCAGCCACAATTCGGCATCGGCATACAGCTTGTCGTACTGGCTGAAGCCCTGGATGCCGGGCGGGCGGCGGTCCGGACGGCCGATGCCGAAGGGACTGATGCCAAAGCGCACCCACGATTTTTCCTTGTGGATGCCGGTGTAGATTGCTTCAATCAACTGGTTGACGTTCTGGCGGCGCCAGTTGGCGCGCTCCAGGGTGCCGCCGCCTTGCAGGTAACGCTGGTAGGGCGCGCCGTCGGGAAAGTCCAGCTCCGGTTTGTTGCCGTTCGAAGGCGCGTCCAGCGCTGCCTCGCCGCCATTGGCGCCGGGAGCTTCGATCGGGTAGGGGTAGAAATAATCATCGATGTGGACACCGTCGATGTCGTAACGGCGCACCACGTCCAGGATCACGTCCAGCGTTTGCCGGGCGGCGGCGTCCTCGCCCGGGTCCATCCACAGGAACTTGCCGTACTGGCGCACCAGTTGCGGCTTGCTGTTGGCGATGTGCTCGCGCGCATTCGGCGTGCGCGCGGCGGAATGACGGGCGCGGTAGGGGTTGAACCATGCGTGCAGTTCGAGGCCGCGGGCATGGGCCTGCGCGATCCAGAACGCCAGCGGGTCCCATGCCGGCTCGGGGGCCTTGCCTTGCTGGCCGGTCAGGAATTCGGACCAGGGTTCGAGCTTGGACGGGTAGATGGCGTCGGCGCTGGGACGCACCTGCAGCACGATGGCGTTCAGGTGCAGCGATTTGGCGCGGTCCAGGATGGCAAGGGCTTCGGCCTGCTGGCGCGCCGGCGGCAGATTGCTGCGGCTGGGCCAGTCGATGTTGGCGACGGTCGACACCCAGGCGGCGCGGAATTCGCGCGGCGCGGCAGGCGGCTGCTCGCCGGTGACGCGTTGCTGCAGCGGTGCAGGAGTTGTACCCGTCGGCGGAGCCGGCGCATTGCCGCTCCCGCCACCAGGGGGCGAAGCCGCAGCTTCACCAGCGGCTGGCACGGTGGGCGTCGACGAGCACGCCCCCATGAATGCGGCCACGCCGGCCGCGGCGGCGGCTATGGTCAGCCGCCTTCTCGCATTGAAAACCAAAACCTAACCCTCACTCAGCAGGAAACGTATTCTACCTATTCCCGGCCAAAGTCCGGATCTATCTTGATCAGTGCGGTCATGACGAAAGCCGGTATCGTTGCCGTGCAGACATAAATGAAGAAATGCTGGTAGCCGAGGTACTCCTGGATCGCGCCGCTGGCCATCTGCGGAATCATCATCCCCAACGCCATGAAGCCGGTGCAGATGGAATAATGCGCGGTCTTGTGCTCGCCCTGGCTGATCATGATCATGTACATCATGAAAGAGGTGAAGCCGAGGCCATAGCCGAACTGCTCCACCGCCAGGCAGGCCGCAATCCAGGCGAAATTCTGGGGCTGCGCCTGCGACAGGTAGACGAAGATCAGGTCCGGGATATGGATCGCAATCGCAAAAGGCCACAGGCAGCGCTTCAAGCCGAAGCGCCCGATCAGCCAGCCGCCCACCAGGCCACCGAGGATCAAACCGATAATGCCGATGGTGCCGTAGGCAATGCCCACGTCCGCGGTGCTCAGTCCAAGGCCGCCTTTTTCCAGCGGGTCTTTCAGGAACGGCACCACCATCTTCAGCAGCTGCGATTCGCCGAGGCGGAACAGCAGCAGGAACAGCAGGATGACGACAATGCCGTCCTTGCGGAAGAAGGCCGTGAAAGTCGCGAAGAATTCCTGCATCGGCGCCGACGAATGCGCGGCCGGCTGGTCTTCGGCCGGCCGCGGCAGCACGAAGAAATGATAGATCGCCAGCGCCAGGAAGATCGCGCCGGTCACGCCGAAGGTGATGGCCCAGGCCATGTGGGGGTTGCCGTGATACTTGATGATTTCGCCGGCCAGGAACAACAGGCCGCCATTGCAGGCCACGTTGGCCGCGCGATAGAAAGTGCTGCGCACGCCGACGAATTCGGCCTGCTGCTTCTGGCGCAGGCCAAGCATGTAGAAGCCGTCCGCGGCGATATCGTGGGTGGCGGAACTGAATGCCATCAGCCACATGACGCCAAGGCTGAGCTGGAAGAAGTTCGATAGCGGCAGTGTAAATGCGACAGCCGCCAGCGACACGCCGAGCACCATCTGCAGGATGGCGACCCATGAGCGCTTGGTGCCGAACATCTCGATCAGGGGAGACCAGAGCGGCTTGATCACCCAGGGCAGGTACAACCAGCCGGTGTAGAACGCCATCTCCGTGTTGGAGATGCCAAGATCCTTGTACATGGCGGTGGACAGCGCCATCACCACAAAGTAGGGAATGCCCTGGTTGAAATACAGTGTCGGGACCCAGCCCCAAGGGCTGCGTTGCTGCGCTCGATCCATTACGTCCTTTCTTATCGGCCGGGACGAGCGCAGGAGCGGATCAAATGGTGAGTGCGCCGCGCACGCTGCCCCTGGCCTGGTCCAGCAAGTCTCCCGCCTGCTGCACCGTGGTTTTCTTTAACAGGGCGACCACCGCCACTTTGACGTGGAAGCCGCACTGTTCCAGCGCTGTGCGGGCTGCCGCTTCATCGGCACCGGTGGCGTGCATGGTGAGCCGCACCGTGCGCGCAAACAGCTTCGCATTGGTCGGCTTCAAGTCTACCATCAAGTTTCCATAAACCTTGTGCAAGCGCACCATGATCGCGCTGGAAATCGTGTTCAGCACGATCTTCTGCGAAGTGCCGGCTTTCAGGCGCGTGCTGCCGGAAATGATCTCGTGGCCGGTGTCGAGGGTGATGCCGATTTCGGCTTCCTGCGCCACCGGCGCAGCGGGGTTGTTGGCGATACCGATGGTCAACGCGCCGGCTTTGCGCGCGGCGTCCACGGCGCCCAGCACATACGGCGTGGTGCCCGACGCGGCGAGCGCCAGCACCACGTCATTGCGGCCCGGGTTCAGCGCCAGCAGGTCGCGGGCGCCCTGTGCGCGGTCATCCTCCGCGCCTTCCACTGCCTTGAACATGGCTTCCATCCCGCCGGCGAGGACGGCGACGGCGCGTTCGCGCGGCCAGGAAAAGGTGGGATACAGCTCAACACTGTCGAGTACGCCGAGCCGGCCGGAGGTACCGGCGCCGACATACAGCAGGCGGCCGCCCGCTTCGATGCGGGGCACGGCTGCTTCGACTGCTTTGGCAATCGCGGGGACCGCGGCACGCACGGCTTGCACCGCGCTGAGCTGGTCATCGGCAAAAGCGGCGACCAGCTGCTCTATCGGATATTGGTCCAGCTCGCGATGTTGGGAGCTGGGCGTTTCGGTCTTCAGCATAAAACGAGTGTAATGCCAAATTGCCCGGCCCGCCCATGCCAGGTCTTGCGGGACTTATGTCCCGAAGTTATGCCCCGGCTTATGCAGCCCGGCGCATTTCCGCCACAAAATCGTAATGATCGCTGCGGCAGTAGGAATGCGTGAGCTCGATCGCCTGGCCCGACTCAAGATAAGCGATACGGGTAATAAACAATACGGCCTGGCCCTCCGGCACTTCCAGCTGGCGCGCCAGCTCGGCCGAAGCATTCATGGCGCGGATGTGCTGCAACGCGCGCGCCGGCCCTTTGCCAACCGAATCCAGGTATTGGTAAAGCGAATCGCCGATCAACTCCGGATTCGGCACGATGGTTTGCGGCAGCACCGAAACTTCATACGCCATCACGACATCGTCCGCCAGGCGCAGGCGCTCAAGGCGGGCCACCCGCGTATTCGGCGACAGGCCCAGGCTCAGCTGTTCGTCGGCACTGGCCGCCACCAGAGCGCGCTTGAGCCAGCGCGAGCCCGGCTTGTAACCGCGCTGCGAGAGTTGTTCCGAGAAGCTGGTCAGGTTCGACAGCGGTTGCTCAATGCGCGGTGCGATGTAGTTGCCCGAACCGCGGCGGCGCACCACCAGGCCTTGGTCCACCAACTGGTCGATGGCCTTGCGGGCGGTCACGCGCGAAACGTTCAGCAATTCAGAGAGAGTGCGTTCGGAAGGCAGCGCCTGGTCGACCTGGTAACGTCCGTTTCGAACATCGTCGCTCAACTTGCGGGCAATCTGCATGTACAGCGGCGAATTGTCTTGTTGATCTGGTTTGAATTCAACGCTGGTGAGGCTCATTACATTTCTCCTATAACTGCTAGTGTAATAGCGAAAGTGAAATCACGCTGCTCTTTTCATTTAGCTTTAAGGCCCGATACACCGGGGTTATAGGCAGATAATCAGTTTTCATTGGCTGGCCAAATGGACAGCGCCGTATGCTGTTTGCAAAAGGAGAATGCATGCAAAAAGGGATGAGCGTCCTGGTCGGCGCAGTACTGTTGGGCAGTATCGGCCACGCCTGGGCCAGCAAGCTCGATACGGAATTGGCGGCCATCGTCAACGATGCGCAGCATCCGCTGGCGGGCTTGTCGGTGTTGGCGATCCGCGATGGCAAGGTGGCTTATCAACAACAATTCGGCCTGCGCCGGCTTGCTGCGACGGGTCGCGGTGTCACTGCCCCGGTCACGCCGCAGACCATGTTCCGCATTGCATCCATCTCCAAAATGATGACCGCCTTCGGCGTGATGAAGCTGGTCGAAGAAGGCAAGCTCAAACTCGACACCGATGCCGGCGAATACCTTGGCTTTGCATTGCGCAATCCGAATTACCCGAACCGCGCGATCACGCTGCGGCATTTGCTGAGCCACACGTCTACGCTGCGCGACGACGACGGCTACTTCTGGAGTGCCGGCACGGCCTTGCGCGAAGTGCTGGTCCCGACAGGCAAAATGTGGGCACGCGATGGCGAACCTGGCCGGTATTTCACCTATGCCAACTTGAACTGGGCTGTCATCGGTACCATCATGGAGCGTGTCACAGGCGAACGTTTCGACCGCCTGATGCAGCGCCTGCTGCTGGCACCGATGGGGCTGCGCGGCGGCTATAACCCGGCCGGGTTCAGCCAGCAGGAGGTGGCCGATACCGCCACGTTGTACCGTCGCCGCACGCGTGACACGGAAGTCTGGGACAGCAAGGGTCCCTGGATTGCACAGGCCGACGACTTCGGTGTGCTTGCGCCCCAGGAGCCGCCGGGCCTCGACCAGTACGTGATCGGCACCAATGCCACGCCATTCAGCCCGACCGGTGGACTGCGCCTGTCGGCCGGCGATCTGGGCAAGATCATGCTCATGCTGATCAACCAGGGCCGCCACGAGGGCCAGCAGGTGATCGCGCCGGCATCGCTGGCCGTGATGTTCGGTGAGCAGTGGCGCTTCAACGGCAGTAATGGCCAGACACTGAAGGGGCTCTACCATAGCTGGGGCCTGGGCACGCAGCGCTTTGCCGACGTGCGGGGCAATATGGGCGGCATGCCGAAGAATGGCCGCTTCCATGCGGTCGGCCACCTGGGCGAAGCTTATGGCCTGGTCGCCACCTTCGCCGTAGACTTAAAGAAGAAGCAGGGCATCGTGTCCCTGATCGGTGGCTTTGGCAGCGATCCGGATGCCGATCCCGGCCTGCATTCGGCGCACACGCGTGCCGAGGAAAGGATCCTTGATGCAATTTACCAACGCGCCATCCTGGGCCGCGGCGACTGAACTACAATACGTCTAATTTGCCGCAGGGAAACATGCGCTTTGTGACCTGCGGAATCCGGAGACTGAATGGCGAGAGCACGGCATGTAGTGGTGATTGGCGGAGGCGTAGTCGGCCTGGCGTCGGCGTGGTGGCTGCTGGAGGCAGGCTTCCGCGTGACCCTGCTCGAACGCTTTCCGACCGTTGCCAGCGCCGCCAGCTATCGCAATGGCGGCCAGCTAAGCTATCGCTATGTCTCGCCGTTGGCAGACGAGGGAGTGCCGAAGAAGGCCATGCAATGGCTGTTTGAGCGCGACGGCCCGTTCCGTTTCCGTCCCGAGGCCGATTACCGCCAGTGGCGCTGGATGGCGCAATTCCTGGCCAATTGCAAGGCGGAGGCCAATGCCCGCACGACCGCCAAGCTGCTTCAGCTCGGCGAATTGAGCCGGCTGTCCCTGTCGATATTGGAACTGAAACTGCCGCTGTCGGAGTTCAACTGGCGCAATGCCGGCAAGCTGGTGGTTTATCGCAGCGAAGAAGCCTTCAGGGCGGCGCTGGACAAGCCCGATAACGATGAAAACCGCGCCGTGCTGTGGGGTCGCGACACGGCCCGCATCGAACCTGCCCTGGCGCAGATGGCGGGCAGGCTGGCTGGCGGCATTTTCAATCCCGGCGAGGCGGTGGCCGATTGCTACGCCTTCTGCCTGGCGCTGGAAAAGCGCATCTATGCCCACCCCCGCTTCGAGCGCTGCATGCATACGGCGGCGCGCACCATCTTCGTCGAGAACGGCAAGGTAACGGCGATTGAGACCGACGCCGGCTGGCTGTCGGCCGATCACTATGTGCTGGCAGCCGGCATCCAGAGCCGCGACCTGGCTGCCACGGCCAATCTCGACCTGCCCATGTATCCGCTGAAAGGCTACAGCCTGACCGCGCCGATCCGCAGCGAGCACGTGGCGCCCAATATCAGCGTGACAGACTTCGAGCGCAAGACGCTGTACGCCCGGATTGGCAAGGAATTGCGGATCGCCGCCATGGTCGACATGGTGGGCGAAAGCACGCGTATCGACCGCCGCCGCATCGCCAGCCTGTCCCGCCTGGCGCGCGAATCGATGCCGAATGCCGCTGACTACGACAAAGCGGAAGCCTGGGCCGGCCTGCGTCCGGCCACGCCCAACAGCGCCCCGATCATCGGTCCCACGCCTTACCCCAACCTGTGGCTCAATGTTGGCCACGGCCCCCTCGGCTTTACTTTTGCCTGCGGCAGTGCCAGTTTGCTGGCCACGCTGATGCGCGGCAAAGAGCCGCCGTTTGAGCTCGATTGCCTGGCGTACAAACGCTAGCCCAGATATTCTGCCGGCACGGCTTCAGTCAGCCAGATGCCGTTTTCCGAAAGATAGAAGAGGTGGCCATCACGTGCCATCTGGCCCGATGCCACGGTCAGGATCACGGGTTTGCCGTGCCGGCTGCCCACTTTTTGGGCTGTTTCCATGTCCAACGACAGATGTACGTGCTGGCGCGAGGCCGGATGCAGGCCGCTTGCGCGGATCGAATCCAGGAAACGCGTGGCGGTACCATGATAAAGCTGCTCCGGCGGCATTTGGGGTGACAGCCCGAGCGCGATATCGACCGAATGGCCTTGGTTGGCCCGGATTTTCATGCCATCGGCGCTGATCGCGAATCGCTGCTTGTCGCTGTTCTTTACGATGGACTCAATCAGGGGACGACTCAAATTGGTCCCGCCGGCGTTGGCAAGGGCAATCAATTCGTCAATCGATGCCCATCCATTCTGGTCCAGTACGAGCCCGATTTCTTCTGGTTTATGACGCAAGACCAGGCTCAGGAACTTGCTTTTACTGACTTCATTCATGCCGATATGTTATCACTTGGCACTGTCGCCTTTCTTTACTGTGCAGCAGGACGGAATTTTCGGGAATGCAGGATGAGCAGAGCGAAGCCCAATCCCAGCAATGCGAACGTCCCCGGCTCAGGCAATGCCACCACGACTGGCACCTGGACCGGCGGCTCAATAAGCGGCGGCGTACCGGGCAGTCCTGGCTGGGTCGGAGGCAAGGTCGCGCCGGGCGTGCTGGCGGGCGGATCTGCCGTGGTCAAGGGTGGTGGCAAGCCCCTGAAAGGCGGAGGCCTGCGATTGAAATAGGACGCCGGCGGCTGGGTGTAGTTCATGTAGCTGAACTGGATACTGTTGACGGTATAGGGGGACTGGGTCGAGATGATCGGATCCGCAAGCGCCTGGCCCCCGGTCAGGACAAAGCAGGCCAGCATACAAATCTTGAACAAGGCATCCGCTTTCATTTTGCGCTCCATCGAGGGGTGGCGAAAACTTCAAGCTAGACGATGCATCAACTGTACCTGTGCCTAAGTACCTGATTATCCAGTGCCATCCGGCGGCTACCGGGCCATGCGTAAAGATTGGCGACGCGCCAATAGCGCTACTTGCCGCTGCTGGATCCGCTTATTCCCAAGGATTGGATTCACCAATTCGCTTGAAGAAATCTCGCACGTCTGCTTGCTCGTCCCCCTTTTCCAAAGGCACGGCCAGCAGGATCGCCCCTTGATTCATCGCGAGAAGGTAAGGCCTGTCGTGCGAAACGCGTACTTTGAAATCATCGCAAAAATGATTGCGCATGCCGCCCACCTCATTCTTTTCGAAGGAACCACGCAGCAGCTTGATCGGCGCGACCCTGACAGTTACTTCCGTACCGGGTTCAGTCGGCGGGCTCCCCGGTATCTCCAACGTCGTTGCAACGACCAGTGTCCGAGCGCGAGCTATCATGCTTTTTTCCCATTGGGTCTGGGCACGCTCCCAGTAAGCACGCGCCGCTACCGGGTCGCTGGGCATGTCGCGTGGTGGCTGACAGGCAAAGGCTGGCGATGACATTGCGACCGCAAGCGTTAACGTACATAAGGATGCAGGGATTTTCATTTTGGCAATTATAGCGATCCAGCCCGGATGGCGGCATTGCCGCGGTGGACCTTGTGAAGTCACGCCAGCCGGCGATATGGCGGATAATGGCGGGATGTCCAAATCCAAGACCCCTGTCGGCTGCCCATGCGGCGGTCCTTCTTTTGCGACTTGCTGTGGCCCCTTTATCAAAGGGAAAGCCCGGCCGGAATCGGCTGAACAGTTGATGCGCTCCCGTTATTCCGCCTATACGCTGAAGAACGAGCCGTATTTGTTATCGACTTGGCACGAAAGCACCCGTCCCACCGCGCCAATTATTCAGCAGGACGAAAAGCTCCAATGGCTGGGACTTGAGGTAAAATCTGCTTTACGTTTACGTCAACGTAAAGCAAAGGCCCGGCCGAACGAGGATTTTGTCGAGTTTGTCGCCCGCCTGCGCGTGGATGGCCGTGGCCAGCGTCTGCATGAGCTGAGCCGCTTCCTGCGCGAGCCGGGTGAAGGTGGCTTGCGCTGGTTTTACGTCGACGGCGAATTTCCAGAATAAGAGAAGAGGACGAGACAATGCCGCATATCGAAAGCAAACTCAATCCGCGTAGCGAGGACTTCAAGGCCAACGCCAACGCCATGCAAGCCCTGGTCGACGACCTGCGCGCCAAGGTCGCGAAGGCGGCGCAAGGCGGCGGCGAGGCGGCCAGCGCCAAGCATGTGGCACGCGGCAAGCTGCTGCCACGCGACCGGGTACAGATGCTGCTCGATCCCGGCACTCCCTTCCTCGAGTTCTCGCAGCTGGCCGCTTTCGATATGTACGACAACGCCGCTCCCGCAGCAGGCGTGATCACCGGCATCGGCCGCGTCAACGGCCAGGAATGCGTGATCGTGTGTAACGACGCCACCGTGAAAGGCGGCACTTACTACCCGATGACGGTGAAGAAGCACCTGCGCGCGCAGGAGATCGCCGAGCAGAACAACCTGCCGTGCATCTACCTGGTGGACTCGGGGGGCGCCAACCTGCCGAACCAGGACGATGTGTTCCCGGACCGCGACCACTTCGGCCGCATCTTCTTCAACCAGGCCAATATGTCGGCCAAGGGCATCCCGCAGATCGCCGTGGTGATGGGTTCCTGCACCGCCGGCGGCGCTTACGTGCCGGCCATGTCGGACGAGTCGATCATCGTGAAAGAACAGGGCACCATCTTCCTGGGCGGCCCTCCTCTGGTGAAGGCGGCGACCGGCGAAGTGGTCTCCGCTGAAGACCTGGGCGGCGGCGATGTGCACACCCGCCTGTCCGGCGTAGCCGACCACCTGGCGCAGGACGATATGCATGCGCTGTCGATGGCGCGCACCATCGTCTCCAACCTGAACCGCCAGAAGCCGCAACAAGGCGTGCTGCGTGAAGCGGTGGAGCCGAAGTATGCGCCGGAGGAACTGTACGGCGTGATCCCGGTCGACACCCGCAAGCCTTTCGATATTCGCGAAGTGATCGCGCGCATCGTCGACGGTTCCGAATTCGATGAATTCAAGGCACGCTACGGCACCACCCTGGTGTGCGGTTTCGCCCACATCTACGGCATGAAGGTCGGCATCATCGCCAACAACGGCATCCTGTTCTCCGAGTCCGCGCTGAAAGGCACGCACTTCATCGAACTGTGCTGCCAGCGCAAGATCCCGCTGGTGTTCCTGCAGAACATCACCGGCTTCATGGTCGGCCGCAAGTACGAGAACGAAGGCATCGCCCGCAACGGCGCCAAGATGGTGACCGCGGTCGCTACCGCCGCGGTGCCGAAGTTCACCGTGATCATCGGCGGCTCCTTCGGCGCCGGCAACTACGGCATGTGCGGCCGCGCCTACTCGCCACGCATGTTGTGGATGTGGCCTAACGCCCGTATCTCCGTGATGGGCGGCGAGCAGGCCGCAGGCGTGCTGGCAACCGTGAAGCGCGACGGCATCGAAGCCAAAGGCGGCACCTGGAGCGCCGAGGAGGAAGCATCTTTCAAGCAGCCGATCAAGGAGCAGTACGAAGTGCAGGGCCACCCTTACTACGCCTCCGCGCGCCTGTGGGACGACGGCGTGATCGATCCGGCCGACACCCGCATGGTGCTGGGCCTGGGCCTGTCCGCCGCGCTCAACGCGCCAATCCCGGACACCAAGTTCGGCGTGTTCCGCATGTAAGGAGATGGCGATGACTCATTTGACCAATTTTGACACCCTGACCGTCGACATCAACGACAAGATCGCCACCGTCACCCTGAACCGTCCGGACGTGCGCAATGCGTTCAACGAGCATTCGATCAACGACCTGGCGCGCGCCTTCTCGGAACTGGGCCGCAACGAAGACGTGCGCGCCATTGTGCTGGCAGGTAACGGCCCGGCCTTCTGCGCCGGCGGCGACCTGAACTGGATGAAGAAGATGGCCCATTACACCCACGAGGAGAATGAGGCCGACGCCATGCAGCTGGCGCAAATGCTGCGCACTATCTACCTGTGCCCGAAACCAACCATTGCGCGCGTGCATGGCGATTGCTATGCGGGCGGCATGGGCCTGGTCTCCGCTTGCGACATCATCGTCGCGGTGCCGGAAGCGAATTTCTGCCTGAGCGAAGTGAAACTGGGACTGATCCCCGCGACCATTTCGCCGTATGTGATCAAGGCGATGGGTGAGCAGGCTTCGCGCCGCTATTTCCTCACCGCCGAACGTTTCAGCGCCGCCGAAGCACACCGCATCGGCATGGTGCACGAACTGGTCGCCGCCGACGCACTGGATGCCAAAATGGCGGAAGTGCTGAAGGCGCTGGTGACCAACAGCCCGAACGCAGTGAAGGAAGCCAAAGTACTGGTGCGCGACATCGTCGGCAAGCCTGTGAACGATGCGCTGCTGGCCGATACGGCCGCACGCATTGCCCACATCCGCGCTTCCGAGCAGGGCCGCGAAGGCGTGACCTCCTTCCTGGAAAAGCGCAAGCCGGGCTGGCTGAATTGAACGGAGCAGTTTTTGGAAGTGAACCAACAAAGCGATTGGGTAGCACGTAGCCTGAAGTCTGTCTGGCACCCGTGCACCCAGATGCAGCACCACGAAACGGTACCGCTGATTCCCGTCAGCCATGGCCGCGGCGTGTGGCTGTATGACCATCAAGGCAACCGCTACCTGGATGCGATCAGCTCCTGGTGGGTGAACCTGTTCGGCCATGCCAACCCGCGCATCAACGCGGCGCTGCGCGAGCAGCTGGACATGCTGGAGCACGCGATGCTGGCCGGCTTCACCCACGAGCCGGTGATCCAGCTCAGCGAACGCCTGGCGGCGCTGACCCGGCACAAGCTGGGCCACGCCTTCTATGCCTCCGATGGCGCGTCGGCGGTCGAAATCGCGTTGAAAATGAGCTTCCACGCCTGGCGCAATATGGGCCAGGGCGACAAGCAGGAATTCGTCTGCCTGAAAGGCAGCTACCACGGCGAAACCATCGGCGCGCTGGCCGTCACCGACGTGGCGCTGTTCAAGGATGCCTACGGCCCGCTGCTGCGCGCCACGCAGACCGTGATGTCGCCGGATGCGCGCCAGGCGGCCGATGGCGAGACTGCCGCCGACGTTGCACGCCGCGCCGCTGCGGACGTTGAGCGCTTGTTCACCGAACGCGCCGGCAAGATCGCCGCCATCATCATCGAGCCGCTGGTGCAATGCGCCACCGGCATGGCGATGCACGATCCGCTTTACCTGAAACTGGTGCGGGAGCTGTGCGACAAGCACGGCGTGCACCTGATCCTGGACGAAATCGCCGTCGGCTGCGGCCGCACCGGCACCTTCTTCGCCTGCGAACAAGCCGGCATCTGGCCCGACTTCCTGTGCCTGTCGAAGGGCATCAGCGGCGGCTACCTGCCGCTGTCGATCGTGCTGTCGCGCGACGAGATTTACCAGGCCTTCTACGATGCCGACGTGACGCGCGGCTTCCTGCACTCGCACTCGTACACCGGCAACCCGCTGGCCTGCCGCGCTGCGCTGGCCACGCTGGATATCTTCACCGAAGATCACGTGCTGGAAGCGAACCAGGCACGCTCGCGCAAACTGACCGAGGCTTTGGCGCCGCTGGCCAACCACGAGTACACCGAGAACTTCCGCAACCGCGGCATGATCTGGGCTTTCGACGCCGTCGGCGCAACGCCGGGCTTCTCGCGCCGCTTCTTCACCGAGGGCACCAGGCAGGAACTGCTGCTGCGCCCGATCGGCAACACCGTGTACCTGATGCCGCCGTACATCCTCAGCGACGAGGAAATCCACGGCCTGGCAGCACGCACGCTGTCGGTATTCGAGAAAACGCGGGTGGACTGACCATGGAACTGCTCGCAAAACTCAACCAGCAGCTGCAAGCGCTGGATGACAGGAACCTGATCCGCAAACGGCGCTCGGTCGAAACAGCCTGCGCGCCGCGCATGATGGTCGACGGCCGGGAGCTGCTGGCCTTCTGCAGCAACGACTACCTTGGCCTGGCAGCGCATCCGCGCGTGGCCGAAGCGATGCAGCAAGGGGTTGAGCTGTATGGCACCGGCAGCGGCGCCGCGCACCTGGTCAGCGGCCATAGCCGCGCGCACACCCTGCTGGAGCAGCGCCTCGCGGAGTTCCAGTCGCCGCACCTGGTTGAGGCGCAGGCACTGTATTTCTGTACCGGCTACATGGCCAACCTGGCCGTGGTGACCGGCCTGGCCGTGGGCGACAAGAATACCGAAATCTTCAGTGAAGCGCTGAACCATGCATCGCTGATCGACGGCGCCCGCCTGGCTCGCACCAAACTGTCGGTCTACCCGCACGCCGATGTGGCTGCGCTGGGCGCGCTGCTGTCCGCCAGCACCGCCAGCAACAAGATCGTGGTCACCGACGCGGTGTTCAGCATGGATGGCGACCTGGCCGACCTGCCGGCGCTACTGGCCCTGTGCGAACAGCACAATGCCTGGCTGGTGGTGGACGACGCCCACGGCTTCGGCACGCTGGGCGAAAACGGCCGCGGTGCGCTGGAGCATTACGCCATGCGCTCGCCATACCTGGTGTATGTCGGCACGCTGGGCAAGGCAGCCGGCGTGGGCGGCGCCTTCGTGGCCGCACACCGCACGGTGGTGGAAACGCTGATCCAGCGCGCCCGCCCGTATATCTTCACCACCGCCGCGCCGCCGGCGCTGGCGCACGCGCTGCAAGCGAGCATGGACATTATCTGCGGCGAAGAAGGCCGCGAGCGCCGCGCCCACCTGCAATCGCTGGTGGCACAATTGCATGACAGCCTGCGCCTGAAGCGCTGGCAACTGCTGCCGTCGAAGACGGCAATCCAGCCAATCATTATTGGCGAGAACGATGAAACCATGCGGCTGGCCGCCGCGCTGTACGAACAAGGCATCTGGGTAGGCGGCATCCGCCCGCCGACTGTGCCGGCTGGTACGGCGCGCCTGCGCATTACGCTGTCCGCCGGCCACACAGCCGACGACGTGCGCCGCCTGTCCGACGCAATCAACGAACTTGAAAGGACCTGATATGGCGCTCGAAGACCCTGTCATCGCTCCTGAACCCCAAGCCGCTGCGGCCGCCGATGGCTTGCCGCCGCGCTTCGCCTGCTTCGTGGCGGGCACCGACACCGAAATCGGCAAGACCCTGACGTCTTCCGCCATGCTGTACTCCCTGGTGCGCAATGGAGCGCGCGCCTGCGGCATGAAACCCGTCGCCGCCGGAGCGGTGATGAAGAACGGCCAGTTGCACAACGACGATGCCGACCAGTTGATCGAAGCAAGCAACGTGCACTTGCCCCAATCGCTGACTACGCCATTCATGCTGAAAGAGCCGGCTGCACCGCATATCGCCGCGGCACTGGAAGGCATCGAGATCGACCCGGTGCCTATCCTGGCAGCCTACGTCGAAATCTCGGCAGCCACCGATGCCATCGTGGTGGAAGGCGTGGGCGGCTTCCGCGTGCCGCTGACCGACGACTTCGATACCGCCGACCTGGCCGAACAGCTTGCGCTGCCGGTGGTGCTAGTGGTGGGCCTGCGCCTGGGCTGTATCAACCACGCGCTGCTGACCCTGGAAGCGATCGAGTCGCGCGGCCTGAAGGTGGCAGGCTGGGTTGCCAACACACTGGAATTTGAAATGAATTTCGCGGACGAGAATATCGCCGCATTGGCAGCGCGCATTCCCGCGCCGCTGCTCGGCCGCATTCCGCGACTGGCAAAACCGACTGCCGCCGCCGCTGCCGAATACCTGAACTTCACGTCCCTGCCAAACTGGCCGGGCCGCCGCACTAAGTAAGAGAGGAAGAACATGTCCCTGCAAGAACCGAAAGCCGTCCAACTGCACCGTCCAACCGCCGCCATCAAGCTGCCGGAAGCCGCCACCTGGCCCCTGGAAGACGTGATGGCACTGTACGAACTGCCATTCAACGATTTGATGTTCCGCGCACAGGAAGCCCACCGCGCCCACTGGCCGGACGGCGACGTCGAACTGGCGACCCTGCTCTCGATCAAGACCGGCGGCTGCGAAGAGGACTGCGGCTACTGCCCGCAGGCAGCACGCTACGACACCGGCGTGGAAGCCAAGAAGATCCTGGACCTGGACACCGTGCTGGACGCCGCCAAGCAGGCGAAGGACAACGGCGCCACCCGTTTCTGCATGGGCGCGGCATGGCGCAGCCCGAAAGAGCGCGACATGGAAAAAGTCGAAACCATGGTGCGTGAAGTGAAGGCCATGGGCCTGGAGACCTGCGCCACCCTGGGCATGCTGGAAGCCGACCAGGCGCAGCGCCTGAAGGATGCGGGCCTGGACTACTACAACCACAACCTGGACACCTCGCCGGACTTCTACGACAACGTGATTTCCACCCGCCAGTACCAGGATCGCCTGGACACCCTGGGCCACGTGCGCAGCGCCGGCCTGAAGGTGTGCTGCGGCGGCATCGTGGGCATGGGCGAAACGCGCGAACAGCGCGCAGGCCTGATCGCCCAGCTGGCCAACCTGAATCCCTACCCTGAGTCGGTACCGGTCAACCACCTGGTGCAGGTGGAAGGCACCCCGCTGCACGGCCTGGACAAGCTGGACCCGCTGGAATTCGTGCGCACCATCGCCATCGCCCGCATCACCATGCCGAAAGCGCGCGTGCGCCTTTCCGCCGGCCGCCGCGAACTGGGCGAAGCCGTGCAAGCCATGTGCTTCATGGCCGGCGCCAACTCGATCTTCTACGGCGACAAGCTGCTGACCACCGACAATCCGGAAGCCAACGACGACCGCGCACTGCTGGCCAAACTGGGCCTGCCGACCCGCGGTGC
This sequence comes from Duganella sp. CF458, assembly GCF_900113115.1. Lineage (GTDB taxonomy): Bacteria > Pseudomonadota > Gammaproteobacteria > Burkholderiales > Burkholderiaceae_D > Rugamonas. The sequence continues at coordinate 201,523 of NZ_FOOF01000002.1, read as the reverse complement.
GGTACTGGACTCGGTACAAAAAGAAGCCTGCGGCTGCTAAGAACAAATCCAAAAAAGAGTAGAGAGAGACATGTTCAAGAAAATCCTGATTGCCAACCGTGGCGAGATCGCTTGCCGCGTCGCTGCAACCGCTCGCCGCCTGGGCATCAAGACCGTGGCCGTGTATTCGGACGCGGACGCGAATGCCAAGCACGTCGCCGTGTGCGACGAAGCGGTGAACATCGGCCCGGCCGCCGCCAAGGAATCCTACCTGTGCGGCGACAAGCTGATCGCCGTGGCGCTGGCCACCGGTGCGGAAGCGATCCACCCAGGCTACGGCTTCCTGTCCGAGAACGCCGAGTTCGCGGATGCCTGCGCCGAAGTGGGCCTGGCCTTCATCGGCCCGCCGGCTTCCGCCATGCGCGCCATGGGCTCGAAATCGGCCGCCAAGCAGCTGATGGAGAAAGCCAATGTGCCACTGGTGCCGGGCTACCACGGTGAGAATCAGGATGCAGGCTTCCTGCAGGAACAGGCCGACCGCATCGGCTATCCGGTGCTGCTGAAGGCCTCGGCCGGCGGCGGCGGCAAGGGCATGCGCGTGGTCGAATCGTCGGAAGCGTTCAAGGATGCGCTGGCGTCCTGCAAACGCGAAGCGATCAGCTCCTTCGGCGACGACAAGGTACTGGCGGAGAAATACCTGCAGCGCCCGCGCCATATCGAGATCCAGGTGTTCGCCGATACGCACGGTAATTGCATCTACCTGTTCGAACGCGATTGCTCCGTGCAGCGCCGCCACCAGAAAGTGCTGGAAGAAGCGCCGGCACCGGGCATGAGCGCCGAGCGCCGAGCCGCAATGGGCGAAGCCGCCGTTGCAGCCGCGCGCGCCGTGGGCTACGTCGGCGCCGGCACGGTGGAGTTCATCGCCAACCAGGACGGCAGCTTCTACTTCATGGAAATGAACACCCGCCTGCAGGTGGAACATCCGGTGACCGAAATGATCACCGGCACCGACCTGGTGGAATGGCAGATCCGCGTGGCCGCCGGCGAAACCCTGCCGAAGAAACAGGAAGAGCTGGCAATCAACGGCCACTCGATTGAAGCGCGTATCTATGCCGAAAATCCGGAGAAGGGCTTCCTGCCATCGATCGGCACCCTGCGCCACCTGGAAACACCGGCATCGGTGAACTTCGAGCTGGGCGGCGTGCCTGGTCATCCATCGCCCGTACGTATCGATTCCGGCGTGCGCGCGAACGACGCGATCTCCCCGTTCTACGACCCGATGATCGCAAAGCTGATCGTATGGGGCGCGGACCGCAAGCAGGCGCTGGCCCGTATGGCGCAAGCGCTGGCGCAATACCAGATCGTGGGCCTGGCGACCAACATCGCTTTCCTGAAACGCCTGGTGGAGGGAGATGCCTTCGCCAACGCCGACCTGGATACCGGCCTGATTGAACGCAACCACGACGCGCTGTTCCCACCGGCGCGCTCGATCCCTGTGGCAGCAGTGGCCCTGGCTGCGGTATCCCTGATCGAAGAAGAAAAAGACAAGTCCGCCGCGCAATCGGGCGCCAATAAAGGCGATCCATGGGGCCAGGCTCTGGGCTGGCGCATGAACTTCAATTATGCGCGCAAGCTGGCTTTCAGCGACGAGCATGGCAAGCAGTACACCCCGATGCTGACCTACCTGCCGCACGGCTGGCAGTTCGAGATCAAGGGGCTGGAAGTCGACCTGTCGCTGTTCAAGCAGGATGGCGTGGACCTGAGCATCAAGCTGGGCGAAACTTCGGTGCACGGCACCGTGCGCCGCGATGGCGATGCATTCCACGTGTTCACCGGCGGCGGCCATTATGTGCTGGACTATAACGACCCGATGGCGCATGCCGGCGAGTCCGAGGCCGAAGGCGGCCGCCTGACCGCGCCGATGCCGGGCAAGGTTGTAGCGGTGCTGGCCGAAAAAGGCAAACAAGTGAAGAAGGGCGACGCGCTGGTCATCATGGAAGCGATGAAGATGGAGCACACCATCTCCGCACCGCACGACGGCGTGGTCGAGGAGATCCTGTACGCGGTGGGCGACCAGGTGGCAGACGGCGCGCCGCTGCTGGCCTTCAAGACCGCCGCTTAAGGAGAAGCGGAATGCGCATCCTGCTGTATCGCGCGGATGGCAATACCGCGCCGTGGCTCAAGGACTTCGCCGAGTTGATGCCGGAGGCGGAAGTCGTCGTATGGCGCGAAGGCGTCGGCGAGATTGCGGCCTGCGACTATGCCGTGCTGTGGACACCGCCGCAATCCATGCTGGCCGACCTGGCGCGCGTCAAGGCGATTTTCCTGACCGGCGCCGGGGCCGATGCGATCATGAAGTATTCGCACGCGATTCCGCCGCATATCCCGATCGTGCGCCTGAATGATGCCGGCATGGGCATCCAGATGGCGGAATACGTCACGCATGCCGTGCTGCGTTACTTCCGCCGACTCGACGAATACGAAACGCAGGCGCGTGCCGGCGCCTGGTTGCAGCTGGAAGCGCGCGACAAGGCCGATTTTTCGGTCGGCGTGATGGGCGTAGGCGCGCTTGGCGCGCATGTGATCGAAGCGCTCAAGCCTTTCGGCTTCCCGCTACGCGCCTGGAGCCGTTCCCCGAAGTCGCTGGCTGGCGTTGAGTCCTTCCACGGCGAGGCCGGACTGGACGGCTTCCTCGGCTCATCGCGCGTGGTGGTGTGCATGCTGCCCTTGACCGAAGAAACCATCCATATTCTTAACCGCTCGAACATGATGAAGATGCCGCAAGGCTCATACATCATCAACGTTGGTCGCGGTGCGCATATCTCCGAGCCGGACCTGCTGCCGCTGATTAAATCCAGCCACATCGCCGGCGCCACGTTGGATGTGTTCCGCAATGAACCACTGCCGGCGCAGCATCCGTTCTGGATGGAACCGCGCATCACGATCACGCCGCATATTTCCGCACTGACGCTGCGGCGTGAAAGCCTTGAGCAGATGGTTGGCAAGATGCGCCAGCATGCACGCGGCGAGGAAGTCGCCGATGTAATCAATCGCACAAAGGGATACTGAAATGAGTTTGCCAAAGAAGGTCAAGATTGTTGAAGTGGGCCCGCGCGACGGCCTGCAGAACGAAAAGGGCGAGGTGCCGGCCGACGTGAAGATCGAGCTGGTGAACCGCCTGACGGAGGCGGGCTTCCCGAATATCGAAGCGGCGTCCTTCGTATCGCCGAAGTGGGTGCCGCAGATGGCGACTTCGAAAGAAGTCATGGCCGGCATCAGCCGCAAGCCGGGTGTGATCTATTCCGCGTTGACTCCAAATATGCAGGGCTTCGAGGCAGCACTGGCGGCCGGCGCAAACGAAGTCGTGATTTTCGGCGCCGCGTCGGAAGCGTTCTCGCAAAAGAACATCAACTGCTCGATCGCTGAATCGATCGAACGCTTCGTGCCGGTTGCACGGGCCGCCAAGGATGCCGGCTTGCGCCTGCGCGCTTCGGTCAGCACGGCGTTCGGCTGCCCATACCAGGGCGAAGTGCCGCTCGACTCCGTGGCTTACGTGGTGGGCCGCATGCGCGACCTGGGTTGCGACGAGATCGATATTGCCGATACCATCGGCGTGTCGACCCCGCGTAAGACGCAGGCGGTGATGGAGCGCGCAATCAAGGAATTCCGCGCCAACTCGCTGGCCGGCCACTTCCACGATACCTATGGCCAGGCGCTGGCGAATATCTACGCCTCGATGGAGCTGGGAATCGAGATCTTCCACTCCTCCGTGTCGGGCCTGGGCGGCTGCCCTTATGCCAAGGGCGCTACCGGCAACGTCGCTACCGAAGACGTGATCTACATGATGAATGGCCTCGGCATCGAAACCGGCGTGGACCTGGACAAAGTGGTCGACGCCGGCCAGTTCATCTCCAACTTCCTCGGCCGCAAGGCCGCCAGCCGCGCGGGCAATGCAATCGCCGCCAAGCGCGCCGGATAATCAGTTCTCGTCCGAGCGGCCGCGCAGCAGGAAAACTGCCAGCAGCGTGGCCGCCGCGCGCTGCAGCGATTGCCAGTTGGGCGTTGCGAACAGCGTTTCCAGGCGCGGCAGGGGGTGCGGCGCTCCATCCGAGATTTCACGCCACACGCGCGCAAACTGTGCGATGCCGTTGCGCTCTTCCGCCGAGAAGACTGGTTCAGTGAAATGCTGCTTCCAGTCCGGCGTAACCCAGTCTTCCCATTGATTCAGCACTTCGTCCGCTGCCGACATGCCAGGTGCGCTGGCCTGCAACTGCCGTTGCGCATCGAATGAGCTGGCCAGTTCCAGGTATTCGATGATGCGGTTGCGCACGCGGCGCAGGCCGACCGGTTGCTCAGGGACCGATGCTTGCGGCGTGCGCAGCCAGTAGTACAGATCGTAGGTGGTGGCAGCGGGGAGCGGCTCGCTGTCGGGGAAATCCGTTTTCTGTTGCCACAGCGGGAACCAATGCGGATCGCGTACATGTTCAGCGCCAGCTTGCGCGCCGCCGAATTGCACATGACGCACCTGGGCTTCGGCCAGGTTGTGTACATTTGCGCCGCTGGCGAGGAAGGGGGAGTAGAGTTGCGGCAGGTCGTCGTGCCAGCCGCAGACAGGGCACGTTGCAAGTGAGCCGGGAGCGCCGGCGAAGGTGGCATATCCGCAGCAAGGGCAGGTGTACATGGCTCTGATCCTAATGCAGAAAAAAAAAGACCTGCACGAATGCAGGTCTTTTTTCTGAAACTTGGTCGGAGTACAAGGATTCGAACCTTGGACCCTCTGCTCCCAAAGCAGATGCGCTACCGGGCTGCGCTACACTCCGAAGAAGCAAGATAATACAAGCTGGGCTGGGGATCGTCAACCCCCAATTTAAAAGTTGGAGAACTTGAATGCCTTATCGAACGCCGCGATGGCGCATTGCAGCCGGTATCGTTATTTCTTTACTACTGCACTTGGCGGCAGTGATGTTTGTACGGCTGCCTGAACCCCGCGATGTTGCCGATTCGCGAACTTGGCTGACGAAGGTGGAGGTAAGGATCGTTGCGCCGCCTGTACCGCCCGAGCCACAGCCGGAGCTAGCGAGCAAGCCTGAGCGCACGACGACCGCCGCACCGCGCCGCCAGCCGCGTCGTGCAGACACGCGCAAGAAGGCATCAAAGGAGGAGTCAATGCTGGCGGTCCAGCCGCCCCGTGAATCCACGCTGGTCTTGCAGCCCGCTACGCCGGGGCCGGCGCCGCTATTCGACCGCGAAGCCGCGAAAGTCGCCGCACGCGACATTGCCGGCGAGCTGGACACATCCCAGCCCAGGTTGCGCGAAACCCGCGACGAAAAGCTGGCCCGCCAAATCCAGAACGCCGCCCGCCCCAACTGCAAAGACGGCATCCCCGGCGGCCTGCTGGCCCCGCTCTACCTGATGATGGACAAGAAAGACAGCGGCTGCAAATGGTAAAAAATAAATGGGGACGTACCCCATTTAATTAGTTGCTAAATAAATGGGGTACGTCCCCATTTATTTTTTTACTGCTTGAGCTCGAGGGCGCGGTCGTAGAGGGCGTTCTTTTTCTTGCCGGTGATCTGGGCGGCGAGGGCGGCGGATTGTTTTACTGGCAACTCGGCGAGCAGGATTTGCAGGATGCGGTCGGTTTCGGCGTCCTGGCCTTCGTCGGCTGGCGGGGCGCCTTCGACTAGCACCACGAATTCGCCTTTTTCGTGGTTGGCGTCGGTTTTCAGCCAGGCCACGGCGTCGCCCAGCGGGCAGCGGTGGATCTGCTCGAACAGCTTGGTCACTTCGCGGGCGAACACGACCTGGCGTTCGGTGCCGAAGACATCGGCCAGCGCCTGGGCGCACTCGACAATACGGTGCGGGGCTTCATAAAACACCAGCGTGGCTGGCGCGGCCACCAAGCCCTGCAGTGCCGTTTCGCGCTGCTTGGCCTTTGATGGCAAAAAACCAACAAAGTGGAACTGGTCGTTCACCAGTCCACTGGCCGACAGTGCAGCCACGGCGGCCGAGGCGCCCGGCAGGGGCATGACGCGCAAGCCGGCCGCGCGCACGGCGTCCACTATCCGGGCGCCGGGGTCGGAGACTGCGGGCGTGCCGGCGTCCGACACCAGGGCAATGCGTTCGCCCGCCTGCAAGCGGGCAACCAGGCCTTCGGCCGCTTCGCGCTCGTTGTGCATATGGGCCGCAATCAAGGGCTTGTGCAGGCCGAAGCGGTTCATCAGCTGGGCGGTGTTGCGCGTATCTTCACAGGCCACCGCGTCGACCAGCGACAGCACATGCAAGGCTCGCAGGCTGATGTCGGTCACGTTGCCAATTGGCGTGGCCACCACGTATAGAGTTGCCGTAGGATAATTTTGGTGGGCGGTCTCGCCGAGGATTGGTAAACTGGCGAGAGGGCTGGATACTTGTGCTGTCATTGGGGGAAGAATGCTGTTTAAAAATATCAAGAAACTGATACTCGGCGTTGCCACGGCCGCGCTGGCCAGCGCTTGTAGCACGCCGTGCGACGCGCCCGGGGGATTGTGCGCGCCAATCACGTCGGTGACAAGTGCGCCGCCGGCCGTTGCCAAGGCGCCGCGGCCAAAACCTGCGCCGCCGCCGGAGCCGGAAGCCGTGGTCGAAACTTTCTCGGTGCCTTCGCCGGAAGATGTGGCACGGCCGCCAGGCATCATGCAGGTCGTCCCGCAGCCGGCGGAAAATGCCGACGACAAGCGGGCGTTCCGCATTGCGCTGCTGCTGCCGCTGCGTTCCGAAGCGCTTGGCCGTGCTGCCGATGCCTTGCGCGCCGGTTTCATTGCGGCGCTGGAGCGCGACAGCCATGGCTTTGCAGTCAATGTGGTGGAAACCGGCGATTCGCCGCAGGAAGTGCTGTCCGCCTATGTCACCGCCCAGGAAAAGAACGATATGGTGGTCGGACCGCTGGCCCGTTCCGCGGTCACGGCCATTGCTGCCAGCCCGCTGGTGGAAAAGCCGACCATTGCGCTGAACCACCCCGAGCTGCGCGGCGATCCGCAGATTCCGCCACAGTTGCTGACGATCGGCCTGTCGATCGAGGAGGAGGCTCGCCAGGTGGCCGATTGGGGCGCGCGCGAAAACCCTTCGGCCAAGGCGCTGGTCATCGCGGGCAATTCGTCCTGGCAGAGGCGCATTGCCGGCGCCATGATGGCGCAATTGCAACGCCTCGGCCTGCGTCCACGCAGCGTTGACCTGACGCCGCTCAACGGCTACCTGCAGGATGCGGAACTGGTGGCCCTGCGCGGCCGCCTGCAAAGCGACCCTGCCGGCCTGCTGTTCGCAGCGCTGGACCCGGACCAGGTGCGCCAGCTCAAGATCGCGTTGTCGGCGCCTCCGCTGGGCGATATCCCGCTGTATGGCACCTCGTCCCTGAATCCTGGCCGCAGCATGTACCGCGCCGGCCCGGAACTGGATGGCGTACGCTTGCTCGACCTGCCATGGCTGGTACAGCGCGACCATCCGGCGGTGATGACCTACCCGCAGCCGATTCCGCGCGATGAAGCGCGCATCAGCGCCGATATGGAGCGGGTGTATGCGCTGGGGATCGACGCCTTCCGCATCGCCCGCGAGATCGCCATCCAGCCGCAGCGCCGCTTCCAGCTCGATGGCGTGACCGGCCAGTTGACCATCGATTTCGGCAACGGGCCGTCCTGGTTCGAGCGGGTCGAAGTGCCGGCCGAATACCGCAACGGCGTGCCGGTGCCGGTCACCCAATAAGGAAATCGCATGCCCCGCACCGAACTCCAGGAGATCGGCCGGGGCGGCGAAGACCGGGCGCTGGCCTACCTGCAGCAGCAAGGGCTTACCCTGGTCGAACGCAATTTCCTGTGCAAGACCGGGGAGCTGGACCTGGTCATGCGCGATGGCGATCATCTGGTGTTCGTCGAGGTCCGGGAACGCAACAATCCCCGCTTTGGCGGCGCTGCCGCCAGTATTTCCCCCGCCAAGCAGCGCCGCGTGCTGCGGGCCGCCAAGTTTTACCTGCTGCGATTTGTCAAAATGCCACCATGCCGCATCGACGTGGTGGCCATCGACGGCAAGCACATAAGTTGGCTGCGCAGCGCTATCATTGATCAAATGTAAGCATTTTTAACAGCGCTTGTGAGGCCCGCCAAGCCACTGCACTATAATTACGCACACTATGAACAATCAACGCATCCTCTCGCACTTCCACGAAAGTGCCGAAATCAAGATCCAGTCCGCAACCGTCCTGGCGCAGCCTATCGCGCAGGCGGTGGAACTGATGTTCTCCGCCCTCTCGAACGGCAACAAGATCCTGGCTTGCGGCAATGGCGGCTCGGCGGCTGACGCCCAGCACTTCGCCGCGGAGCTGGTCGGCCGTTTCGAGCGTGAACGCTTCCCGCTGCCGGCCATTTCGCTGGCAACCGACACCTCCATCCTGACCGCTGTGGCCAACGACTACAGCTACCGCGAGATCTTCTCCAAGCAGGTGCAGGCATTCGGCCAGGCCGGCGACATCCTGCTGGCGATTTCCACTTCGGGCAATTCGGCCAACGTGATGGCGGCAATCGAGGCGGCCCTGGAACGCGAGATGCGCGTAGTGGCACTGACCGGCAAAGGCGGCGGCGCAATCGGCAAGATGCTGACCGACGCCGACGTGCATATCTGCGTGCCGGCAGACCGCACCGCCCGTATCCAGGAAGTCCACCTGGTGACCATCCATTGCATTTGCGACGGCATCGACGTCGCCCTGTTCGGAGGAGATGTAAATGAATAAAGCCCGTCCACTTTCGCTGGCCGTGATGGCCGCGGTCCTGGCGAGCACCACCCTGTCCGCTTGCGCCCCGATCCTGGTCGGCGGTGCTGTGGCAGGTACCCTGGCTGCATCGGATCGCCGCACCCTGGGTGCGCAGACCGAAGACAAATCGATCGTCGTGAAGGCCGAGGTGAAGATGCCCAACATCGCCGGCAAGAGCTCGCACGTCAACGTGAACAGCTTCAACCGCCGCGTGCTGCTGACCGGCGAAGTACCGGACGACGAGATCAAGGCCAAGGTTGAACGCGAAGTGCGCGCCATCGACGGCGTGCTGAACGTGACCAATGAGCTGGAAGTGGGCTTCTCCTCCAGCTACACCTCGCGTTCGAACGATGCGCTGATCACCTCCAAAGTCAAACTGAGCCTGGCCGATGCCAAGGATATCTCGGCCAACTCCTTCAAGGTCATCACCGAGAAGGGTGCCGTATTCCTGATGGGCCGCGTAACCCAGCGTGAAGGTGCGCAAGCTGCCGACATCGCACGCGGCGTGGCCGGCGTGACCAAGGTCGTCAAGGTGTTCGAGTACATCACCGATGAGGACGTCAAGCAGTACCAGCCGTCCCAGCAGGCTTCCCAAGGCTAAAGCAGCATATGAGTACGGGCTCCAGGGCGTGGATTAAACCGGCGATTGCGCTTGCCGTCATCGCCGGCATCGGCTTCACGGCATACCAGTCGCTGAACAAGCACCAATCCGCCCCTGCGGTCACCTTCCTCGGCATCAAAGGGGAAAAGATCACGCCCGAGAGCCTGAAAGGCAAGGTCGTGATGGTCAATTTCTGGGCCACCTCGTGCACCACCTGCGTGGCCGAGATGCCGGAGATGGTCGAAACGTACAACAAGTACAAAGGCCAGGGCCTGGAATTCGTCGCCGTGGCGATGAAATACGACGCGCCCAACTACGTGGTCAACTTTACCGAGACGCGCCAGCTGCCATTCAAGGTGGCGCTGGACGTGACCGGCGACGCGGCCAAAGCCTATGGCGACGTCTCCATGACGCCGACCACCTTCGTCATCGACAAGGACGGCAACATCATCAAGCGCTACGTGGGCAAGCCGGAATTCCCGGCGCTCCATGCGCTGCTGGAAAAAGCCCTGAAGGGCTGATCGCTTAAAAGGCCAGCTGCGCGGACAGGTAAGCGCCGCGCTGGGTCTTCGGGTTGAACACCGTGAGCGTTCCCAGGTCCGCATACGCCGCCGTCAGCGAGCAATGGCGGCTCGGCAGCCACGCAAGAAAGATGTCCTTGTAGGCCTTCTCGTTATCCACTCCCAGATTGTGCGGTTTGCGGCGGTATTCCGCACCAAGCACCAGCTTGCGCGTCAACAGATAGCCGATGGACAGCTCGGGCATGAGCTTGCGGCTGCTTTCCTTGTCGCCGCCGAATCCCAATAGCCCCATCTGATTGGCGCGCGTGCTGCGCAAGGTGGCGTTCACCAGCAAGCTTTGTTCAAACAGGATCTTGGTGGCTGTGACATAGAAATCCGTGCCGCGCTCGGACTTCGCACCCAGGTGCCGGACGCTGGTGATGCCAAGTGCGGCAAGCCCGTCAACGCCCTTGTTCTTCTTGTATTGCAGGCCGACGGCGATTTGCGGCAGCCAGCTATCCTGCTGGTAGACGGCATCGCCTGCCACCCGCAGCTTGAGGCCGACGATGTCCTGTTTGATGCGCAAGCGGTCGAGCGGTGCCAGTTCGCCTTCGAAATCCTGGCGTGCCAGCGAAACTTCAACGCGGTCGCCGATGCCAACGGCTGCGCCATAGCTCAGCAGTTTGTAGTCTGGCGTGGATACACGCGTGGCGAAGGCACTGGCGCCCCAGCTGTCGCGCGTGCCGTAGCCCGTGATGAGGGCCCACGGCACGATGCCGCCACCGGCGCTGCCTTCCACCGTAGAGACGCCACCGGTCGCGATGAATTTGCCGTGATCGGGCTTCGCTTCCGGCGCGCCACCGCCAGCGGTCACGATATCGCGCTGCATCGGCGCCAGCTTGGCGATCAGCCGGTTGGACACACTGGCCGGGACGTTGTTGCGCTCCATCGCGATCTGCAGGTTTTCCGCCAGCGCATTGAAGTGCAGGTTGTTCAGCTTCATGTCCTCGTGAACCGACTTCATGTCGCGGTTCTTGTACTTGCCTGTGTACTTGCACGGGCCGCCGGCATACTCGCACACCTGCTCCGCCAGGCGCTCTTTGATGAGCGGGATATCGAAGCCGTCAAACGTGTCCTTGATGCGCGGATCGGCCAGCGAAATCTCGAACAGTGAATCGACGATGCGGGCAATGCCTTGCTTGCCTCCCAGGCCACGATAGACGGAATCTTCGGTGTACGGCGTTTGCGCCGTGGCCACGGAAGCGGCCAGGAGCAAGCTGGAGGCAAGCAGTATTCTCATATCATCCTTTCGGATAGAGGATCATTTGCGTACAGCGGAACAGGGCGATGGTCTTGCCGTTCGCCTTATTGGTGACCGTGGCATCCCACACCTGGGTCGTGCGGCCAGCATGCACCATGCGGGCGGAAACGGCAATCGTGCCTTCGCGCGCGGTGCCAAGATGGTTCGACTTCAGCTCGATCGTGGTGAAATTCTGGGCGCCTTCCGGCAGGTTGGCGATGCAGCCAAAACCGCAGGCCGTGTCGGCCAGGGTGACGACCGTGCCGGCGTGCAGGTAGCCGTTCGGCGCCAAGTGGTGCTGGACGATGTCGATTTCCGCCTGCAATTCGCCTGCGGAAGCAGCGGTGACGCGCACGCCGAGGTGGCCAGTCAGGTTGTTGTGCGTGAGTTGATTGAGTTGTTCGAGGTCGAATTTCATCGGGCTAGTCTCCTTTACAGATAAAGAATCATAGCAGCGGGAAACAGGGTATGCTTACGCATGCGCGGCCTGCCCCACAAGGGCCCGGTCTGCAGGCAAGACCAGAAGCTCAAAAGGTGGATTCAACCGATTAACTTACGGAGAATTTCCTATGAACGAACGAGAGCAACTGTCTGCCATCGTGCAGCGCATGGAAGTGAAGCTGGCGCAGGGCCACCAGGACGATTGGGCCCGCTTGCTGCACCGCGCACGCACCTTGAGCGCCTTCGATTGCTCGGCCGCCAAGGGCGAGATCCTGCACTATTTCGGCGGTGCCGGCTCCATCAGCGATCTTCAGCTCGATGAAGAGTTCAGCGACCTGCGCACCCAGCTCTATACCCTCTGCTACGGCAAGCACACCACGCATTGAAGCGCTCAAGCCCAGTTGATCGGCGCTTTGCCCTGCTGCGCCAGGTAGGCATTGGCACGTGAGAACGGCCGGCTGCCGAAGAAGCCCTTGTGCGCGGAGAAAGGAGACGGGTGGGGCGAGGTGATGACCAAGTGCTTGCGCGGGTCAATCAGGGCCCGCTTGGCGATCGCGTAGCTGCCCCACAGGATGAACACCAGCCCTTCACGGCCGGCCGACAGGCGCTGGATGGCGCTGTCGGTAAAATTCTCCCAACCCTTGCCGGCATGGGAGCCGGCTTCGCGGGCGCGCACTGTCAGCACGCTGTTCAACAGGAACACGCCCTGGCCGGCCCAATCGGACAGGTCGGTACGCTGGCGTGCCACGCCCAGGTCGGATTGCAGCTCCTGGAAGATGTTCTGCAGGCTCGGTTGCGGGCGGTTGCCGTCCGGGACCGAAAAGCAGAAGCCCATTGCAGCGCCGGGCGTATGGTAAGGGTCCTGGCCGAGGATCACGACTTTCACGTCATCGAACGGCGTCAGGTCGAAAGCGCGGAAGATATTGCGGCCGGCCGGGAAGCATTGGCGCTCGGCGTATTCCTCGCGCACGAAACCGGTCAGCGCTTGCCAATATGGTTGCGCGAATTCCTGATCCAGTTGGGCCTTCCAGCTTGGTTCGATGCGGACCGTCATATTGAAATCCTGCCCAGGCTTCAGTCGTCCAGGCCTTTTCCGGCCAGGATCTGCGGCATGCATTTCTCGACGCGCGACTCGCGGGTCTTGGCCTGCTTGGCGGAGGAGAAGTGCAGCAGGTAGCCGCGCTGGCGGCCCGGCGTCAAGGCGTAGAAAGCTTCAGCCAGGGCCGGATGCTCATCGAGCTTTTGCAGGAATTCGTCAGCCATCGGGAAATCGCTGGTGTCTTTGAATTCAACCTTGGCGCCGGATTTTTCGACACGGATCGCTTCTTCGACATAGGCTTTGATGATCTTCGCCTGCTTCTTGATTTCGGCGAGACCGGTGAAGCGGAGCTGGCGTCCGGCTTGCACGTTGGCGGTCTGCTGCACCAGGATGTTTTCCGGGTCCTGCATCAGGGTGCCCTTGAAGAACAGGAGCGCGCAGTATTCCTTGAAGCCGTGGATCAGGACGATGTTCTGATCATTGTAGGTAAAGCACGCGCAACCCCATTTCGTCTCCTCGTTCAAATGCGTGGAGAGAACGATCTTGCGCAGTGCTTCGAATTCCTCGTGCCATTTATGCTCAGCCATTCCTGCCTCCTATTATTGTTAGGTCGGCAATATACTACTTCAGAATGGCTGATTCGGCTCAGGCCTGTTCCAGCACGTTATGCGCCTGTTCGTCGGCGTGGTAAGACGAACGCACCATGGCGCCAACGGCGGCGTGGGCAAAGCCCATTTCGTAGGCTTTTTCTTCGAACATCTTGAACACGTCCGGGTGCACGTAACGCCGCACCGGCAGGTGGCTGTTGGACGGCGCCAGGTACTGGCCGATGGTCAGCATGTCGATGTCGTGCGCACGCATGTCGCGCATCACTTCCAGGATTTCTTCGTCGGTCTCGCCCAGGCCGACCATCAGGCCGGACTTGGTCTTGACGTGCGGGTAGCGTGCCTTGAAGTCCTTCAGCAAGGTCAGCGAGTGCTGGTAGTCGGCGCCCGGGCGGGCTTCCTTGTACAGGCGGGGCACGGTTTCCAGGTTGTGGTTCATCACGTCCGGCAGGCCGTCGGCGAAGATGTCCAGCGCTTTTTCCAGGCGGCCGCGGAAGTCGGGCACCAGCACTTCAACCTGGGTCTTCGGCGACAGTTCCTTGGTCTTGGTGATGCACTCGACGAAGTGGGCGGCACCGCCGTCGCGCAGGTCGTCGCGATCCACGGAAGTAATCACCACGTAGGACAGGCGCAGCTTGGCGATGGTGTTGGCCAGGTTTTGCGGTTCGTTCACGTCCAGCGGGTCGGGACGGCCGTGGCCCACGTCGCAGAACGGGCAGCGGCGGGTGCACTTGTCACCCATGATCATGAAGGTAGCAGTACCCTTGCCGAAGCATTCGCCGATATTCGGGCAGCTCGCTTCTTCGCACACGGTCACCAGCTTGTTCTCGCGCAGGATGTCCTTGATCTCGTAGAAGCGGGAGGAGGCCGATGCCGCCTTGACGCGGATCCACTCCGGCTTCTTCAGGCGTTCTGCCTGTTCGATCGGGATGATCTTGATCGGGATGCGGGAGGTCTTGTCGGCGCCTTTTTGCTTGTCGCTTGGGTTGTAAGTCATAGCTGCTTGCTTTCAGGTTAATTCAGGTTCGGCCACCTGCAGCTGGTTCACCAGCTCATTGGCCAGGGCCTGCTGGACATCGGCCAGCGGGACATCCACGCCCATCGAACGCATGTCGATGGTTTCCAGGCCTGCGTAACCGCAGGGATTGATCCGGGTGAAGGGGGCCAGGTCCATGCCCACGTTCAGCGATACGCCGTGGTAGGTGCAGCCATTGCCGCGCACCTTCAAGCCGAGGGCGGCGATCTTGGCGCCTTTTTTCGGGCCGTTGGCGATGTAGATGCCGGGCGCGCCTTCGATGCGCTCGCCGGCGAGATTATACGCGGCCAGCACATTGATGATCGCTTCTTCGATCTTGTTGACGAACTGGCGGGCGTACAGCTTGCCGCCTTTCTTGTTGCGGCGCAGGTCCATCATCAGGTAGACCACGACCTGGCCGGGACCGTGGAAGGTCACCTCGCCGCCGCGGTCGGTTTGCACCGTCGGAATCGACGTGGCACCGGCCAGCAGGTGGCCGCGGTCGGCGCCCAGGCCCAGCGTATAGACGGGCGGGTGCTCGACGATCCACAGTTCGTCGGGCGTATCTTCCTGGCGCGCGTCGGTGAAGGCGCGCATCGCTGCGAAAGTTGGCTCGTATTCGGCTTGGCCGAGATGGCGGATCACCGCCGGCTGGATAGGCATAGGGCTACAGGTCGGGAAAAGCCCCGCCATTATACCGGCCCAGCCCTTGGGCTGCTTAATGACTAAGCAGTTTTATGCCGATTTCCTTAAGCTGGCATCAGGTTGATGTTCTTTAGCCAATCTTGCAAGGACTCCCGCTGCCATTGGTGCGCCACATAATCCTTGAGCTTTTGCGGCACCGGGTCGCCGTTCATCACCAGGCGGCTCAGCATGATGGCCAGGTCGGTATCGGCGATGCACCAGCGGCCGAACAGGTAGGGGCCGTCGATCACGCGCTCGGCCAAATGCACCAGCTTATCCGCCGCCGCCTGGGCGGTGGGGGACAGCGGCTGTTCGGCGCGGCGGTAGAACACCGTGTAGGTGCTGCGCTCTTCCCGCAGTGCGCCCAGGTCGCTGCGCACCCAGGCCTGGATCTGGCGGGCGACGGCGCGCTTTTGGGGCAGCACCGGATACAGGGCACGGTGTTCAGGCGCTGGGAACATCTCGTCCAGGTACTCGGTGATCGCGCTGGACTCGGTCAGCATGAAGTCGTTGTGCACCAGGCAGGGTACGCGACCGGTCAGGGCTTTGCCGGTATAGGACAGTTCCTTGTTCTTGCCGGCTTCCAGGTCCACGGTTTCCAGCTCGAAATCGAGGCCTTTTTCGCGCAGGGCGACGAAGGCGGAAATGGCATACGGGCTGGTGAACTGGCTGTCCACATACAGTTTGAGGCTCATGGCGGGGCTCCGGCTTGGTTAGGTTTATTCACATGGTATGCCTTGCTTCATGCTTGCCAAAACGATATATTTTCTATTGCCTGGTTAGTTTTCCTCACAACGATATGCGTTTGCCGAATTTGTCCGCCCTGCGCGCCTTCGAGGCGGCGGTCCGTCACGAGAATTTCTCGCGGGCGGCGGCGGAGCTTTGCCTGACGCATGGCGCGATCAGCCACCAGGTGCGCGGACTGGAGGAAGAGCTGGGCGTGCAACTGTTCGTCCGCAACGGACGCCAGGTGACGGCAACGCCGGAGGCGCGGCGCTATGCGGCGACCGTGGCGCGCTGCCTGGCGGAGTTGGCGGATGGCGCGGCCGAGCTGCGGCCGCCGGAAGGCGTGCAGCGTTTGAGCGTGACTGCGATTCCCTCGTTTGCGGCGCGCTGGCTGGCACCGCGGCTGGGACAATTCATTGAGCAGCACCCGTCCATCGAGGTGATCCTGCAGGCCAGCGGGGCGTTGCAGGACCTGGTGCGGGAAGGGATCGATGTCGGCATCCGCTTCGGGCGGGGCAAGTATCCGGGGCTGGACGTGGAGCGGCTGATCGGGGAAATTTACTACCCGGTAGCGAGTCCTCACTATCGCGGTGGACAACTGCCTGCTTGCCCACAGGACTTGGCGAAAGCCACGTTATTGCGTTCGAACGAACCTTGGGCGCCCTGGTTCCGGGCGGCCGGACTGGACTTGCCGGAGCCTTCCGGCGGCGTGATGTTCGAGGATTTATCGATGCTGATACGCTCCGCCGTCGATGGCGACGGGGTAGCCTTGGTGCGCCACGTGGTGGCGATGCAGGAGATTGCGTCGGGCCAGTTGGTGCGGCTGTTCGATATTGCTTCGCCTTGCCCGGATGATTACTACCTGGTCAGTCCGCCCGCCGCCCTGCAGAAACCGCAGGTGCGGGCATTCCGTGAGTGGCTGAAGGCGGAAATCGCCCGCAGCCAGCTCCTTAGAGCACCATCTTGACCATCGGGTGGCCGGACAGCGCGCGGTAAATGTCGTCGAGCTGCGCGCGGCTGGTCGCGCGCACGGTGCAGGTCAGGCTGGTGTAATTACCCTTGGCCGATGGACGCGATTCCATTTTGCCTTCATGGAACGTCGGGTCGTGCGCGACCACCACTTCAATGATCGTGGTGGCGAAGGCGTCGTGGGTAGCGCCCATCACCTTGATCGGGAAGTCGCTCGGATACTCGATGAGGGACTCTTCAGGTGGGATGGGATTCGTCATGATATTTCCAATCTTGTAACAACAAAAAAAAGACCCGGCGCGGTGCGAGTGCGCCGGGTTCCATTTTACATCGTTAGCTATATGGCCCCGCAGGGCCGGTTTTCAAGTTCAGGCCGCTTCAGGAGCCTTGTTCGACAGGCGCTGCAAGCGCTCCAGAGCGGATTCGCTGCCGTTGGCCGGGTTGGTGACGGATTTGCGGATCGCGTCGATCTCGGCGGCCTGGTCGTACGGGCGCTGCCCGATGTCGGAGACGATCTTCATGCCTTCGGCCTCGTTGGCGATCGACTGGGCGCGCTTGGTCAACGCGTTCAGCGCGCTGGTGTTGCCGCGCATGCCCGACAGGTTGGCCAGCTGGCTCTGGCGCTCGGCGCGCACTTGCTGCAAGTCGCGCTGGGCCTTGGCCTGGGCCAGGGCTTGCATCGCCTTTTTCGCAGCGGCGTCGAAGTCGGCCAGCTGTTGCGACAGGGCGTCGACGATCTTTTGCAGCTCGTCCATATAGGCCTGGGCGTCGGCTTCCTCCTGGATTTCCTGCGGCAGGCGGCCTTTGTTGGCTTCCAGCTCATCGCAGAACAGGTTGATCGTGGCTTCCGAAATCTGGCCGGCGGCCAAGCGATCGGCCAGGGTACCGGTGGCTTTTTCGTCGGTGTCGATCAGCTTGCGCAGGCGGACCACGTCGTCGCGCTCCTTGTTGAAGGCGGCGCGGGCCTGGGCCAGCTTTTGGGCGGCGCTGCGCAGGGTGTCGGCCAGGCGGTCGCGGTCGGCCTCGGTCGCCGTTTCCGGGTCAAAACTGGCGATGGCTTCCGACACACGGTCGCCCAGGGCGCCAAAGTGCTTGGAAATCAGTCGTGCAGTCAGGGCCCAGCCATTCGAGTTGCTCATTTTTTGCATCCTTTCAGTTAAGTTCAATTCACCAATGCGGCGGTCGTTATTGGATGACCAGCCGTTCCTGCTCCACCGGGATTCCCACTACGAAGTCGACGTGAATCCCGCGTTTCCTTGCATCGCCGTTCACGCTCTGGAGGATTTCCGTCGTGACCAGCAGATATTCCTTGCTGCCGTCGCCCAACTGCCGGGCGTAGGGCATGAAGTACAGCTCTTGCTTCAGGCCTTGCATGCCGCTGGCTTCGTCGATGCGGGTTTCGGTGCCCGTGAAGGGCGGGATGAAACCGGCATTCGGGTCGCCGACATCGCGCTCGAAGTCCAGCGCTTCCTGCTCGCCGAAGGCGCTGGCCAGCACTGCGCTGTCGACGCCGCTTTCCTCGAGCTGGCTGCGCCACAGGCTGAATTGCAGGTCGCCCAGGCCCGCGCCGCCGGCGCCGGTAAAGGCGTCCTGGTCTTCCGCCGTGGTGGGGATGAAGCGCACCAGCTGCGTGCAATACAGGATTTCCTTCACCTCGCCGTGCTCGTCCACATACAGCTGGAGGAACTTCTCGCGTTCGTCGTCATCGCCCTTGGCCAGGTAGTAGCGGTAGAGGCGGCCGGCCATCGACAGCTTGAACTGGGAAATGGCGAGGATCCGGCTGTCTTCCGCTTCCGGCAACGCGACCAGGGAGCCGTTGGCGTTGGCGCGCAGCAGGGGCGACGCTTGCAGTTCCACCACGCTGCCGATCCTGGCTGCCAGCGGCAGGCCGCGGTCTTCCGGCGGCGGGGCGTCGCTTTCGACACCGCGGCGCTTGGCGCCGCTGCGCAGGTAATCGATGGCATCTTTCCAGCCCATTCCTTAGTTCCTTTCAAATGAGTAGTTGACGTTCTTTTTCACTTCCTGCGCGCCTGCCATCAGGCGGAAGGCTTTCCAGGCCAGCCAGGCCAGGCCGCCGATCAACAGGGCTACGGCAAGCTTGGCCAGGGTGCTCGATTCATGCGCAGCTGGTTTGGCGGCCGTGGCTTGCACCTGCGACTGGCGGGCCGTTTCTACCACTGCCCCGGCGATGTCGCTTGCGCCTGCCGCGTCTGCCATGGCGCCGGTGTTGCCGCTGACGTCAACGGGTGCGGTCGTTACCGGCACTGGCGCCTGGGCTGACTGGGCGACCGGTGCAGCGTGGCCGCTGGCGGCGCGGCCCAGCATGAAACCGCCGATGCCCCATAGCCAGCCGTTGCT
Organism: Duganella sp. CF458; assembly: GCF_900113115.1. Classification (GTDB taxonomy): domain Bacteria; phylum Pseudomonadota; class Gammaproteobacteria; order Burkholderiales; family Burkholderiaceae_D; genus Rugamonas. The sequence goes on along the minus strand of NZ_FOOF01000002.1, from coordinate 182,530 downwards.
GCTGTCGCGGACGATGACGGGAGCTGGTGCGCTGGTCGAGCCGCTGCTTGGGGCACCGTGCTGGGCGTAGGCACCGTTGTTATAGCCGCCATTCGCGCCGCTTCGGCCGCCGGGAAGCACCGGGTCAAGCGGTGGCAGCGGAGGCGTGGCGCCGGCGCGGGAAGCCGTGGCGCTGCCAACGCTGCCGGGCGCGGACTGGCCACCGGCAGCGGCGCGCCGCGTGTCGTAAGTCCGCATGGCCTGGTCCTGCGCGGCGCGGCGGTCCAGGTCGCGCGACATCGCCGAGTCGCGTTGTGGCGCGCGCGCTGCAGCAGGCGGCTGCGACTGGCGCTGGCCGAAGGTGCCGAAGCTTGGCTGTTTCGGGGTGCTGACGCTGCGCGACACCGTGCTCCGGCCCGACGAAAAGCCGCTGCGGTATGAGCCGCCTGGGCGGGCATCGGCCGTGTTGGCGACTACAATGGCCACCACGATTGCCATGATGGCCGCGAAGCGAGTGCGCTTGAACATGAATTTCACCGTTGTCAGGTAGTTAAACTTTCGATGAAAATCAGCATATCTTTCAAACAATCCGACTGCATCGGTAAAAAAAGGCCAGCTTCACCATGACTAAGAAATACCTGGACATGAACCAGCATGACGCGCTCTACAAGGTGGCGCGCACTTTCCCGGGCGGTATCGAGGCACTTGCCCAGCAAATGGGCATCTCGGCCAACGTGCTGCGCAATAAGCTGTCGCCGACCATCGCTTCGCATTACCCTTCGTTCGAGGAGGTGTCCACCATCGTCGACCTGTGCCACAAGGCCGGCGTGCATGAAGCCATGCTGCCGCTGCATGCGCTGCTGACGCGGCATGGCATGGCGGCGTTCATCGTGCCGATCCCCGATGATGTGAGCAACGACGATTTGTCGCAGACGGTGTGCAAGGTGATGGCCCAGGTGGGCGCGGTGGCGGAGGCGGTGTCGGAAGCCCTGATCGATGGCAAGGTGACGGAGGCGGAAGCCGACCTGATCGAGCGCGAGTTCCACGGCGCGCTGTCGGCGCTGGGCGAGTGGCGCGAACGGATTCGCCAGCGCGCCAAGACCGGCAAATAAAAAAAGCCAGCCATTGTTAGTGGCTGGCCTTGGCTGGGGGGCCTATTTAGCGGCGATTTCCCTCGTTATCCATGCGTTCCTGACGTTCCTGGGCACGCTCGCGTGCGTCCCGCCGCTGTGGCTGTGGCTGTGAATGTTGCTGCGGTTGGGACTGCTGAGGCTGCATCTGCGGCTGGGGTTGCGGTTGGGCCAGCTGTGGCGGCGGCGACATTTGCGCCGGGCGGGCCGGGGCGGTCTGGATTTGCGGCGCTTCGCGGCGGCCCCGGTCTTCACGCTCGCCGCCGCCGAAGCGCGGTTCGTGACGCGGCTGTTCCATGCGCTGGGGCTGCGGTTGCTGCTGTGGTTGCTGCACTTGCGGCGGCGCGACTTGCAATTGGGGCGGCTGCTGAGTCGCAGTAATGATGCCTGAACGACGCGGCTCCTCACGCATGTTGCGGCCCCGCCAGTTGTCGCGATCGTCATTGTCGGTGCGCGTCCAGTTTTGGCGCGGCTGCTGCGGCTGCGAGGTAATCTGCTGAGGTTGAGGCTGCTGCTGCGGCTGGGTCTGCAACAACGGCTGGCGTTGCTGTTCCGGACGCTCGGCGCGGCGGTCCTGGCGGTTGAAGCGATCGTCCCGATCCCGGTTGAAGCGCTCGTCGCGGTTCTGCTGCCCATCCTGCTGGCGTTGCGGCCGCTGCAGGCTGGAGGACAGTACCGGCGGTGCCGTCATGATCGGGACGTTGCGCACATCCTGCGGCGTGACGCGCGCCCCGTTATGCACCGGAATATGCCGGCCACGGCCCCACTGGTCGCTCGGCAGGGCAGTCACGCCATCCCGGCGGCCATCATGGTCGCGGTCCCGGTGGCGCTCATGCCAGCGCTCGTTGGTGCGATGATTCCAGATCAGGCGGCGCTCGAAATCCGACGAGACGCGGTAAGCCGGCACATAGCGGTCGCGTGGGCTCAGCGGGTACCAGCCCACTGCCGGACCTGAATGGCCGGAACCAAAACTCACGCTCCAGTTGTTGCCGCCGACCCAGCCCACCAGCGCCGGCGACCACACCGGGCGGCCCACCACGCGCCCTGGCGTCCAGCACCAGCGGCCGCTCACCACGACCCAGCGGCCGTAGTGGAATGGCGCATAGCCCCAAGGCGAGTTATCGACCCAGGTCCAGCCCCATGGCGAAATCCAGACCCAGCGGCCGTCGCGGTAAGGCGCCCAGCCAACCGGCACGGCGCGCGGGAACCAGACGTTGCCGTACTCACGGTCTTCGACCCAGTTGCCGTAATTGTCCAGGTCTTCGTAACCGGTCATGTCAGCAGGCACATAGCGCGAAGCGACCGTGCCTTCGTCGCGGCGGTCGCGGCCGGAGACCCAGTTGTCGAAATCATCACGCCTTGCCAGCGCGGTAAAGATATCGTCGCCGCGCACTTCCACGCGCTTGCCGGAGCGGGCGGTCAGCATGCTGCCGGCGCCTTCCACGCGGACGTTGCCGGCGAAAACATTGACAACCGTGGTATCGGGCGCGCGCTCGGTATCGATGCGGAAGGAGCCGGGTTCGGTCAGCGTGACGCGGGCTTGCGGCGTGAGGAATTCGAATTCATTGAGCATGCCGGGATCGCGCACACGCACGGCGGCGGTACCGTAATTCAGGCGCAGCACCAGGCGATCGTCATCCAGCTCCTGCACCTCGAGGTCGGTATCGCCGTCCAGGCGGATGGCAGCGGAGCCGACGCGGAATTCCGCACGGGCGCCGGAGGCCGTAGTCAGGTGGTTTTCACTGGTGACCGGCCAGTTCATCAGGTTGCCGGATTCTTCCTCGCCATTGACGAGCATGGTCACCCGGCCTTCGGTGACGGTGACCCGGCCCACCCGGGCGGGCGGGTCGGCCATGGCAACCGAGGTCACTGCGACCAACGCTGCCAGCATCAGGAACTGCGCAATCTTGCGGCTCATTTCTATCTCTCCAAGGGAACGTTCTTAGGCGTTTTCGTTTTTTTATATAACGCCTGAGCCTCCTTGGCGAGGACCCATGTTACAAATAATTTCAAATGGGGGTGAAGCGCTGCACCTGCTTGCCATCCACCTCAATGATTTCGAAGAAAACCTCGCGCGGGCGGCACCAGATGGAGCCGTTGGCTGCCTTGTACACGATCATCGTGCTGTGGTCGGATTCCAGCGTGGCTTCGCACACCAGCTCGTAAAGCCCGCCTTTGTAATGCCGGAATTGGGTGCTCATGCCTGGGAGCCTCCCCGCTTGACGAAGAACAGGGCGCCGCCGATAAACATCAGGAGCCCGCCGAATACGCGATTTTGCATCTTGATGGCAGCAGATTCACGGAAGAAGCGCTGCATCGACGCGGCCAGGAAAGCGTAGCCATGCATGACCACCAGGTCGATCGCAAACATCGTGGCAGCCAGGATGGCCAGCTGCGGCAGCACGGGCGCATGCTGGTTGATGAACTGCGGCAGCACCGCCACCATGAAAATGATGCCCTTGGGGTTGGTGGCATTGGTCAGGAAACCGGTCATGAAACGCTTGCGGAACGATGGCAGCGCGGTTTGCGCCGCCTGGACGCCCTGGCCGGCGGCGACCTTGGCACGCCACTGGCTGATCCCGAGCCAGATCAGGTACAGGGCACCGACGGTCTTCACCACGCTGAAGGCGAATTCGGAGGCGAGCAACAGGGAGCCGACGCCCGCGCCGGCAATCGCCAGCACCAGCAGCAAGCCCAGTTGCAGGCCGAGGATGGTGGCGGAGGTGCGCTTCACGCCATACGACAAGCCATGCGACATCGATAATACGGCGCCTGAGCCAGGCGACACGGCAATGATGCAGGCAGCGATGACAAAGGTGATCCAGGTGGTGAAAGTCATGACCGATTACCGACGAATAAAGAGTTCATTGTAGCGTTGAAGGGGCCCGCTCACAGCGGCGGCGTGTTAGATTGTCGATCCTGTAATTTTTTCTTTGGAGTTAGACGAATGGCCGGTTCCAGCCTGCTTGCACTGATCGACGATATTGCCACCATCCTGGATGACGTGGCTGCCATGAGCAAAGTGGCGGCCAAGAAGACCGCGGGTGTACTGGGCGACGACCTGGCGCTGAACGCGCAACAGGTCGCCGGCGTGCAAGCCGACCGTGAACTGCCTGTTGTTTGGGCAGTAGCGAAGGGTTCTATGATCAACAAGGCGATCCTGGTGCCTGCTGCGCTGGCAATCAGCTATTTCGCGCCATGGGCCATCACCCCGCTGCTGATGCTGGGCGGTGCCTACCTGTGCTTCGAGGGTTTCGAGAAGATTGCCCACAAATTCCTGCACTCGCAGGCGGAAGACGATCAGCACCACAAGGAATTGCTGGACGCGAACCAGAGTGTTGATCTTGTTGCAATGGAAAAGGACAAGATCAAGGGCGCCGTGCGCACCGACTTCATCCTGTCGGCCGAGATCATCGTGATTGCCCTGGGCACCGTGGCTGCCGCGACCTTCATGCAGCAGGTGACAGTGCTGGTTGGTATCGCCGTCGTGATGACGATTGGCGTGTATGGCCTGGTGGGCGCCATCGTGAAGATGGACGATGCCGGCCTCTACCTGACCAAGCGCGCCGGTGCCGGCGTGCAGGCCCTGGGCCGTGTCCTGCTGGCCGCAGCGCCCAAGCTGATGAAATTCCTGTCGGTGGCCGGTACCGTGGCCATGTTCATGGTCGGTGGCGGCATCCTGACCCATGGCATCCCTGGTGCCCATGACCTGATCCACCACGCGGCCGAAGCTGCCGGCTCGGTGGGCGGCGTTGGCCCCCTGCTGGCTGCCGTCACCCCGTCCGTGCTGGACGCCATCGGCGGTGTGATTGCCGGCGCCATCGTGCTGGCGGTCGTCACCATCGGCGGCAAACTGTTGAGCGCGGTCAAACGCTGAACGCCGGGCCGGCGGCACACTGTGATTTTTAACAAGGAGACCCTATGTCGACCCATCACCGACCTTCCGGCGCCTTTGTCGGCGCCTCCTGGAGCGCTTTGCTGCTGGGCGCCGGCGCCTTCCTCGCCGGATTGTGGAATGCCCAGATGCCGCTGAACGAGAAAGGTTATTACCTGACCCTGCTGCTGTACGGCCTGTTCTCGGCCGTTTCGTTGCAGAAATCGGTACGCGACAAGGTGGAAGGCATCCGCGTGTCGAATATGTACTTCGGCCTGTGCTGGGTTTCGACCGGGGCCGCCATCCTGCTGTTGGGTATCGGGATGTGGAACGCCACCCTCACGCTCAGCGAAAAGGGCTTTTATGGCATGGCATTCGCGCTGAGCCTGTTCGCTGCCGTGGCAGTGCAAAAGAATGTGCGTGACAGTTCGGCAATCCCGGCGGAAGCGGCCTGACAGGCCAACCCAGCCAGATTTGATCTACATCATTAAAAAAGCGCGCCCAAGTCCCTAGACTTATCCCTGTGATCTTGCGTTATAGCAAGAAAGTCAACAGGGGGCGCGCGATGCGTAAGAATGTACCGGTAAGCAATCAGGAAGTAGAGCTGGACGAAGACCAGGCGATCGTCTCCAAGACTGACCTGGAAGGCAATATCGTCTACGTCAATCCTTACTTCGAGCACATCAGCGGCTTCTCCGCCGCGGAGCTGATTGGCCAGCCGCAAAACATCATCCGCCACCCGGACATGCCGCCCGAAGCGTTTGCCGACCTGTGGCAAACCATCCGCGCCGGCATCCCCTGGACCGGCCTGGTGAAGAACCGCTGCAAGAACGGCGATTTCTACTGGGTCAAAGCCAACATCACCCCGATCAAGGAAAACGGCCGCAGCACCGGCTATATGTCGGTGCGTACCAAGGCCGAGCGCAGCCAGGTTGCCGCCGCAGCCGAGGCTTACCGCAAACTCAATGCCGGCGAGCGCAATATCCGCATCAAGAATGGCCAGATCGTGCGCCTGGGCCTGTCGAACGTGGCGGCACGCCTGAGCCATGTATCGCTGGCGATGCGCATCTGGCTGGCCACCAGCGTGGTCAATGTGCTGCAGATCGCCGTCTGCGGCGCCGCGCTGTTTGCCGACGGCACCAGCGAACTGACGCGCTGGGGCATCTTCGGCGCCACGGCTGTCGGCTTCCTGATCAACGTCTTCCTGTGGTACACGCTGCGGTCCAGCATGCTGGAGCCGCTGGAGCGTGCACTGGACGGCGCGCGCCTGATTGCCGCCGGGGACCTGAGCGGCTCCTTCGATACCGACAGCACCGACGAAATGGGCCAGTTGCTGCGCGCCCTGCAGCAGATGAACAACAACCTGATCGCCACCATCCGCGACGTGCGCTTCAACATCGATGCGATGGCCGTGGCGACCAAGCAGATCGCCGCCGGCAACGCCGACCTGGCCGGCCGTACCGAGTCGCAGGCCGCCAGCCTGGAAAAGACCGCTTCCAGCATCGAAGAATTCTCGTCGACCGTGAAAGCGAATGCCGAGAACTCGATGGAAGCGAACGCGCTGGCAGTCAGCGCTTCCGACGTGGCGGAGCAGGGCGGCGAAATCGTGTCCGAAGTGATCGCGACGATGGACGAGATCAACACTTCCTCCAGGCGCGTGGTCGACATCATCGGCCTGATTGAAGGGATCGCCTTCCAGACCAATATCCTGGCGCTGAACGCCGCCGTCGAAGCGGCACGTGCCGGTGAGCAGGGCCGTGGCTTCGCCGTGGTGGCGAGCGAGGTGCGCAACCTGGCGCAACGTTCCTCCGCTGCCGCCAAGGACATCAAGCAGCTGATCGAGATCTCGGTGGAAAAAGTCAGCACCGGCATGGAGCGCGCACAGCGCGCCGGCGCCACCATGGACCAGGTGGTGAACTCGGTCAAGCAGGTCACCACCATCATGCACGAGATTTCCACCGCATCGCGCGAGCAGAGCATCGGCGTCGACCAGGTCAACCAGGCCGTCAACCACATGGACCAGGTGACGCAGCAGAACGCCGGCCTGGTCGAAGAAGCTGCCGCAGCGGCAGTCAGCCTGGCCGATGAAGCCGGCCACCTGCGCGACGCCTTCAGCCTGTTCAAATTCGAACGCCCCCGTCACGCGCGCCTGGCGGCTGTCCATGCGGCACGCAGCGCGCAGCAAATCCGCCAGGCGCCGAAACGCCTGGCAGCCTGAGACCGAACGAGAAAATCATGAATACCATTGCAGAACCAACCGTACAGTTTGATGCAGAGCTGATCAGCCGCATGAGCACTTCCGGCCCGCGCTACACCTCGTATCCGACGGCCGACCGTTTCAAGCCGGACTTCAGCTACTCCAGCTTCCTCGAGGCGCAAGCCAACCTGCGCATGCGCGGCGCGCGCGCACCGTTGTCGCTGTATGTGCATATCCCGTTCTGCAACGTGGTCTGCTACTACTGCGCCTGCAATAAGGTGGTGACCAAGGACCGCAGCAAGGCGGTCACCTACCTCGGCTACCTGAAACAGGAAATCGATATGCAGGGCAAGCTGTTCGCCGGCATGAACCGCGTGGAGCAGCTGCACTTCGGCGGCGGCACTCCAACCTACCTGAGCGACGAACAAATGGGCGAGTTGCTGGCACATATGCGCAAGCACTTCGAATTCGCGCCGGACGAAGAAGGCGAGTACTCGATCGAGATCGATCCGCGCACCGTCGATGCGGAGCGCATCCATACCCTGCGCAAGCAGGGCTTCAACCGCGTCAGCATGGGCGTGCAGGACTTCGATCCCGAGGTGCAGAAGGCGGTCAACCGCATCCAGCCTGCCGAAGAAACCCTGGCCGTGATCCAGGCTGCGCGCGACGCCGGCTTCCGCTCCATCAGCGTGGACCTGATCTACGGCCTGCCGAAGCAAAGCATGACCACCATGCAGGCAACGATGGACAAGGTGATCGAGGCCAACCCTGACCGTATCGCGCTGTACAACTACGCGCACATGCCGCACCTGTTCAAGCCGCAGCGCCGCATTGCGGATGACGAGCTGCCAACGCCAGCCGTGAAGCTGGACATGCTGGCGCTGTGCATCGAGCGCCTGACCAAGGCCGGCTATGTCTACATCGGCATGGACCATTTCGCCAAACCGGACGACGACCTCGCCGTGGCACAGCGCCAGGGCCGCCTGCACCGCAACTTCCAGGGCTATTCGACCCACGCCGAAACCGACCTGGTGGCGCTGGGCGTGTCGGCCATCAGCTCGGTGAACGGCACCTACAGCCAGAACGAGAAGACGCTGGACGACTACTATGCACGCCTGGACGAAGGGCGCCTGCCGATCGCACGCGGTTATGCCATGGACAACGACGACCTGCTGCGCCGCATGGTGATCCAGAATCTGATGTGCAATTTCGAGCTGTCGATTTCTGCGCTGGAACTGGGCTACCCGATCCGCTTCAACCAGTACTTCGCCAAGGAACTGCAAAAGCTGCGCGAGTTCGAGCGCGATGGCTTGCTGGCGATCGAGGATGACTGGATTTCCGTCACGCCAAAGGGCCGTCTGCTGATCCGCAACATCTGCATGGTATTCGACCGCCACCTGACTGCCGACCGCGCTGCCGGGACGGCACCGGGCCAGGTGCATCCGCTGCGCTTCTCGCGCACCATTTGAGGAGGCCATGAACCTGCTGCCCATCCTGATTGCCGGCCTGGCCGGCAGTGTGCATTGCGCCGGCATGTGCGGCGGCATCGTCGGCGCGTTCAGCGTTGGCGGTCGGTCCGCCGCGCCGGCGCACGCACGCGTGATCCCGATCGCACGGATGGATATAGGCGGGACCGCCGCCATGTCATGGGCTGGCGCCAACGCAGAAGGACTTGTTCACGTCCTGGCCTATAACACCGGCCGCATTGGCAGCTATATGCTGGCCGGCGCCATTGCAGGCGGCATCGCCGGCAGCGTCGCCAGCCTGGCGCAGATGGCTTCGGCGCAGATGGTCGCGTACTGGCTGGCCAACCTGATGCTGGTTGCGATGGGCCTCTACCTGATGGACGCCTGGCGCGGCCTGGCTCGCGTTGAAGCGGCGGGCGGCGTCCTGTGGCGTCGCGTGCAGCCGCTCGTCAAGCCGCTGGTTCCGATGGATATGGCCTTGAAGGCGCTGGCACTGGGCGGCCTGTGGGGCTGGGTGCCTTGCGGGATGGTCTACAGCATGTTGCTGACTGCCATGCTGTCCGGCTCGGCGCTCGATGGCGCGCTGGTGATGGCCGCCTTCGGCCTGGGAACGTTGCCGATGCTGCTTGCGATGGGCATGGCGGGCGCGAAGCTGCGCCAGTACTTCCAGAAACGTTCGGTACGCGTGGCCTGTGGCCTGCTGGTGCTTGGGTTCGGGATCCTCGGCCTGGCCCGCGCTGCAGGCGGCCGGCATGCGTGGTTCGATGTCCTTTGCCTGACGGTGCAGCCATGATGATGAACGAGATTGCTGCCTGCTTCCATTGCGGCCAGCCTGTGGCGGCAAGCGCCGACTGGCATGTAAGCATCGAAGGCGTCAACCGCGCCATGTGCTGTCCTGGCTGCGCGGCAGTGGCGCAAACCATTGTCGATATCGGCCAGACGAGCTATTACCGCGAGCGGACCGGTTTCGCCGCGCCTGGTGAAGCCGGCGTCGCCGCTACGCTGGTGCCGGCCGCGCTCGCGCTGCCGGAAGACGACCCCAACATCATTTGCGATGGCGACACGCACGAAACCACCTTGCTGGTGGAAGGCATCCGCTGCGTCGCCTGCGTGTGGCTGATCGAGCACCGCCTGCGCCAGGTGGACGGCGTACAGCAGGCCAACCTCAATGTCGCAACCGAAAAGCTGTTCATCCGCTGGGACAAGGACAAGACCACCGCGGCTGCACTGCTGGAAGCCGTGCGTGGCATCGGTTACAACGCCTGGCCTTACGACACCACCCGTCATGACGCGCAGCTGCAGAAAGCCAGCCGCACGCTGGGCCGCCAGCTCTTCGTGGCCGGCCTGTCGATGATGCAGGTGATGATGTACGTCGCGCCCGAATACATGGCCGGCGACGATGGCACGCTGGATGCCGGCATGGCAAGCCTGATGCGCTGGGCCAGCCTGCTCCTGACGCTGCCCGCCATCGCCTACTCCGCCCAGCCTTTCCTGAAAGGCGCCTGGGCCAGCCTGAAAGGCCGCGTGCTGGGCATGGACGTGCCGGTTGCGCTCGGCATCACGGCAGCTTTCATCGGCAGCGCGGTGTCGACCTTCCGCGGTCATGGCGCAGTGTATTACGACTCCGTCACCATGTTCATCTTCCTGCTGCTCGCCAGCCGCTACCTGGAAATGGTGGCGCGGCGCAAAGCGGCCAGCGCTTTGACGCGCCTGCGCCATGGCGTGCCGGAGATGGCGCAGCGCATGGCGGCCTGGCCGGACCTGCGCGATGCGTCCACCGTACCCGCCAGCGTGCTGGCCGCCGGCGACCATATCATCGTCAAAGGCGGCGAGGCGGTGGCCGCCGATTGCGTGGTCGTGGAGGGCAGCACGGCTGTCGACCTGTCGCTGCTGACCGGCGAGAGCGCCCCGCAGCGCAAGCTTGTCGGCGATGCGATTCCCGGCGGCGCCGTCAACGCGGGCGGTCCGGTCGTGCTGCGTGTCGAGAAGCCTGCCCGCGAGAGCACGCTGGCCGGCCTGCTCAAGCTGATTGAACGCGCCGGCAGCGCCAAGCCGCAGATCGCACAATGGGCGGACCGTACTGCATCCTGGTTCGTGGCTGCGCTGCTGTTGTTCGCTGCGGCCAGCCTTGGTTTCTGGTACTGGCATGATGCCTCGCGCGCATGGTCGGTGGCGATTGCGGTGCTGGTGGTGTCCTGCCCATGCGCCTTGTCGCTGGCCACGCCGTCGGCCCTGGCTGCGGCGACCGACCGCCTGCTTCGCAAGGGGTCGTTGGTGGTGCAGCCGCACGTGCTGGAGACGTTGCACCGCGCCACGCATATCGTGTTCGACAAGACCGGCACACTGACGGAAGGCCGTCCAACCGTGCAGAGTGTCGATGCGATCGACGGCGCGCGGATCATTGGCGTCCTGCGCGTGGCGGCGGCACTGGAAACCGGCAGCGCTCACCCGATTGCGCGGGCGATCGGCGCTTCGGCGGACGCCCATGGCGCCGGCGCGGCGAACGCCACCGGATTGCAGGAACTGGCGGGGCAGGGCATGGAAGGCATGGTGAATGGCATCCGCTACCGCCTCGGCAGCGCGGCCTACGTTGCCGGCATCGCGGGTTGCGCCGCGCCGTCTTTGGGCCGGGTAGCCGCGGACGATGCGCCGATGACGACTGTGTGGCTGGGCATGCATGGCCGCTGGCTGGGACGCTTCCTGGTCTCGGACGCGCTGCGGCCGGATGCGCGGCAGACGATCGACTACTTCCAGCGGCTCGGCAAGGAGGTTGTCCTGCTGAGCGGCGACCAGCAGGCGCTCGCCGACAGCGTGGCGGGACAATTGGGCATCAAGAAAGCCATCGGCGACTGCCTGCCGGACGAAAAACTGGCATATGTCCAGGCCCTGCAAGCGCAGGGCGAAGTGGTGGCGATGGTGGGCGACGGGATCAACGACGCCGCCGTCCTCAGCGCAGCCGATGTCTCGTTCGCAATGGGCAGCGGTGCAACCTTGGCACAAGTACACGCCGACTGCGTGCTGCTCGACGCCCGCCTGCCGCTGCTGGCCGATACCGCCCGCAGCGCGAGAAAAACCATGGGCGTGATCCGCCAGAACCTGGCCTGGGCCACGCTGTACAACATCGTTGCCATTCCGGCAGCAGCTTTCGGTGTGCTCAATCCGTGGCTGTCCGGAGTCGGCATGGCGGCCAGCTCCGCCATCGTCGTTATCAACGCGCTGCGCTTGCGCCGAGGTTAAAAGAATGGAATCGCTGTACCTGCTCATCCCCATCAGCGTAGGCCTGGTTTTCGGCGCGCTATGGCTGTTTTTCAAGGCTTCGGACGATGGCCAGTTCGACGATCTGGTAGGTCCTGCCATCCGGGTTTTACAGGACGACGACCGGATTTGATCCACGTCATGTTTTTTTGAAGTGCTCCTAGGTAACCTTTGACATATCTCATCAAAGTGTCTGCCTGGAGAATTCAAAGTGGATCAATCACTGGACTACAACTACAAGGTCGTGAAGCAGTTCGCGATCGCCACCATAGTGTGGGGCGTTGTGGGCATGCTGGTCGGCGTCATCATCGCCGCCCAACTTGCCTGGCCCGCCCTGAACCTGGACATTCCCTGGCTGACCTACGGCCGCCTGCGCCCCCTGCATACCAATGCAGTGATCTTCGCCTTCGGCATCAGCGGCCTGTTCGCCACTTCCTACTACGTGGTCCAGCGCACCTGCCAGGTGCGCCTGTTCTCCGACCAGCTGGCAGCCTTCACCTTCTGGGGCTGGCAAGCCGTGATCCTGGCCGCCGTGGTCACCCTGCCAATGGGTTTCACCCGCGGCAAGGAATACGCTGAACTGGAATGGCCGATCTCGATCCTGATCGCCCTGGTGTGGGTTTCCTACGCGGTGGTCTTCTTCGGCACCATCGTCAAGCGCAAGGTCAAGCACATCTACGTCGCCAACTGGTTCTTCGGCGGCTACATCCTGGCCGTGACCCTGCTGCACGTAGTGAACTCGATGTCAATGCCGGCCTCGCTGTTCAAGTCCTACTCCATGTACACCGGCGTGCAGGACGCGATGATCCAGTGGTGGTACGGCCACAACGCCGTGGGCTTCATCCTGACCGCCGGCTACCTGGGCATGGTGTACTACTTCATCCCGAAACAGGCCGAACGCCCTGTGTATTCGTACAAGCTGTCGATCGTGCACTTCTGGGCGCTGATCTTCACCTATATGTGGGCCGGTCCGCACCACCTGCACTACACCGCGCTGCCCGACTGGGCGCAATCGCTTGGCATGGTGTTCTCCCTGATCCTGCTGGCGCCAAGCTGGGGCGGCATGATCAACGGCATGATGACCCTCTCCGGCGCATGGCACAAGCTGCGCACCGACCCGATCCTGAAGCTGATGATCGTGTCTCTGTCCTTCTACGGCATGGCCACCTTCGAAGGCCCGATGATGTCGATCAAGACCGTCAACGCGCTGTCGCACTACACCGACTGGGGCATCGCCCACGTTCACGGCGGCGCACTGGGCTGGGTGGGCTTCATCACCATGGGCTCGATCTACTACCTGATTCCGCGCATGGCCGGCCAGACCAGGATGTACAGCACCAGGTTGATCGACCTGCACTTCTGGGTCGCCACCATCGGCGTCGTCCTGTACATCGCCGCAATGTGGATTGCCGGCGTAATGCAAGGCCTGATGTGGCGCGCAGTGAATGCCGACGGCACCCTGACCTACACCTTCGTGGAAAGCGTCAAGGCCACCTACCCGTACTACGTGGTGCGCTTCCTGGGCGGCCTGCTGTACCTGGCCGGCATGTGCGTGATGGCCTACAACGCCTGGATGACCCTGAAGGGCCGCGAAACCACCCGTGCACGCATCCCTGAACTGGGCCTCGCGGCGTAATGCAGCATATCGGAGCAAATGATGAAATTTTCCCATGAATGGATTGAGAAGAACCCCTGGCTGCTGATCGCGCTGGTCACGCTGGTGGTTTCGGTGGGCGGCGCGGTGGAAATCATCCCTCTGTTCTTCCAGAAGTCGACCACGGAGCCAGTGGCGGGCCTGAAGCCTTACTCCGCCCTGCGCCTGACCGGCCGCGATATCTATGTGCGCGAAGGCTGCTACACCTGCCACTCGCAGATGGTGCGCCCGTTCCGTGCCGAGACCGAGCGCTACGGCCACTACTCGGTGGCGGGCGAGTTTGTGTATGACCGCCCATTCCAGTGGGGCTCCAAGCGCACCGGTCCCGACCTGGCGCGCGTCGGCGGCCGCTACAGCGACGAATGGCACCGCACCCACCTGAACAACCCGCGCGACGTGGTGCCGGAATCGAACATGCCTAACTACCCGTGGCTGGCGCAGAACAAGCTGAAGCCGGAGGAAGTGGTACCGAAGATGCGCGCGCTGAAGCGCATGGGCGATCCGTACACGGAAGAGGAAATCGCCGCCGCACCGGCCGAACTGGCCAACAAGACGGAAGAGGATGCACTGGTGGCTTACCTGCAAGGCCTGGGCACCCTGATCAAGACGAGGAACTGAAATGGAAAACTTTTTTGGCAATGCGAGCAATGTGATGACGGTGGTTTCGTTCCTCACTTTCCTCGGCATCGTATGGTGGGCCCAGCGCGGTAACTGGGAAGAAGCGGCCAAGCTGCCTTTCGCGGACGAGGAGAAGGACCATGGCTGATTTCACCAGCGAATTCTGGAACCTGTACGTGGTCGTCCTGACTGTCATCGGCATCGTCGGCTGCGGCGTGCTGCTGTGGTCCCAGTCGTCCGTCAAAGGTTCGGCCCTGAAGTCGGTGGACGGCAAAGTCGGCACCACCGGCCATATCTGGGACGAAGACCTGACCGAGCTCAATACGCCGATGCCGCGTTGGTGGATGTGGCTGTTCTACCTGACCATTGCTTTCGCCATCGGCTACCTGTGGCTGTACCCGGGCCTGGGCAGCTACCAGGGCTCGCTGGGCTGGACTTCCGCCAAGGAGCACAAGGAGGAGCTGGCCAAGGCCGAGAAGGACTACGGCCCGCTGTTCGACAAATACAAGGGCCAGGACCTGAAAACCGTCGCGGCGGACCCGCAGGCTCACGCGATCGGCGAGCGCCTGTTCCTGACCTACTGCGCGCAGTGCCACGGTTCCGATGCGCGCGGCAACAAAGGCTTCCCCAACCTGGCCGACAAGGACTGGCTGCATGGCGGCGATCCCGACACCATCAAGCTGACCATCATGAAGGGCCGCCACGGCGTGATGCCGCCAATGGGTGCGGCGGTAGGTTCGGAGAAGGATATCGAGAACGTGACGCAATACGTCCTGAGCCTGTCCGACAGCACGCACGACCCGATCAAGTCGGTCATGGGCAAGTCGAAGTTCAGCGCCTGCATGGCCTGTCACGGTGCGGGTGGCAAGGGCAACCCGATGCTGGGCGCACCCAACCTGAGCGACAAGACCTGGCTGTACGGCGGCAGCGCCGAGACGATCATGGAAACCATCCGCAAGGGCCGCAACAACACCATGCCCGCGTTCGATGACTTCCTCGGAGAAGGCAAAGTGCACGTGCTGGCCGCCTACGTATGGGGCCTGTCCAACCCTCCAGTCACCGCGATGAAATAGCAACAAGGTAGTGTTATGAACGCCCCCGCACCACAAGTCATCAAGATGTACGCCAAGCGCGAGGACATTTTCCCGCGCGAGGTGAAAGGCCATTACCAGAACCTGCGCTGGATCTGCCTGATCCTGACGCAACTGGTCTTCTACGGAGCGCCCTGGTTGCAATGGAATGGCCGCCAAGCCATCCTGTTCGACCTGGTGACGCGCAAGTTCTACATCTTTGGCCTGGTCTTGTGGCCGCAGGACTTCATCTACCTGGCGGCCATGTTGATCGCCTGTGCCTGGGGCCTGTTCCTGGTCACGGCGGTTGCAGGCCGCGTGTGGTGCGGCTTCTCTTGCCCGCAAACGGTCTACACGGAAATGTTCCTGTGGATCGAGCGCAAATTCGAAGGTTCGCGCAGTGCGCAGATGCGCCTTGCCAAAGAAACGTGGACCTTCAACAAAATCTGGCGCAAGGGCGGCAAGCATGCAGCGTGGCTGCTGCTGGCCCTGTGGACCGGCTTTACCTTCGTTGGCTACTTCTCACCGATCGGCACCCTGGCGTTCGAGGCGCTGACCTTCAACTTCGGTCCGTGGGAATGGTTCTGGGTCGGCTTCTACAGCCTGGCCACCTATGGCAACGCGGGCTGGCTGCGCGAGCAGGTGTGCAAGTACATGTGCCCCTACGCCCGCTTCCAGAGCGCGATGTTCGACCGCGACACGCTGATCATCACCTATGACGAAAAGCGCGGCGAGCCACGCGGCCCCAAGTCGGACGGCTCGTGCATCGACTGCTCGCTGTGCGTGCAGGTATGCCCGACCGGCATCGACATCCGCAAAGGCCTGCAGTACGAATGCATCGGCTGCGCGGCATGCATCGATGCCTGCGACATCGTGATGGACAAGATCGAACAGCCGCGCGGCCTGATCCGCTACAGCACCGATCGCGCGATGGCGCAGGGCTTGAGCGCGAAAGAGATCCGCAAGCGCGTGATGCGTCCACGCGTGCTGCTTTACACCGGCGGCCTGCTGCTGTTCATCGTTGCGGTATTCACCACCCTGGCACTGCGCACGCCGCTGAAGATGGACGTGATCCGCGACCGCGGCTCGATGGGCCGCGAGGTGGAAAACGGCATGATCGAGAACGTGTACCGCCTGCAGATCATGAACACCACCGAGCAAGGCCATACCTACCGTATCCGCGCCAGCGGCATCGATACGCTGCAGGTTGCCGTGCCGGACACCGTGGAAGTGGGACCGACCGAAACCCGCGCCGTGCCGATCCGCCTGCGCGTGGATCACGGCAAGGGCGAGGCCGGTTCCAACAAGATTGCGATCGAACTGACGGCGCTGGACGATGCTTCGCTGGCCGTCAAGGAAAAAGCGGTATTTATCGTGCCGCGCTAAGGAGATGGAAATGAACGTTAACGTCGCCCCCGCCGGCGCTTCCCCCTGGTATACCCACCGCTGGCCATGGCTGTTGATGCTCGGCCCTGCCGTTGTAGCGGTGGCGGGCTTCGCCACCAGCTATGTCGCCTTCACCAGCCAGGATGCGCTGGTAGTGGGCGACTATTACAAGCAGGGCAAGGCGATCAACCAGGACTTGCGCCGCGACCGCGCTGCTGCTGCCCTCGGCCTGTCGATCGGGTTGCGCTACGATGCGGCGCAAGGCTTGCTGCACGGCCATGTCGCCAGCGCCAAGCCGCTCGCCGATGCAACGCTGTCCATCCGCCTGCAGCACGCTACCCAGCCGGCCCGCGATATGGTGCTGATGGCCCGCCCCGATGCGCAAGGTGATTTCAGCGTTGCCTTGCCGATGTTGGAACGCTCGCGCTGGCAAGTGCTGGTGGAAGGCATGCAGCGCGACTGGCGCCTGGAAGGCGCATGGCAATGGCCGAGCGAGCGCGAAGTGGCGATCCGCGCGGACGCGGGCAAACCCTAACCGACCAGATACTCACGCGCCAGCGTACGCGCGCGGTGCAGGCGGCTCTTGGTAGCCGCCGTCGTCAGCCCCAATTCCTGCGCAATCTCCGCAATGCTCAACTCCTCGAAATCGCGCAGCAGCACGATCTGCAGGTAGTCGCGCGGCAGCGATTCCAGCGCCTGCACCAATTCCGTCCGCAAGCCGGCGTCATCCTGGGACGCCAGCCACTGCTCCGCGCGCTCTTCGTCGTAAGGATCGAAATGGAAAGCGCGCCGGCCCAGCCGCCGGCATTCGCGCTGCACCACCTTGAACAGCCACCCCGAAAACGCGGCCAGCACCTTCAGCGACGACAGGCGGCGCGACATCACCAGCAGCACCTCCTGCACCGCATCATCGACGTCGCTGACCAGGCAATTGCGCTGGGCGTAGCGGCGGATATCCGGTTGGCACACTGCCAGCAGCTTGGCCAGCGCCTGCGGATCGCCGCCGTGGGCCGCCTGTAGCACCGGCTGGTGCTGTTCAAGAAGTGCCATTTACCGTTTCGCCTTATCCAGTTTGCGGCCAACCATGGCGCAGGCCGGGCAGAAGCCAACGAGCCCGGACAGGACGATGCCCGCCGCCGACAGCGCCAACACGGTGCCCCAAAGGCCGCCCAGGGCCGGCACGCTCCACGCCACCACGGCCAAACCGGCAATCACGCGCAACGCCCGCTCCCAAATTGGTACATTTTTAACATAGAACATTTTGCACTCCTTTTCGCTTTGGAGGGAAATTCCTCACCGGATAAGAGGAGTCGCTGCGTCATTTGGATTCGCGGTTACAAAAATAATTTACACTAGCGAGCAGCTCCCTCGCCCAAAGGACGTCAATGAAGCCTCTCGGGATCAATGTGAAGGTCGCTCTTGCCACCAGCATCACGTCGATCGTGATGATCGCCGTGGTGACCGTGTTGCAGGCACAACGCCTGCGCGAGGACTTCACCAAGGTGCTGTTTGCGCAGCAGGATGCCTTGATCGCCCGCACGGCCGAAGACCTTGACGACAAGCTGACCGCCTTGTTGGACGTGATCGCCCAATCCGCGCGCAAGCAGCCGCGCAGCCTGATGGGCGATCCCGCCGGCCTGCGCAACTGGTACGAAGAGCGCGCCATGCTGTCGATGTTCGACGACGTCATCGTCATCGACGGTGCCGGCTTGGTGGTGGCCGACGTTCCGCACGTCGCCGGCAGGGAAAAAGTCTCGGTGGCGGACCGCGAATACTTCAAGAAGGTGCTTGAAACACGCAAGCCGCTGATCGCGGGCCCGATCAAGAGCCGCGTCAGCGGCCAGCCCATCGTTCAGATGGTGGCGCCTATCCTGGACGATCGCGGCAAGGTGGTCGGCATGCTGGCCGGTGTGCTGCGCCTGTACAAGGACAATATGCTGGGCCACTTGCGCACCGCCAAGGTCGGCAAGACCGGCTATTACTTCGCCGTAACGATCGCCGAGCCTTCGATCTATGTGGTGCATCCCGACGCCAGCCGTATCCTGCAGCCGCGCGCTCCGAATGCCAATCCCGCCACCACGCGTGCAATGAAGGAAGGATTCGTTGGCACGGTCCTCAGCGTCAATTCCGCCGGCGTGCCTGGCGTGACCAGCTACCGGCGGCTGAAGTCCACCGATTGGCTGCTTGCCTCGATCCTGCCGGTGAAAGAAGCGTTTGAGCCTTTCGAAGGGGTGCAGCTGCACCTGCTGGCCTGGGGCGTGGCGGCGTCCGTCATTTCGGCCCTGCTGCTCGGCTGGATTACGCTCTACCTGCTGGCGCCGGTCGCCAGACTGCGCAATGCGATCCAGGACTTGCGCGCCAAGCCGGGCGCGTTCGCGCCGATTCCGGTCACCCGCAAGGATGAAATCGGCGAGCTGACGGAAGCGTTCAATAGCCTGATGCACGAGCGGCAGGCGGCCGAAACCCACTTGCAAACGTTAATGGCGGAGGCCGACCTGCGCGCCGTGGAACTGGAACAGGAGCGGGACCGCGCGGAAGCCGCCAACCGCGCCAAGACCGACTTCGTGGCCAATATGAGCCATGAGATCCGCACGCCGATGAATGCGGTGCTGGGCATGGTGTATCTGCTGGGGAATACCTCGCTCAGCGCGCAGCAGCGCAAGTACCTGACCATGATCCGCACTTCGGGCCAGTCCTTGCTGGGCATCCTGAACGACGTGCTGGACTTCTCCAAGATCGAAGCGCGCCGCATGGAACTGGCGCCGATCGACTTCGACCTGGACGAGACGATGGCGACCCTGGCCACCACCATGACCATGAATGGGGGCGACAAGGAGCTCGAGCTGGCCATCGTGGTGGCGCCGGACGTACCAAGCCTGCTGCATGGCGACGCACTGCGGCTGCAGCAGATCCTGACCAACCTGGCCGGCAATGCGATCAAGTTTACCGAGCGGGGCGAGGTTGTGGTCTCGGTGCGAACGGCTGTACGGGTGGCCGACCGCGTGCTGCTGTGCTTTGAAGTCCGCGATACCGGCATCGGCATGACCGAGCAGCAGACTACCCAGTTATTCACCGCTTTCTCCCAGGGCGACGAGAGCATCACGCGCCGCTTCGGCGGCACCGGCCTGGGCCTGGCCATCACGCGCCGCCTGGTGGAACTGATGGGCGGGCAGGTGCAGCTTCAGACCATCCCCGGCGCGGGCAGCACGTTCTCCTTCGAGCTGTGGTTCGGCGTGCTGCCGGACCGCAGTGAGGCACGACGGTTGCCCGCCATGGGCCGGCTGAACGTGCTGGTGGCGGACGACAACAGCACCAGCCGCGCCATGATCACCCAATTGTTGCGCGCGTGGGGCTGGGACGCGGACGAAGCCGATTCCGGCGCAGCGGCGCTGCAACGCTTCCGGCAGCAACTTGCCAGTCCACATCCTTACGACGTGGTATTGACCGATTGGCATATGCCGGGCTCGGACGGCTACGCTTCCGCACGCGAGATCCGGCGTGCTGCCGAAGGCCATCGCCAGCCTATCGTGGTGACCATCAATGCCTTTGCGCGTGCCCAGGTCGACGACATTGCCGGCACGCCGGAGGCTGACGTCGTGCTGATCAAGCCGATCACCGCATCCAGCCTGTTCGATGCCATGCACCAGGCGCTGGCGGCAACCAGCGGCGCCGAAGACGTTTCGGCGTCCG
This sequence comes from Duganella sp. CF458, assembly GCF_900113115.1. GTDB lineage: Bacteria > Pseudomonadota > Gammaproteobacteria > Burkholderiales > Burkholderiaceae_D > Rugamonas. The sequence continues at coordinate 162,211 of NZ_FOOF01000002.1, read as the reverse complement.
CATCCGCTCTTGGCAATCGCCTGCGCGGCGTGCATTTCCTGCTGGTCGAGGACAATCCGCTGAACCAGGCCGTTGCGCGCGGCATTCTCGAACTTGCCGGCGCCACGCTCGACGTGGTGGGAGATGGCCAGCAGGCTGTGGATATCCTGCGCACCAGCGCCAGCCGCTATGACATCGTGCTGATGGATATGCAGATGCCGGTACTCGATGGTTTCAGCGCTACGCGCGTGATCCGCGAAGAACTGAAACTGGACCTGCCGGTGATTGCGATGACAGCCGGCGTGCTGGCGTCCGAGCGCCACCGCTGTACCGAGGCCGGCGTCACCGGCTTCATTGCCAAGCCTGTCGTGGTGGAGGAAATGATGGCGGTGATCGAGCATAACCTGCACATGGCCCCTGCGCGCGCCAACCCGGCGAACGATGCCGCCCCGGCGATTGCAGGGCAAGTTTCGACGGAACAGGTGTTCAGCATGGATAGCCTGATGCGGGTAATGGGCAAGGACCAGAAGGGCCGGGCGGTCATGTTCAAGATGGTGCGCGGTGCGCTGGAAGGCGGTCTGCAGCCGATGGATGATGCCGACGCCGCCGTGCGCGCAGGGCGTCCAGGTGAAGCGGCGCGCATCCTACATAGCCTGCGCGGTGCAGTCGGCGTGCTGGGCGCAAAGCGGCTGGTGAAGGCCACGCTGGACGCGGAGTCGGCAATCCGCGTCGGCGATCCGGACACGCTGCCCGACATGCTGACTGCCGTGCGCCATGAACTCGAGCAAGTCCTGGCGCACGGACGCCGCTGGCTGGAGCAGGAGGACCGCTAGCTTTCGCGGCGGTTCATGCAGGCGCCCGGTTCTGGCGCCGCTTCCGCCCCTGCGCAGGCCCGGGGATCCCGGTTCTTCGCCTTCATCGCCGTGTTCTACTTGATGGTCGTAAAACCGGCCTGGGGATGAATCACCTCGCCCCGCTCCAGCATGGCGATGAAATCGCTGATCCGCCTGGCCCGCGTCTCTGCGCGCTTTGCCTGGTGAGTGCGGAACAGGATCGCATAGCGGTTCTGGGAGCTCAGGGCGGCGAAATTGGCGCGGCCCTTTGCGCTGGCATCCAGCGCCGACTGCAGGTCGGGCGGTACTTCCGCCGCGCTCCATGAGTCATATGCCGCCTCCCAGCGGCCATCCTGCTTGGCACGTTCCACCTCCGCCAGCCCGGCAGGCTGCATCAGCCCCTTCCCGGTCAGCGCCGCCACCTTATCCCGGTTGATCTTCGACCAGATGCTGCGCTTCGCGCGCGGCGTGAATTTTTGCAGCCAGTAGTGCTCGTCGATGGTCTTTTTCTGCCCATCGATCCAGCCGAAGCACAGCGCCGCGTCGAGCGCTTCCGGGTACTGCACCGACGTTTCCGGCGCGCCCTTCTTGGCGATCTTCATCCACACGCCGGGCGAAGCGGCATGCTGCTTCTGCAGCCACGTCCACCATGCTTTGCCGCTAGCGAACAAGCGCTGTTCCAGTTCGGGTTTGTCACTCACAGTTTGACCTTTCGTGCGACTTCGACAAATGCCTTGGCTGCCGGCGAGGCCTGCGCCAGGTTACGCAGCGCCAGCCCGACGCGGCGCCGTACAGGCGGGGAGAACGGCCGCACCGCGATATTCGGATGGCTGGAGGCCAGGTCCATCGGCAACGCCAACTCCGCCATGCCGGACACGCCATTGCCGCGCCCCACCATGCCCAGCACGGTCAGCACCTGCGACATGCGGTAGCGCACTTGCGGGCACAACCCCTGGGCGGCAAACAGCGGTTCGATCAGCGAAGAGCAGCCGGCATCGGGCATGATAAAGGGTTCGTTCGCCAGATCGTGCGCGCTAACGGATTTCTTGGCCGCCAGCTGATGGCCGGCCGGCAGCAGTGCCACCATCTGGTCTTCCACCAGGTCTATGGTGTCGAAGCGGTCGTCGGGCTGCTGGATAAAGCCGATATCGACGCGGCGGTCGAGAATCCATTGCAGCGTATCGTCGTCGGTGCCCTCGTCGATGCGCACTTCAATGCCCGGGTAGCGCTTCTGGAACACATCGAGGATGGCCGGGATCAGCTTGAGCGACGAGGTAGGGCCGAACGAGCCGATGCGCAGCAAGCCCTTGTTCAAGCCGCTGGCTGCAGCGACTTCCTGCCGCATGGATTCGGCCAGGCCAAGGATTTCGCGGGCGCGCACCAGCAGGCGCTTACCCAACTCTGTCACGTCCGCCGTGGCGCCCTGGCGCTCGATCAGTTGCGCGCCCAGTTCCTGTTCCAGCGACTTGACGGCGTGGGAGATGGCGGACTGGCTCACCCCCAGGCGCAGGGCGGCGGCGGTAAAGCCGCGCAATTCCGCCACCAGGGCAAAGATTTCCAGTTGGGTGAACGTCATGAGCTTTTCCTCATTTTTCTATGAGTAAGGATTAGTATTAATGTATATCCTCCTTCACTGACACGCAAGGCCCACTGCCATGATCTACCTGAAACTGATCGCCTGCACCCTGATCTGGGGCGGCACCTTCATCGCCGGCCATATTGTCTCGAATGCACTGCCGCCGCTGACGGCAGCCTCCATCCGCTTTTCGATTGCGGCGGTACTGCTGCTGCTGCTGGCGTGGAAACGGGAAGGCGGCCTGCCGAAGTTGTCGCTGCAGCAGCTGGGCGCTACGGCGGCACTGGGCCTGACCGGTATCTTCCTGTACAACTTCTGCTTCTTTTCCGCGCTGGGCAAGATGGAAGCCAGCCGCTCGGCACTCTTTATTGCGATGAATCCCATCGTGACCGCGCTGGCCGCAGCCGCCGTGCTGCGCGAACGCCTGAACTGGCAGAAATGGGCCGGCATCGGCATCGCCTTCATCGGCGCCACCGTGCTGATCACGCGCGGCGAGCCGATGGCCGCCCTGCACGACATCAGCCAATCGATCGGTGTGGGTGAGTTGATGATGCTGGGCGCCGCCTCCTGCTGGGCCGCCTACACCCTGGTCGGCCGCGCGGCGCTGAAAGGCCTGTCGCCGATCGCCGCCACCACCTATGCTTCGCTGTGGGGCCTGGGCTTCCTGCTGATCACCGCCTCGCGCGAACTGCCGAACGTGGGCTGGGCTTCGCTGGGCTGGCAGGTGTGGGCGTCCGTCACCTACCTGGGCGCCTTCGGCACCGTGGTGGCTTTCGTGTGGTGGTATGAAGGCGTGAAAGCGCTTGGCCCGGCACGCACGGCGGTGTTCAACAACCTGGTGCCGGTGTTTGGGGTATCCCTCGCGGCGCTGATGCTGGGCGAGCAGGTGATGGCTTCGATGATTGCCGGCGGCCTGCTGGTAGCCACCGGCGTCACCATCACGAACCGCTAATCAGGCGTAGCGCAGCACGTCGTCCAGCGGACGGCGTGGCTTCTGCGGCCAATTGCCCTGGGCGGCATGGCCGACGGCGACCAGCATTACCGGCACCTCGTCCGCACCCAGCCCGAAGGCCGCGTGCACGGCTGGCGCATCGAAGCCGGTCATGGCGCAGCTCGAAAGGCCCATGCCTTCGGCTGCCAGGATCATGGTCATCCCGGCCAGGGAGGCGGAACGCAAGGCTTCATCGCGCTGGGCGCGCTCGTCGCCGTTCATGGAACCTTGGGCCATGCGGGTCCAGCTATCGACAACGGGCTGGATAAGTATGCCTTTATCCACAGCCGGTTTCAGTGCAGCGGCTACCTGGTCCTGCGCCTTCAAGGTGCCGCTGATGATGAAGGTCACCGGCGCATCCACTACTTTCTGCTGGCCGAAGGACAATTCGCGCAATTTCTCACGTGCTCCCGCCGAGCGCACAGCGACGAACTTCCAGTTCTGCACGTTGTAGGCCGAAGGTGCCAGCGTTGCCAGGCGCACCAGTTCCGCCACCTGCTCGTCGCTGACCGGCGCTGCCGCGTCGAAATAGTTGGCTGATACGCGGGATTCAATCAAGTCTTTAATGGGCTTGTTCATTTTATTTGGCCTCCTGCAGTTTGAGTTGAAGTGTCAGCACGCTGCCCAGCACCACGGCCAAGCCGATGATCGCGGTGCCGCCCAGCTTTTGACCGAGCAGGATCCAGCCCAGTACCACCGCCGTCGCGGGGCTCAGCAAGCCAAGCGAGGACACGGCAACCGGCGACAGGCGGCTCAGGCCACGGAACCAGAGCAGGTAGGCCACCAGGGCGCCGACGAACGTCAGGTAAGCGTAACCAAGCAGTTCGCTGGCGGCCAGCGAGGCAGGCAGCGGCGGGTCGGCCAGCAGCGCCAGCGGCGCGAGCATCAGGCCACCAAGCAGCAGCTGCCAGCCGGCCAGCTCGACCACCGGCAGACCGGTTTTCCAGCGGCGCGCCAGCCAGGTGCCGACGGCCATGCTCAGGGCACCGGCCAGGGCTGCGGCCACGCCCAGGGCATCCCAGCGCGCGGCTGGCGACAGCAGCAAGGCGCCCATGCCGGCCACGCCTACCGCTGCGGCACCAAGTGCGGCCCACTGCGGACGGCGGCCATCCCATCCCCAGGCCAGGCCCATGATCACGATCGGCTGGATGGCGCCCAGCACGGCAGCCAGGCCGCCCGGCAGTCGATAGGCGGCAACGAACAGCAGGGCCTGGAACGCGCCGATGTTCAATGCTGCCAACACGGCGACGCGCCACCACAGGTGGCGGGCCAGCATGCGGCCGGCGAACAGCACCAGCAGCAAGCCCGCCGGCAGGGCGCGCACGGCGGCGGCGGTGAACGGACGCCCGGCGGGCAGGATTTCGGTGGCGACGATATAGGTCGAACCCCAGATGACGGGGGCCAGCGCGGTGATCGCGGTATCGGCGAGGGGGAATTTTTTCATGGGAGGCAAAACTATCTTGAAGTCGAGATAAATCGAAGTATAGCAAATTATCTTGAAATCGAGATAAATTGATATAATCGTCCCGATAGCTAACCTGGAGACGGCTGTGGATAAAGTGGATTTAATCCTGGAGCAATGGGCACGCGAGATGCCCGCCCTGGACGTTGGACCGATGGGCGTGATCGGGCGCCTGAACCGCTGCGCGGCGCTGATGCGGCGGCGGCTCGATGCGACGTTCGAGGAATTCGGGCTCAGTAATTGGGAATTCGACGTGCTGGCGACCTTGCGCCGCTCCGGCGCCCCTCATCAGCTGGCGCCGACCGCCCTGTTTTCCCAGCTGATGGTGACTTCCGGGACGATGACCCACCGCCTGCAAAGGCTGGAGGCTCAGGGCTGGGTAACGCGGGCGCCGAATCCGGCCGATGCGCGCAGCATGCTGGTCCAGCTCAGCCCCGCAGGCTTGGAGCTGATCGAGCGCGCCGTGGTGGCGCACGTGGAAAACGAGAAGAACATCATCGCCCCGCTAGGAGCGCAAGGCACAGCCGAGCTGGACGCCCAGCTGCGCAAGGTTCTCGCGATGCTGGAAAACTAGGCTGTAGCCTTGAACGCTCCAACCTGGGCGCCGATCCGCGCGCCCATGGCCTCGCCCAGCGCCTGCAGGCCGCTCAGCGGGCGCACCATCACCTCGAAATCGACAATCTTGCCGGCCTCATTGAAGCGGATGAAATCGATGCCCTTGAGCTGCTTGTCGCCGACGTTAGCGCTGAACTCCAGCACCACGTTCAAGCCGTCGTCGCTCGCCAACTGGCGGTGATAGGCAAAGTTCTCGAACACCTGGTAAGCGGTGTTCAGCACCAGCACCACCGCCTGCCGGCTGGCGTAAGGCTTGTTCGCAATCGGCGAGCGGAACACCGCCTCCGCATCGACGATGGAGGGCAGGGTGGACAGATCGCCGCTGGCGACCATCTTGTGCCAGCGCTCGAGCGATTCCGCAACGGCAGGTTGAAGCTGCATGGGCTTACTCCTTAAATGGCGGCAGCCAGTCGGGTGCCTTGGTTGATAGCGCGTTTCGCATCCAGTTCGGCCGCCACGTCGGCGCCGCCGATCAGGTGTACTTTGCAGCCCGCATCGAGCAGGCCTTGCTGCAGCTCGCGCAACGGCTCCTGGCCGGCGCAAACAATCACATTATCCACAGGCAGCACATGCTGCTGGCCTTCCACCGTGACGTGCAGGCCCGCGTCGTCAATGCGATCATAGCTGACGCCCGATTGCATGTTGACGCGCTTGGCTTTCAGGCCGGTGCGGTGGATCCAGCCTGTGGTCTTGCCCAGGCCATCGCCAACCTTGCTGGTCTTGCGCTGCAGCAGGTGGACCTGGCGCGGCGAAGCTTCCACCTGCGGGGCGCGCAGGCCGCCGCGGTCCTTGTAGCCATTGTCGATGCCCCACTCGGCGTAGAACTTTTCCGGTACCAGGCTGGCGCTCTTGCCTTCGTGGGTCAGGTATTCGGAGACGTCGAAACCGATGCCGCCTGCGCCGATCACGGCCACGTTCTTACCCACTGGCGCGCCGTCGCGCAGCACCTGCAGGTAGCCCAGGGCCTTGGGATGGTCGATGCCGTCGATGGCGGGGTTGCGCGGGGTGACGCCGGTAGCCAGCACCACGTCATCGAAGCCGCCTGCCGCCAGGCCGGCCGCGTCGACGCGGGTATTCAGGTGCAGCTTGACGCCGGTCAGCTCGATCTGGCGGCCGAAATAACGCAGGGTTTCGTTGAATTCTTCCTTGCCCGGCACCTTTTTCGCCACGTTGAACTGGCCGCCGATTTCGCTGCCTGCGTCGAACAGGGTGACGTCGTGGCCGCGCGAGGCGGCGGTGGTGGCGAAGCTCAGGCCCGCTGGCCCCGCGCCGACCACGGCGATGCGCCTGGCTTGCTGTGCCGGTGCGATAACCAGCTCCGTTTCATGGCAGGCACGCGGGTTCACCAGGCAGGACGTGATCTTGCCGGAGAAGGTGTGGTCCAGGCAGGCCTGGTTGCAGCCGATGCAGGTGTTGATCTCGTCGCCGCGGTCTTCGCGCGCTTTCTGCATGAAGAAGGCGTCGGCCAGGAAGGGGCGCGCCATCGACACCATATTCGCCGCGCCGTCGGCCAGGATGCCTTCGGCCACTTCCGGCGTGTTGATGCGGTTGGTCGCAACCAGCGGGATGCCGACCTTGCCCATCAGGTTCTTGGTGACCCAGGCGAAACCGGCGCGCGGCACCTTGGTGGCGATAGTCGGGATGCGCGCCTCGTGCCAGCCAATGCCGGTGTTGAGGATGGTGGCGCCAGCCTGTTCGACCGCCTGCGCCAGCTGCACCACTTCTTCCAGCGAGGAGCCGCCTTCCACCAGGTCCAGCATGGACAGGCGGTAGATGATGATGAAGTCCTGGCCCACGCGCTCGCGCACGCGGCGTACGATGTCAACCGGGAAGCGCATGCGGTTCTCGTAGCTGCCACCCCATTCGTCGGTACGGTGGTTGGTGCGGGCCGCGATGAATTCGTTGATCAGGTAACCCTCGGAGCCCATGATTTCCACGCCGTCGTAGCCGGCTTCGCGTGCCAGCACGGCGCACTGGGCATAGTCCTCGATGGTGGCCGCCACTTCTTCCGTGCTCAGCTCATGCGGGGTGAACTGGTTGATCGGCGCCTTGATCGCGCTCGGTCCCACCAGTTTCGGGTGATAGGCGTAGCGCCCGAAGTGCAGGATCTGCATGGCGATCTTGCCGCCTTCCGCGTGGACGGCGGCAGTCACCTTGCGGTGCTGCGCCACTTCCTCGGTGGTGGTCAGCTTGGCGCCCGCCTTCCATGGACGTCCCGCCTCGTTCGGGGCAATGCCGCCGGTGACGATCAGGCCCACTTCGCCGCGTGCGCGCTCGGCGTAGAAGGCGGCCATGCGTTCAAAGCCGTCGACTTCTTCTTCGAGTCCGACGTGCATGGAACCCATGATCACGCGGTTTTTCAGGGTGGTAAAGCCCAGGTCGAGCGGGGCGAGCAGGTGTGGGTAGCGGTTCATTGGCGTCCTCATTATGCAACTGGTTGCATAAATATAGCCCGGTTGACGCGTCTCTGCAACTAGTTGCAGAGACGGTGTGGCTTGTCCGCCTCGCGCCGCTCAGGCAAGATGGTGGCATCTTTTTCATTGTTTCCTGCCATGTCTTTGCCCCACGCGCTGTTGACGTCCCTGTCCGAGCGAGCCGGTTCCGGCTCGGAGCTGGCGCGGCGCTTCGATAAATCGATCGGCTTTTTCTGGGCCGCCACCCACCAGCAGATTTACCGCGAACTGGCGCGCCTGGAGCAAGCCGGCTGGATCGAATCGCTGCCCGCCGAAACGGGCCGCGGCCGCAAACGCGCCTACCGGGTGCTGCCGGCCGGCACCGCGGAGTTGCGGCGCTGGGTCGCCGAGGGCGAGGATCCCCGTCCGCAGCGCGACGCGCTGATGGTGCGCATCCGCGCGGAAGCGGCGATCGGGCCGGCGGGACTGGCAGAGGAAATGCGCCGCCACCTGGCATTGCATGAGGCGAAACTGGCGCTGTACAAGAGCTTCGAGCAGCGCGACCTGGCCGGCGAATCCGATTCGCGCGAACGGAAACTGCAATACGTTCTACTGAAGGGCGGTATCGCGCAGGAAGAGCTGGCAATCAATATGGCGCGCGAGGCTTTGCGCATCCTGGAAAGTTGAAACCAGAAGTTTCAGGAACTACGAATAGTGTAGGCAGTGTTATGCTCCAGGTAAGAGTTTGCCGGGAGATCAAATGCGTCGTCGCGCCGTGCTGGGTTTCGCGCTGTCTGGCCTGCTGCCAGCCTGGGTAGCTGCGCAAACTTTGCCGGTGATGAACGTCTCCACCCTGGTGGGCGACGACCCCGCCGCCACCGTCTCGGAACTGGTGCTGCGCGAAGCCTACCGGCGCATTGGCCGCACACTCGTCGTGCACCAGCTGCCCGGCGAGCGCTCGCTGATGTACGCCAACGACGGCAAGATGGATGGCGAGCTGTATCGCAAGCTTGGCCTGGACCGCGATTACCCCAACCTCGTCATCGTTCCCGTTCCCTTGCTCACCTTCGAGCTGGTGATTTTCTCGCGCGGGACATCCTTCATCGTCAATGGCTGGGAAAGCCTGCGCCCTTATACCATGGGCTTTGTGCGCGGAAACAAGATCGCACAGGAGAACACCAAGGGCATGAAGGTTGAGCAGGTGCCGACCATGCACCAGGCTTTTGAGAAACTGACGATGGGGCGCACCGACCTGGTGCTGGGGCACCGCGCCTCCGGCATGGCCGTGGTGCGCAGCCAGAAACTGGACGGCATTACTGTACTCGAACCGCCGCTGTCCTCCTTCCCTGTCTATCACTACCTGAACAAAAAGCATGCTGCGCTGGTGCCGGAGCTGACGCGGGTGCTGAAACAAATGCAGGCCGATCGCACCATCGAGCGCATTCAAAAGTCCATGTCAGGCAATTGACCGGCAATACCAGTGAGTGACTTGCATATTGCCGGTATCTACCGTTTAACAGAATGTCTCATTTGAGACATCGCCCGCTACATTCACGTTTCCCTCATTTTTGCCGCCGTTTTCCGCGCGTGCATTTTTGCAACTGGTCTTATATTGGTGACACTAATTAAAACCACTTGACTACCAATTGTCCCCATCCCATCCTGTCCCGACAACCACAACCAAAGAAGGAGGGGAGCAATGGAACGAAAGATTTCAAGAAGTTTGCTGGTCGCCGGCTTGACTGGCAGCGTGCTGGCGGCCTGCGGTGGCGGCAGCGATAATGGCCAGACGACACAGCAGCCAAAGACGCTTGCGTCAACGACCGTAGCGGAATCGTGTCCGGCCTGGAGCAGCAGCGCGGTGTATACCGCGGGCATGTGCGTCACCCATAACGGCACCGTGTACAAGGCCAAGTGGTGGACGCAGAACAATGTGCCGGGCACCGAGCAGTATGGGCCTTGGGAGGCGCAGGCGACTACACCGACTCCTACCCCAACGCCTACTCCGACCCCAACACCAACGCCGGATTGTCCGTCCTGGAGCTCCAGCGCGGTCTACACTGGCGGCATGTGCGTGACCTATAACGGTTCCGTGTACAAGGCGAAGTGGTGGACGCAGAATAATGTCCCTGGCACGGAAGCGAATGGGCCTTGGGAACTGCAGTCGACCACGCCGACGCCTACCCCAACTCCAACTCCAACTCCGACTCCAACCCCGACTCCGACTCCAACCCCAACACCCACTCCAACACCTACGCCGACGCCTACCCCGACTCCAAACGGCCGCGAGATCGGTTCCTACTTCGCACAGTGGGGCGTGTACGGCCGTGATTACGAGGTGGCGGACATCCACACCACGAAAACGCCGGTGAACGGTGTGCAGACCAGCGTCGCCGACCAGCTCACCTTCATCAACTACGCCTTCGGCAATGTGTACCAGAAGAACGGCGGCTACGAGTGCGACATGGTGACGAAGGCCGAAGTCGGCAACGACAATCCATCTTCGCCGGATGCCGGCACTGGCGGCGACTCTTATGCCGACTACCAGCGCCAGCCAAAACGCACCGTCAACGGCCAGTCCGTGCCGTGGGATGCGCCATTGTCCGGCAACTTCCTGCAACTGAAACTGCTCAAGCAGCAGCATCCGAACCTGAAAGTCTTCATCTCGCTGGGCGGCTGGTCGTGGTCGAAATTCTTCTCGGCCGCATCCAAGACCGACGCGCTGCGCAAGCAGCTCGCCAAGTCCTGCGTGAAGATGTTCATCGCCGGCGACCTGCCGGTACAGGATGGGCGCGGCGGCCCCGGCGCAGGCAAGGGCGTGTTCGACGGCATCGACATCGACTGGGAATACCCGGGCGGCGGCGGCCAGCCGTACAACACTTACGACGCGGTCAACGACAAGCATAACTTCACGCTGCTGATGGCGGAGTTCCGTGCCCAGCTTGATGCGCAAGGCGCCATCGACGGCAAGCGCTATCCACTGACCGCAGCGATCGGCGCCGGCGTCGACAAGATTGCCAACACGGAGCCGAACCTGTACGCGCAGTACATGGATTGGGTGAATGTGATGACCTACGACTTCCACGGCGCGTGGGAATCGAGCACCAACTTCCATTCGCCGCTGTACCGCGACCCTGCCGATCCTGCGACCGGCAACCTGGTCAAGTACAACGCCAACGACGCGATCGCAGCGCTGACGGCAGCCGGTATGCCGAAGAACAAGATCCTGCTTGGGATTCCGTTCTATGGGCGCGGCTGGAAAGGCGTCACTGCAGGCCCGAACGGCAATGGCTTGTACCAGGCCGCTACCGGCGGTGCGGGCGGTACGTACGAAGGCGGTATCGACGACTACAAGGTCCTGCGCAACAAGACCGGCCAGCGCTGGTACCACCCGGTGACCAAGCAACTCTACCTGTACACCAGCACCGGCGAGTGGTGGAGCTATGACGATCCGACCGTGATCGGCACCAAGATGCAGTACGTCCGCGACCAGGGCCTGCGCGGCGCCTTCTCGTGGGAACTCGATGGCGATGCCAGCGGTGCACTGACCAGCGAAGTCTGGAAAGGACGTTAATCGTCCATCCCCCTGCCGGCGGCGCTCCCCACGCCGCCGGCTTTTCCCATTTGGAGACGATTATGAAACGTCGTGCGACGGTGCATTCCATTGGCATCAGCGACGAATGGCGGCGCTGGATCGCCGAAAACCTGATGCTGGGCCATTCTCCTGCGACGCTGGCCGGCATCCTCGGCCAGTCCGGCATTCCGCCCCAACTCGCGCAAGCCGAAATCACGGCTGCGATGAACAGCCCATACCTGCACGGTGTACAACGCCTGCATAACCGGCTGGCCAAGCGCGACTGGCTGCTTGGCATCCAGGCACGCCTGAACCGCATGGCGCCGCAGGAAGTACCGCGCCGCGAGCGATTGTCGACCGAGGCTTTCCTGCACGAGCACTACCTGTGCAACCGTCCGGTGATCATTACCGGCATGCTGGACGACTGGCCTGGGCGCGGCAAATGGACGTTGGATTGGCTGGCCGCGCAGTTCGGCGAGCGCGAAGTGGAGGTGCAGTTCGGCCGCAATGCCGACGCCGATTACGAAATGAACAGCATCGCGCACAAGCGCCACATGCCGTTCGGCGAGTATGTGGAAAGGGTACGCAGCAGCGGCAGCACCAACGATTTCTACATGACGGCCAATAACGACGGCCGTAACCGTCAAGCGCTGGATGAGTTGTGGCAGGACATGCCGCTGCTTCCGGAGTATCTGAATGGCGAGCGCAAAGGCTTCTTCTGGCTTGGTCCGGCAGGCACCATTACGCCCTTCCATCACGACCTGACCAACAACTTCATGATCCAGGTGATGGGCCGCAAACGCGTACGGCTGATCGCCCCGTGCGAGACGCCAAAGTTGCAAAACCAGCGCCATTGCTTTACTCCCGTCGATGGCCGCGACATCGACCTGCAACGCTTCCCTTCGATGGCTGGCGTGCCGGTAGTCGACGTTGAGCTGGCGCCCGGCGAGATCCTGTTCCTGCCAGTCGGCTGGTGGCACTTCGTCGAAGGGCTCGACATCTCATTAACCATCTCGGCGACGCACTTCCGCTGGGATAACGACTTCTTCAGCAGTTATCCGAATAACCACGATTTCTAATAACGGAGACAGCAATGAATTTTCGACCGAATTACCTGATGCTCGCGCTGGTTGGCAGCGCCATCGCCGGCTGCGGCGGTGGAACCGACAGCGGCCAGGCCCCACAAGCAACACGCACTCTCGCTTCCACGGCGGTTGCTGAATCCTGCCCGGCATGGAGCGCGAGCGCGACTTACACCGCGGGTATGTGTGTGACCTATAACGGCACTGTCTACAAGGCGAAGTGGTGGACGCAAAATAACGTCCCTGGCGCCGAACAGTATGGCCCATGGGAAGTGCAGGCGACTACGCCGACGCCGACGCCAACGCCAACGCCAACGCCCACTCCTACGCCAACCCCGACGCCAACGCCTGACTGTCCGGCATGGAGCTCCAGCGCGGTCTACACCGGCGGCATGTGCGTTACCTATAACGGCGCCGTGTACAAGGCGAAGTGGTGGACGCAGAACAATGTACCGGGCACCGAAGTGAACGGCCCATGGGAGCTACAGACGTCCACGCCAACTCCGACGCCGACTCCAACTCCGACGCCGACTCCAACTCCGACGCCGACTCCAACTCCAACTCCAACTCCGACCCCGACACCAACTCCTACGCCGACACCGACGCCGACTCCAACACCTACCCCGACTCCAACGCCTACGCCAACGCCGACTCCAGTGGCCTGTCGTCCTGACGGCCTGACTTCGCCGGTGCCAAACGTCCCGTATTGCAGCGTGTACGACGCCAATGGCCGCGAGAAGCTGGCAAATGGCCTGAACCGCCGCATCGTCGGCTACTTCACGAGCTGGCGCACCGGCGCCAACGGCCAACCGTCCTACCTGGTCAACGACATCCCGTGGCAGAACGTCACCCACATCAACTACGCCTTCGCCAGTGTCGGCACGGACAATAAGGTGTTAATCGGCAGCGGTGCCAGCAGCCCCGAAACCGGCATCACCTGGCCGAACATCCCCGCCGCAGCGATGGATCCATCCCTGCCGTACAAGGGCCACTTCAATCTGCTGGCGCAGTACAAGAAGAAGCATCCAGGCGTGAAGATCATGCTGTCGGTCGGCGGCTGGGCTGGCAGCGGCGGCTTCTACACCGCCACCACCAATGCGGACGGCAGCATCAACACGGCAGGCATCAACACCTTGGCCGATTCGATGGTCAGCTTCCTGCGCCAATACACCTTCTTCGACGGGATGGACATCGACTACGAGCACCCGACCACCAACAACGAGGCAGGCAACCCGCTCGACTTCCCGATCTCCAAGCCACGGCTGGCTGGGCTGATGAAAAGCTACAACGTGCTGTTGAAAACCGTGCGTGAAAAACTCGATGCGGCGGCGGCGGCAGACAACAAGTACTACATGCTGACGATCGCCGGCTCCGCATCCGGCTGGGTGCTGCGCGGCGAGGAAAACCTGTCCGGCCTGAAGTACCTCGATTACGCCAGCTTGATGAGCTACGACCTGCACGGCGGATGGAACCAGTACGTCGGCCCCAACGCCGCCTTGTTCGACGACGGCAACGACGGCGAACTGAGAGCCGGCAACGCCTATCAGTACGGCGGCATCGGCTACCTGAACGTCGACTGGGCATACCGCTACTACCGCGGTGCGCTGCAGGCCGGCCGCATCAACATCGGCGTGCCGTATTACACGCGCGGCTGGAAGGAAGTCAGCGGTGGCAACAATGGCCTGTGGGGCACCAGCCCGGTGGTCAACGACCCGGTGGTTTGCGCCGGTGTGAAGTCCTGCGGCAAAGGCGCCACCGGCATCGATAACGTCTGGTACGACCTGGACACCAACGGCAAACCGGTACCGGGTGGCGGCAACCCGCTGTGGCACGCGCTCAACCTGCAAAATGCCATTGTGCCATCCTACCTCGATGCCTATGGCGTCACCGAGAAGACCATCACCGGCACCTACAGCCCGCAGTACAGCGCTACGTTGGCGGCACCGTGGCTGTGGAACGCCACGCGCCAGGTCTTCCTCTCCACGGAAACAGCGCAATCCATCGCAGCCAAGACCAGCTACGTCGTCAACAACGGCATCGGCGGCATCATGATCTGGGAGCTGGCCGGCGACTATGCATGGAACGCAGCGCGCAATGGCGGCGCGGGCGAGTACTTCATGGGCTACACGCTCACCAACAACATCGCCGCAGCCTTCCGTAGCGCAGCGCCATATGGTGCCACGCGTGCCGAAACGGCAATGCCAAGCAGCAGCGCGAAGGTCAGCATCTCCCTCGGCGGCTGGAAGCTGGGCGACAGCAACTACCCGATCAATCCTGTGATGACGGTGACGAACAATACCGCCACCACGATTCCGGGAGGTTCGGCCGTGGAGTTCGACTATCCGGTTTCGGCACCGGCCAATATGAGCGACCAGTCGGGTTACGGCCTGACGGTCATCAAGGCTGGCTATACCGGGCCGAATAACATCGGCGGCTTCAAGGCCAACTTCAACCGCGCCAAGTTCACGATACCGGCATGGCAATCGCTGGCACCCGGCGCATCGGTTTCGCTGACGCTTAACTACACCTTGCCGATCAGCGGTCCGTCCGCCTACACGATCACGGTGAACGGCGTGCGCTACGCGCTGAGCGAAGAGTATCCCGACCTGCCGGTGGCGCTCAAGTAAGCGAGGGGGGCTGACATGAGAACTCTCACTTATGCGTTACTCGCACTGGTGCTGTCCGCCTGCGGAGGCGGCGGCACCGAGGGGACTGCGCCCGCGCGCACGCTGGCGCTGGGCGCCGTGGCCAGCGCCACGGCATCCTGCCCGGCGTGGAGCGCGAGCCAGGTGTACACCGCCGGCATGTGCGCCATTTACCAAAGCAAGCAATATGAGGCGAAATGGTGGACACAGGGGAATGCACCGAGCCAAGCCGATACCTGGGGTCCGTGGAAGGTCATCGGTGATGCCACTGATCCGCCCACCGACCCTGGCGATCCGCCGACGCAGCCCGGCGGGGTGCCGACCAAGTTGCAGGCCGAGGCGCGCGAGCAGGCGCTGACCAACAATGACTTCTTCCGCAGCGTCAAGGCGTCGATACGGACACTCGACAACGCAGCGGTGGAAGCCGTGGCGCCCAGCGCGGCAAGCAACCCCGCCAACGTGAAGCGGGTCGAACGCCTTTTGTCGTCGGCGAAATGGGACTACTACTTCTCCCTGCGCGAAGCGAGCTATGAGTATCGGCGCTTCCTGCAGGCGGTCGCGAAGTTCCCGGCAGTGTGCGGCGACTATAGCGACGGCCGCAATGCGGACAACATCTGCCGCCATTCGCTGGCCACGATGTTCGCGCACTTTGCGCAGGAGACTGGCGAGCACAATGCCAGCCTGCCGTTGCCGCAATGGCGGCAAGGCTTGAAGTACTTGCGCGAACTGGGATGCAACGAGGAAGGCCCGGGCTGCGGCTACAACACCGAATGTGCGGATCCAGTCTTCAATACGGTCTGGACCTGCGGGAAGAACGCCGATGGCAGCTACAAGAAGTATTTCGGGCGTGGCGCCAAACAGCTCTCGTACAACTACAACTACGGGCCGTTCTCGCAGGTGATGTTCAATGGCGACCAGTCGGTGCTGCTGAAGAATCCTGACCAGGTGGCGTCTACCTGGCTGAATTTGGCATCGGCGACGTTCTTCTTCGTCTATCCGCAACCACCCAAGCCATCGATGCTGCACGTGATCGACGGAAGCTGGGTTCCCAACGCCAGCGATACCGCCGCCGGCGCGGGGAACAACTTCGCCACCACGATCATGATCATCAATGCGGAATGCGGCACCGGCAGTGAAAAGCCGGCGGCGCAGAACCGCATCGATTATTACAAGCAGTTCGCGGCGGATCTCGGGTGGAATGTGGCTGGCGAACAGCTGTCGTGCGCCACCATGCAGCGCTTCGGTCCGTCCAGTTCCGCTGCCTACAACATCTATTGGGAGAAGAACTGGAACAGCGGCGGCGATTACCAATGCCAGCTGGTGAATTACCAGACGCCCTACAACGCGCTTATCGCCGGCAATTACGTGAAGTGCGTTGAGCGCAACTGGAACGTCACGCTCAAGTAAGCTGCATCAGCGCTGCGCAGTGGCACCGACCGTGCCAAGGGATTCCGCCATTCGTACCATTTTCACGAATTCGGCGCGATACCCTTCACGGTCGGCGCCGCGCGCACCTTCCGCCAGCTTGGCGATGTCTCCAAAGCTGAAATCCGCCACCTGCTGCTCGCCACGCAGGCGCTGTCCGAAGGCCGCGACCGCAACGGCAAAGCGCTGGTCATCCGGCGCGGCGTCGAGCGAATCCCGCGCACTGTCGGCACGTACGGCGTGGTCGACCTGCTTGCTGGCCGACTGGCCCGGCAGCTTGTAGCGCACTTTCACGTAGCACAATTCATCGCTGTTGCCCGATTCCGTGGCCTTCTTCTTGCCCGGCTGCGCGTACCGCAGCGGATCGACCAACTTGCCCGCGTTGGCGGCCGGCGTGATCTCGTAAATGGCGGTCACGGTGTGGCCGGCGCCCATATCGCCCGCGTCGACCTTGTCGTCCTTGAAGTCCTGACGGTTCAGCATGCGGGTTTCGTAGCCGACCAGGCGGTAGGCGGCGACTTGCGCCGGGTTGAATTCAACCTGCACTTTCACATCATTCGCAATCGGGAACATGGTCGAACCCAGTTCCTGTGCCAGCGCCTTGCGCGCTTCCAGCAAGGTGTCGATGTAGGCGGCGTTGCCGTTGCCGGACTGGGTCAGTCGCTGGATCAGCGCGTCGTTCAGGTTGCCCAGGCCCACCCCGAAGACCGACAGGTAGACGCCGGACTTGCGCTTGTCGACGATGAACTTTTCAAGCTGCTTGGGATCGGTGATGCCGATATTGAAGTCGCCATCGGTGGCCAGGATCACACGGTTGACCGCTTTGGGATCGAAGTTGCGCTCGGCCTGGGCGTACGCGCGCTGCAGGCCGTCGCCGCCGGCAGTGCCGCCCGACGCGTGCAGGTTGTTGATCACGTCGATAATTTTCTGCTTGTCCTTGCCGCTGGTCGGTTCGAGGGCGACAGCAGTGCCGTTGGCATAGGTGACGATGGAGACCATGTCATCGTCGCGCAGCTGCTCGGCAAACAGGCGGAAGCCTTGCTGCAGCAGCGGCAGGCGGTCGCGCGGGCCCATCGAGCCGGAAATGTCCACCAGCAGCACCACGTTGGCGCGCGGACGGGCCGCAGCCTTGATGTCGTAGCCTTTCAGCGCGACGTGGACAAGCTGGTTGCCTTGCTGCCAGGGACTCGGCATCACCTCGGTTGTTACGGCGAACGGCTGGCTGGCGTTGGCCGGAGTAGCGTAGTTGTAGGGGAAGTAGTTGACCATTTCCTCCACGCGCACCGCTTGCAGCGGCGGCATGCGGCCGTCGGACAGCATGCGGCGCACGAAGGAGTAGGAAGCGGTATCGACGTCGACGCTGAAGGTCGAAACGGGCTGCTCGCTCACCAGGACGGATTTGTTGCCGTCCTTGTCGGGGAATTTGTCTGCGGATTCCGGCAGTCGCGCACTATGTGGCACCGGCGCGGGCATGCCGGCCAGGTAATTCATTGGCGGCGCCGACTTCGCAGCCTGTTCGCGCGTCCGGCCCATGAGGGCATTGGCGGCATTGGCGGCATTGGCGGCTATGCGCTGGTCAGCCATCGGCACCGGCGCGACGGGTGGTGCCGGCGCCGGAGCTGCGGCAACCGGATAAGGCTCGTGCCTTGGCGGCAGGGTGCTGCAGGCTGCGAGCGTGAGCGTGAGCGTGAGCATGCCCACGGCCACGACCGGGGCAAATCCAATGTTCTTTTTCATGGTGGACGTCCTCTGGAATTATTGTCTTGCCAAGATGCTCCAGAGGCACGTCCGTTGCAACGAAGGTTACAACTTGTATCGCTTATGCGGTGACCACATTGATCGCCACGTCGATGTTGCCGCGCACAGCTTTCGAGTAAGGGCAGATGGCGTCGGCCAGGTGGGCGACCTCGGTCACTGCCGCGTGGTCGGCGCCCGGCGCGAACACGGTCAAGCGCGCCTGGAGGAAGTATTCACCGCGCCCTTGGCCAAGATCGACCTCGATCTCGACGTGGGTACCGTCCGGCAGCACCACCTTTTTTTCCTTGGCCGCCAGGCCAACGGCGCCCGAGTAGCAAGCCGACCAGGCACCGGCGAACAACTGTTCCGCGAGTGGGTGCGGCTGGGTCGCCTGGATGTCGATCACGCGACCGGCCGGGTTGCCAGGCGTGGTCAGGTGGATGTCCAGGAAACCTTCAGGATTGCCGGAAAAGATCGCGGAATCGACAGGGGTGGTGGTGGTTTTGCCGGTGGCGAGGACTTTGGTGATCTTGCTCATGTGTAGCTCCATTAAGTTCAGTTAAGCTCAGTTGATTTGAATCGCATACGATGCAGTCGCATTCGATGAACAGGAGTATAGCCGTGCATTTCGCGATGTCAAGCGGATTCGATTGCATCGGATACGATATTTAATTTACTTGAGCTGGCTCGATCGCAGCGGGACAATTCCTCGGTTATCCATCAGCCGTGCTCATATGTCGAACGCCAGACTGCCCTCGTTCAAGTTCCTGATCGGCTTTGAGGCAGCCGCACGGCTGGGCAATTACTCGCGCGCGGCGGATGAGTTATGCGTTTCGCAATCTGCCATCAGCCACCAGATCGCCCAGTTGGAGCAACAACTCGGGCAACCGCTATTCCGCCGCAAAGGGCGCGGTGTCGAATTGACGGTGGCCGGGCGCCTGTTGCTGGACAGCGTGGGCAAGTCGCTGGAGCAGATCCGGAATGGCCTCAACCGCATCGAGACGTATATGGACGACAGCCTGGCCACGATCGTGTGCCCGGCCCATATTGCCAGCGGCTGGCTGCAAGCCCGGGTGGACCGCCTGTGCGAAGCGCACCCGGCCCTGTGCCCGATCATCTCGGTTGACGTCACGGCCCGGTATATCGACGAACTGGATGTGGATATCTGCATTACGAGCGAGCCGCTCAAGCAGGCCGGCCTGCACCAGGTGCCGCTGCTGACAGACGAGCTGGTGGCGGTCTGCGCGCCGGCCCAGCCCGCGCATCCGGAGCTCGGCATTGCCTGTATTGAAGGCGACTTGACCAGCGACTGGATCGGCCCATTCGTCCGCCGCCATTTCGGCAGCCGCCGCAAGGTCGCGATATATGACGATCCGCGCCTGGCCCTTGATGCCGCCCTGCGCGGCCGCGGCATGGCACTGGTCTCGCGCCTGCTGGCCGACGACGCCCTGCGCTGTGGCCAGTTGCAGCTTCTGCCCGGCTATCCGAGCCTGCCCCTTGGCACGGTATGGATTGCCCGCGCCGAAGGCGATACCCGTATCCCCCTGATCCGGGAAATGTTCGACAGCCTGCTGCGTTTCGCCCAGACAGACCCGCCTATCATGAGCAAAATCGATTAAAAAGGGCAAAAAACATCAATTGTTCGCATGAGTGACGGTTCGTAGAATTCGAACTTTCGAATCGCAACCAACACTCAACA
Source organism: Duganella sp. CF458 (assembly GCF_900113115.1). Taxonomy (GTDB): domain Bacteria; phylum Pseudomonadota; class Gammaproteobacteria; order Burkholderiales; family Burkholderiaceae_D; genus Rugamonas. The sequence continues at coordinate 142,200 of NZ_FOOF01000002.1, read as the reverse complement.
TGACGAATCGACGTACTTTCTTGCACCTGGGCGGTATCGGGCTGGTCGGTGGGCTCATCAGCGCATGCGGCGGCGGCGCCGATCACACTGCGGGAGGTGACGGCACCACCGTCGCGCCCCAACCCAAGCCCGACACGGCGAACTGGCAGATGCCGGATGAAGGCAGCCCCCAGCGCGCAGTATGGATGGCCTTTGTGGCGCAGGAGTCGATTTGGGGCACCCAATTGCAGTTGCCAGTACAACAAGCACTGGCCCGTATCGCCAACGCCATCGCCGTCCACCATCCGGTGAAGATGCTGGTGAACCCGGAAGACCTCGGCGCGGCCCGCCAGCTGTGCGGCGCCAATGTGCAACTGATTGAGCATGCGGTCGACGACCTGTGGATGAGGGATACGGGCTGCGTGTTCGTGCGCGACGGGCGCAATGCGCACAATACCCACGAAAAGCGCGCCGCACTCAGCTTCAATTTCAATGGTTGGGGCAACAAGCAGGCGCATACGCGCGATGCAACCGTGGCAGCCCGCATGGCCGCACTGAGCAACGTTCCCCTGCTGCGCAGCAAGCTGATACTGGAAGGCGGCGGCATCGAGGTCGACGGCCAAGGCACGGCAATCATCACCGAAAGCTGCGTGCTCAACGCTAACCGCAACCCGGGCGTGAGCAAGGCCGATGCTGAGCTGGAATTGAAACGCCTGCTCGGCCTGGAAAAGATCATCTGGCTGCCGGGCATCGCAGGGCGCGACATCACCGATGGCCACACCGACTTCTACGCCCGCTTCATCAAGCCTGGCGTGGTGGTTGCAGCGCTGGACAACGACAGCAAATCCTTTGACTACACTGTAACTCGACAACACCTGGATTTGCTGCGCAGCGCAAGCGACGCGCGCGGCCGTCCGCTGCAGCTCATTACGCTGGAAACGCCAAAGCAAGTGCGTCCAGCCTATGCAGGCAAGGACTTCGCCGCAGGGTATGTGAACTTCCTGCTGACCGACAAGGCCCTGTTCCTGCCCGAATTCGGCGATGCCGCTGCCGACCAGGCCGCCCGCAACGCGCTGGCGGCACAGCTGCCGGGCCACCAGATCGTTCAATTGAATATCGACGCCATCGCCGCCGGCGGCGGCGGCATCCACTGCACCACACAGCAAGAACCTGTTTGACTCATCAACCGGCCACCACAGGAGATACCATGCCGACCCGCAGAACATTCATGCAGCAAATCGCAGCAGGCAGCTTACTCGGTTTGACCGCAGGCGCAGCCGGCGCACGCGGCATCGCCGCCAGCAGCTGGTATATGCCCGACGAGCATTTGCCGCAAGAACGCGTATTCGTTTCATATGCGGCGTCCGGCACCGTATGGAAGGATTGGGCCGCGCCGGTCAATGCCGCCGTGGCGCGCCTGGCGCAGGCCATTGCGCGCTACCAGCCGGTGACGGTGTTCTGCCGGCCGGCGCAACTGGCACAGGCCCAGCGCGAATGCGGCTTGACGAACATCGATTACTTCCCGCTGGCGCTGGACGATATCTGGGTGCGCGACTATGGTGGCTGCTTTGTGATCGACGGCGCCGGCAACCTGGGCCTGGTGGACTTCAACTTCAACGGCTGGGGCGGCAAGCAGCGTGCCGCCAGCGACACCCGTGTCGCCAAGGCCCTGAGCGAAGACCTGGAAGCGAACTACTTCGTCAGCTCCCTGGTCGGCGAGGGCGGCGGCATCGAGGTGGATGGACACGGCACCGGCATCATGACGGAAAGCTGCTGGGTCAACGCCAACCGCAACCCTCGCATGGGCAGGAGCCAGGTCGAAGCAGAGCTGAAACAGCGGCTCGGCCTGCGCAAGATCATCTGGCTGCCGGGCATCCGCGACAAGGACATTACCGACGCCCACGTCGATTTCTACGCCCGCTTTGTGCGCGCCGGCGTGGTCGTGGTGAACCGCGACGACGATCCGCAATCCTACGATTACGCGGTCACCCGCAAGCACCTGGACATCCTGAAGAACGCCACCGATGCCGATGGCCGCAAACTGGAGATCCACATCCTGCCGCCGCCGGCCAAGCCGCGCAGCAACCGATTCTCCGAAGGCAACCCGGATTTCGCCGCCGGCTACATCAACTACCTGCCGATCAATGGTGCGGTGATCGCGCCGCAATTCGGCGACGCGGAAGCCGATGGTTATTGCCGCGAGCTGCTGGCCAGGCTTTATCCAGGCCGCGACATCGTGCAGCTCGATATCGATCCGATCGCTGCCGGCGGTGGCGGCATCCACTGCGTCACGAAGCAGATGCCGCGGCTATAGGAGAACTTATTTGTCCAGCGACTTGGCCAGGTTGTTGCGCAGCTTGAGCACGGCGTCGCGCGTCTCGGCGAATTCATCGCCGGTCAAGCCGCAAGCATCGCGCAGGCTTGTGTTGAAAGCGCGCTCGCGCAGCGCGCGGCCCTGCGCGGTCAGGCTGACCAGCACCTGGCGCTCATCGGAGGCACTGCGCTGGCGGGTGACGTAACCCATGGCTTCCAGCTTTTTCAGGATCGGCGTCAGCGTGTTCGATTCCAGGAACAGCTTTTCGCCAAGCTCGCTCACCATCTGGCCCGATTCTTCATACAGCGCGATGACGGTGATGTACTGGGTATAGGTCAGGCCAAGCTGGTCCAGGATCGGCTTATAGGCCTTGCCGAACGTGAGGTTGGCCGAGTAGATGGCGAAGCACAGGAAGTCCGCAAGCTTCAGGTCTTTCGGGTCCGGTATCGGCTTTGCATTGCTCATGATAAGTAGTGGCATTGGTTGAACGCCACTACTTTACCATGTGATCCGATTCAATCGGATCGGAGGCTTCACAGGAAGCCGAGGTCGCGCGTGCTGTAGTTGTCCAGGTTCTGCAGCAAATCAAGCAGTTCGCCGTCGCTCGCTCCCAGCCATTTTCCTAGCGTTGCCGCATACTGGTCAACCGAGGTGCTGGGCAGCAAACGGCCCTGGCCGACGTCATCCGGACCATTGTTGGCAACCACCGGCGCGGTCCCGTAGAAGCGCTTGCCCTTGACGGCGCCGCCCATCATGAAGTGCATGCTGCCCCAGCCGTGGTCCGAGCCGTCGTTATTGGCCACCAGGGTGCGGCCGAAATCGGAGGCGGTGAAGGTGGTCACCTTGTCGGCCACGCCCAGTTCCACGGTCGCCTGGTAGAAAGCCGACATCGCGTCGCCCAGCTTGGCCATCAGGCCCGGATGGACGGTTGCCAGGTTGTCGTGCGTGTCGAAGCCGCCCATCGAAACGAAGAACACCTGGCGCTTGGCGCCCAGGCTGTCCTTGGCGGAGATCATACGCGCCACCATCTTCAACTGGTCGCCCAGCGAATTCGACGCCGGGAACACCGTCTGCAGCACGGGCGCCGTGGCCAGGGCCGAGGTGAGCGCCGCGTTGGCGTCCACCGAACGGCGCGTGACGCGGTTGTATTCGTTTTCCAGCGAGTGGCTGCGCTGCTGCGTGATGAGGGTGCGCAGCGCTTCGGTGGCGCTGGAAGAGCCAAACAGCGGCGACTTCAGCCCGTTGAACTGCATCGAACCATTGGCCGACACCTGGTATTGCACGGCGGTCTTGCCGGCCATGTAGACCGCGTTGCCCGACACGTTGACGCAGGTGAAGGTGGCGTTGCCATTGCTGGCTTCGAACAGGTCGCCCAGGCGGCCGCCCCATCCCGAACGCGAGCCTTCCGGCGCGGACGATTGCCAGATCGATTGCTGGTCATTGTGAGAGAACAACTTGGGTGGCAGCGGCACCGACTTGGCCTGGTACTGCGCCTTGGTGGTCGGCTGGATCAGCGGGCCGACGTTCAGCATGACGCCCAGGGCGCCCGCGTTGAAGATCGGGACCAGCGGCGCCAGCGCGGGGGCGAGCGCGAACTCGCGCGTGGCGCCGGTCGAATCCAGCACGGGCACGGACGGCACCAAAGCGGTAGCCGTCAAGGCGTCGCGCGCATAGGCGATGGTTGGGCGCAGCTGCTGGTACAGCGTGTAATTGGTGCTGTCATATGGCACCACGGTATTGGCGTAGTCGTTGCCGCCATACAGGAAGACGCAGACCAGCGCCTTGTAGTCGCTTGCGGTGGCTGCCGCCGCCTCGGCGATCGACATCAGGTTGATTGCCCAAGGCGCCGCCACGCCTGCCACGCCGAGTGCCGATGCGCGCTTGAGGAAGGCGCGGCGCGAAGCTTGATTAGTCATGGTGGGGGCCTTATTTCTGTACGATGAATTCAGGGGACGCCATGACCAGCGTGAGCGCGGCGTACACGCGGTTGGCGCGTGCGGCGTCGGTGCCGGTGGCCATGCTGGTGACGGCGGTGCGGATCAGGGTGACGGTGTCGGCACTCAGCTGGCCGGCGGCCAGCACCAGGTTGATCTCGTCGACCAGCCCCGGTACGTTGTCGGCCAGCGGCAGCAGCGTGGAATAGTCGGCCTTGACGTCGCCGATGCCCTTGCTGATGGCCGTTTGCATGTAGTTGGCGTAGCCGACCACGCTGGTTTCGTTCACGATCTGGAATTCCGGCGCGACCACGCCCAGCGCCGGCGGCACATAGCCGGGGCGGAAGAAGTTGAACACGCTCGGCGAACGCAGCGGGCTTTGGCCGAGGCGGGACGCGGGCTCGCTGGTATTGCCGATGGCCCAGGCATCGCTTGGCGAGGTCACGTTGTACGCGCGCGCCCAGGCGGTGAAGCGCAGGACGGGTTCGCGCACCTTGCCGAACGTGGTGGAACTGAGGTTGGACGCGTTGCGTGCTTCCTGGTCCAGCAGGATCGCCTTGACCACCGCTTTCAGGTCGCCTTTGACTCCGCTGCCGTTGTTGTTGAAGACAGCGGCCACGCGCGCCACATAGTCCTTCGCAGGATTACTGGTGACCAGGCGCTGGATCAGTTGTTTCGAGACGAACGGCGCCACGTTGGGATGCGCGAAAATCGCGTCGAGCGCCTGGTTCAGAGCCGTTGCGGCATCGACGCCGCTGGCGATCGTGGTGCCGAGGAAGGTCTTTTCGCCGGGCTCGTACTTGTTTCCGACCTGGACCATCGGGCGCTTGCGGTAGTCAGGCGTATCGTTGGTGCCGCCGGCGAGATCGGAGTCCCAGCCGGTGAACACGCGGGCCAGGCCGGAAATGTCGGCTTGGGTATAGGTTTCCTGCTCGCTCGGCGTGCCGTTCGTGTTCAGTTTCAGCAGGCCGATGGTGAACAGCTGCAGGAGCTCGCGGGCGTAGTTCTCGTCCGGCATGGAACCGGTTTTCGGATTCGCCTTGGCGTTGCCGCGATAGGTCAGGTATTCGCCCATGGCCGTCGACAAGGTGATCTGCTGCAGCAAGGTGCGGTAGTTGCCGAAGGCATTAGCCTCCAGGATGTCCATATAGGCGGCGCCGGTGAAGGCGCGCCAGGCACCGGTGAAGCCGTCCAGCGAAGCGACCACGATTTCGGACAGGGCCAGCGTCACGCGCTGGCGCAGGGTATCGGGGGACTTGAGCAGCTTGAACCACAGCGCGGCGTCGATGCCGGCCTGGTTGTTTTTGTTGTCGATGGCGTTGAAGCCTTTGGCCATCAGCCAGTCCCAACGCGATTGGGTAGCCGGCATGGCCATTTGCTCGTCCAGCCATTTGCTGTAGCCGACGGTCTGCACCCGCGTCATCTGTTCATGCGTGGCGCCCATCGAAGCCTGGGCGAGGAAGCGCGCAGCCTGTGCGTTGGCAATCGATTCGACCACGGACGGGGAAGTGCTGCCGCTGTCACTCCCACCCTCGCTGCCGCCGCCGCCGCAAGCCGTCAGCAATGTTGCCGCAGCCAGCGCCACGGGGAGTGTTGGCAAGCTCTCCTTACCTTCGATTGTGTCGTCCATTGTTGCCCCTTGGAAATTTCCTGGAGGGAGCAGTATAGCTAGAAATGGTTGGGAAAAACCTATCGTGCGCAGCGATTGTCTGTTTTATTCCACCCCGCCAAGGCTAGTCAGACGTGACTTGTTTCGTGAAAGTTTTCTGCGCACGGGCGTTTGCCAGTCGCAAGTTCTTTAATGTACTATTCGGCAATTGGGTGCGCGCGTCCTGTCCAGGATGCGCGTTAAACGGGAAACCGGTGACGCTGCCATATGCAGCCATTCCGGTGCAGCCCCCGCTGCTGTAAGCCTGACGACTTCGGAAATACGCCACTGCGCTTTGCGCGGGAAGGCCCGAAGGAGGATGAAGGCGAGCCAGAATACCGGCCCGATACTACCAGCACTATTCTCCGGGGTGAAGGGAAGCCGCTGTCGACCGGCTTCCTGCGTCTTGTCCGCCGCCCCTGTCGACCGTCCTCCTGCTCTCCCCTGATAGTGCTTTCATTGACCATTCGACGGGAGGTTTCGAATGCATATCATGGAAGGTTTCCTGCCGCCTGCGCACGCGCTGGGCTGGGCAGCCGTATCCATTCCCTTCCTGGCCTGGGGCTTGCGCAGCATGGCGCTCGGCCTGCAGGCGCACCCCGAACGGCGCATGCTGTTGGGCGTTGCTTCGGCCTTTGCGTTCCTGCTGTCGGCGCTGAAGCTGCCGTCCGTAACGGGCAGCTGCTCGCATCCGACCGGCGTCGGGCTGGGCGCGCTGTTGTTTGGCCCCGCCGCGATGGTGCCGGTTGGCTTTGTCGTGCTGCTGTTCCAGGCCTTGCTGCTGGCGCATGGCGGCTTGACCACGCTTGGCGCCAATGTGTTTTCCATGGCGGTCGTCGGGCCTTTCGTCGCCTATGGCGTGTTTCGTATTGTGGCCGCAATTGGCCTGCCACGCGCCGGCGCAGTGTTCCTGGCCGCCTTCATTGGTGACCTGGCGACCTACCTGACCACCTCCGCACAATTGGCCTGGGCCTTTCCTGATCCGGTCGGCGGCATGGGCGCTTCGTTCGCCAAGTTCGCCGGCATCTTCGCATTGACGCAACTGCCGATCGCCATCAGCGAGGGCTTGCTCACCGTGTTGGTGGTGAACGCGATGGCCCGCTTCAATGCACATGAACTGCGCCTGCTGCCGGTCATGGCCCTGGTGAAAGGGAAAGCCGCATGAAGGCGCGCACCACATTGATCTGGGTCGCCATCGTCCTGTTGACGGTGATGCCGCTATGGTTTGCCGGCGAGACGCCGGCAGCATTCAGCGGCGCAGACTTCCGTGCGCAGCAGGCGATCGGTACCATTGCGCCGAATTACAAGCCCTGGTTTGCGCCGCTGTTCGAGCCTCCGAGCGGCGAAGTCTCGTCGCTGCTGTTCGCGCTGCAGGCAGCCATTGGCGCCGTGGTGATCGGATTCTGGCTCGGCATGTCGGTGGCGCGCGAGCGGGAGCGGCGCTGCGCAAAGCAGGATGCCGGACAGGATACCCATGCGGATTGACGCAACGGCCTACGCCTGCCGCTGGCAGGACGTCGCGCCGGCAGCCAAGGGCGGGTTTGCGCTTGCGGGAATGGTTTCGGCCTGGCTGGCTTGCAAACCGGGCACGCTGGCCATACTCGCGCTGCTGTCCATGCTGGGCACACTGGCCGGCGCGCGCGTCCCATTGCGTACCTACCTCGCAGTAGCGCTCGCCCCGCTCAGCTTCGTTTTGTTGTCCTGCCTGACGATGCTGGTCATCGCCACCGGCGACGGCAGCTGGCGTTGGGCGCCGGAGCTGCTGCCGACAGTTGCGCACATTGCCCTGCGCTCGGTCGCCGCGCTGGCTGCGGTGCTCGGGCTGGTGCTGACCACCCCGATGCCGGACTTGCTGGCATTGCTGCGCCGCTTGCGCACGCCGGAACTCCTGCTGGACCTGATGGCGCTGTGCTACCGCATGCTGTTCGTGCTGCGCCAGGCATGGGACGAAGGCAGCACCGCGCAGGCCGCGCGGCTCGGGCATCGCGGCTTGCGCAAGCAATGGAGGTCGACGGGCCTGCTGGCGGGGCAAATGGCGGTGCAGGTGTGGCAGCGCGCATCGGCACTGCAGATGGCGTGCGACGCGCGCGCCTGTCAAGGTGGATTGCGTTTCATGCCTGCATCCTTCCCCCGTACGCGACGCCAGCTTGGCCTGTCGCTGCTGGCCAGCGCGCTGCTTCTGGCACTCTCCCTGCGGGACCGCCTATGACGCCCTTGATTGAACTGCAAGCGGTGGAGCACGTATTCGCCGACGGCAGCACCGGCCTGCGCGGCTGCACGCTGTCGCTGGCGCCGGGACGCCGTCATGCAATGCTTGGCGCCAACGGCGCCGGCAAGACCACCTTGCTGCTTCACCTGAACGGCCTTCTCCGCCCAAGCGCAGGGCAGTTGCGCTGGAACGGCCGAGCCTATGACTATCGCCGCAGCGCCCTGGCCGCCTTGCGCAGCCGGGTCGGCCTGGTATTCCAGAATCCGGACCGCCAGCTCATCTCCGCGTTGGTCGAAGAGGATGTGGCATTCGGCCCGCTGAACCTGGGACTCGATGACGCCACCGTGCGCGAACGTGTCGCCGCAGCGCTTGACGCAGTTGGCCTTGGCGGCTTCGGCCGCCGTCCCGTCCACCACCTGAGCTTTGGCCAGAAGAAGCGCGTCTGCATCGCCGGCGTGCTGGCCATGGAGCCCGAGGTGCTGCTGCTGGACGAACCCATGGCAGGCCTGGACGCACCGATGCAGGCCGAACTCGAAGCATTGCTGGATCGCCAGGCCGCACGCGGCGTGACGGTCGTGCTGTCCACCCACGACGTCGACTTTGCTTACCGATGGGGCGACGAGATCCACATGATGGCTGCGGGCAGGTGCATCGCCTCGACACCGGCACTGGAATTAGCTTCGCAGCGCGAGGCACTGCACGCCGCCGGCCAGCGCATGCCGCATGCGCTGGCATTGCACGCCGAACTGGCGAAGCGCGGCCTTCTTGCCGCTGGCACCACCCTGCGCAGCGTTGATGCCGTGCTGGCCGCCCTGCGTGCGCAGCCGGTCCACGAACACACAGGAGAATTTCAGACATGACACTCGGCCCTATAGGCAAAGTCTGGTTTGTCGGCGCCGGTCCCGGCGATCCCGAATTGATCACGCTCAAAGGACAGAAGCTGCTGGCGCAAGCCGGCGCGGTGCTGTTCGCCGGCTCGCTGGTCGACCGGGCCGCGACGCTGTACGCGCCGCCCGGCTGCGTGATCCGCGATTCGAAAGACATGACGCTGGAAGAAATGACAGCCTGGCTGATCGAACAAACACGCGCGCACGCCACCGTAGTACGGCTGCAAACCGGCGATCCCGGCCTGTACGGCGCGCTGATCGAAATGGCGCGCCCGCTCAGTGCGGAAGGGATTGAATGGGCCGTCGTACCCGGCGTTTCGTCCGCCATGGCCTCGATGGCCGCCGCCGGCGAATCAATGACCTTGCCCGAGGTGACGCAAAGCGTGATCTTCACGCGCGTCGAAGGACGGACGCCAATGCCGGAAGGCGAAGACCTGGCCGGCCTGGCAGCACACCGGACCACCCTGTGCATTTTCCTGTCGATCACCCTGATGTACAAGGTCGAAGCCGCGCTGCGCGCGGCAGGCTGGCCGGAAGACGCGCCAATGCTGGTGGTGCACAAAGCCAGTTGGCCGGGCGAGGAAAAGATCCTGCGCGGCACCCTGGCCGACATCAAGCAGCGCTGCCGCGAAGCCGGCGTCGCCAGCCAGGCCATGATCGTCGCCAGCCCCACGCTGGGCGCACTGCACTGGGAAACCCTGGTGCGCTCCAAGTTATACGACCCAACTTTCACCCACCGTTTCAGAAAGGCCAGCGCATGAACCAACCCATCATGATGCCAGCGATTGCAGCAGCGAGCGATACCATCCTCGTCGTCGGCCATGGCTCCCGCGAGGAGTCCGGCAACCAGGAAATCCGTGACTTTGTGGACATGTGGCGGGCACGCCGGCCAGGCTGGCGTATCGAGCTTTGCTTCATCGAGTTCGCGCCGCCCGAGCTGAATGCCAGCCTGCAGTCGGTGGCCGCGAATTCGCGCCGCGTACTGGTAGTGCCGCTGATCCTGAACGCCGCCGGCCACGTCAAGATGGAGATTCCGGAAGCGATCGAAGGCGCGCGCATCGCCTGCCCACAGACGGAATTCCTCCTGGCACCCCATCTGACCGCCTGCGATCCGGTGCTGGCCATTCTCAAGCGCCGCCTGCGCAAGGCCATGGGCACCCTGGACATGCCCGATCCGACCACGACCGGCGTGGTGGTGCTGGGGCGCGGCTCTTCCGACCGCGGCGCCAACGGCGAGATGGCCAAGATCTCGCGCTGGCTGCTGGAAGAGGGCGACCACGAACTGGTGGATCTCGCCTTCACCGGCATCACTTGGCCGCGCCTGGAGAAAGTCGTGCAACGCCAGGTGACGCTGGGCATGCGCCAGGTCGTAGTGCTGCCTTACTACCTGTACACCGGCACGCTGATGCAACGCATCCACCGCCAGGTCGAACACCTGCGCGGCCAGTATCCGCATGTGCGTTTTGCCTGCACCGAGCATTTCGGCTTCGAGGACGAGATCTTCGATCTGATGGACCAGCGCGTGGAAGACTTGCGCGCCGGCGCGCCGGACAGCCGCTTGCCTTGCGACGGCTGCAGCTACCGCGAGATCGCGCACGACCTGGGTCACGGCCACTCTCATTCGCACACGCATGATCATCCCCATGCACATGCGGAGGCGCAGCCGGCATGAGCACCATCAACACCGTCACCGAACAACTGACCCGCGCCGGCCAGGTGATCGAGCATGACAGCTTCGCCATCATCGATGCCGAAGTCGGTTCGCACACCTACACCGAATCGCAGTGGCCGATCGTGCGGCGCATGATCCATGCGAATGCGGACTTCGACTTCAACGGCCTGACCGACTTCCATCCCTCGGCAGTGCGGGCCGGTATCGCGGCGATGCTGGCTGGCGGGACGCCCGTGGTGGCCGACGTCGAGATGATCTGCTCCGGCCTGTCGCAACCGCGCCTGGCGCACTTCGGCATGAAGACGCACCAGTTCATCAGCGATCCCGACGTCATCGACGCGGCGAGAACGGAAGACACCACGCGCGCTGTGCAAGCGATGCGCAAGGCGCACCGGCTTGGCCTGCTGGAAGGCGCTATCGTCGGCATCGGCAATGCACCGACTGCGCTGATCGAGCTGGTCAGGCTGATCCGCGAAGAGGGTGTGCGCCCTGCGCTGGTGGTTGGCATGCCGGTCGGTTTCGTCTCCGCCGCCGAATCCAAGGACCTGATGGCGGAAGTAGCCGAGGTGCCGTGGATCGTCATTCGCGGCCGCAAAGGCGGCTCGACGCTGGTGGTCGCGGCCCTGCATGCGCTGCTGGCTCTGGCCGAGGCAAAGCAGAAGGCAGGGCAGGCATGAAAGAGAAAGCTGCTGCCGAACGCGGCACACGCACCGGTTTCACGACCGGCGCCTGTGCTGCCGCGGCGGCGCGCGCTGCGGTGCTTGGCCTGGCAACCGGACAAGTTCCGGGCGAGATCGAAAGCCTTCTGCCGAATGGCAGCCGGGTACGCTTCGCCGTGCACGACGGCGGCTGCAACGCGCAATCTGCGCACGCCATGGTGGTCAAGTTCGCCGGCGACGATCCCGATTGCACCGATGGCGCCCACCTGACGGTCGATTTGCGCCTGCTGCCCGGCCGGGCCGGCGACGTGCAGTACGTGGCCGGCGATGGCGTCGGCACTGTCACCATGCCCGGTCTCGGCCTGGAAGTAGGCGGGCCGGCGATCAACCCTGTACCGCGCCGTAATATCGCCGACAACCTGCGCGAAGCCGCACCGGCCCTGCTGCAGGAGCACGGCATCGAAGTCACCATCAGCGTGCCGGATGGGCAAGTGATGGCCAAGAAGACCACCAATGCGCGCCTGGGAATCCTGGGCGGCATCAGCATCCTTGGCACCACCGGTATTGTCAGGCCATATTCGACTGCAGCCTGGCGTGCCAGCGTGGTGCAGGGCGTGCAGGTAGCGGCGACCACCGGGCACGAAGTGGTGGCGCTGACCACCGGCGGCCGCACGGAGACCTTTGCCATTGCCACGCTGCGCGCCGAGCGCCCTGAACTGCCTTCCGCCTGCTTCGTCCAGATGGGCGATTTCCTGCGCTACGCGCTGGACGAAGCGGCTTCGCAACGCATCGGCCTCGTCGTGCTGGCGGTGATGGTGGGCAAGCTGACCAAGATAGCGCAAGGCGAAACGATCACCCACGCCAACCGCAGCGAAGTCGATACCGACCTGGTCGCCGACATCGCGCGCAAGATCGGCGCCGCGCCTGAGGACTGCGCCGCCATCGCGGCCGCGGAAACCGCGCGCTTTGGCGCCGAACTGATGGTCGAACGGGGCTTGGGCGACGCCTTTCACCACGCGCTGGCGCAAGCCGCCATCGACACGCTTACCGCGCCCGAGCGCTATGGCCGCGTCTTCCAGCTGCGCGTGCTGGTGTGCGATTTCAGCGGCAACCAGGTGGCCGACGTGTGGTCCGCGCCTGCGCTGCCGCAAGAGCGGCCTGACGATGCAAGGCGCATCGGCATCGACCATATCCTCGATATCGACCCCGAACCAATTTCAGAGTGAGCCAATGGATACCTGTTTAACCGATCCCAATCCCTGCCGCGTCATCGGCGTGCTCGATGACGGCGCGGCCAGCCTGAATGCGACCGCGCTGGCCTGGCTGCGCAACGCCGACGTGGTCATCGGCGGTGCCCGCACGCTCGCGCTGCTGAAGAATGAATTCAAGGAGGGCGCCCTCTGCCGCGACCTGACCGCGCGGCTGAAGGACGTTCCCGAATGGGTCCGCGCCGCACGCGCCGACAACCTGTGCTGCGTCGTGCTGGCCACGGGCGATCCGCTGTGCCACGGCATCGCGCCATACCTGGCTCAGCACTTGTGCGTGCAGGCGCTGGATATCCTGCCCAACCTGTCGACGCTGCAACTGGCTTGCGCGCGCATCGGTCTGGCCTGGCAGGACGCGCGCATCGTGTCGGTCCACGCGCGCGATGCCGGCGAATGGTCGCGCGGCAGCACGCCGGGTCACGGCCTGTACGGTCTGGCCCAGGCGCTGCGCCAGTATTCGCGCCTGCTGGTGCTGACCAGCCCCGACAACAGTCCCGACCGCATTGCCCGGCTGCTGCTGGCCGAAGGCCTGGGCGACGATTTCCACATGGCGGTCGCGGAGAACCTGCTGCAGCCGGAAGAGCGCGTGCTGGCCGAGCTTAGTCCACAGGAAGCGGCGGGCATGCGCTTCGCCGCCCTGAACGTGGTGTTGCTGTGGCGGGTGACACCGATGCCGCGTCCTGTGCGTTTCGGCCTGGCGGATGCGGAATTCGAACAACGCCAGCCGGAGAAGGGCCTGATCACCAAGCAGGAAGTACGCGCCGTCAGCCTGGCGCGGCTGCAGCTTCGGACCGACAGCGTGGTGTGGGACATCGGCGCAGGTTCCGGCTCGGTAGGACTGGAAGCTGCGCGCCTTTGTCCACAAGGTCACGTGTTTGCCATTGAAAAGAACGACGAAGATTGTGCCATCGCCGGCCGCAATCACGCCGCCTTCGGCGTCGCAAACTATAGCCTGTATCACGCCAAGGCACCGGAAGGCCTGGATGCCTGGCCCGATCCGGACGCGGTGTTCATCGGCGGTTCGGGCGGGGAACTGGCAGGCCTGATCACCGGTATTCTTCGCCGCCTGCGCTCGAACGGCACCCTGGTGATGAACTTCGTCACGCTGGAGAACCTGGCCACCGCCACCGCCGCGTTGCAGGCGCTGGAAGGCGAGGGTGTGTCCTGGGACGTCTTGCAGCTGCAGGCTGCACGCAGCAAACCGATCCTGCACATGCACCGCATGGCGGCCGAGAACCCTGTATGGATCGTCTGCGCGCGCCGCGTGGGAGGGCAGGCATGAGCGGCACCTTATGGGGAATTTCGCTTGGTCCCGGCGATCCGGGCCTGATTACGCGCGCAGCCTGGGAAGCGTTGCAGCGCCGCGATGCCATATGGGTCTATCCCGCCCGCAGCGGCAAGACGCCCAGCTACGCGCTGGATATCGTGCTGCGCGCCGGCCTGGAGCCGCCAACAGAGCATGAACTGCTGCTGTTCCCCATGACGCACGATGGCGAAAAGCTCGCGCGCGCCTGGCTGAAGGCCGCCCAAACCGTGCTGCCCTGGCTGCGCGCAGGACGCGACGTATTGTTCCTGGTCGAAGGCGACGCCAGCACCTACGCCACGTTCGGCCACCTGGCGCGTACCGTGCGGGCAATGGACGACCAGGTCGCGGTCCAGGTCATCGCTGGCGTCAACTCTTTCACCGCCGCCTGCGCCGACGTTCAGGTGCCATTCGCCGAGCAGGACGACACAGTGGCCATTGTGCCCGCCGCATATGGCGTAAGCGCCGTCGACCGCCTGCTGCCCGACTTCGACACCCTGGTGCTGATGAAGGTAAAGCCGCTGCTGGACGAGCTGATCGACTGGCTGGAACGCGAAGACCTTCTGCCCGGTGCACATTTCATCGAACGCGTTGGCGCGCCCGACGAACGCCGTTTCAGCGCCGGCGAGATTCTTGCGCTGCGCGGCACCAAGGTCAGCTACCTGTCGCTGTTGATCCTCAAACACCCGCATCGCATTCGCGGCGAACGAATCAAGGGCTGCCTCAAAAAAGCCGGCCCTCAACCAACCTCCCTGGAGACTGCATGAGCAGCTTATCAATTGTCGACACAGCCGCGCCGCGCCTGTGCCTGGTGGCCATCACAAAGCACGGCGCAGCACAGGCAGTACGCCTGGCGGCCGATCTGCCCGGCGCCGACATCTGCACTTCCGCCAAGTTCGCAGCACAGTTTGCCGGCCTGCCGAATGCGCTGCACGCCTACGACGGCGCGTTGCGCGACGAGATCGGTCCCCTGTTTGAAGGATATGACCAGATCGTATTCTTCGTTTCGCTGGGCGCCGTGGTGCGCCTGATCGCGCCACACCTGCGCAGCAAAGACGAAGACCCCGGCGTGATCGTGGTCGACGACGCCGGCCAGTACGTGATCCCGATGCTGTCCGGCCACGTCGGCGGCGCCAATGAATGGAGCGAGCGCGTGGCCGACTTGCTGGGTGCGGCGCCTGTGCTGACCACCGCGTCCGATGTCGGCCGCACAATTCCCGTCGATATCCTAGGCCGGCACCTCGGCTGGCGCGTGGAAGCCCCCAAGATCAACATTACGCGCGTTTCGGCACACGTCGTGAACGGCGAGCCGATCGCCTTCGTACAGGAAGCAGGCAGCCCGGACTGGTGGACCCGCCCAACGCCGCTGCCGGACAACATCCACTTCTTCAAGAGCTTTGACGACGTGCTGCTGGAGCGTTACACGGCCCTGCTGTGGGTGACCCATGCCGAAGTGCCGCAAGAACGCTGGAACGCACTGCACGAGCGTTTGGTGGTCTATCGTCCTCCGCAGGATGGCGCAGCGTGAGTACGTTCACCATCGGCCTGGGTTGCGACCGCGGCGCCATGTTGCAAACGGTACGCGATGCGGTGCAGGCTGCACTGCGGGAAGCCGGTGCCGAGCCCGGCCAAGTGAGCGCCGCCGCGAGCATCACGCTGAAGCGCGATGAACAGGCTTTGCTCGCCTTTGCACAGGAAAACGGCTGGTCCCTGCACTTCTACGCGCCGGAAGAGCTGGCAGCGGTGCCTGTACCGAATCCCTCCGAGACCGTTCGCCACTACACCGGCACCCCTTCGGTCAGCGAGGCGGCCGCGCTGCTGGCCGCCGGCGCAGGCACGCCAATGACCGCCCTGGTGGTCGAAAAATTCAAACTCCGAGGCGCCGACAACCGCAACGTCACCGTCTCAATCGCAAGGAAGAACCCATGAACGCTCCATTCGAACAACCCGCCGCCGCGGGCAAGATCATGCTGGTCGGGATCGGCCCGGGCAGCGTGGACCACATGACGCAACGTGCCCGCGACGCCATCGCCGAAGCAGACGTGGTGATCGGCTACGTCACCTACATCAAGCTGGTGGCCGACCTCATTGAAGGCAAGGAGATCATCCGCAAATCCATGACGGAAGAACTGGATCGCGCCGTCAGCGCGTTGGAGGCAGCGCGTGCCGGCAAGAAGGTCGCCTTGATCTCCTCCGGCGACGCCGGCGTGTACGGCATGGCCGGCCCGACCTACGAGGTGCTGTTCCAGTCCGGCTGGACTCCGGAAGACCCTGTGCAAGTGGAGATCATTCCCGGCGCATCGGCACTGAATAGCTGCGCCGCCCTGGTCGGTGCACCGTTGACCCACGACTTCTGCGCAATTTCACTGTCCGACCTTCTGACGCCCTGGCCAACCATTGCCCGCCGCCTTGACGCGGTGGCCATGGCCGACTTTGTGGTGGCGCTGTACAACCCGAAAAGCGGCCGCCGCACGCGCCAGATCGTGGAAGCACAGCGCCTGTTCCTGCGCCACCGCCGTCCCGATACGCCGGTTGCCATCGTCAAAAGCGCCTATCGCCGTCGCGAGAACATTGTGTTCACTACCCTGGACTGCATGGCCGACGCCGATATCGGCATGCTCAGCACCGTCCTGATCGGCAACAGCAACACCTTCGTGCGCGACGGCCTGATGGTGACGCCACGCGGCTACTCCAACAAATACGATATGCAGGAGGGTGGAGCAACGCGCGAAGGCGAGCGCGCGGGCCGTTCGCTGTCGACCGGCTTGCTGGGATGGCTCGACACGCTGCGTGCCGAGCACGACGCCGGCGCCGGCATCGAAGCACTGGCGGCGCAGTACCGCCTGCCGGCCGACTACATCCGCGCCACGCTGGACGAGCCGTGGGAGGCCGAAACAGGCACCGCAGCCGACGGGAGCGAGGCATGAGCGACATTCCGGTAAAGCCGAAGATCGGCAGCTATCACCGCCACCTGTTGATCTGCACCGGCCCACGCTGCGCCGCCGACGGCCAGTCGCAAGCCTTGTTCGATAGCCTGGGCGACAAGTTCAAGGCTGCCGGCCTGAACGAAGGCGAGCTGCGGGTGAAGCGCAGCCGTGTAAGCTGTTTCGCCGCCTGCAAGGGCGGCCCGATAGCCTGCGTCCAGCCGGACGGCACCTGGTACTACAATGTCACTCCCGAAAACATGGACCGCATCATTGACCAACACCTGTGCAATGGCCAGGCCGTTGAGGAAATCGTGTTCCATCAAAGTGAGAATGGAAGTGCAAAGTAGCTTTGACCAGTCAGAGATTGATGTCGTTTATCGTGTGATTGCCGAACGGCGCGACGTGCGCCATTTCGTGCCCGGTGCAGTCGATGAGGACCTCCTCATGCGCCTTCTGGGTGCCGCGCACCAGGCGCCCAGCGTCGGTCTGATGCAGCCTTGGCGCTTTATCCGCATCCAGCGCCCCGAACTGCGCGAACAGATGTACCGGTTGGTCGACGAAGAACGCCAGGCCACCGGCGCCGCCTTGGGTGATCGCAACGAAGAGTTCATGCGCCTGAAGGTTGAAGGCATCCGCGAGTGCGGCGAAGTGCTGGTGGCAACCCTGATGGACCAGCGCGAAAAGCACATCTTCGGCCGCCGCACCTTGCCTGAAATGGATTTGGCATCCGTGGCCTGCGCCATCCAGAACATGTGGCTGGCCGCCCGCGCCGAGGGCCTTGGCATGGGTTGGGTCTCGCTGTTCGACCCTGCCAAGCTGGCGGCCTTGCTCGGCATACCGGACGGCGGCAAACCGGTCGCCATCATCTGCCTGGGTCACGTCGCCGGCTTCTATCCCAAGCCGATGCTGGAACTCGAGGGATGGGCAACACGCGGCAAGCTGGCCGACCTGGTTTACACCGACAGGTGGCAGGATAACAACAGTGCATAGCGTATAATCGCCGCCGTTTGGTGCCTCGCGCGCGTTCATGCGCGCAGTTAAACGGGAAACACATGGCCGTGCTGCTTCAGCCAGCAAGCCAAGGTGTGCTGCCCCCGCAACGGTAAGCAAGCGTCGTTCTTCAACGACAGGCCGTCTCTCAAGCCACTGTGCGCAAGCATGGGAAGGCAAGACGGTCCGCCTTGCGAGCCCGGATACCGGCCAGACAGGTGGTGCGCGCATCGGCAAGATGCGCGTGCTGTTCGGTCGCGCTCACGGGGAGGTGGGCGGGATTGCCGATTCAAACATCCATAATGAAGAAATCATTGATCCCCATGATCGCGGGGGCCTTGTGCGCTGTCGCGCAGGCACAAGAGCAGGAGACACCAGCAAGGGTGTACGTTGTTGGACACCACTACGACAATGGCATTCGCACTTCCGACGCTGCCAGCGAAGGAACCATTACCGCAACACTGATCGCCAACCGCCCCGCATTGCGACCTGGAGAGATCCTGGAATTCGTTCCGGGCATGATCGTCACCCAGCACAGCGGCGACGGCAAGGCTAACCAGTACTACCTGCGCGGCTTCAACCTGGACCACGGCACCGACTTCGCCACCTTCGTCGACGGCATGCCGATCAATATGCGCACGCACGGGCACGGCCAGGGCTACACAGACCTCAACTTCCTGATCCCGGAGTTGGTGAGCAAGATCCGCTATCGCAAAGGCCCTTATTACGCTGACGAAGGCGACTTCGCTTCGGCCGGTGCTGCACATATGAGCTTGGCGGATAAGCTGAATGAAGGCATTGCGTCGCTGACTGCCGGCGCGCATGCGTATCGCCGTGGCGTGGTGGCGAATTCCACAGAAGTCGGCAACGGCAACCTCCTGTACGCGCTGGATTTGGGCCACAACGACGGTCCATGGCAGATGCCGGAAAGATTCCACAAGTCGATTGGCGTGCTGCGGTACAGCTCAGGAACCGGCGCCGAACGATTCAGCATTACCGGCATGGCGTACAAGGCCGGCTGGCACGCAACCAGCCAGATTCCGCTGCGCGCAGTGCAGGATGGCCGTCTCGACGAATTCGGTGCGGCCGACCCGAGCGACGGCGGCCGCACAGCGCGTTACAGCCTCTCCACCGAATGGCGCAGGCGCGTCGGCGACAGCCTGACGGAGGCGCACGCATATGTGGTGCGTAACGACCTGTCACTGTACAACAACGTCACCTACTTCCTCGACGACCCGGTCAACGGCGACCAGTTCCTGCAGACGGAGCGCCGCAAGATGAGGGGTTTCGACCTGACGCAGACCTGGTTCGGTCAATTCGGTGACCGGTCGATGGAAAACAGCATCGGCGTGCAAGGCCGCTTCGACCGCATCGCACCGGTAGGCCTGTATGCCACGACGCAGCAGCGCGTGCGGCACCCGATCGCCGAGTCACGTGTGACCGAGGGCAGCGTTGCAGCGTGGTTCCAGAACACTGTGCAGTGGACGCCGTGGCTGCGCTCCATCGCCGGCGTGCGCTACGACCGCTACAGCTTTGACGTCGCCAGTTCCATCTCGGAGAATTCCGGGAAGGTGAACGACCATATTGCATCGCCCAAGCTCTCGCTGATCTTGGGCCCCTGGAGCAAGACGGAGTTCTTCGTAAATTACGGCGAAGGCTTCCACAGCAACGATGCCCGCGGTACAACGGCGCGACTATCGCCACGCGAACGCGAGCCGGTCGACCCCGTCACGCCTCTGGTTAAAACTCGTGGCGCGGAAATTGGTGCACGCAGCGAGTTCGTGCCGGGCCTGCAAAGCTCGATGGCACTGTGGCGCCTGCGCTCCGGTTCGGAATTGGTGTTCTCCGGCGATGCCGGCGACACCGCGCCGAGCCGCGCCAGCAAGCGCTCCGGCATCGAGTGGAATAATCACTATGCCGCGACCAAGCAGCTGCTGCTGGACTTCGACCTCGCCTATTCGCGCGCACGCTACACGGAGTTTGACCCAGCAGGTGACCGCGTTCCGGGTGCTGTGGAAAAGGTGGTTTCGTTTGGCGCAACGCTGAACGACATCGGCGCATGGTCCGGCGCTTTCCAGCTGCGCTATTTCGGCCCGCGTCCACTGGTCGAAGACAACAGCGTTCGCTCGTCCAGCACTTCGCTCGCCTACCTGCGCACCACCTATCGCTTTGACCGCCGCTGGCAATTGACGGCCGACGTGTTCAACCTGTTCGACCGCAAGGCAAGCGATGTCGATTACTATTACCCGTCACGCCTTGCCGGCGAACCGGCGGAGGGTGTATCCGACATCCACTTTCATCCCGGCGAACCACGCACGGTGCGTTTGACCTTGCGCGCGGTGTTCTGAGCTGCCAGCCCGGCCAGGTATGCACACAGCATATCGGCCAGGGCGCCTGCATAGGCCTTGATTTCCTTGTCGGTACGCGGCACTTGCGAAAACTGCTGGCCGACAGCGCTGAGCGTATCCATCACCAGGTCGCTCGCCAATGTGCGCTCGGCATCGCTCGCATTGGGCAGCACTTCGTCGATGAAGGCGCGGAACATCCGGTCGCCGGCAGCCTTGGTTTCAATTGCCTCCGGCGCATCGCGGTAAAGCGGCGCAGCATCGTTAAGGGCCGTGCGAACCGCCGCCTCTTCGCATTCCGAATGCACAAAGGCTTGGACCAATTCCCGCAAGCGCGCCAGCGGCGGCTTCGAGGCATCCTGCAGGATTTCGGTCAGCATGGCCGAAGTCTGCCGCCACTCATCGCTCTGCAGCCGGAACAGGATAGAGGCCTTGTTGGGGAAGTACTGGTAGATCGAGCCTACGCTCACGCCAGCCCGCTCCGCCACCCGGGTCGTGGTGAAGCGGCGGGCGCCTTCTTTCGCTAAAACCTGAATAGCTGCCTCCAGGATCGCGCTGACAAGGTCATTGGAGCGGGCCTGTTTGGGCCTTCTTCGCGAGGAGATACGGGCGTTTTTGCTGTCAGTCATATGGTGCTTTGGGAATGCGAATATGAAATGTGAAGGATTCTTCATATTATTCCTGCTCTTACACAAGAAAGGAATACCCCCATGATTACCCTGACATCCGCACCTGTCGCGCCCTTGTTGAACCGCCTGTTTGACGAAGACAAAAGCACGAGAGTGCCGGCCATCGCCGCCTTCGCCGCACTGCCGGAAGAAGAGCGCGTGCGTATCATGAGCAGCAAAACCGGCTATCGCGAGATTTACTCGGACCTCAAAGACGCCGCGATCCCGGTATCGCGCGAGACCGGCCTGCTGCTATATATGTTGGCACGCAATGCCAAAGCAAACGTGATCGTCGAATTCGGAACTTCGTTCGGCATCTCGACCCTGCACCTTGCAGCAGCCCTGCGCGACAACGGCGGCGGCCTGCTGATCACCACGGAGTTCGAACCGTCCAAGGCGAAGCGCGCCCGCGAGAACCTGGAAGCCGGCGGCTTGCTCGACCTGGTTGAAATCCGTGAAGGCGACGCGCTGGAGACCCTGCGCAACGGCTTGCCGGAGCAGATCGACCTGTTGCTGCTGGATGGCGCCAAAGGACTGTACTTCGACATCCTGCGTTTGGTGGAGCACCGCCTGCGTCCGGGTGCCCTGATCATCGCCGACAACGCCGATTACTGCCCTGAGTACATGTCGGTGGTGCGCGAGCCGGACGGCGCCTACCTGTCACTGTCGCTGCCTGGCGATGTTGAGCTATCGATGAAGCGCAGCTAGTTCTGCCCCGTAGCGCGCGCTCATTTATAGACTCATCCTTAGCTCCCGTATAGAACTATAATCGACTAGGATCGATTGTTTATGACCATAATGATCGATTACAACCGATCATCTATACGATATTGATCGGTTCCAGTCGAGAACGCCACCAGGCTACATCATCGTTTAGTCTTGATTCATCCGTTTCTGAACGGGAATGGACGCCACGCTCGACTGTTCACCGAAGTCTTTTTGCATGTGAATGGCGCTGTGCCATTCACATGGGGACAAGCCAAATTGAACACCGCGTCGACAACACGTGCTGCCTACATCGCTGCTCTACAGGCGGCAGATGCGCGCGATTACATTTCTTTACTAAATTTCGTTCGCTCATAAACCTCATCCTGACCTCCGCTTAGCAAGGTTGTAAGCGGTCGCTGAAGCAGGCAGTCCGCATGCTATTGAATGCCGGCAATCGGCAGTGCGCGGCCCGGCTCTTATCTCGATACGATGACTGACGTCGAACTACTTGGCCAGCTAATCACTATGGCCGATTCCGGCGCCTATACCTAAGTCAACACAGACTAACTGGGCAGCCGCCAGGAACGCGTTTCTGCATGTCTCATGAGTGGTACTCAACGCCAGGCGGTAGCGCGATGCCTGAAAGCGGTATAAAGAACGCTCCGTTCCCAAATATGACCGCGGCCTCCTCGGACTGTGCAGTTTCGAACAGTCTTCGAATGCGGGAAAGCATTGCAAGTGCTCGACGTCGGACAATCAGTGGCTGATGCGGGCGCTCGGGACGGCCGGGTTTTTTGATAGTCCCAAGGACATTGCGCCACTTATCGGGACTATTCAAAATGATGGTTTCTACTTCAGCGCATATTTCAAGACCTCGTTGCAGCGAAGAGCCAGCGGCTCGAGCCAAGATGTGAAGCCCGTCAATGTCTTCACCGTGCAAGACAAACTCTTGAAAGGGCGGCGCAATAAGGAAAAAGTATCCATCAGCTACGGAGCTATGGCTACGGAATCGGATCTGATGCTCGAGCGGCATCAAGCCGCCTTCGATAGGCTTCCTTGAAATTCCGATAATTCCCATAGACCTTACTAGACTGGTTTGCTGGCGATTAGAGCAAGCTCTGCGCTAGCTGCTGAGTTGATAAAATGCTTAGCCATGAATTTTCCAGCGCTGATCGTAAAAGCTAAACGACAGGAACGGCGAACCTTCAGTTCCTTCTGGCGTAATGGCGCAGTCAAGGCCGACAACATTTGCCGCCGCTTCGACAAACGCTAGCAATGCTTCGTGTTCATTTTGACCAAGTACCTCACGGGGATCTAGGTCAAGTTCAATTTCATCTGTCACGAAGAAGTGGCAATTCGCACAGGCATCACCAATCCAGATCGAGAAGCAGTGCGCTACCTCCCGAGCCCGGAAGACCTCTTCAATGCCTGGAAACTCTGCGGCCTCGCCGTCGGTCATGTAAGTGAAACGGTGCGTCAACGCGAATTCAAGAAACCGTGACCAGCGATCAATATCAGCGCCAAAAAAGTAGACATCTCGGAGAGAGCCATCGCATTCCCAAAGCCCCGGCACTTGCTCTATATGTGGTCGTTCCATTGGTTATCGTGTAGGTGCGCTGAAGCCATTTTCGGTCCGCTCGACCGAATCTTACGAAGGCCGTTGCGAGACGAGGACACCACATCAAAGCAGTGTCCCGTCCCCACCTAATGCCAATTGTCAGTCTTTATTATTTTTTCAGATTTTATTATTTCTCTACAACTGGTCAGGCGCCTACGCTCCAGCTTATTCGACAGTCACTGATTTCGCGAGGTTGCGAGGCTTGTCGACGTCAGTTCCGCGTGCCAGAGCGGTGTGGTAGGCCAGCAGCTGCAACGCGACCACGTGCAGGATCGGCGACAGCTGGCCGTAGTGTTCCGGCAGGCGGATCACATGGACGCCGTCGCCGGACGTGATGCGCGAGTCGACGTCGGCGAAGACGTAGAGCTGGCCGCCGCGGGCGCGCACTTCCTGCATGTTCGACTTCAGCTTTTCCAGCAGGGCGTCGTTCGGGGCGATGGTCACTACCGGCATTTCGTCGGTCACCAGCGCCAGCGGTCCGTGTTTCAGTTCACCGGCTGGATAGGCTTCCGCGTGGATGTAGGAAATCTCCTTCAGCTTCAGCGCGCCTTCCAGAGCGATCGGGTAGTGCATGCCGCGGCCCAGGAACAGGGCGTTCTCTTTGCGCGCGAATTCTTCGGCCCAGGCGATGATCTGCGGTTCCAGCGCCAGCACGGCGGCGATGGCGGAAGGCAGGTGGCGCATGGCTTTCAGGTGCGCGGATTCCTGTTCTTCCGTCAGCAGGCCGTTCACTTGCGCCAGGCTGAGGGTCAGCAGGAACAGGGCGGACAGCTGGGTGGTGAAAGCTTTGGTCGATGCCACGCCAACCTCCACGCCGGCGCGGGTGATGTAGGACAGTTTGCACTCGCGCACCATGGCGCTGGTGGACACGTTACAGATAGTCAGAGTGTGTTCCATGCCCAGGCTGCGCGCGTGCTTCAGCGCGGCGATAGTGTCGGCGGTTTCGCCGGACTGGGAGATGGTCACCACCAGGGTCTTCGGATTCGGCACGCTGTCGCGGTAGCGGTATTCGGAGGCGATTTCCACGCTGACCGGGACTTTGGCGATGGATTCGATCCAGTATTTGGCGGTCAAGCCGGCGTAGTAGCTGGTGCCGCAAGCGAGGATCAGCACGCGGTCGATTTCCCTGAACACCTTGTAGGCACCGTCACCAAACAACTCCGGCATGACGCCGGTGACGCCTTCCAGGGTATCGCCGACAACGCGTGGCTGCTCGAAGATTTCCTTTTGCATGAAGTGGCGGTATGGGCCCAATTCCGCAGCGCCGGTGTGGGCATGCACGGTCTTCACTTCGCGATTCACTTGCTTGCCGTCGACGTCGACGATCCAGGTGCGGCCCAGTTGCAGGTCGACCACGTCGCCTTCTTCCAGGTAGATGATCTGGTCGGTGGTGCCGGCCAGCGCCATGGCGTCGGATGCGACAAAGTTCTCGCCCTGGCCGATGCCGACGATCAGCGGCGAGCCCTGGCGCGCGGCGACCACGCGGTGCGGTTCCTCGCGGCAGAACACGGCGATGGCGTAGGCGCCGTGCAGGCGCTTGACGGCGTGCTGCACGGTGTCGAACAGGTCACCGTTGTACATATGGTCGACCAGATGGGCGATCACTTCGGTGTCGGTCTGGCTGGTGAAGACATAACCCAGGGCGGTCAGCTCGGCACGCAGTTCGTCGTGGTTCTCGATGATGCCGTTGTGGACCAGGGCGATGCGGGCGGCCGCTTCGCTTGGGGAGAAGTGCGGGTGGGCGTTGTGCGAGGCTGGGGCGCCGTGGGTGGCCCAGCGGGTGTGGGCGATGCCGGTGAAGCCGTTCAAACCACCTTCATTGATCTGCTTTTCGAGGTCAGCCACGCGGGAGGTGCTGCGGGAGCGCTGCAGCTTGCCGTCCAGGTGCAGGGCGACGCCGCAGGAGTCGTAGCCGCGGTATTCCAGGCGCTTCAGGCCTTCAACCAGGATAGGGGTGATATTGCGCTGAGCTACAGCGCCGACAATACCGCACATATGCGACCTCGTTCGTTAAAAGTTAATGATTGCATGCTAGAGCAGGCGTGAAGAAATTTGCTTTCTCATTTCCATCTACTGTGCAAGAATATTTCACGTCGCATACCGAGTGAAATATTCTTTCAAATTATGAACTTTGATGAAATCGACCGTCGTATCCTGAATGCCCTGCAGAAGGATGCGTCCCAAACGAATGCCGAACTGGCTGCTGCCGTACACGTTTCGGCGCCTACGTGCTTACGCAGGGTCAAGCATTTGCGCGATGCCGGCGTGATCGCGCGCGAAGTTGTCCTGGTGGCGCCGGACAAAGTCGGCGCGCACCTGACGGCGGTTGTGGAAATCTCCTTGGATATCCAAGCCGCGGAACGCATGGCGGAGTTCGAGGCCCTGGTGGCACCGGAACCGGCGGTGCTGCAATGCTACCGGGTCTCGCCCGGGCCGGATTTCGTGCTGATTGTGCAGGTGGCGGATATGCCGGCCTATCACGCCCTGGCCCACCGCTTGTTCGCCGGCCAAGCCAATGTACGCAATGTGAAAGCGTACTTTTCCACTTTTCGTAGCAAGTTTGAAACCAGCATTCCGGTATGAGCAGGTTATACCGGCTTATACCGGGCTAAGCACAGGCTTATGCACATACTTTCCTACACCGGCGAACCAGCCGAACGCAGTTATCCAGCGATCCACACAGCCTATCCCCGCATTTTCCGCAGGGTTTCCCACATCTTTATCCACAGTTTTAAGTTATCCAGGGTTATTGACGTGTAGTCCCCAGGCTTTTCCACAGCAAGTGCGCAACAACACGCAATGTGGATAATTCCAGCATACCGGCTAGCCCTTATCCAATGCCTATCACGGCGTTTTCAAGCGGAATTGCACCAGCTTTTACACATCTTTATCCACAGCGCTAGAATGGGGTATGAACTACCTTGCACATATCTACCTGGCGCGCCATAGCGACGCCGCGATGGTCGGCGCCATGCTGGGCGATTTCGTCAAGACGAACGGTGGAGACCACTACGCGCCGGAGATTGCGAACGAGATCGCGCTGCACCGCTTCATCGACACGTTCACGGATAGCCATCCGGTGGTGACCGAAGCCAAGAGTTTATTTACCGAGGGCCGGCGGCGTTATGCCGGCATCGTGCTGGACGTGTTTTACGACCATATCCTGAGCCAACGCTGGGATGAATATTGCGAGGAGCCGCGCAAGGAGTTGATCGAGCGCTTTTACGGCGCCCTGGCGGCGCACGAGGGGCAATTGCCGGAGCGGCTGCGCGAGATCCTGCCCAAGCTGATCAAGCAAGACTGGTTGGGTGCGTATGGGGAGTTCAGCGGGGTCGAGCTGGCGCTGACCCGCATGTCGGACAGGTTAAGCCGGAATGGCCACCTGCTGCGCGAGGGCATTGGGGAAGTGCAGCAGCACTATGAAGCGATCGCGGATGGATTCGATCGCTTCTTCCCCGAGTTGGTGAAATTCACTTACCAACGCCGCCGCCAGTTCTCGGTTGCTTAGGCTTTCTTTACCTTGACCGGGCGCTTCCAGCCCTCAACCGTCAACTGTTTGGGGCGCGAGATGGTCAGCTTGCCGGCTGGCGCATCCTTGGTCAGCGTCGTGCCGGCGCCGATAGTCGCACCTGCGCCGACGGTCACCGGGGCCACAAGCTGGCTGTCGCTACCGATAAAGGCGTCGTCTTCGATCACGGTGCGGAACTTGTTCGCGCCATCGTAGTTGCAGGTAATGGTACCGGCGCCGATGTTCACGCGCGAACCGACGGTTGCATCGCCAACGTAGGCCAGGTGGTTGGCCTTCGAATGCGCGGCAACCTGGCTATTCTTGATCTCGACGAAGTTGCCAACGTGGACGTCTTCACCCAACTCGGTGCCTGGACGCAGGCGGGCGTATGGGCCGATCTGCCCCTTGTCGCCCACCACCGCCTCTTCGATATGGGTGAAGGCCTTGATGTTGGCGCCTGCGCCGATGCGCGCGTTAATCAGCACGCAGTTCGGGCCGATGGTCGCGCCTTCGCCGATTTCCACCTTGCCTTCGAAGACGCAGCCCACGTCGATGGTCACGTCGCGGCCGCAAATCAGCTCGCCTCGCACATCGATGCGCGCCGGATCGGCCAGGGTCACGCCTTTGTCCAGCAGGCAGTTGGCAACATTGCGCTGGTAGATGCGTTCCAGTTCGGCCAGTTGCGCCTTGCTGTTCACGCCCAGCACTTCCCACGGTGCGGCGGGGTGGGCCGAGACCACTTGCACGCCTTCTTCCACCGCCATGGCGACGATATCGGTCAGGTAGTACTCGCCTTGGGCGTTCTCGTTCTTCAACTTGCCCAGCCACTGTTTCAGCTTGGCGGTCGGGATCACCATGATGCCGGAATTGATTTCCTTGATCATGCGCTCGGCTTCTGTGGCATCCTTCTCTTCAACGATGCGCTGGATGGCACCGCCCACGCGCACGATGCGGCCCAGGCCAAACGGGTTGTCCTGCACCACGGTCAGGATGCCCAGCTTGTCATGGCCCGCGGCGTCGGCCAGGCGCTTCAGCGAAGCGGCGGAAGTCAGCGGCACGTCGCCGTACAGCACCAGGGTCGGCTGGTCATCATCGAGGTGCTCAAGGCCTTGCTGGACAGCGTGACCGGTGCCCAGCTGCGGTTCCTGCAGCGCAGCCGAGATGTCGGTACCGGGAACGGCCTTGTGCTTGTCGAGCGAAGCCAGCACCGCTGCGCCGCCGTGACCGTAAATGACGCACAATTTAGCCGGAGACAGGCTGCGCGCAGTGTCAATAACGTGAGACAACAAGGACTTGCCGGCTACGGGATGCAAAACTTTTGGCAGCGCCGACTGCATGCGCTTACCCATGCCGGCGGCGAGAATGACGACGTTCATAGACCGTAGTTTTCTTGTGTGAGTTAAAAGATGAAAAAGTTTAACACGTGCATCGTGCTGGCTTTTGCCATTCTGCTCGCAGCGTGCAGCTCCCTGCGCCTGGCGTATAACAACGGCGACACGCTGCTGTATTGGTGGCTGGACGCCTATGTCGATTTCGATAGCGAGCAAAAATCGGAGGTCAAGC
The DNA here is from genome assembly GCF_900113115.1 of Duganella sp. CF458. Taxonomy (GTDB): domain Bacteria; phylum Pseudomonadota; class Gammaproteobacteria; order Burkholderiales; family Burkholderiaceae_D; genus Rugamonas. The sequence continues at coordinate 114,003 of NZ_FOOF01000002.1, read as the reverse complement.
AGGATATCGGGGAGTTCTTCCGCTGGCACCGCAAGACCCAGCTCCAGGACTATGTGCAGTTCCTGCAAAAGGCCCAGCACCAGCTGCGCGGCAATCCAACGCAAGCCGACCTGATGGCCGATTATGTGGATATCCGCGACCGCACCGAGGCGCTGCTGCTGCGTTCCGCCCCCGAGATTGCGGAACTGGCGCTATCGCTCAAGCCGGATCAATTGGAGGGCATGGAGAAGAAGTTCGCCAAGAACAATGCCAAATTCCGCAAGGAGAACATGAAGGGCGACGCGCAGGATCAGAACAAGTTCCGCTACAAAAAGTCGATGGAGCAGTTCGAACTGTGGTTCGGCGACTTCAGCGACGAGCAGGAAGCCATTATCCGCAAGGCCTCCGATGCGAGGCCGCTGAATAACGCGCTGTGGCTCGATGAACGCATGCGCCGCCAGCTCAAGATCATGAACCTGGCGCGCAAGATCATGAAGGAGCAACCGAGCAAGCAGGTCGCCACGCAATGGATAGAGGAGTTGATCCGTTCGGGTTTTGACCGCTTCGGCTTCCCGGAGCGCAAAGCGTTCTTCGATAGCTATACCCAGGGGACGCTGGAACTTGTCCACACCGTGGTGCGCATCTCCACGCCGGAGCAGAAGGCCCACGCGCAAAAGCGCATGGAAGGCTGGATCAAGGACTTGAATACCCTTGCGGCGCAAGTGCATTAGACCTTGGCGCATGGGCGGCATGAGATAATGCCGGCCATGCAAAAAAAGAAAGTTCCCAACCAGGTCCGCATCATCGGCGGCGACTGGAAGCGCACCCCATTGCCCGTGCTGGAAGCACTGGGCCTGCGCCCAACGCCTGACCGGGTGCGCGAAACCGTCTTCAACTGGATCAACCACCTGCACGATGCCGCCTGGAGCGACACCCAGGTGCTGGACCTGTTCGCCGGCAGCGGCGCCCTCGGTTTCGAGGCAGCCAGCCGCGGCGCGGCCAAGGTCACGATGGTGGACGCCAACAGCGCCGTCGTCCGCCAGCTTGAGTCCAACCGCGAAAAGCTGAAGGCTACCAATATCGCCATCCAGCGCGGCGACGCACTGGCGATGGCGCAATCGCTGGCCGGCCGCGGCGCCAAATTCGACCTGATCTTCCTCGATCCGCCTTACCAGCAAGGCTTGCTGGAGCGCGCGCTGCCGCTTTGCCGCGATCTGCTCAAGGATGGCGGCCTGGTTTATGCCGAGGCCGAAGTTCCGCTGGCCTTCGACGGCTGGGAAGTGGTTCGCGCCGATAAGGCGGGCATGGTGTATTACCACCTGCTTCAGGCCTTGCCTGAAAATGAGGCATAATCCTTCTTTGTTCTAAGCCAAACGCATGGAGTTGCAATGGTTGTAGCAGTTTATCCGGGTACTTTCGACCCGCTGACCCGGGGTCATGAAGACCTGGTGCGCCGCGCATCGGGCCTGTTCGACACACTGATCGTCGGCGTGGCCGATAGCCAGAACAAGCATCCGTTCTTCACGCTCGAGGAACGGCTGGAAATTGCCAACGAAGTGCTGGGCCATTATCCAAACGTCAAAGTTGAGAGCTTTTCCGGCCTGCTGAAAGACTTCGTGCGCGAGCACGATGCGCGCGTGATCGTGCGCGGCCTGCGCGCCGTGTCGGACTTCGAGTTCGAATTCCAGATGGCGGGCATGAACCGCTACATGCTGCCGGATGTGGAAACGCTGTTCCTGACCCCATCCGACCAGTACCAATTCATCTCGGGCACCATCGTGCGCGAGATCGCCGAGCTTGGCGGAGACGTGTCCAAGTTTGTTTTCCCGTCCGTTGACCGCTGGCTGCGCAAGAAAATCGCAGCGCGCAAGGGCGAATAAGAGAGTAATGCCATGGCTTTAATGATTACCGACGACTGCATCAATTGCGACGTATGCGAGCCGGAGTGCCCGAACGACGCGATCTATATGGGTCCGGAGATCTACGAAATTGATCCCAACAAGTGCACCGAATGCGTCGGGCACTTTGATGAACCGCAGTGCCAGCAGGTCTGCCCGGTCTCTTGCATTCCTTTTAATCCAGATTGGCGGGAAAGCAAGGAGCAACTGTTGGCAAAATTCGGGAAATTGCAGGCAGATAAGACCTGATGCCTCCCAAAAAGGGTAGCTCTGCGTTATATTGCTATCTGATACAAACGGAGACAAAATGAGTATTACTCGCCGTAAACTTTTACAAAGTGCTGCCGCCGCCGTTTTCCTGGCCGCCAGCAGCCTGCCCGCCTTTGCCGCTGATGTGGCAGGCGTCAAATTCCCGGAAACGGTTTCTGTCGCCGGCCATGACCTCAAGCTGAACGGCGCCGGCGTGCGCAGCAAGCTGGTGTTCAAGGTCTATGCCGTGGGCTTCTACCTGCAAGAAAAGAAGTCCACTGTGCAGGACGTGCTGGCCGTGGCCGGTGCGCGCCGGATCCGCATCGTCGCGATGCGTGACCTGAGCTCGGACGACTTCGGCATGGCCTTCATGAAGGGACTGAACGACAACGTCAGCCCGGAAGAACGTACCAAGCTGCTGCCGCAAACCAAGGCCTTCGGGGAGATTTTTGCCCAGTTCCCTGGACTGAAGAAGGGCGACGAGTTGCTCGTCGACTGGACCCCGGGCGCCGGTTCCCAGGCTTTCCTGAACGGTAAGAAGGTCGGAGAATCGTTACCGGATCAGGCGTTCTTCAACGCCATCATGCGCATCTGGATCGGCAACAAGCCGGTTGACATGTCGCTGAAACCGAAACTGCTGTCGGGCGTGGAAAAACCAGCCCCGGCTCCAGAAACGAACTGATTGCTGCGCTGCGGAAGGCTTACGCGCGGCAGGCCAACGCTCGCAGTTCTGCGACGTGGCTAGGCGAGCCTTCCATCGAATTCAGCATACGCTTGAACATCATGGTGTCGCGCATCAGGCGACGCTGCAGGCGTTCCTCTTTGCTCAACTTTGGCTTAACGACAAGCACGGCTGCGCGGGCGATACCCCGCAGCAGCGGCTTGAACACGACAGCCAGCGCCAGCGCCAGGATCACCAGCGGCAGGTACTGTGCGAATTCGATGATGTTAATGTAAGTAGACATGGCGGTTTCTATACCCTTAGAATCTAACGGTACTATAGTGCGCCGCAACATATAACGCCAATTCCGTTTCTCCATAACAATTATTATTGGTGTGAATGACCGATGAGCTTTCTGACCCTCGACCTGAATCTGCTGCGCGTGTTCGACGCGGTAATGACTGAGCAGAACCTGACGCGCGCCGCCGGCCACCTGGCCATGACGCAGCCGGCGGTGTCGAACGCCATCAAGCGCCTGCGCGAAAGCCTGGGCGACGACTTGTTGATCCGCACAGCCTACGGTGTCAAGCCGACTCCGCGGGCGGAAGCGCTATGGCCACAGGTGCGGGCCGCCTTGGCTTCCCTGGAAGCCGCCGTCACGCCCGGGACTTTCGACGTCTCCAAGACCCATGCCACCTTCCGCATGGCGATGGCCGACGCCACGGCGGCGTTCTGGCTGCCTGCCCTGATGCGTTCGATCGAACGCGAAGCGCCGGGCGTCAACATCCGCATGGTTCCTTTGACAACACGCGAACCGCGCCCGATGCTGCTGCGTGGCGATATCGACCTGGCGGTCGGCTTCTTCCCCGGCGTCGCCGCCCAGCTGATGAGCGAGCCAAGTTCGCCGATTCGCCATGAACGCTTGTACTCGGGGATTTACGTGGCCGTGATGCGGCGCGGGCACCCGCTGGCCAAGCAAGACCTGACCCTGGACAACTACTGCGGGGCCAACCACCTGCTGGTCAGCTTCTCCGGTCGCGCGCATGGCCTGGTGGACGAAGCGCTGGCGCAGATCCAGCGCGAACGCCGCATCTTGCTGACGGTGAACCAGTTCTTCACCGCCGGCCGCGTGGTCGCCAATAGCGATTTGATCACGGTGCTGCCGAAGCACCTGATCGCCTCCACCGGCATGACAGACGCGCTGATCTACAAAGAGCTGCCATTCCAGCTCCCCGCCGTGCACCTCGACATGCTGTGGCACGAACGCGACGCCCGCAGCCCAGCCCACAAATGGCTGCGCAGCCACCTGGAAAGCATGAACTCCGTCGCCCAGAAAACCGCCCCCGGCACCAATCCCAAGAACGATACCTACTGAGCCTACAGTTGGGCCCGTGTCCCACCATGGGGTCACACCCGTTTTGAGACACGGGCTCAGGCGTCGCGCGGGGGGAAACTTTGGATTGCCCGCGAAACGGTCTTGACGGACACGCCGAAGTGTTCCGCTATTTGCTGGCGAGTATAGGCCTTCGATTGGTGGGCACGTGCGATTGCTTCGTCGCGATCAAGGTAGAGCGCAGCGTAACTAATGAGCGGCTGTACCTGTTCTCGCGCGAGATTGGTCCGCTCCGAGTGAAAGTTTAGAGGGTTGGGCATCCCGACGCCGGCGGCGACAAAATCTTCATAAGCCGCGATCCTTCTTCCCAGGTCACCATTTCCGAACTGAGATAACAACCAGTCTGTTTCAAGCCAGGTTGGCGCGAATTCGGGCTGCAAAAAGTAGCGGTGGCTGCTCCAATCCCAATCCTTGGGATCGCTCACGAGTTTTGCCCTAACCGGGTTCAGGCTGATGTAGCGCGCTGCGGCGAGCAGCTGCTTTTCCTTGCCTACGCTGACAGCATGGAAGCGTCCCTGGATCACGTGGCCGGTAAGACCGTGCCGCTGATTAAAGTGCTGGCAGTATGTTGCGTTCAGCATGTGCATGCCTTCGGACAGGTTGGCATAAACCGTTTCAAGCAAGAGATGAAAGTGGTTCGGCATCATGCAGTATGCGTGAACCCGGAAACCATGTTTTTCAACCGTTTCCCCCAGTTTATCGAGCCAGATCAGGTGGTCGCGTTGATCATGGTAGATCGCGGCACGCCTGTTCCCACGCGAAGTCACGTGGTAAATGGCACCGGGGAAGACGATTCGGGAAGGGCGGCTCATGCTGACAACTTAGCATGAGCCAAATCTGGACAAGCTGATGTGAATCAAACTGCCGCGCCCGTGTCCCGAAACGGGTGTGACCCCATGGTGGGACACGGGCTGGACCGTACAACTTATGCGTCGAGGGTCATCAGGCTGGCGTTGCCGCCGGCGGCGGTGGTGTTGACGCATAGGGCGCGTTCGGCGACCAGGCGCCACAGTGGGACTTCACTTTCTTCCGTCGTGTCGATCACCGAGACAATCGCGCCGTCGCGGGCGGCCAGCTCGGGACGCAGCTTGGCGCTGAGGCTGGATTCCACCAACGCGATCTGGAAGTCGGCTTTGGCCAGGTCGGCGGCGGCTACCGTCTGGATCGCGGCTTTGACGTCGGCAGGCAGGTCGGCAGGCAGGGCGCTTTCAACTACCAGGGCGCGGTTGCCGGTCGACAGGGCGGCTGCTACCTGGTTCAGCAGGACGTCGGCATGCGTTGCGAAGCAGGCGATATTGCCGCGTGGGACGAAGGCGAGCGTATTGCGCTCACCGGTCGGACCTGGCAGGGCGATCAAGCCGCCTACCGGCGTGGTGCGTGCATAGCTTTCGATATGCGCGCTCAGGCGGGTCCTGCCTTGCGCCTTGGCCCATGCGGCCAGCGAGTCGATTGCGGGCACGCCGTGGCGCTCGTGGCGGTCCAGGGTGACGGCTGCACGCTGCAGGCGCTTCAGGTACAGCGGGCCGCCGGCTTTCGGGCCGGTGCCGGACTTGCCTTCGCCGCCGAACGGCTGCACGCCCACCACGGCACCAACGATATTGCGGTTCACGTAGATGTTGCCGACGTGGGCGCTGGAGGCGATGTAGTCGATGGTTTCGTCGATACGCGAATGCACGCCCAGGGTCAGGCCAAAGCCGCTGGCGTTGATTTGCTCGATCACTTTCGGCAGCTCCGAACGCTTGTAGCGGATCACGTGCATCACCGGGCCGAACACTTCCTTGGTCAGCTCGGACAGGGAGCGGATTTCCAGCACGGTCGGCGGGACGAATGTGCCGGCATCGGCGCCCGGCACTTCCAGCGAGAAGCTGTCCTTTGCGTGGGCACGCACTTTTTCGATGTGCGACAGCAGGTTTTGCTGCGCTTCCTTGTCGATAACGGGGCCGATATCGGTTGCCAGGCGGTCCGGCGAGCCGATACGTAGCTCCTTCATCGCGCCTTTCAGCATCTTGATGGTCTTGTCGGCGATGTCTTCCTGCAGGAACAGCACGCGCAGCGCGGAGCAGCGCTGGCCAGCGCTGTCGAAGGCGGAAGAAATCGCATCGGCCACCACTTGCTCCGGCAGCGAGGAGGAGTCGACGATCATCGCATTCTGGCCGCCGGTTTCGGCGATCAGCGGGATGTCCACATTTTCAGCAGCGGCGCGCTTGGCCAGGGTGCGGTTGATCAACTGCGCCACTTCGGTGGAACCGGTGAAGATCACGCCTTTGACGCGCGCGTCGTTGCACAGGCCTGCGCCAACCACTTCGCCGCGGCCTGGCAGGAATTGCAGCGCTGCGCGCGGTACGCCGGCTTCGTGCAGCAGTTCCACTGCGCGTTGGGCGATCAGCGGGGTTTGTTCCGCCGGTTTTGCCAGCACGACGTTGCCGGCTGCCAGTGCGGCTGCTGCCTGGCCGGTGAAAATCGCCAGGGGGAAGTTCCATGGGCTGATACACGTCACAGGGCCCAGGGCCAGCGTGTTGGTGGAACCGCGTACCTGCACGGCGTAGTAGCGCAGGAAGTCGACTGCTTCGCGTACTTCGGCAATCGCGTTCGGCAGCGATTTGCCGGCTTCGCGTACGGCCAGCGCCATCAGCTCCAGTTTGTGGGTTTCAAACAGGTCGGCGGCGCGATCCAGGCAGGCGGCGCGTTGCGACGGTTCAGTGGTTTGCCAATCCATGGCGAATTGGCTGGCGGCGCTCAGGGCGTTGTTGACGTCTTCGGCGGTGGCTTCGGTGAAGGAGCCGACGACATCGTCCTTGCGGGCCGGATTGACTACCGTTTGCGCTGGCTGGCCTGCGCTGGCTTCGACCGCCAGCAGCGGGCCGGCACTCCAGCTACGCGGCTGTGCCAGCGCCAGCGATACTTCGCGCAAGACGTCTTCGTTCGCGAAGTCGATACCGACGGAGTTCTTGCGCTCGGCGCCGAACATGTCCAGCGGCAGGGCGATTCCGGTGTGCGGTTTGCCTTCCAGGCTGCGTGCGACTTCGATCGGGTTCGAGATCATCGAGTCGACCGGGATGCTTTCGTCGACGATCTGGTTGACGAAGGAGGAATTGGCGCCGTTTTCCAGCAGGCGGCGTACCAGGTAGGCCAGCAATGTTTCGTGCGAACCGACCGGTGCATAGATGCGGCAAGGCTTATCGAGGTTTTCTGCGCCGACTACTTGGTCGTACAGGGTTTCGCCCATGCCGTGCAGGCATTGGAATTCGTAGCCGGTGATGCCATCGCGCTTGGCCCAGGTGTAGATGGTGGACAGCGATTGCGCATTGTGCGTTGCGAACTGCGGGTAAATCACGTCCGCCGCTGCCAGCAGGCGTTGCGCGCAAGCCAGGTAGGAAACGTCGGTGTAGACCTTGCGGGTGTAAACCGGATAGCCCGGCAAGCCTTCGACTTGGGCACGCTTGATTTCAGCATCCCAATAGGCGCCTTTGACCAGGCGCACCATGAATTTGCGGCCGCTGCGCTTGGCCAGGTCGACCAGATAGTCGATCACGAACGGGCAGCGTTTCTGGTAAGCCTGTACCACGAAGCCGATGCCGTCGAAACCTTCCAACTCTGGGTTGAAGGCCATCGCCTCCATCAGGTCCAGCGACAGTTCCAGGCGATCGGCTTCTTCGGCGTCGATGTTCAGGCCGATGTTGTAGCCCTTGGCCAGCTTAACCAGCTCGGTCAGGCGCGGCAGCAGCTCGGCCATCACACGTTCGCGCTGGGCGCGGCTGTAGCGTGGGTGCAGGGCGGACAGCTTGACGGAAATGCCTGGGCCATTGCGGATGCCGCGGCCGTTCGATGCTTTGCCGATCGCGTGGATGGCTTTTTCGTAAGCGGCGTAGTAGTTGGCTGCGTCGGCTTCGGTCAATGCTGCTTCGCCCAGCATGTCGTAGGAGTAGCGATAACCGCGTGCTTCGTTGTCCTTGCCGTTCTTGATCGCTTCGTCGATGGTTTGGCCGGTGACGAACTGGTTGCCGAGCATGCGCATTGCCAGGTCGACGCCCTTGCGGATCAGCGGTTCGCCGCCTTTGGCGATCAGGCTGGTAATCGCGGAACCGAGGCCTTCTTCACTGGACGAGCTGACCAGTTTGCCGGTAATCAGCAGGCCCCAGGTGGCCGCATTCACGAACAGGGAAGGCGATTCGCCAAGGTGCTTGCGCCAGTCGCCTTTGGAAATCTTGTCCGCGATCAGGCGGTCGGCGGTGGCCGAGTCTGGAATACGCAGCAGTGCTTCGGCCAGGCACATCAGGGCAACCCCCTCTTCGGACGACAGCGAGAATTGGTGCATCAGTGCATCCACACCGGACGAACGGGTACGTTTTTCGCGGACGGCGGTCACCAGGCGCTTGGCCAGGGATTGCGCTTCTTGCGTGGTGTGCGGAGATCCGACGTTAATTTGCGACAGCAGCCATTGCACAGCAGTTTGTTCGTCGACGCGATATGCAGCCGTAATGGCGCTGCGCAGCGGAGTCGGGTCGCGCAGGATTTCTGCCTGAAGTGCGGCGAATGGCGTGGTGTTTAGGTGCATGAACGTCTCTTTTAGATGCATGGTTGTCTCTATTGGCTGGTATGTAAAGAATTGTTTGGCACCTACGAAAACACGCCCGGCAAACCCTGTTTGCGCGGGCGTGTTGTGCAGTGCAACGAATGATTCGATTGTACGGCGGAATCGCTCGGATTAATTCTGGTAATACTAATTACTAGCAATAGATAGTTTTTGGTGAGAGAATTTGACCGAATAAAATTAATAGTGGGGATGTAATGCTGGACAAGATCAGTAAGAAAATTTTGGCTGAGTTGCAGAATGATGGCCGGATCAGCAACGTAGAACTGGCAGCGCGAGTGAATTTGTCGCCTGCAGCTTGCCTGGAGCGCGTGCGAAAACTGCACGAGGCAGGCTACATCATGGGTTATACGGCGCAGTTGAACCCGCAGCTACTGGACGTTTCGCTGCTGGTGTTCATCGAAGTTGTGCTGGATCGCACGACGCCGGAGGTGTTTGATGCCTTCAAGCATAGCGTCCAGCTGATTCCCGAAGTGCTGGAATGCCACATGGTCGCCGGCGGTTTTGACTACCTGGTGAAGGCTCGCGTGAAGGATATGGCGGCTTACCGTGAGTTCCTTGGCAAAACGTTGCTGCAGAAGGGGGTGCGTGAAACCCACACTTATGCGGTGATGGAAGAAGTGAAAAACACCACCAAACTGCCGATCAAGTAAGCGATTTGCAGAAATTCTGGATGACGCCATAGGCGTAGCGAGCGGCGACGGTTTGCACGAAGTGCATGAAATCCGTCGCCGCTTCTTCGTTGGCGTTGTCCGAAATCGTCCTCATGATGGCGAACGGTATTTCCAGCTCGTGACAGACCTGGGCTACCGCTGCACCTTCCATTTCCACTGCCAATAAATCAGGCAGTGCGTCTTTCAGGGTCTCCAGATGGGCCCGATCCTTGATGAATTGATCTCCGCTGCCAATCAGGCCACGGTGCACTTGCGCGTCGTTTTGCAGGAATTGGCGTGTAGCCAGGCTCAGTTTCAGGCTCAGTTCGCGGTCTGTGGGCATGCGCGAGAGTCCGGTCAACGGAATTTCGAAACGTGGGAACAGCGGACTGGCATCGAAGTCGTGCTGAGCCAGCGAATCCGCGACCACGACGTCTCCAATTCTGACCCCCAGGTCTGCAGAACCGGCAACGCCGGTAAAAATTATGTGGGTAACGTTGAACTTCTCCACAAGGGTTGCAGCTGTCACAGCAGCAGCAACCTTGCCAATTCGCGATAAAACGGCCACAGAATCGATTTTCCAGAGTTTTCCAGCCGTGTACTCACGTTGACCGTGGATGAGCTTGTAGGGGCTCTCCATGGCTTCCAGTAGTCCCTGCTGTTCTTCTGCCAAGGCTGAGATGATCCCGAGACGCATGCGCGAGTTGTCCTCTATTTATTTAAAGTTGTATACGAAAGGATAGTAGTAGATAGTAAACGCGACCGTGTCTGTGGATAAAGCTGTTAACATCCACAGAATCAGAAGTTTACGAATTGTAGAACTGGCTGGACAAGAACTGTGTGTAAACCGGATGAGTTCTGAACAAATTTTGTGCGTGAACTCAAAAACGGTGTTTACGCACATTCGATCCTGTGGATACTCATTGACTTATCAACAGACGATGCAGTTTTTCAGCTGAAATCGGCTCTCCGAACAGGTATCCCTGGCCAAAATCGCAACCCGCAGCCATCAAAATTTCCAGTTGAGCTTTGTTTTCGATCTTTTCGGCGATGACTTTGATGTCGAGCTTGTGCGCCATGGTGACAATTGCTTCGCAAAGGAGCTGGTTGTCGCTGAAACTGGTGTCCAGCTTGAGGAAATCAATCTTGAAACGCTTCAGGAAGTTCAGTGACGAGTATCCGTACCCGAAATCGTCCAGGGAAATCAGCAGGTTTGCGTCCCTGAGCGACTGCATCCGTTGTACGACTTCCCGGTTTGCCTCCAGCAGCAGCCCTTCGGTAATTTCGATCACCATCGCACGCGGCGAGAGGGCCTGTTCACGCAGTAGTTCAAGCCAATGATCGACGCCTACCGCTTCGTGGCGGAATTGCCAGGCTGATTTGTTCACGCATACCTTGAACTCGTTGCCGAAGCCGGCAGCCAGTCCGGCGGCCTCCTGGAATACCCATTCGCCGATCGCGGCGATCACGCCGGTATTTTCAGCAACGCCTATGAACTCTGCAGGTTTAAGCAGGCCACGTTGAGGGTGCTCCCAGCGAATCAGGGCTTCCGCCAATTCGACCTTGCCAGTGGCCAGGTTGCGGATTGGCTGGAACAGCAGCCGCAATTCCTGGTTTTTCAAAGCGCTGCGCAGCTCATTCGCCAGTTCGATGCGCATCTGGCTGGCTTCCTGCATAAAGGGCGCGAAGTAGTTGAAGCGGTTACGGCCTTGCTGCTTGGCGAGATACATGGCCTGGTCGGCGTTTTTGATGAGTATTTCGGCATGGTCGCCGTCGTCCGGGAACAAGGAGATTCCCACGCTGCCGGAGATATGGGCGAAGTCGTGTTTGAGCTGGAATGGCCTGGCCAGGCTATGCAGGATTTCCTGCACGATGCGGACCACGTCGCCGGGCTCTTTAAGCTCGCTGAGTATCACGGTGAATTCATCGCCTCCCAGGCGGGCCACGGTATCGGTATTGCGGACGCATTGCAGCAGGCGCTCTGCCACTTGTTTAAGCAAAATGTCGCCAAAGTCATGGCCAAGCGTATCGTTGACGGCCTTGAAGCCATCGAGGTCGATAAAGATCAGCGCCATTGGCAGTTGGTCGCGGGCCGCTTTCTTGATGTCTTGCCGCAACCGGTCGTTGAACATGCGGCGGTTGGGCAGGCCGGTGAGGGTGTCGAAGTTGGCCTGTTTCCAGATTGCTTCCTCGCTTGCCTTCTTCTTCGTGATATCGGTAAACAGGGCGACGTGGCGCAGTGGATTGCCTTTGTTGTCGAAGACGGTGTTGAATCGTAGCGAGACCAGGTAATGGTCGCCGTTCTTGTGCTGGTGCCAGATCTCTCCTTCCCAGTAGCCGGTATGGGTGATGGTCTGGCGCATCCGGCTGTAGAACTTGATGTCCTGGTGGCTGGAAGTCAGCTCGTAGGCTAGGTGGCCGATGACTTCTTCGGGGGCATAGCCGCTGATCTGGGAAAAGGCAGGGTTGACGGAGAGAATTCGGCCTTCCGCATCGGTCACCATCATGCCTTCGGACGCATTTTCGTACATCAGTGTCGCCAGCTTGCTGGATTCTTCATGGCGTTTTCGCTCGCTGATGTCTTCCGCCATGACGAACAGGCCGATCACTTTTCCATGCTCATCGCGATCGGGCACGTAGGTGATGGCGTCGCAGCACTCCTGGTCTTTGCGTTGCATGCCTCGTTCGAAATGGACTGTGTCGCCGGCAAAGGCGCGCTCCAGGTGAGGCCTGGTCTCCTCGTATAAGTCTGGCGGCAAGGCTTGCTGGAGATTTTCACCGCTGCCGTAGATTTCGGCAAAGCGGCGATTTTTGAACGAGTAATGCTCGTCGTGGTCCATGTAGGCGATCACGATTGGCAGGTTGTCGGCTATCAGGCGCAGTCGTTGTTCGCTGCTGGCGAGTTTCTTTTCTGTTTCGGCGGATGCTGCGTAGAGGACGCGATAGCGGCTTTCGCGGTCTTCGGCTGAGGCAAAGGAGCGCAGGGCGTAAATGATGGCGGCGACGATCAGGGTGAAGATCAGGAACAGTGCGACGCCGGCTATCAGGAATTGTCGTTGCGAGATCAGAGCCAGGCCGACGTTCGAACTGCCGACAGTGACGACCAGGGGCAGGTTTGGCAGTTTTCGGTAGCTGGCGATGCGGGACTTTTTGTCGATAGGGCTGATGGTTTCGATCGTTCCGATTGGATTGTCGGCGAAAGCCTTGTAGACATTTGAGTCGCGAATGTCGCGGTTGAAGGTGTCGTCGAAGAGGGGAGCGCGGGCGACGATGTGGCCATTGGTGTGGAACAGGGTAATGGTGACGTCGTCGCTGAGGCGTGAATTGTCGAAAGTTTCTGCAAGGCGGCCGGCATCTACTGGAGCCACGATGACGCCGAGGAATTTGCCGGCAGCGTCTTCAACGCGGCGGCTAAGGAAAAAAAGCCGCGACTTTGAAATGCGGCCACGGGTCGGTTCACCGACGAACAAGCCGTTTCCAGGCTTGAGCTGGGCCTGGAAGTAGTCGCGGTCTGAATAGCTGATGCCTTTGACGGCGATATCGCGGGAACTCGCGATGGCAAAACCTTCAGGATCCAGGAAGGTTATCCAGAAACTGTTGCCGAAAGAGGCTCCTCGTGAGGAAAGCAGGGCGTCAATGGTCTGTGGCGTGTAAGGCGCGACCTTGATTGCATTGGCAAAGCCAAGCAAGGCAATGTCTGAGAGTTGGATTGAGCTCAGTACCTGGGCTTCGATTGCCCGTGAGTAGTGCTGCGTTTGTTGGCGGATGGCCTGTTCGCGATCACGTGCGGAAGAAGCGAGCTGCCAGGCGACTACTGCCGTGGCTAGCAAGGCGAGCATGGTCATGGTGACCAGCAATCGCCTGCGAAAGCGTCGATAGGCGTCGGTAGTCGACAAGAACTCCTCCAGGCGAATTGCATGGAACAACTTGCTTGTTCAGTATAGGTGGAGAGTTATGTTTACGTTAGATTAGTGTGTATACAAAGTAGTAATGGTTGTTAACAACCCTGACTTTCTGTGGATAAGTGCACCTTGCGGAGAAAAATCAGGGGTTTACGGGCTGTATAAGCAGGCGCGTAAACCCTGCGTGAGCTGAGAACTGTTTTTGGACAATTTTTGGCCTTTTTCGAGAAGTCTTGTTTACTCACAAACGATGCCTGTGGATATTCATAGCGTTATCCACAGCTTGAAAGGGTAAAAAAATGAGCTTGAAAGCGATTTTCCCCGTCCCGATCATCCAGGGGCCGATGGCCGGTGGTGCAAATACGCCGGCGATGGTGGCGGCGGTGTCGAATGCCGGCGGTCTTGGCTCGTTCGGTATTTCCATGATTTCGCTGGAGACGATCCGCGCTCAAGTTGCCGAAACCCGGCGCCTGACATCCAGGCCGTTCATGCTGAATTGCTTCGTGCAGGGGATTCCATCGCCCTCCCAGCAGGAAGTAGAGCGCGGGGTTGGATTGTTGCGGCCAATTTGGAGCTCACTTGGCTGGCCGGATCTGCCGAAGCCCGTCAAATGGTGTGAGGATTTCGCCGCGCAGTTTGAGCTTTTGCTGGAGTTGAAGCCTGCCGTCGCCAGCTTTACCTTCGATATCCTTAGTGCCGCTCAGGTGAAACGCCTTCATGATGTGGGCATGTTGGTGATCGGTACCGTGACCAATGTGGAAGAAGCGCTGGCCTGGCAGGCTGCCGGGGCTGATGCGGTTGTCGCTTCCGGCGTGGAGTCTGGCGGCCATCGCGGGACCTTTATTGGCCCGCAAACCGCTGCGACGCTGGAGGCGATTCCGCTGTTGTTGGCCGTAATGCAGGCGGTGAAGATTCCCGTTATCTCCGCCGGCAATATCATGACGGGCGCAGAAATCCGTGAGCGGCTGGCGCTGGGCGCAATTGCGGTGCAAATGGGGACTGCGTTCCTGGTCACGGAAGAGTCAGGCATTCCGGTGGCATACAAAGAGCGCTTGCTGGCCGCGCAAGGCAACCCTACCCGTCTCACGCGCGCCATTTCGGGGCGCTATGCACGCGGTATTGAGAACCGCTTCATGTGCCAGATGGCCGGGGTCGAGGCTGAAGTGCCGGCCTATCCAATCCAGAACGCACTTACCGGCAGTATTCGTGCTGAGGCTGCGAAGCGTGGCGATGCCGAATTGATGTCTTTGTGGGCGGGAACGGGCGTCGCCAAGTCCCGTGCCATGCCGACTGCTAAATTGATGGAAATTCTTATCTCGGAAATCAATCATTCCTGACCCGGAGAACACTTGGAATCTGCAGGCCGATTTGACTTCATTATTGTGGGCGGAGGGACAGCGGGTTGTGTGCTCGCGAATCGCCTGACGCAAAATCCAAAGAACCAGGTTCTGTTGATCGAAGCGGGAGGAAAAGACGATTACGTCTGGATCCACATTCCGGTCGGCTACCTCCATTGCATCAATAATCCCCGCACGGACTGGCTGTTCCGTACCGAACCGGATGTGGGACTGGGTGGCCGCAGCCTGATTTATCCGCGTGGGAAGGTCCTCGGCGGCAGTTCTTCGATCAACGGCATGATCTACATGCGTGGCCAGGCCAATGATTACGACCAATGGGCCGAGATGTGCGGCGATCCTGGCTGGCGCTGGTCGGAAGTCTTGCCGCTGTTCCGTAAGAGCGAAGACCACCATGGCGGCGCTTCGGAGTTCCACGGCTGCGGAGGCGAGTGGCGTGTCGAAAAGCAGCGCCTGCGCTGGGATATTCTCGACGCGTTCCGCGATGCGGCGGAACAGATTGGCATTCCCAAGATCGAGGACTTCAACCGCGGCGACAATTTCGGCTGCTCGTATTTCGAAGTGAACCAGAAGCGCGGCATCCGCTGGAATACGGCCAAGGCTTTTCTGCGTGCCGCGACCAAGCGCCCTAACCTGACGATGATGACCGGCTGCCATGTTGAAAAGCTGGTGTTGGAAGAGGGCGTCTGCAAAGGCGTGATTTTTACCGGTGGTGGCACGCGCTGGAATGCCGAGGCGCGCGAGACGCTGTTGGCGGCGGGGGCGATCGGCACGCCGCAAATTCTCCAATTGTCCGGTATCGGGCCTGCGGAAGTGTTGGCGCAAGCGGGTGTGCACCCGGTGCATGACTTGCCGGGCGTTGGCGCCAACCTGCAGGATCACCTGCAACTACGCATGGTCTTCAAAGTGGAAGGCGCGCGGACCTTGAATACGCTGGCAGCTAGCTGGTTGGGCAAGGCGCGGATCGGCCTCGAATATGCGTTGTTCCAGAGTGGGCCAATGTCGATGGCACCGTCGCAAATGGGGGCCTTTGCACGGTCGGGTCCAGAGCAGGCAACGCCGAACCTGGAATATCACGTGCAGCCGTTGTCGCTGGAGCGTTTTGGTGAGCCGCTGCATGACTTCCCTGCTTTCACGGCCAGCGTTTGCAACCTGCGCCCAACCTCACGCGGCCATGTGCGGATTGCTTCCGCTGACTCTTACGCGCCGCCGAAGATCACGCCGATGTACTTGAGCACTGACGAAGACCGGCGTGTCGCCGCGGCTGCACTGAACCTCACCCGCAAGATCGCGGCGGCGCCGGCGCTGGCGAAATACAGGCCGGAAGAATGCAGACCCGGTGTGCATTTTCGCACCGACGAGGAGTTGGCTGAGGCGGCGGGGGCGATCGGCACCACGATTTTTCACCCGGTCGGCACCTGCAAAATGGGCCGCGCGGACGACGTTTCGGCCGTGGTTGACAGCGAATTGCGGGTTCGCGGCGTGCGCGGCCTGCGCATCGCCGACGCCTCGGTGATGCCCACCATTACTTCCGGTAACACGAATTCCCCAGTAATCATGATTGCGGAAAAAGCAGCGCTTTTGTGTATGATCTAGCAAAACCGGGGAGACGCAATGTCCGACTTCATCTTGGAAACAAAGAGTTTGACCAAGGAGTTCAAGGGATTCACCGCTGTCGCCAACGTGGACCTGCAAGTCCAGCGTGGGCATATCCACGCCTTGATCGGGCCGAACGGCGCCGGCAAGACTACCTGCTTTAACTTGCTGACGAAATTCCTGGTGCCGACTTCGGGCCAGATCCTGTTTAACGGCAAGGACATCACCTCGTTCAAACCGGCGCAGATCGCGCGCATGGGCGTGATTCGCTCGTTCCAGATTTCCGCTGTTTTCCCTCATCTGACTGTGCTCGAAAACGTGCGCATTGGTTTGCAGCGCAAGCTCGGTACGACCTTCCATTTCTGGCGCAGTGGACGCACGCTGGAGCAGTTGAATGGCCGTGCGATGGAGTTGCTGGCCGAGGTTGACCTGGCTTCGTTCGCCGATACGCTGACGGTCGACATGCCTTACGGCCGCAAGCGCGCATTGGAGATTGCCACCACGCTGGCAATGGAGCCGGAAATGATGTTGCTCGACGAGCCGACCCAAGGCATGGGGCATGAGGACGTGCATCGCGTGACCGAGTTGATCAAGAAGGTCTCCAGCGGCCGCACGATCCTGATGGTTGAACACAATATGAATGTGGTGTCCGGCATTTGCGACCGTATCTCCGTGCTGCAACGCGGTGCCGTGCTGGCGGAAGGGCCGTATGAAGAGGTGTCGAAGAATCCGCAAGTGATGGAAGCGTATATGGGGACGGAAGCCGGGGTGGGCGCATGACGGCGGCGCTGGAGATCAGCCAGCTCCAGGCCTGGTATGGCGAGTCGCACATCCTGCATGACGTGAACCTGAACGTGAACCACGGCGAAGTGGTAACGCTGCTTGGCCGTAACGGTGCGGGACGCACCACCACGCTGCGCGCCATCATGGGACTGACCGGAGCGCGCAAGGGTTCGATCCGGATCAACGGCCAGGAAGCGATCGGTTTGTCGACGCACAAAATCGCCCACCTGGGAGTCGGCTATTGTCCGGAAGAGCGCGGCATTTTCTCCTCGCTGACCACCGAAGAGAACCTGATGCTGCCGCCGGCGCTGAAAACGGGGCAGGGCATGCCGGTCGACGAGATCTACGAGATGTTCCCGAACCTGAAAGAGCGCCGCACGAGCCAGGGCACGCGGCTGTCCGGTGGCGAGCAGCAGATGCTGGCGGTCGCGCGCATCCTGCGTACCGGCGCACGCTTGCTGCTGCTGGATGAAATCTCGGAAGGTCTGGCGCCCGTGATCGTGCAAGGCTTGGCGCGCATGATCCGCACCCTGAAAGCCAAGGGATACACGATTGTGATGGTCGAACAGAATTTCCGCTTCGCGGCGCCGCTGGCGGATCGGTTTTATGTGATGGAACACGGTCGGATTGTCGAGAGTTTTGCGTCATCGGAATTGGATGCCCGCATGCCGGTGTTGACTGAGCTGCTGGGCGTTTGAATATCAAAACTGAAAACGGAGACACTATGAAACGCAACGCCATTGCTTTTGCAGCAGCCCTTTGCGCCTTCAGCAGCGCACACGCCCAGATTTCCGGCGACACCATCAAGATCGGCTTCATCACCGACATGTCGGGCGTTTACTCAGACATTGACGGGCAGGGCGGCGCCGAAGCGATCAAGATGGCGATTGCCGATGCGGGCGGCGCAATCAACGGCAAGAAGATCGAATTCGTTTTTGCGGACCACCAGAACAAGGCCGATATCGCCGCCTCCAAAGCGCGCGAATGGTTCGACCAGCAGGGCGTGGACATGCTGGTTGGCGGCACCAACTCGGGCGCTAACCTGGCGATGGCAAAAGTAGCCGCGGACAAGAAGAAGGTCTTCATGGTTATCGGCGCCGGCTCGTCGCGCTTGACCAACGAGGAGTGCACGCCGTATACCGTGCACTACGCTTACGACACCGTGGCATTGGCGCGCGGTACCGGCGCCACGATGGTCAAGCAGGGCGGCAAGAACTGGTACTTCCTGACCGCCGATTACGCCTTCGGCCATTCGCTGGAGAAGGACACGACCGAAGTGGTCAACAAATCCGGCGGCAAGGTGATCGGCAATGTGCGTCACCCCTTCCCCGGGACGGATTTCTCGTCCTTCCTGATGCAGGCTTCTTCTTCCGGCGCACAGGTGCTAGGGCTGGCGAACGCGGGCGGGGACTTTATCAACTCGGTCAAGGCGGCCAATGAATTCGGCGTGTCGAAGAAGATGAAGATGGCCGGGCTGCTGGTGTTCATCAACGACATCCACTCGCTCGGCCTGAACGCCACCGCAGGTATGTACCTGACGGACGGCTGGTATTGGGACATGAACGACACCACGCGTGCCTGGTCGAAGCGCTACTTCGCGAAGATGAAGAAGGAGCCGTCGATGCTGCAGGCGGGCGATTACTCCGCCGCCACGCAATACCTGGCCGCGGTGAAGGCAATAGGCACAGACGATGCCGACAAGGTGATGGCGAAGCTGAAATCGACCACCATCAAGGACGTCTTCACCAACAACGGCGTGATCCGCCCCGACGGCCGCATGGTGCACGATATGTACCTGATGGAAGTGAAGAAGCAGTCGGAATCCAAATATCCATGGGATTACTACAAGGTCGCGGCAACGATCCCGGGTGACCAGGCCTATATGTCCAAGGCTGAATCCAAGTGCGCCCTGTGGAAGTAAGCTAGATGGAGATCTTCGGCCGCCCGCTCCCGATGATGATGTCCCAGCTTTTGCTGGGGCTCGTCAACGGCTCTTTTTACGCCATGCTGTCCCTCGGCCTTGCCGTGATTTTCGGGCTGCTGAATGTGATCAATTTTGCGCACGGCGCCATGTATATGATGGGCGCCTTCCTTGCGTGGATCGGCATGACTTATTTCGGCATGAGCTATTGGAGCATGCTGGTGCTGGCGCCCTTGATCGTTGGCGTATTGGGCGTGGTGATCGAAAGGACCATGCTGCGCCGCCTGTACAAGCTCGATCATCTTTACGGCTTGTTGCTGACGTTCGGTCTGACCCTGCTGATCGAAGGCGGCTTCCGCTCGTTTTACGGGGTCTCCGGGCAGCCTTTTGAAACGCCTGAGGCCTTGCAGGGGGCGACCGACCTTGGCTTCATGGTGATGCCGAATTACCGCGCCTGGGTGGTGCTGGCTTCCTTGGTGGTTTGCCTGGCGACCTGGTTCGTGATCGAGAAGACCAAACTCGGTGCTTACCTGCGCGCCGGAACCGAAAATCCGAAGCTGGTGGAAGCCTTCGGAATCAACGTGCCACTGATGGTGACCCTGACCTATGGCTTCGGCGTCGCTTTGGCGGGCTTTGCAGGGGTCCTGGCGGCTCCAATCCAGCAAGTGACTCCCTTGATGGGGTCCAACCTGATCATCGTCGTATTCGCCGTTGTAGTGATCGGGGGCATGGGGTCGATCCTTGGCTCGATCGTGACCGGCTTGGGACTCGGTGTGATCGAGGGGCTGACGAAAGTCTTTTATCCCGAATTTGCCAACACCGTCGTGTTTTTGGTGATGGTCATCATCCTATTGTTGCGTCCCGCCGGCCTGTTCGGCAAGGAACGATAAATGAACAAGACGTTGGGCTATTCCATCGCATTGGTGCTGGCGCTGGGCGCGCCGTTTGTCGGCTATCCCGTGCTGCTGATGAAGCTTCTGTGTTTCGCGCTGTTTGCCTGTGCGTTCAACCTGCTGATTGGTTTTACTGGTTTGCTGTCGTTTGGCCACGCGGCCTTCTTCGGCGCGGCGGGCTACTTCGCCGGGAATGCGTTGAAAAACTGGGGGCTTCCGTTTGAACTGAGCTTGCTGGTTGGGGTGTTGGCCGGTGCCGCGATCGGGCTGGTGATGGGCGGATTGGCGATTCGCCGCCAAGGGATTTACTTCTCGATGATTACACTGGCGTTGGCGCAGATGGTGTACTTTGCAGCGCTGCGCTTTACCGATTTCACCGGCGGCGAGGATGGCTTGCAAGGCGTCCCGCGCGGAAAATTGCTCGGGGTGCTGGACCTGGGCAGCGACCTGGCCATGTACTACGTGGTGCTGGGGATTTTCATTGCGGGCTTTGCGCTGATCATGCGCATGGTGCATTCGCCGTTTGGCCAGGTACTGAAAGCGATCAAGGAAAATGAACCTCGGGCGATCTCGCTGGGCTATGACGTGGACAAGTACAAGCTCGCTGCGTTCGTGCTTTCCGGTTCATTGGCTGCGCTCGCAGGCGCGACCAAGTCTGTCGTGTTGGGCTTCGAAACGCTGACCGATGTGCACTGGGCGATGTCCGGCCTGGTCATCCTGATGACGCTCGTTGGCGGGATGGGAACGCTGGCCGGTCCGATCATCGGTGCGATCCTGGTCATCTCCCTGGAGAACAAGCTTGGCGACTTCGGCACCATGATGGCTGGCGCCACCGGCATCGAGTGGTTCTCCACGCTTGGCGAAGCTGTCAGCCTGGTGATCGGATTTATCTTCGTTGCCTGCGTCCTGCTGTTCCGCAAAGGGATTGTCGGCGAGATCCTCGACCTGCAAGGCAAGCGCCGCAAGCAGGTCTAAATTCAGAGAGCGAGTTTGTACAGCGCGTAGGCGTCTTCGCGTGTGACCGTGCGCGGATTGTTGCCGAGCAGGCGGACTTGCTTCATGGCGTCGTCGGCGAGCAGGTCGAGGTCGCTGGCCGTAATGCCGACTTGGCTCAGGGTGCGGGGCAGACCGGTGATGGTGCCGAATTGCTGCATTGCAACAGCAAGCGCCTCGGCTCGGGCCGCTACGCTTCCGTCTACGTGGGGAACCACAATCGTCGCCAGCTCTGCATACTGTTCCACACATGCCTCGGCGTTGAAGCGCAGGACATGGGGTAATACCAGCGAGTTCGACAGGCCATGCGGGACATGGAAGATGCCCCCGATGGGATAGGCCAGTGCGTGCACGGCGGCGACCGGGGCATTGGCGAAGGCCTGCCCTGCCAGCATGGCGCCGAGAAGCATGGCCTGGCGCGCGGCCAGGTCGTGCCCGTTCTCGCAGGCGCGGATCAGGTGGCGTGACAGCAAGCTCAAGGCTTGGCGTGCGAGTCCATCCGATAGGGGATTCTTTTTGTGTTTGCTGGTGTATGCCTCGATGGCGTGAACCATGGCATCGATGCCTGTTGCAGCGGTCACCGCGGGGGGCAGGCCGATGGTCAGCTCGGCATCGAGGATTGCCATGTCCGCGTACAGTTGGGGCGCGACAACACCCTTCTTGGTGGTAGCGCCGGTGGTGACGATGGAGATGTTGGTGACTTCAGAGCCGGTGCCGGCGGTGGTTGGAATCTGGACCAGGGGCAGGCGTGAGCCATGCACGTTGCCGATGCCGTAGATCTCGGCCATGGATTGCGCACTGTTGGCGAGAACGGCAACCAGCTTGGCCACATCCATTGAACTTCCGCCACCGAGGCCGATCACCAGTTCAATGTCATGTTCGCGGGCCAGGACAAGGGCCTTTTCAATCACATGTTCAGGCGGATCCGCTACCACTTCCGTAAATTGTTCCACGTGAAACATTGCTGCCCGCAAGCTGTGGATGGGCGCATCGGCTAAGCCGGTTCGCAGGAATCCCTGGTCGGTAACCAGCAGCACGCGACGGATGGCTGGGAATCGAGCGCGGAGTTCCGGGCCCAGTTCTTTTGTTGCGCCGGGCGCCGACAGGATTAAGGGAACAGTCGCGAAGCTAAAAGAGGTCAGCAGGTCCATTGGGCCAGCTTACACCAGCCTTCTGCAGCGTGCTGATTTCCGACTTACAATATTACATTACCGAATATAGCTGGGGCTGCGCGATGGTCGAGTATGGTTTGTTGGCGGGAGCTGCGTTCGCGGCTGGCTTTGTTGATGCGGTGGTTGGCGGCGGTGGACTGATCCAGATTCCAGCATTATTCTCGGCAATGAGCGGCACGGCGCCCGCGACCCTGTTAGGGACGAATAAGGTGGCCAGCGTGTTCGGGACCAGCGCGGCTGCTGTGAACTATGCACGCCGCACCCCGATTGCCTGGACAACTGTCGCACCGGCGGCGATCGCCGCTTTCCTGTTTGCCTTCCTGGGCGCCTATACCGTCACCAGGATCCCTCCAGATTTCCTGCGTGGCCTGCTGCCTTTCGTGCTGATTGCTGTGGCAGCATATACCTTCTTCCGCAAAGACCTGGGCAGCGTTCATGCCCCACTGCACACCGGTACCAAGGAGAAGGTGCTGGCGGTATTGGTCGGCGCGGGTATTGGTTTCTATGACGGCTTCTTCGGGCCGGGGACGGGCAGCTTCCTGGTCTTCCTGTTCGTTCGCAGTTTTGGCTTCGATTTCCTGGGTGCCTCGGCTGCCGCCAAGGTGGTGAATGTGGCGTGTAATGTCGCGGCGATCCTGTTGTTCGGAATCACCGGCCATATCATCTGGCAATTGGGCTTGATGATGGCCGTTTGCCAGGTAGTCGGTTCGGTGCTGGGGACCAAGCTGGCGCTGAAGCATGGCAGTGGTTTTGTACGGCGTTTGTTCTTGGTTGTGGTGGTGCTGCTGATCATCAAAACGGGCTATGACGCATGGCTTAAGTGATAGTGTTTCACGTGAAACAATGTTGAAGGGGCGTCGATCGGCGCCCTTTTTGTTTCACGTGAAACATTGCGAGCAAAAAAATCCTGCCCAAAAAATTCGCAGGGTCGAAAAAACTTTATAATTCAGTTCGATCCCCAGCTTCCCCCCATTTTTACCATGTTATTTCCTACTGAATTCGACGTTATCGTTGTCGGCGGCGGTCACGCCGGTACCGAGGCGGCCCTCGCTTCGGCCCGTATGGGCCAGAAGACTCTCCTGTTGACCCACAACATTGAGACGCTGGGCCAGATGTCGTGCAACCCATCCATCGGCGGCATCGGCAAAGGCCACCTCGTCAAAGAGGTCGATGCAATGGGCGGCGCCATGGCCATCGCTACCGATGAGTCTGGCATCCAGTTCCGTATCCTGAACTCGTCCAAAGGCCCGGCCGTACGCGCGACGCGCGCCCAGGCCGACCGTATCCTGTACAAGGCCGCCATCCGTCATCGCCTGGAAAACCAGCCGAACCTGTGGCTGTTCCAGCAAGCCGTAGACGACCTGGTGGTGGAGGGCGACCGTGTGGTCGGCGCCGTCACCCAGATCGGTTTGAAGTTCCTGGGCCGTGCAGTTGTGCTGACCGCCGGTACCTTCCTGGACGGTAAGATCCACGTCGGCCTGCAGAATTTCTCGGCCGGCCGCGCCGGCGACCCGCCAGCGATTTCGCTGTCCGCTCGCCTGAAAGAATTGAAGCTGCCGCAGGGCCGCTTGAAAACCGGCACGCCGCCGCGCATCGATGGCCGCAGCATCGACTTCTCGCAAATGACCGAACAGCCGGGCGACCTGGACCCAGTGCCAGTGTTCTCGGTGATGGGCAATACCGCCATGCATCCGCAGCAGTTGCCGTGCTGGATTACCCACACCAACCAGAAAACCCACGACATTATCCGTGGTGGACTGGACCGCAGCCCGATGTATACCGGCGTGATCGAGGGGGTCGGCCCGCGCTATTGCCCGTCGATTGAAGACAAGATCCACCGTTTCTCGGCCAAGGAATCGCACCAGATTTTCCTGGAGCCGGAAGGCCTGACAACCCACGAGTTTTACCCGAACGGTATCTCAACCAGCCTGCCATTCGATGTGCAGATCGAGCTGGTGCGTTCGATGAAGGGCTTGGAAAACGCGCACATCCTGCGTCCAGGCTACGCCATTGAGTACGACTATTTCGACCCGCGTGGCCTGAAAGCTTCGCTGGAAACCAAGGCGATCAACGGCCTGTTCTTCGCCGGCCAGATCAACGGCACCACCGGCTATGAAGAGGCGGCGGCGCAGGGCATGTTGGCAGGTATCAACGCCGCGCTGCAGACCAGGGGGGAAGAAGCCTGGACCCCGGCCCGTTCCGAAGCCTACCTTGGCGTGCTGGTGGACGACCTGGTCACCCAAGGCGTGCAAGAGCCGTACCGCATGTTCACCAGCCGCGCGGAATACCGGCTGAGCCTGCGCGAAGACAACGCTGACATGCGCTTGACAGAAATCGGGCGTAAGCTGGGCGTGGTTGGGGATGCCCAGTGGGAAGCCTTCGATCGCAAACGTGAGGCCGTGGCACAGGAACTTGAGCGCCTGAAATCGACGTGGGTCAACCCGCGCATCCTTGCGGCTAGCGAGTCCGAACGTGTGATTGGCCAAGCTATTGAACGTGAATATTCGCTGGCGGACCTGCTGCGTCGTCCAGGTGTCGGCTACGAGAAGCTGATGACCATGACCGGCAACGAAGGCCAGTCGCTGGCCGGGCCGGGCGTCACCGACGAGGCAGTGATGGAGCAGATCGAGATCACCCTGAAGTATTCGGGTTATATCGATCGTCAGCTGCGCGAAGTGGAGCGCCATGAGCATTACGAAAACCTGAAGCTGCCTGAGGGCTTCAACTATGCAGAGATCACGGCGCTGTCGATGGAAGTACGCCAGAAACTGCAGAAGCATCGCCCTGAAACCCTGGGCCAGGCTTCGCGTATTTCCGGCGTGACGCCGGCCGCGATTTCGCTGCTGCTGGTCCACTTGAAGAAAGCCGGCTACGGCGGTTTCGTTACGCTGAAAGATGAGGCGGCTTGATGGCGGTGTTTGATCGCGCCGCGTTGGCGCACGTACTGAAAAACGGTGTCGAACAGTTGGACCTGGGCTTGAGCGAGGCACAGCA
This sequence comes from Duganella sp. CF458, assembly GCF_900113115.1. GTDB lineage: Bacteria > Pseudomonadota > Gammaproteobacteria > Burkholderiales > Burkholderiaceae_D > Rugamonas. The sequence continues at coordinate 88,970 of NZ_FOOF01000002.1, read as the reverse complement.
GGAAAAACTGCTGGACTACCTGGCCCTGCTGAACAAGTGGAACAAGGTGTACAACCTGACGGCCGTGCGCGACCCGATGGAAATGATGACCCTGCACGTCCTGGATTCGCTGGCCGCGGTGCCCGCCTTCAAGGATGCGCAGAATGTGCTGGACGTTGGGGCAGGGGGCGGCTTGCCGGGCATGGTGCTGGCAATCACCAGGCCGGATATGAAAGTGTCGATGATCGACATCGTGCACAAGAAGACGGCCTTCCTGAACCAGGTGAAAGCAGAGCTGGAACTGGGCAATGTAACGGTGTACACGAAGAAGGTGCAGGAACTGCAGGTCAAGACGCCTTACGACGTTATCACCTCGCGCGCCTTTGCGGACCTCAGCGATTTTGTGAACTGGTCCGGGCACCTGCTGGCGGAGGGCGGGCGATTCATCGCCCTGAAAGGCACGGCACCGGCAGAGGAGCGGGAGCGACTGCCAGACCCATGGAAAGTGAACGAGCTACAGCCATTGCAAGTACCAGGATTGGATGCGCAGCGCCACCTGGTATTCATTGGCAGGACGTAACTGGCTAAACAGTATAAATAATTTCAATCGTTTATACGAAATAAATAGTATAAACGGTTTATACCGAATAAATGATTTAGACCATATAAGAAAACTCGATGGCCAAAATTTTCTGTGTAGCAAATCAAAAGGGTGGCGTAGGTAAGACTACCACGACTGTGAACCTGGCCGCCGGCCTGGCCAAACTTAATCAGCGAGTGTTGCTTGTTGACCTCGATCCTCAAGGTAACGCGACAATGGGTGCGGGGATCAACAAGGCGACGCTTCAAGCTTCCACATATGAAGTTTTGCTCGGCACGGCCGACGTAGCGACTGCACGCGTGCGTTCGGAGCCCGGTGGCTTTGACGTGCTGCCTGCCAACCGCGAACTGGCCGGCGCGGAAGTCGAGATGGTGCAACTCGAGAACCGTGAGCGCCGCCTGCGTGACGCGTTGGGCGCGGTAGCCAAAGACTATGACTTCATGCTGATCGATTGCCCACCCGCGCTGTCGATGCTGACTTTGAACGGCCTGTGCGCGGCGCACGGCGTGGTCATTCCTATGCAGTGCGAGTACTACGCACTGGAAGGTTTGTCCGACCTGGTCAACACCATCAAGAAGGTGCACGCCAATCTGAACCCGGACCTGAAGATTATTGGCCTGCTGCGCGTGATGTTCGATCCGCGCATGACGCTGTCGCAACAAGTCTCGGCCCAGCTCGAGCAGCACTTCGGCGACAAAGTATTCAAGACCATCATTCCGCGCAATGTGCGACTGGCCGAGGCGCCGTCCTACGGGATGCCGGGCGTGACCTTCGATCCGACGTCGAAAGGCGCGCAAGCCTACATCGCCTTCGGCGCCGAGATGGTTAAACGTATCAAGAAAATGTAAGCGGACTTATCCACAATGGCTACCAAAAAAATGAAAGGCCTCGGCCGCGGACTCGACGCGCTGCTCGGCGGCGACGAAGACCCATCCAATCCAACCTCGCACCCGACTCCTTCGGAGATGGCGGTGCAATTCTTGCAAGCCGGTAAATATCAGCCGCGCACCCAGATGGATGAGGGGGGCCTGGCCGAGTTGGCGTCGTCGATCAAGACCCAGGGCATCATCCAGCCGCTGCTGGTTCGTCCGGTTGGCATCGACAAGGCAAGCGGCCATGTCAAATATGAAATCATCGCCGGCGAACGTCGCTTCCGTGCGGCGCAACTTGCCGGATTGGAAACTGTGCCGGTCCTGGTGAAGGATGTGGATGATACGACCGCGGCCGCCATGGCCCTGATCGAAAACATCCAGCGCGAAGACCTGAATCCATTGGAAGAGGCGCAAGGCATCCATCGGCTGATTACCGATTTTTCGTTCACCCACGAGCAGGCGGCGCAGGCTGTCGGCCGTTCGCGTTCGGCGGTTTCCAATTTGCTGCGCTTGTTGAACCTGGCGGAGCCGGTGCAGACCATGCTGATGGCTGGCGATATTGACATGGGACATGCGCGTGCCCTGTTGGCTGTCGACGCGGCATCGCAAATTGCTTTGGCGAATGTTGTTGTAGCGAAACGACTGTCGGTGCGCGAGACGGAGAAACTTGTCCACAACCATATGGAAGAGGCGAAGGCCAAGCCGACCGCCCGCGCCAAGGAAAAATCGGGCGATATCAAGCGGCTGGAAGAGGAGCTGTCGGATGCCTTGGCAACTTCGGTTGTGTTCAAGATGGGGGCCAAGGGTCGCGGCCAGATGATTATCGACTTTGCCGATCTCGATATCCTGGATGGGGTGATTGCCCGTCTGCGCGGCTGAAACCGGTACAGCGGTCGCGTGTCCGGTGTCTGACCCTGCGGGTCAGACACCGGTTTGCCGGTTTCGATTACCCGCCAAGTAATCGCCAAATGCCTACCTTTTCAGCAGAATAAGTTGTTGTTAGAGCGACTTTTTGCGATGCACCACGTTTGACCTTGGTGATGTAAACAAACTATAATCCCGTGTCTTTGGGTCTAAAGGAATGGTGGCAAGTGAGTGATTCTTCAAGAAGTATCGCCTGGCCAGTCTTCCGAGTAGTTGCCCTGCAATTCACAATCGCCGTCCTCTTTTCCGCCACCGTGGCGCTTTTCGCCGGGGTGGAAAAAGGCTGGTCCGCAGCCGTGGGCGGCGGTATGGCAGTGATCGGTAGCCTGATCTACGCGCTGATGGTAGCGCGCGGCACCGATGATGCAAAGAAAGCATTTCGGACGCACTTTCGCGCCGAGATGCTGAAGGTATTTGTAACGGCAGTGCTGTTTATTTGTGCACTGGTGCTGTTTAAGTCAGCCGCCTGGTTATGGCTGATCCTAGGATTCGTAGTGGCAACCCTGGCTTATTGGCTGTCGCTGCTCAAGATTTAATCATTAAAAATTCGGACCTATGACTACTGAACACGCTACGGGCGGTCACGCCGGCCCGGCTAACGCCACCGAGTATATCCAGCACCACCTTACTCACAACAGCAACGGTACCTTCAACCTGGACACCTTCTGGATCTCCCTGATCCTGGGCTTCGTGTTCCTGGGTATCTTCTACATGGCTTCCAAGCGTGCCACCTCTGGGGTGCCAGGCAAGCTGCAGAACTTCGTTGAGTGGGTCATGGAGATGGTCAACGAGACCGTCAATTCCGCATTCCACGCCAAGTCCGCTGTGATCGCTCCACTGGCCATCACCATCTTCGTATGGGTCTGGCTGATGAACGCCATGGACTTCCTGCCAGTCGACCTGCTGCCGAAGATCCTGAGCTACGCCGGCATCAATTACCTGCGCGTTGTTCCGACCGCTGACGTGAACCACACCTTCGGCATGTCCGTTGGCGTGCTGATCTGCATCATCGGCTTCTCGATCAAGGCCAAAGGCGCTGGTGGCTGGACCAAAGAACTGTTCACCGCACCGTTCCACGCTCACGGCACCGTTGCCACCATTCTGCTGGCTCCAGTGAACTTCATCTTCCAGATGCTGGAACTGTTCGCCAAGCCGATTTCGCTGTCGCTGCGACTGTTCGGCAATATGTACGCCGGCGAACTGATCTTCATCCTGATCGCGCTGCTGCCATGGTGGGCACAGTGGCTGCTGGGCGGTCCATGGGCAATCTTCCACATTCTGATTGTTACCCTGCAAGCGTTTGTGTTTATGGCGTTGACGGTTGTGTACCTGGCCCTCGCGGTTGAGAAGCACTAATCAGCAACTTATTCGTAGTATTTGGTTTTAGTTTTTTGGTATTTTCGTTTTTTTTAAATTAGGAGAAATCTAATGCAAGCTCTGATCGCACAAGTACAAAGCATGACCGTTCTGGCCGTAGCAATCATCGTTGGCCTGGGCGCCATCGGTACCGCACTCGGCTTCGCTATCCTGGGCGGCAAGTTCCTGGAAGCTTCGGCACGTCAACCAGAACTGATGCCACAACTGCAAACCAAACTGTTCGTTATCGCTGGTCTGCTGGACGCGATCTCCATGATCGGCGTTGGTGTTGCTCTGCTGTTCACCTTCAACAACCCATTCCTGACCGCCCTGACCGCCGCTGTTCAGTAATTAACGCTCCAACCGGGGAAACTCTTTCTAGGAGCAAGGTATGAACATCAATATGTCTCTCATCGGTCAGATGATCACCTTCGCGGTGCTCGTTTGGTTCTCGATGAAGTTCGTATTCCCAGCGCTGAACAACGCGCTGGATGAGCGTGCCAAGCGAATTGCAGATGGTTTGGCTGCCGCCGACCAAGGTCAGGCTTCCATGCAGAAAGCTGAAAAAGCTGCTGCTGAAGCCATGACCGCTGCCCGTAACGATGCCTCGTCGCTCGTTGCGGACGCTGAAAAGCGTGCTCAACTGGTCGCAGAAGAAATCAAAGCAAACGCACAAGCCGAAGCTGCCCGCATCGTGGCACAAGCTAAAGCTGAAGCTGAGCAGCAAGTAACCCAGGCCCGCGAAGCTCTGCGTGGTCAAGTGGCTGACCTGGCTGTGAAGGGCGCCGAGCAAATCTTGAAGCGCGAAGTCAACGCGTCGGCTCACGCTGACCTGCTGTCTCGCCTGGCTACCGAGCTCTGATTATGGCAGAGCTCGCAACCGTCGCCCGTCCTTACGCGGAAGCTCTCTTCCGCGTAGCCCAGGCTGGCAACCTCGCGCAGTGGTCCGATCTGGTGTCCGAACTGGCCCAGATCGGTTCGCATGAAGAGGTGCTGGCATATGCCCGCAATCCAAAAGTTCTGGATAGCGATGTCATCGCAGCCATCAAGGCCTTGCTGAAATCGCCGCTCAACGCGGAAGCGAACAACTTCCTCTCGATGCTGATCGAAAACGGTCGTATCGCATTGCTGCCGGAAATCGGTGCCCAATTCGCGCTGCTGAAGAATGCGGCCGAAGGTGCGGCAGACGCCGAAATCACGAGCGCATTCGACATGAGCGAGGCCCAAGTGGCCGAGCTGATCAAGACGCTGGAAAAGAAATTCAGCCGCAAGCTCAAACCAGTCGTGTCGGTCGATCCATCGCTGATCGGTGGCGTTCGCGTCGTGGTTGGCGACGAAGTGCTGGACACTTCGGTCAACGCCAAGCTGCAGCAGCTGCGTTCCGCGCTGGTCGCCTAATCAGGCCGCCTTTCGCGACAGCTAGAGAGAAAACATTTAGGAGTTAGTATGCAACTCAACCCATCCGAAATCAGCGAGCTGATCAAGAGCCGGATCCAAGGCATTGACGGCGGCGCTGAAGTGCGCAATCAAGGCACCGTAATTTCCGTAGCAGACGGTATCTGCCGCATCCACGGCCTGTCGGACGTGATGCAAGGTGAGATGCTGGAATTCCCAGGCAACACCTTTGGCCTGGCAATGAACCTGGAGCGTGACTCCGTTGGTGCCGTTATCCTGGGCGCCTACGAGCACATCTCCGAAGGCGACACCGTCAAGTGCACCGGCCGTATTCTGGAAGTGCCAATCGGTCCTGAACTGTGCGGCCGCGTGGTTAACGCACTGGGCCAGCCGATCGACGGCAAAGGTCCTGTTAACACCAGCCTGACCTCCCCAATCGAAAAGATCGCTCCAGGCGTTATCGCCCGTGAGTCCGTCGGCCAGCCTATGCAGACCGGCCTGAAGTCGATCGATGCGATGGTACCAATCGGCCGTGGCCAGCGTGAGCTGATCATTGGCGACCGCCAGACCGGTAAGTCCGCCGTTGCAGTTGATGCCATCATCAACCAAAAAGGCCAGGGCGTTACCTGTATCTACGTTGCTATCGGCCAGAAAGCATCGACCATCAAGAACATCGTGCGTTCCCTGGAACAGCACGGCGCGATGGAGTACACCATTGTTGTTGCCGCTTCCGCTTCGGAATCCGCAGCAATGCAGTACATCTCGGCTTACTCCGGTTGCACCATGGGCGAATACTTCCGCGACCGCGGCGAAGACGCTCTGATCGTGTACGATGACCTGTCCAAGCAAGCAGTTGCTTACCGTCAGATTTCCCTGCTGCTGCGCCGGCCACCAGGCCGCGAAGCATACCCAGGCGACGTGTTCTACCTGCACAGCCGTCTGCTGGAACGCGCAGCGCGCGTGAACGCCGACTACGTCGAAGCCTTCACCAAGGGCGCTGTCAAAGGCAAGACCGGTTCCCTGACCGCACTGCCGATCATCGAAACCCAGGCTGGCGACGTTTCCGCGTTCGTTCCAACCAACGTGATTTCGATTACCGACGGCCAGATCTTCCTGGAAACCTCGCTGTTCAACTCCGGTATCCGTCCTGCGATTAACGCAGGTATCTCGGTGTCCCGCGTTGGTGGCGCTGCGCAGACCAAGGTCATCAAGAACCTGTCCGGCGGTATCCGTACCGACTTGGCACAGTACCGTGAACTGGCTGCGTTCGCGCAGTTCGCTTCCGACCTCGACGAATCGACCCGTAAGCAGCTGGACCGCGGTGCCCGCGTGACCGAACTGCTGAAGCAGGCTCAGTACTCGCCGCTGTCGATTTCCCTGATGGGCGCTTCCCTGTTCGCAGTGAACAAAGGCTTCCTGGACAGCGTTCCAGTCAAGCGCGTGCTGGCTTTCGAAGCCGAACTGCACTCGTTCCTGAAGACCAAGCACTCCGCACTGCTGGCCAAGATCGAAGAAACCAAGCAACTGGACAAAGACGGCGAAGCTGCGCTGTCGGCCGCCATTGCTGATTTCAAGAAATCCTTCGCAAACTAATACCTGGTGGCCCGGTAACGGGCCACCCCGCAAAGGAGAAGGATCATGGCAGCAGGCAAAGAGATACGTGGCAAGATCAAGAGCGTAGAGAATACGAAGAAGATCACCAAGGCGATGGAAATGGTCGCCGCATCGAAAATGCGCAAGGCGCAGGACCGTATGCGCGCCGCCCGTCCCTACAGTGACAAGATTCGTAATATCGCTGCAAACTTGGCGAATGCCAACCCCGAGTACACGCACCCGTTCCTGGCTGAAGCCGGTACGGAAGCCAAGGCTGTGGGCTTTATCATCGTCACGACCGACAAGGGTCTGTGCGGTGGTATGAACACCAACGTTCTGCGTATGGTGACCAACAAGACCCGCGAGCTGGAAGCTGCAGGCAACAAGATTGAAGCAGTCGCAATTGGTAACAAAGGTTTGGGCTTCCTGAACCGCATCGGTGTACCAGTGGTCGCACAAGCTACCCAGATCGGCGATACGCCGCACCTGGAAAAGCTGATCGGCCCAGTGCAAGTGATGCTGGAGAAATTCCAGGAAGGCAAACTGGACGCCGTTTACCTGTGCTACACCAAGTTCATCAACACGATGAAGCAAGAACCGTTGGTCGAGCAGCTGTTGCCGCTGACCGCGGACAAGATGAAGGCCGATGACAAGTCCCACAACTGGGATTACATCTACGAGCCGGACGCTGCTTCCGTGATCGACGAGCTGCTCGAGCGCTACATTGAAGCGCTGGTGTACCAGGCCGTTGCAGAAAACCTGGCGTCCGAGCAATCGGCGCGTATGGTGGCGATGAAGTCCGCATCGGACAACGCCGGCAACGTGATCGGTGAGCTGAAGCTGGTCTACAACAAGACCCGCCAGGCTGCAATTACCAAAGAACTGTCTGAAATCGTCGCCGGTGCGGCAGCGGTTTAAACGAATTTAACTATATTTGAAGGAACGAACATGGCTGATGGCAAAATCGTTCAGTGTATCGGCGCTGTGGTGGACGTTGAGTTCCCACGCAACGCGATGCCTAAGGTTTTTGACGCGCTGAAAATGGAAGGCTCTGAGCTGACCCTGGAAGTGCAACAGCAGTTGGGTGACGGCGTGGTCCGTACCATTGCTCTGGGCTCCTCCGACGGTCTGCGTCGCGGCATGACCATCCAGAACACCGGCAAACCAATCATGGTTCCAGTGGGTAAAGCTACCCTGGGCCGTATTATGGACGTGCTGGGCAACCCGATCGACGAATGCGGTCCTGTCTCCCACGAGCAAACCGCTTCGATCCACCGCGTGGCTCCTGCTTACGACGAACTGTCCCCATCCCAAGACCTGCTGGAAACCGGCATCAAGGTGATTGACCTGGTCTGCCCATTCGCTAAGGGTGGTAAGGTTGGTCTGTTCGGTGGTGCAGGTGTGGGCAAGACCGTTAACATGATGGAACTGATCAACAACATCGCTAAAGCGCACTCGGGTCTGTCCGTGTTCGCCGGTGTTGGTGAGCGTACCCGTGAAGGTAACGACTTCTACCACGAAATGGCTGACGCTAAAGTGGTTGACCTGGAAAACCCGGCCAACTCCAAAGTGGCCATGGTGTACGGTCAGATGAACGAACCACCAGGCAACCGTCTGCGCGTAGCGCTGACCGGCCTGACCATCGCCGAGTCCTTCCGTGACGAAGGCCGTGACGTTCTGTTCTTCGTGGACAACATCTACCGCTTCACCCTGGCCGGTACCGAAGTGTCCGCACTGCTGGGCCGTATGCCTTCCGCAGTGGGTTACCAGCCTACCCTGGCTGAAGAGATGGGCCGTCTGCAGGAGCGTATTACCTCCACCAAGACCGGTTCGATCACCTCGATCCAGGCCGTGTACGTTCCAGCGGATGACTTGACCGACCCGTCGCCAGCGACCACCTTCGGTCACTTGGACTCCACCGTCGTTCTGTCCCGTGACATCGCTGCGCTGGGTATCTACCCTGCAGTGGACCCACTGGATTCGACCTCCCGCCAGCTGGACCCGCTGGTCGTGGGCGATGAGCACTACGCTACCGCACGCGCCGTTCAGGGCACCCTGCAGCGCTACAAGGAACTGCGCGACATTATCGCGATTCTGGGTATGGACGAACTGGCTCCGGAAGACAAACTGGTGGTGGCACGCGCTCGTAAGATGCAGCGTTTCCTGTCCCAGCCGTTCCACGTTGCTGAAGTGTTTACCGGTTCCCCAGGTAAGTACGTTTCGCTGAAAGACACGATCAAGGGCTTCAAGATGATCGCTTCCGGCGAACTGGACCACCTGCCAGAACAGGCCTTCTACATGGTTGGTACCATCGAAGAAGCCATCGAAAAAGCCAAGAAACTGGGCTAATTCGATTGTCGTAGCGGCCTCGTAACGGGGCCGCTATAGCTACAGAGGATAAACATGGCAAACACTATTCACGTTGATGTGGTTTCGGCCGAAGAGCAGATCTTCTCGGGCGAAGCGACTTTCGTGGCGTTGCCGGGCGAGCAGGGCGAGCTGGGTATCTACCCTAAGCACACCCCGCTGATCACCCGTATCCGTCCAGGCGCGGTGCGCATCCAGATTCCAGGCCAGGCAGAAGAAGAGTTCGTCTTCGTCGCCGGCGGCCTGCTGGAAGTGCAGCCAAACGCTGTGACGGTCCTGGCTGACACCGCGATCCGTGGTCACGACCTGGATGAAGCCAAAGCTGAAGCTGCCAAGAAACTGGCGGAAGAATCGATGGCCAACAACAAGACCGGTATCGACTACGCGAAAGCACAAGCGGAACTGGCAGCGGCTATCGGCCAGCTGGCAGCAATCGCAAAACTGCGCAAGATCAAGGGCTGATCCCTTTTTCTCGCCGCATTGGAAAGGCAGCTTCGGCTGCCTTTTTCTTTTACAGGCGCGGCAGCCACATCCCCATCGCGGCGCCGAAGATGCCAACCCCCATGAATGCGGTGGCCGCCAACAGGCCTGCCGCCATGACGCGGCTGGCCAATGCATTGCGGCTGGACTGTGCGCGGAAGTAGAGTTCCAGCACGGCCAACGGCAGCAGGTATTGCGCGAACGCCAGCACGTCCAGGAAGGGGCCGCGGAAGCTCACCGGATCAAAGCCGACCGGGCCGCCGTTGATGACCAGCCATCCCATGAGGCCAACGCGGAAGAACCACACCGCGCTGACGGCCATGAACAGGCGCAATGCCCAGCGACGGTGGCTGTCGAAGCGCCGCGCGCGCGCTTCGCGCACAGTCAAGCAGGCGAATGCCAGCACCAGCAGCGCATCGAGCGTCATGCCGGCATACATGAAGGGCCCACCTACCGTGCCCCGAGTCAGCATCATGAACATGCCGGCCAGGCTGGAAACAACGGCAAGCGTTACATAGCTGCGTCCGTTCCAGCGGTGCAGCCTTGGAGCGATGGTGCGCAGCTGTGGCAGCAGTTGCAGCAAGCCGCCGCCAATAATCGCGACAGCAAAGGCTATGTGCATGAACAGCGCCACGTTGCCCAACAAATCGCCCGGCACGTAACCCTTGGGCAGTACCTTGTTCACCGCTTCCGGTTGGCCTTGCACCAGTGCGCGGCCGTGAAAGCCCAGGATATACAGCACGAAGAGCGATTGGCCTACGGCGGTGACGGCGAACCAGAAGGCAGCGGCGACCTTCAGCGCGCTTGTGTGGCGTACTCGATGGGGGATGGGGAAAGAAGTGGCGGCAGCAGTCGTCATGGCGGATCCTTGAGGGGTTAGATTGACTGCTCCACCTTAGATGCGCACGCGCGAAAGCACAGCCTGGTCCCCGGAATCCTGCGATGAATGACGGTTTACTGGGGTTGAATGACGGCCGCGAAGCGATTATCGTACTTGCATGCCTATCAACTCAACCACCCCTGCCGACCAGTTGCCGCGCAGCCTGCCGACACTCCGTCAAGCCGGCGTCGCGCTGTTCATCGCGCTGCAATTGTCCTGGGGATTAACGGCACTGTTTTCCACAGCCTTCCTGCCGGTATTCTCGCGCATTGGATTCATTGGCGCGCTGTTCCTGTTCGCGTTCTACGCAACAGCGCGGCGCCACGCAGCATTGCGCCTGCTGTCCATCGTACTGCTGGCGCCGATCGCCTCCATGGTCACGTTTATCGTCGCGGAATGGCCGAATGCAGGGAAGTACCTGGAAAAAGTGGAGGGCGCGGGCGCCTTCGTCGTCCTGACGCTGGTTTCGTGGATATGCGGGCTCGCTTCAGCGGCGTTCGCCTTACGCTTTGAACGCAAGGCGCGCGAAAAGGCCGAACGCGCGCGCACTGCGAGCGAAAAAGACTCGTTGGAACGCAGCCTGCTCGACGCCCGCCTGCGTTTGTTGCAGGCACAGATCGAACCACACTTCCTGTTCAACACTCTGGCCAACATCCAGGCCCTGGTGGAAACGGGTTCACCCAACGCCGCGCCTGTGCTGCGCCACTTGATCAACTACCTGCGCGCCGCCGGTCCACACCTGGCCGACGCCGACGCGACGCTGGGCAAGGAACTGCAACTGGTCGAAGCCTACCTCTCGCTCATGCGGATGCGAATGCCCGACAGGCTCGAATACACGCTATCGGTTGCGCCAGAATTGGCAGGCCTGCGCTTTCCCGCCATGGCCCTGCTAACGCTTGTTGAAAACGCCATCCGCCACGGCATTGACCCCACGACCGAAGGCGGCCGCATTGACGTGGGTGCCAGATGCGATCATGCCAGCGGAGCTGTCAATGTCTGGGTGGCAGACACCGGAGTTGGCATGTCCGAATCGGCCACGCCAGGGGCCGGCCTCGCCAATGTGCGCACACGGCTGCGCGCTACCTATGGCGACACGTCCCGCCTCGACCTGCATGAAGTTGCGCCACACGGATTGCGCGCAGAATGCCATTTCACTGTTAGGGAAACCGAATGCAGCCCATCACTGCCTTGATCGCCGACGACGAACCCTTGCTGCGCCAGCACCTGCGCGCGCAATTGCAGCGTCTATGGCCGGACTTGCGCATTGCAGACGAGGCCCGCAACGGCTACGAGGTGCTCGAGCTGTTCGAGGCCCATCAACCGGATGTGGTGTTCCTCGACATACAGATGCCTGGCCTGAACGGAATCGAAGCTGCACGGGCCCTTGCGCGGCGCGCCCACCTGGTCTTTGTCACGGCATTCGAGCAGTACGCGATCCAGGCATTCGAACAGGGGGCAATCGACTACCTGGTGAAGCCGCTTGATCCGGAACGCCTGGCCGACACGGTCGGACGATTGCAGCAGAGGGTAAGGCACAGCCAGGTCGACCATGCCGCGCTGGAACTGGCACTTGGCCGAATCTCGCAAGCGATGGGCACGCAGCGGCAGCCTGCGTGGCTGCAATGGATCAAGGCCTCCGTCGGCGCCAGCGTTCGCCTGGTCCCGGTCGACCAGGTGGCTTACTTCCGCGCCGAAGAAAAATATACGCTGGTCGCCTGGGACGAGGGCGAAGCGCTGATCAGGAAAAGCATCCGGGAGCTGGCCGAGGAACTGGACCCCGCACGTTTCGTGCAGACTCACCGCTCAGTGATCGTCAACCTGAAGTACGTGCGCGAGATGGTGCGCGGCATGAACGAAACAGCCGACCTTCACCTGCATGGCCGCAGCGAAGTGCTGCCGGTCAGCCGCAGCTACCTGCACCATTTCCGGCAGATGTAGAATCAGGAAACCGTCGAACAAGGGAAACGCAATGAACACCATCTTCATCACCGGCGCGGCGGGTACGCTTGGCAGCGCCGTGGCGCGAGCATTCGATGCCGCCGGTGCCAACACTGTCTTGCTTGGTCGCGATACCGCACGGTTGGAAGCGGCCTGCGGGCCCGCCAGCGCGCGCCGCATGTTCGCCATCGCCGACCTGCGCGACGCGACCTCGGTCGCCGCCGCAGCGCGTGCCGGCGCCGAGCGCTTCGGCCGGATCGATGGTTTGTGCAATATTGCCGGCGGCTTCGCAATGGGCACGCCGGTCCACGCGACCACCGATGCCCAATGGGATGAACTATTCGACTTGAACGTGCGCAGCTTGCGCAATGCCGTCGCAGCAGTCGTACCCGGCATGTTGGACGGACAAGGCGGCAAGATCGTCAACATCGCCTCCGGTTCCGCGCGCCAGGGATTGGCGAATTTAGGCGCTTACTGCGCCAGCAAAGACGTCGTGATTCGCCTGACCGAATCGATGTCGGCGGAGTTGCGCGGGCAGGGCATCAACGTCAACTGCGTGCTGCCGGGTACCATCGACACGCCGGACAACCGCGCTTCGATGCCGAACGCCGATCGCGGCAAATGGGTTACTCCTGAAGCGCTCGCTGATGTGATCGTTTACCTGTGCAGTCCGGCTGCCCGCGCTATCCACGGCGCAGCGATCCCTTGCACGTGATCACTGGCACATGCCGTAGGCTTGCTTGTTCTCAAACCAGCGGTAGGTAAAGGTGCGTGAGACGTAGCGCTTCTCGCCGATGATGACATCGGGCGGGGTCAGGTCGAAGCGTTTCGGCATCTTGCCTTTGACGATCAGGCGGTAGCGGAACTGGGTGTGGTCGCTGGTCCCGACGGCGTACAGGGCCAGCGGCACGCCGTTGACGATTTCGACGATCTCGGGTTTTCCATTGGTCGGCCGCTGGTAGACGCTCAGCACCGTCGCGTTTTCAAGCAGGGGACCCTTCGGCTCGCTGACCTGGAAGTGGGCCGTGGCAAAGTGGACCTGGGTGGTGCGGGGCAGCATGTAGCTGACCCCGATTTCCATTCCCCCTTCAACGGCTTGCGGCAGGACTGTCGTGGCGGCCACGGTAATCCCTCGCGGAAACTCGAATGTGTCGGCGTCGACCGGCGTGCTGCAGTCGGCGGACGTGGCCTGGTATAGCGACGCGGGCGTATAGGTATCGCCGCAGCCGGCGACGGCGAGGAGCAGGGCAAGTGGCGCGATGTTGCGCATGGCAGGAGACCTCTTGTTTTTAGTCCCGACAGTTTACCTGACCGGCTGGCTGAGTGGTGCGCCGCCCGCCCAGCCGCAGTGCTAGTCTTGAACCAAGAGTAGAGATGGGAGGCAAACATGATCCACCATCTGGGCATTGTCGTTTCGGATTTCGTGCGCAGCGCGGCGCTCTACGATGCATGCCTGGCGCCTCTCGGGATTCGCCGCGCGGAGACCGACCTGGACTGGGCCATTTATGCCGCTGCTCCAGGTCATCCTTTCCTGTGGGTGGGCGCCGAGATTCCCAGCTTTTGGAAAAGCGGGCACGAAGCATCGCGCAGTCCCATCCATTTGGCATTTGCCGCGCCGGACCGGGCAGCGGTGAACGCGTTCTACTATGCAGCGATCGACCTGGGAGCCGAAGACAACGGCCCGCCAGGTCCACGCGTCAGCGATGCAAGCTTTTACAGCGCGTTTATTATCGACCTCGACGGCAACAACATCGAGGCCACCGTGCAGGAAAGCTAGCCTCGCTTCAGACGGCTGCGTACAGCGGCCGACCTCAACACGACCTTCCATTTTTGCCGTTCGGCGATCCGTTCCAGCGCAGTTTGCTGATTGCGGCGAACTTCGCGCTGCAGCTTGTGGAAATTGTGCAGGCGGTCCGGGTCCACATGGCCGACGACGGCGCAGCCGGGCTCGCCTTCATGCCGGCAATCGCGGAACTGGCAGCCTGCCGCCAGCGATTCGATATCGTCGAAGGCCGACGACAAGGATTCCGGACTCAGGCTGCGCAAGCCGGGCGTATCGATGATGCATGCGCCGGAAGGGCACAGGTGCATCGAGCGCGCGGTCGTCGTGTGACGGCCGCGATGATCGGTACGCCGCACGCCACCGGTTTCCTGGACCGCTCCAGCCAGGGCATTGGTCAAGGTCGATTTGCCGGCGCCTGATGAGCCCAACAGGCAGATGGTCTGGCCGGCACCCAGCCAGGGTGCCAGCTGCGCAATCGATTCCCGATCGGTGCCGTTCACCAGCAGGAATTGCGTGCCCGAGGGAAGGCGTTTCGTCAGCGCGGCAACGTGGCCATCCGCATCGACGCAGAGATCCGGCTTGCTGAGAATGACCAAGGGTGTGACTTCGGCCGCCGCAGCCAGGGCCAGGTAGCGCTCGATCCGTCGCAGGTTGAAGTCGCCGTCCAGTCCCATGACCAGCAAAGCGGTATCGATATTGCTCGCTATCGGTGGTGCGTCGGCGCGGGCAAACTGGTTCATCGGGGATAAGCGATGACTTATCCACACCTCGTCGAAGGAATTGCGTTCGGCGACTACCCAGTCACCGACGCAAAGCGGTGTTTCGACGAGCAGGCGGGGCAGGGCGCGTGCGTGAATTTCTGTTGAACCGTCGTGCAGCGTGATGCGGTCGCGCTGGTATTCGGTGATGCGGTACAGCTTGCCTGCTGGTGCTTCGGCCAGGCGTGAAATGATGGTGTTGTTAAGTCCGATGCTGCGTAAGGCTTCGTAGTCGAAGTCGATCATGATGTTGAGCGTTTTCCATAGGTGAACACGACCAGCCACGCGCGGCGTGGCAAGCAGGAATAGTCTGGAAAAGTCGGCGCCCGGCCGGGCGCTCTAGCTCAAACGCTGAAGGTCAGGCAGCCGACAGGAGGGCAAGATCAAACGAACGCATGGAAATCTCCTGTGGATTGGTGAAGAAGCCGCCAGTGTCGCACCGACACCGGTGCAAGTCAATGTGGTGGCGCGCGGTCGACAGTACGGACTTCGGAGCATTCTGGCTGCAGCGCTTCCTCGATCACTTCCAGCGCGAGGTGGGGCTGGGAGGCGCCGCACATGAAGATGTCGGCGGCCGCGAAGCCGTTTTCCGGCCAGGTATGGATGGAGATGTGGGACTCTGCCAGCAGTACCACGCCGGTCACGCCCAGCCCGCTGCCGAAGCTGTGGAAGTGGCTGTGCAGCACCTGTGCGCCGGCTGCCGCCGCCGCAGCGCGCAGCAATTGCTCAATCCTGGTGCAGTCCACCAGCAGGCCCGCTTCGATGCCGGACATGTCGGCCAGCAGGTGCGTGCCATTGGGTTGGTGGGTGCTCACTTATGCCCTCCGCCGCCACCGCTGCCCCAGCTGCCCGAGCTGGAAGACCAGCTGCTGCCGCGGGAGCCGCCGCCGCTGCTCGAGGACGGTTCGTTGACAAATCTAACCCAGCTTGTGCCGACGCTGAACATGCTCACCACCAGGGCGTAGCCGAAGAATTTATTCATTTTTTGTTTTGGTCGTCGATTGCATCCAGCACCAGTGCCGGCAGGTAAAGCGCAAGGGCTGCCATGATGGTGACGCCAATGGAGCCGCCAAAATTGAACAACAGCGGAATGGCATTCACCGCCAGGATTCCGATGATCCAGTTCTTGGCCGAGCGGGCATAGCGGCCCTTGCTGAAATCTTGCGCGACTGCCCCGCTGGCTTTTTCGCCTTTGATGGCGTCGCCAAACCAGGCCTTGAGCTGGTCCCAGGCGACCGGGGTGGAGCGCGACCAGCCAAGTTCAGTGGTAGTGATTTCGGCCGCCAGCGTCACCTGCTGGCGCTTGTATTCGTAAACGTGGGTATGGTCGCCCACCGACACACGCCAGTTGAAGGCGCCCGCCGCATAGGTCACGACCGAGTTGTAGTCATACAGTTTGGTGTAGTCGGCCTTGTCGAAGGTCACCGATTGGGAATCCAGCACCTTTGCTTCCGGCCACTGGTCCATGACGTTGGCGCGCGACCAGCCATCTGCGGTTTCGACCAGCCAGGTAAAGCCGTTCCGGCTGCCGTACAGCAGGTACTCGGTCCAGCCGCTGCCTTCGTCGTCGGCCCGGCGCATTACGCCGATCACGGTAAAGTCCTGGTTGCCAAGCTTGCCGCTGGCGCCCAGCGGCAGTGTGAAAGATTCCTTCTCATGCCGCTGGCCGACGGCGATGACTTCGGCCTTCGGGCTGGCGGCGTCGATCTCGGTCTGGCAGGACTGGCAGACCAGGCTTGCCGTCAAGCCGGGCAGGTATTTGATCTGGGTGCCGCAGTTCGGGCAGTCCAACGCATCGAGTTTGCCGCGATAACGGCCCGTCGTGCGCTGGATTTCATCCACATCGCGCAGCAACTGGGCTTGCATGCCTTGCAGCGTGACCGAGACGCCGGTGTACATCTGCGGCGGGCCCTCATCGGAATAATCGAGAGTGATGAAATGGTCGGCACGGCGGAAGTCGGCGACTTTCGCTTCCCAGCCGTCGCCTACCTTGAATGGCAGCTCGCCCTGGCCGCCGACGCACTTGGCGCTCCTGACGTCGGCCGACATATAGCGCGCGCCAACCAGCTGGTAAGGTTTGCCGGGGACAATGTCCTCGAAGGCAGGCAACTGCGTGTCGGGCTTGCGCAGCGTGGTCACCGTGTACTGGCCGGATGCATCGCCGAGCCAGCCGCTGGTGGCGTCGTCGAAGACGATGTACCACTCGTTCCACATGCCGGCGTCATACTTCAGCTGGATGCGGCCGACCACGTTGAAGTTGCGGCCGCCCAGCACACCGCTGGTGCCGATCTGGATCGGCGAGTAATCCTCCAGCACCGAGGAAATCTTGCCCAGGTCCTTGACCGCGCCGGCTTCCTTCAGTACGCGCGTGTTGCAATACTCGCACACCGCCATGACGGAGGCGTGCGAGCGGAAGTTAACCTCTGCGCCGCAGCTAGGGCAGGAAACAGTTTGCATGCGGCCTGGCTTATCCGATCAGTTTCTTGAGCAGTTCGGCCTTGGTGGCGTCGTAATCGGCCGGCGAGATCAGGCCCTTGTCCAGCAGGGCTTTCAGCTTGCCGAGGCGGTCTTCGATCGATTCCTGCGCCGGTGCCGCGGGAGCGGCCGGAGCTGCTTCGGGAGCCGGCGCCGGTGCCGCGCCCGGGTTCAGGGCCTGGCCCATCGCCTGGCCCATCACCTGGCCGACGGTCAGGCCGGCACCCAGGCCTGCGCCAATGCCTGCCAGGCCGCCTTCGTTGCCGGCTGCCAGCGGGATCGATTGCGCCACCTGGTACTTGGTGTAGCCGGCCATCTTGTCGGCGCTCATGCCGCCCTTCATGCCGGCGGAGATACGCTCGTCCAGCGCAGCCTGCAGTTCCTCAGGCAGGCTGACGCTGGCCACGTTGAACTCGTCCAGGCCAATGCCGTAGCGTGCGAACGCCTCGGCCAGGCCGCCTTTGACTTCCTGCGCCATCAGGGCCTGGTTGGCCGCCATGTCGAGGAAGGCGATTTGCGAAGCGCCCAGCGAGTTGGCCATGGAGGCCAGCAGGATGCCGCGCAGCTGGTCTTCCACGTCGTCGCGGGTATAAGTGCTGCGGGTGCCGCTCAATTCGGTGAAGAACTTGCGCGGATCGGTCACGCGGTAGGAATACATGCCGAAGGCGCGCACGCGGATCATGTCGAAATCCTTGTCGCGGATCGTGATCGGCTGCGGCGTGCCCCACTTGCGGCCGGTCTGCACACGGGTGCTGAAGAAATAGACGTCCGACTTGAACGGCGAGTCGAACAGCTTGTCCCAGTTTTTCAGGTTGGTCAGCAGCGGCAGGGTTTGCGTGGTGAGCTTGTGGGTGCCTGGGCCGAACACGTCGGCGATCTGGCCTTCGTTGACGAATACCGCGATCTGCGACTCGCGCACGATCAGCACACCGCCGTTCTGGATCTCGAAGTCCTGCATCGGGTAGCGCCAGGACAGTACGCCTTCCGTTTCTTCATTCCACTGCAGTACGTCGATAAACTGCTTCTTGATAAAGCTGCCGATACCCATGATGTGACCTCTTAGGAAATGCAGGCGGCGTTGATGCCACCGATGGAAAGCGAAATAGTGCCGAGCAGGCCGCCGAAGGCGCTGTTGTCGGCTTCAATCTGGTCTTGCGACATTTTCAGGCAGCGCGTGGTGACCGCGTAGCCAAGCGCCTGTACGATCATCGCGCCGAAAGCCCAGGCCAGGAACTGCTGCCAGTTATTCGTGTGCAGGATGCTCGATGCGATGGTCATGGAAAAACCCAGCATGGCGCCGCCCAGCGACAGGGCTGCAGCGTGATTGCCCTGCCGGATAAGTTTTACTTCGTCATATGGCGTCATCCAAGTATAGGCTTTGAAGAAGACTACCAACAACAATGCGGCCAGTGCCAAGTGGACCAGATAATTTAGGATGGCGTTCACGTCGATCCCCGGTTAAAGTGACATGCTTGTAGCAAAAGAAACATATTAGAACAAAAGCACTCAAATGACCAAAAAGATTCTCATTGTTTCAGTCTTCGTCGTCGCCTCCTGCGGTCTTGCCTACGAATTAATCGCCGGTGCGCTTTCCAGCTACCTGCTGGGTGACTCGGTGCTGCAGTTCTCCACCATTATCGGCTGCTACCTGTTCGCGATGGGCGTGGGGGCGCACTTTTCCAAGTACGTGAAGGACGAGGACGTGCTGGCGCGCTTCGTCGACATCGAACTGGCAGTGGGCTTGATTGGCGGCGTGTCGGCCGCCGTGCTGTTCATGACTTTTGCGTGGGCTTCCGCGCCGTTCCGCACTTTGCTGTACACCACGGTATTCCTGGTAGGGGCCATGGTGGGCATGGAGATTCCGCTGGTGATGCGTGCGCTGAACTCGCGCCAGACGGAATTCAGTGAACTGGTCAGCCGGGTGCTGACTTTCGACTACCTCGGCGCGCTGGCCGTGTCGCTGCTGTTCCCATTGGTGCTGGCACCGCAGCTTGGGCTGGTGCGCACCGGTTTCCTGTTCGGGATGCTGAACATCGCGGTAGCCCTGTGGACAATCTACGTTTTTCGCGCGGAGCTGCCGAACGTGGCGGGCCGTTTGCTGCGCGCCAGCGCCGTGATGCTGGCATTGGTGATCGGCTTCAGCGGCGCGAACCGGCTCACCGGCTGGGGCGAGCATGGCTTGTTTGGCGACGAGATCGTGTACTCGACCAGCACGCCGTACCAGCGACTGGTCATCACCAAATGGAAGGATGACCTGCGGCTGTATATCAACGGCAACCTGCAGTTCTCCTCGCGCGATGAGTACCGTTACCACGAAGCGCTGGTGCACCCGGTGATGGGCGCGCTGCCGTGGGCCAAGCGCGTCCTGATCCTGGGCGGCGGCGACGGGCTGGCGCTGCGCGAAGTCTTGCGTTATCCACAGGTGGAACACGTGACCCTGGTGGACCTGGATCCTGCCATGACGGCGGCCTTTACCACGCGCGACGAACTGGTGGAGCTGAACAAGGGCTCTTTCCGCGACAAACGCGTCACGGTAGTGAATGCCGATGCGGCGATCTGGCTGCAGCAAAGCGAGGAGATGTTCGATGCGGCGATTGTCGATTTCCCCGATCCTTCCAGTTTTGCGCTGGGCAAGCTGTATTCGGTGCCGTTCTACGGCGTGCTGAAAAAGCATATCGCGGCCAACGGCTTGGTGGTGGTGCAGGCGACTTCGCCATTCTTTGCACCGCATGCGTATTGGACGGTGGATGCGACGCTGCGCGACGTTGGCATGCGCACCTGGCCGTATCACCTGTACGTGCCTTCGTTCGGCGAATGGGGCTTCATCATGGCGTCGCCGCAGCTTGATTACCGGCCGCCCGAGTCGTACAGCCTGTCGATGCGGTTCCTGAACGCGGATACCACTCGTGCCATGTTCACCTTCCCGCCGGATATGAAACCGCTGCCGATGGCGCCGAACCGGCTCAATACGCAATCGCTGGTGCACGAATTCGAACAGGACTGGCGCAGGGTGATTCGCTGATGCTGCGCCGTTCTTTCCTGGCTTGGGCCGCTGCCAGCGGTGCCACGGCGGCGGCCAGCGTGGCGGGCTACCTGCGCTGGCAGGAGATCACGCCGACCGTGAATGCTCCGGGACGGGAGGAGGGGCACTTCCTGCGCGACCGCAAGCCTTTGCCTGCTCCTTCGCAGTCCTTGTCGACGGACGTCCTGATCCTCGGTTCCGGCGTCGCGGCGCTGACGGCGGCCTGGCAGTTGCGCAAGCAGGGACACGATGACTTCCTGATGCTCGATGGGCCGGAGCCCTACGGGAATGCGGCGGGCGGACACTTTGGCTCCCTGGCTTATCCGACGGGCGCGCACTATTTGCCACTGCCAACGGAGGAATGTGCCCATGTGCGCGAATTGTTGGCAGACCTGGGTGTGATCCAGCGCGGAGCCACGTCGCGCAAGCCTTATTACGATGAGCGGTTTGTACTGCATGCGCCGGAGGATCGGTTGCTGTTCAACGGCGTCTGGCAGGAAGGCGTCTTGCCGCACGAGGATGTGCCGGAGACCGAACTGGCCGAGCATAAGCGCTTCTTTGCGCAGGTCGAGGCGCTGCGCGGCGCTGTCGGTGCGGATGGGCGGCGCAGGTTTACCTTTCCCAGCGAGCATTCGTCGAGGGATGCTGAGGCTGGGCAGCTTGATGGCATGAGTTTTGGCGCGTGGCTTGCCCAGCATGGCTTTCGGGCGCCCTCCTTGCTGTGGTACATGGATTACTGCTGCCGCGACGATTATGGCGCGGGAGTCGATGCAGTGTCGGCCTGGGCGGGGCTGCATTATTTCTGCGGGCGCGGCGGCGAGGCGGAGAACGCGGAGCTGGGTTCCTGGCTGACCTGGCCGGACGGCCTGCAGGCGCTGGTGAGCGGCATGGAGCGGCTGGCCAAGCCAAAGCGGCTCCCCGGCAGCGCGGTGCGCGTGCGCGCGGACCACGCCGACGCCGGGCGGGGCGTAGAGGTGCTTTGCCTTGCGCTGGAACGCGGCGTGGCGCGTACTTTCACGATCCGTGCGCGGCGGGTCATTTGCGCCATGCCGCTGCATGTGGCCGCAAGGGTTGTGGAAAACATGCCGGATGTCCACAAGCAGATTCACGCGCCATGGATGGTGGCGAACTTCCTGATGAAGCGTTTTCCACAGGAGCTGCCGGCGGTACCGCTGTCCTGGGATAACGTGGTGCATGGCACCAAGGGCCTGGGCTACGTGGTCTCGACACACCAGGACATCCGCGTGGCGCCGCCGGAGAAAACGGTCTTCACCAGCTACGTTGCGCTGTCCGACCGCGATCCGCGCGAAGCGCGCAAATGGATGATGACGGCGAGTGGCGAGGAGTTGCTGGCGCTGGCCAGCGTCGACCTGAAAGCGGCCTACGGCGCGCAGTTCGAGCGCTGCGTGGAGCGTGTGGACATCACCCTGCGCGGCCATGCGATGGCGGTGCCGGTACCTGGATTCCGTGGCGATGCGGGCTTGAAGGCTTTGCGGGAAATGGAGGGGCCGGTGCTGTTTGCTCACTCGGACCTGAGCGGATTCTCGGTTTTTGAAGAAGCCTCCTGGTGGGGATACCGCGCAGCGCAGCGCGTCCTGCGCGGTTAGATATTGGCTCAGGCAGCCGGCGGCAAGGTGTTGGAGTAGACCGAAGCGCCATCGAGGTCGCGCAGGTCGATGGTGAAGGCCTTCGTCTGCGGGTCAATGTTCACTTCGCCGAAGAACTGGAAGCCGGCAAAGGGCGAGAGGTTGGCCAGGCCCGCGGCAGGCGCTTTCTGGAACTTGACCTGCGGCCCGAACGTTCCATCCAGGGCGTTGGGGCCGAAAGTACCGGCGTTCAGCGGGCCCGCCACGAATTCCCAGAATGGCGAGAAGTCGGTGAACTTGGCATGGGCGGGATCGTAGTAGTGGGCGGCGCAGTAGTGAACATCGGCAGTTATCCACACCACATTCTTGATCGACTTGATGTCGCGCAGCAGCCCGGCCATCTCGATTTCCCGGCCCAAGGGCACGCCATCGTTTCCATTGGCGATTGCTTCCCAGCACGCCGTACCGCCGGCATCCTTGCCGTCGGGGACCTGCAGGCCGATCGGCATGTCTGCGGCAATCACTTTCCACGTTGCGGTCGATTGCGAGAGTGAGTCCTTGAGCCATTTGACCTGCGCCGCGCCGAGGAAAGCGCTTGCATCACTGTCGACGGCTTGCAGGTTGTTGCTGTTCGGACCGCGATACGAGCGCATGTCGAGGACGAACACGTCGAGCAAGGGGCCATAGGGAATCCGCCGGTATACGCGCTGCGATTCGGGCTGGTCAGCCCAGCGCATCGGGGCGTATTCAAGGAAGGCTTGCTTGCCGCGCGCGATCAGCGTCTGGATGTTCTTTTCGCTGTAGCGGATATCGCCGCCCAAGTCCTTCGATGCCGACCAGTTGTTGGTGACCTCGTGGTCGTCCCACTGCCAGATCTGCGGAACTTCCGCGTTGAAGCGACGGATATTCTCGTCCATCATGTTGTAACGGTAGCGGCCGCGGAATTCGTTGAGCGTTTCGGCGACTTTCGAGACTTCCGGGATAACGATGTTCTTCCAGATGCGGCCGTTTTCCGCCTTGACCTCGGCGCTGATCGGCCCGTCGGCGTAGATGTTGTCGCCACTGTGGACAAAGAAATCCGGCTGACGCTTGCGCATGGCTTCATAGATTTTCATGCCGCCAAACTCGGGGTTGATGCCCCATCCCTGGCCAGCGGTATCGCCGCTCCACACGAAACGCACCGCGCGCTTGCCGTCCGGCGATGGCAACGTGCGGAAGCTGCCTGCCACGGGTTCGCTGCCAATCTTCACGTCGCTTGCGCTGTCATAGGAGACGCGCAGGAAGATCTTTTCGCCGGAGGGCAGGCCGGTCAGCTCGATCCGGCTGGTGAAATCGCTGGCCTCTGTGGCAGTCGGACCAATGACCTGGCGTGGATTGAGGAAGCTGTCGCTGGTATCGAACTCCACCCGCATGCGCGCGGGGCGGTCGGAGCGTGCCCACACCATGGCGCGGCCGTCGCCCATATCGCCAATCTGGATCCCGTATGGCAGCTTGGGACGTTCGGATTCGGAAGCAATGATGGCGGGAGCTGCGCTGGACGAGCCGGAGCCGCAGCCGCTTAAACCGAATGCCGCCGTGCCTACCGTGAATGCTCCTGTATGGGTAAGGAAGCGCCTGCGGTTATAGCCAGGATTCGTCATATTTGAACCTCATTGATGTTGGACGGTTCATCAATGTATTTTCGGAATATGACGGGCGAATGAAGAAAGGCCTCTTCGTGCGGGAAGAGGCCTTTCCGGGGGAGGCGGGGATTACTTGGCGGCTGGAGCTGCTGCCGGTGCAGGCGCCGCGGCCGTGGTCGGGGCCGGGCTCGCCTTCACTTCGGACTTGGTTTCAGCAGGCTTTTCTGCCTTCTTGTGGGTGCTCTTGTGCGCGGACTTCTTTTCGACTTTTGCTTCGGTCTTGGCTTCTGCTTTCGCTTCTACCTTGGCTTCGGCCGCAGGTGCCGCTACTGGCGCCGCTGCCGGTGCTGGAGTGGCAGGAGCAACTGGGGTGGTTGCGAAAGCAGCGGTAGCGAACAGGCCGGCGATCAGGGTAGCGATGGTCTTCTTCATGGTGTATGTCCTTTAATTCGAGTCAGGGGCTGTATTCTTGGCAAAAATTACTTGGCTGCTGGAGCTGCTGCAGTGGCTGGGGTTGCAGCCGGTGCAGGCGCCGCGGCCGTGGTCGCAGCCGGGCTCGCCTTCACTTCAGACTTGGTTTCAACAGGCTTTTCGGCCTTCTTGTGTGCAGCTTTGTGCACGGATTTCTTTTCGGCTTTTGCTTCGGTCTTGGCTTCTGCCTTGGCTTCAGCTTTGGCGCTGGTGGCAGCAACGGCTGCCGCAGGTGCTACTGCAGGCGCTGGGGTGGCAGGAGCAACCGGGGTGGAAGCGAAAGCAGCGGTAGCGAACAGGCCGGCGATCAGGGTAGCGATAATTTTTCTCATGGTGCGTGTCCTTTGGAAGAATTGGTATAAATCGTTTAGTTAATTATTCGATTACTTCTTTTCAGCTGCAGGCTTCTGAACTTCCTGCTTCACTTCTTGTTTGACTTCGGCTTTGACTTCAGCCTTCACTTCAGCCTTTACTTCCGGGACCGCTGGGGTAGCTGGGGCAGGAGTTTGTTGTGCGAATGCGGCGCTTACGAACAGACCGGCGATCATGGTTGCGATGACTTTTTTCATTTTTAAATCCTCACTATTAGTTGATCTTGTGTAGCGCACTGTTTCCTGTGTCACTGAGCTGAAAACGGGCTCACTCAGCAGTGTGTTGACCGTCATTACAAACCCTTACATTTGTCGCAGATTTTCAAAACTTTACGCAGGAAGTGTGGAAGCGACATGCTGCCTCCCTACAGTGGGACGCGGGCAGAGCTCCGTGGATGATGGACGCCGCGCTGGAGTTCCGGCGCGCCGGCCACATTAAGAAGAGGGGACTGACGTAGAACGAACCAGGATTACACTGGCATGGCGCCTGCTTCCGCGTTACGCTCCCGTCAAGCGGTCAGCCATCCGCTTGATGGCGCGTAGCTGGCGGCCGCTCTGCAGCGAGTAGTCGGGATCGTCGTAACCCCACCAGTCCCAGCATGCTTTCGGATTCGGCATCGGGCTGATTGCAGCCGTTTGCGGGTAAAGCACCACGATGCGGTTGGTATCGGCCCAGGCGTTGTAGCCCGCATGACGGGCGTAAGTATCCTTGAGGGTGCCGATATCCTGCATGCAGCCATGCAGTGCGATGTGCAGCTTGCAGCCTGCGCCACCGGCTTCGCAGCCCGGGGGAATGTAGACGTAGCCGGTGTTGGCCATGCCGTGCGTTGTCGGAGCCGGGATGAACTCTGCCTGCTCGAATTCCTGGAGTCTGCCCGCCGGGGTAGCGTTGTCACCGCGCGCTTTCAGGGGACCGTAGATCCATTGCAGCAGGTTGCCGGCTGCATCGAAGCCGCAATTGCTGATAAACGGCGCAGCCAGGGCGTCGCACTTATTGCCGTAGCTATCAGTCGGCATGGCGTGACCGGCGGCCAGGTCGCTCTTGTACTGGATCTGCGCTGCGGGGATGAAGGCTGCGTAGTACTTCGCCAGGTCTGCCATTGAGGCGGCCGGCACCAACTGGTCGAGGGTGCCCGAGAACATCCACACGCGATGCGAAGCCAGTTTCGCGACCGGATCGACCTGGCCCGCGTCGGCGCGCTTGCGGGTCACTGCCGCCAGTTCGGCCACGTCGGCGCCTTTGCAGCTTCCGATGGCGTTCATCATGCTGCCTTGCGCGCAGTAATAGCTGCCGCCCGCGATGATTCCCGCGCCAACCACGCTGCCGGAATAGGCGACCTGGTATTGCACCGCCATGAAGGCGCCGGAAGACAGCCCGGAAATCGATACTTGCCGGGCTTTCATTGACGGCAGCGGCGCCGGCGCGGCCGAGGCTTGCGTGGCTGCCGCCAGCGCCAACGTGCAGCCGGCAATTGTCATACAATCGGAAATTCGAACGAA
Source organism: Duganella sp. CF458 (assembly GCF_900113115.1). Taxonomy (GTDB): domain Bacteria; phylum Pseudomonadota; class Gammaproteobacteria; order Burkholderiales; family Burkholderiaceae_D; genus Rugamonas. The sequence continues at coordinate 62,997 of NZ_FOOF01000002.1, read as the reverse complement.
CCGGAAGAGACTACCCATGCCATCTATCCTCACCAAGTTTGCAGCGCTGTCCGCGCTGAGCCTGAGCGCCGCAGCCGCCTTCGCACAGGCACCCGCCGCGCAACCCGCAGCCGCTACTGCCACCGCTGTCGCCAATGCGCCAGCTGCGAGCTGCCCTGCCATTCTTAAACAGTCCTTCAACCGCTTGCAGGACGATGCGCCGCAGGACTTATGCCAGTACGCCGGCAAGGTGATCCTGGTCGTCAACACAGCCAGCTATTGCGGCTATACCCCGCAGTACAAAGGACTGGAAGAAGTGTATGCGAAATACGCGGGAAAAGGTCTGGTCGTGCTGGGCTTCCCGTCGAACGATTTCGGCAAGCAGGAGCCGGGCAGCAGCAAGGAGATCGCTGACCTTTGCTACAACACCTATGGCGTCAAGTTCCCGATGTTCGCCAAGTCCGTGGTGTCGGGCGATGCGCCAAACCCGTTCTACGCGAGACTGATCAAGGCGACCGGCAAGGCGCCGGCGTGGAACTTCCATAAATACCTGATCGACCGCAAAGGCAATGTGGTCGAGAGCTTCCCGAGCAAGGTCAAACCGGATGACAAGGCCCTGGTGGAAGCGCTCGAGAAAGCCCTCGCAGGCTGATTACGCGGCGGCGGCCAGCGGCGAGGGGGCGAGGGCGAAGCCTTCGTCCAGCCAGCCGGTGATCCCGCCGGTCATGATCTTCACGGGGCGGCCAAGCTTGGCCAGCCGGATTGCCGCCCGCGCTGCGCCGTTGCAGTGCGGGCCGGCGCAGTAAGTGACGAACACGGTCTGCGCAGGGTATTCGGCCAGTTTCGAGCCGATGATCTTGCGGTGCCCCAGGTCGACCGCGCCGGGCACGTGGCCGGTGGCATATTTTTCCGTACCCCGTACGTCGAGCAGCACGAAGTCCTGCTGCGCGGTACCCATCACGCTGTGAACGTCCCAGCAATCCGTCTCAAAACGCAGCGAATCTTCGAAGTGGGCGAGCGCCTCGGCGCTTGGGGCTGCGGCGACTTCGGTGACGATGGATGGCATCTGATTCTCCTGTGGCGGTTGAAAGTGACACCATTGTCGGCCGCCCGCGTCGCGCGCGGCAGTGGCGCGAAAGCCATAATGCGTTAAGATTGCGCCATGAGCGCGAAAAAACACCTGGTCGTGGCGCTGGCCTACGATGGCCTGTGCACCTTCGAATTCGGCTGCGCCGTCGAGCTGTTTGCCCTGGATCGTCCGGAGCTGGGGGTGGATTGGTACGATTTTGCCGTCTGCGCCGTCGAGCGGGGGCCGATCCGTGCGGCCGGCGGGATCCTGGTGCAGGCGCCTTACGATCCGGCGCTGCTGGAGCGGGCCGATACCATCGTGATTCCCGGCTGGCGCGATGCCGACGAGGAGCCGCCACAGGCGCTGCTGGCGCAAATCCGTGCTGCCCATGCGCGCGGTGCCCGCCTGTGCACCATCTGCTCCGGTGTTTTCATCCTGGCCGCGGCAGGGGTGCTGGATGGCCAACGCGCCACCACCCACTGGCGTTACGTCGAACGGCTGCAGCGCCGCTATCCACGCATCCGCGTGCTGGCGGATGACCTGTATGTCGACGAAGGACAGATCATCACCTCGGCCGGATCGGCGGCGGGACTGGACATGCTGCTGCACCTGGTGCGACGCGATTACGGCGCGCGGGTCGGCAATATGGTCGCGCAGCGCCTGGTGGTGGCGCCGCACCGGGAAGGCGGGCAGGCGCAATTCCTGCCGCGCCCCATGGCGCATGATGAGCAGGGGCGCTTGTCGCGCCTGATGGACTGGCTGCGCAGCCACCCAGCGGCGCCGCACACGGTGGCCAGCATGGCCGAACGCGCGGCAATGAGTCCGCGCACGCTCCAGCGCCAATTCCAGGACGCTACCGGCATGGGGCCGGTTGAGTGGCTGGTGCGCGAGCGGGTAGCGATTGCGAAGGACTTGCTGGAAGCGCCGGAGATCGCCCTGGCTCAGGTAGCCGAGCGGGCCGGTTTCGGTTCGGAAGAATCGCTGCGCCACCACTTCCGCCGCGTCGCGGCCACCACACCGGGTGCGTATCGTCGCGCTTTCCTTGTCACGGCCAATCGTGCGGCATAAGCTGGGAGCTCTCTTTTAATTGGAGGCTCCGATGGCTTATGTTGATGGATTCATTGTGCCGGTTCCCAGCAAGAACATGGATGCGTACCTGGAGATGTCGCGCCAATGCGCAAAAGTGTGGCGCGAGTATGGTGCCACTGAGTACCGCGAAACCGTCGCCGACGATGTGAAAGTCGGCACTCACACTTCCTTTCCACAAGCGGTCAAGCTGGAGGACGGCGAGGTGGTGGTGTTTTCGTGGATTATCTATCCCTCGCGCCAGGTGCGCGATTCCTGCAACGAAAAGGTCATGGCCGATCCGCGCATGAAGGAAATGATGGACCCCGCCAAGATGCCGTTCGATGGTAAACGGCTGGTCTATGGCGGATTCGAGATGGTAATAGATTTGTAGTCACTCAAACATTGTTGCAGAATGGACTCATGGTGGGTTTTGGGGGAAGCGCTTGACGTATGATCAAGCGACACCTTTCCTCCAGCCCGTCATGAAACGATTGCCGGCGTTACCCGATAACCCATTCTTCGTTCGCTCCGCGGCCTTGCTGGTCGTGCTGGCCGCGCTGGTCGCGGCGTTCACCTTGTATGCGCGGCAGGAATTGCGGGTCGACGCCATCAATGTGCAGCGTGAGCAATCCTTGACGTTGATGGATGAATTGCGCCAGTCGTCGCAAGACCTGACCAAGCTGGCGCGTTCGTACGCCGCCACCGGCAAGTCGCACTACCGCCGCTATTTCGAAGAAGTGCTGGCTATACGCGATGGCTTGCAGGCGCTGCCCGAGCGCTATGACGGCGTTTACTGGGATCTGGTGCTGGCCGACGGCAGTCGCCCGCGTCCTTTCAGTGCCGAGCGCACGCCTTTGTTGGAGCGCATGCGCAAGGCTGGCTTCACGGCATCCGAGCTCTACCTGCTGCAAGATGCCAAGCGCCGTTCCGACTCGTTGACCACGATGGAATACGAGGCCATGGAGCTGGCTGCGAGCGGAAAACTGGAGCAATCGGGCGCTGCGTTGTTCGGCGACCGCTACGACCGGGCCAAACGGGACATCATGCAGTCAATCGATGTCGCCTTCGTGGCGATTGACGAACGGACGCGCGCGGCAGTTGCCGCAGCCCAGGCGGACGCCAATACGCTGCGCATGGTCGTGGTGGCGCTCGGCGTTCTTAGCATGGCCATGCTGGTCGAGCTTTATTTTGCGACGCGCCGTAAGCTGGGCGGAACCATGGGGGAAATACACGAAGTCATGCTCGACCTGGCGGAGGGCCGCTTTGGCCGCGTGCTCGCGGCGCGCAAGCAGGACAGCGTGCTCGGATGGCTGGGACAAATGCAACATGACCTGCAGGACGCCGACAAGCAAAAGCGGGAATCGGCGCGCCAGTTGCAGGAGTCGTTCGAGCGCCTGGACAAGATCGCACGCATGGTGCCTGGGATGGTGCATGTGTTCCAGCGCCGTGCGGATGGCAACCTGAGTTTTCCCTACGCCAGCAATGCAATGCACGGCTTGTACGGCACCGATCCCGAGTGTGTACGCATTGACGCGGCGCCGCTGCTGGATAAGCTCCATCCGGAGGACCGCTCGGTGGTGCGCGACTCGATGATGGAGTCGGTACGCACGCTGGCGCCGTGGCATATCGAATACCGCGTCACCCAGGACGAAGGCACCGACCGCTGGCTGTTGAATAGCTCTGTGCCGGAGCGGCAGCCGGACGGCAGCATCCTGTGGTTCGGCTATACGACCGACGTGACAGATCGGCGACGCGCCGTGGAAGAATCCCGGGTGGCCGCCATCGCCTTCGATACCAAGGAGGGCATGCTGGTCACCGATGCCGCCGGGCGAATCCTGCGGGTCAACCGCGCGCTCGCGACGCTTAGCGGCTATTCCCTGGCTGAATTGGCAGGCGATACCGCGCAGCGCCTGTACTCCATGCCTGGCGAGCCCGCGCTGCAGGCAACGATTGCAGTCGCCATCGGACAGCACGATACCTGGGAAGGCGAGATCGAATTGCGCCGCAAGGATGGCAGCGAATGCCCGGTTCTCACTTCCATCACGGCAGTGCGTGGACTGGCCGGCGAGGTAACCCATTATGTGCACATGTTTGTCGATAATTCGGAACGCAAGGCGCGCGAAGAGCTGGTGCGGCGCCTTGCCTACTTCGACGCGCTGACCGGCTTACCGAACCGGCGCATGCTGATGGACCGGCTGCAGCAGGCCTTGTATGCCTGCGGCCGAAGCAAGCGGCATGGAGCTCTTTGCTTCATCGACCTGGACAAGTTCAAGGCACTTAACGACACCCACGGCCACGAATATGGAGACCGCCTGTTGCAGCAGGTGGCGCAACGGCTGCAGGACTGCGTGCGCGCCGGCGACACGGTAGCGCGCCTTGGCGGCGACGAGTTTGTCCTGGTGCTGGAAACGCTCGATGCCGAAGCGGCGAACGCGTACCAGCAGGCACAGGGCGTCGGCGCCAAGGTGCTGGCTGCGTTGGCCAAGCCGTTCCAGCTGGATGACCTGGAATGGAATTGCTCCGGCAGCCTGGGGCTGACGCTTTTCGGCCCTCATCCGGCAGAACCGGACATGCTGCTGAAGCAGGCCGACATGGCGATGTACGAGGCGAAGAAGGCCGGGCGCAACGCCTTGCGCTGCTACTCCGCCTGAGGGGCGGGCGCCAGCACCGCGCGCATCGCGCCGCGCAGCGAGTTGCATACGACGATTTCTTCAGCGGCGAACAGCATGGTGCGCGTGATGACGTGCTCCTGAGCACTCCAGGCCTCCAGGATCACCGCGCGCATCACGCCCGGCAGCATGCCACTGGATAACGGCGGCGTTATCCACAGGCCGTTGGCACGGATGAAGACATTGCTGCGTCCTCCCTCCGTCAACTCACCGCGCTCATTGAAGAACAGCTTGTCGAAGGCGCCCTGGGCGTCGGCGGCTTTCCACGCCGCGTCATAGCGCTCGCGGATGGTGGATTTGTGGCGCAGGAAAAGGCCGCTGCTGTCGCTTGCTTCGTCGGCCAGCAGCACGCGCACGGGCTCCTGCAACGGCGCAAGCGCGCCAGTCTGCACGGCGAAAGCGCCTGCGCTGTTCATTGCGAGGCGCAGGCGATGCGGCTGGCCGGCGGGCAGGGCCTGGCAGGCCAGGGTGAGGTAGGCGCGCGCAGCGGCTTCATCCCAGGCGAAACCGAAGTAGCGTGCCGATCCCGCGAGGCGCAGCATATGGCGTTCCACGTGGCGGGTGCCGGCCTCGCGTGTGGCGTACATGGTTTCGAACAATTCGAAATCGTTCGACAGGCCGGTCAGGAAGCGGGCTTTCAGCTGGCATTCGGCGAATTCGTCATGCGGCTCGCTATCGTAGACGATGCCGGCGCCGACGCCCATCACGCCCTTACGGATGCCGTCTTCCATAGCTTGCAGCGTCAGGGTGCGGATCGGGACGTTCAGGCAGAAGTCGCCATCCGGGGCAAACCAGCCGATGGCGCCGGTATAGATGCCACGTGCTTCGGGCTCCAGTTCGGCGATGATTTCCATGGTGCGCTTCTTGGGCGCGCCGGTGATGGAGCCGCAGGGGTAGAGCGCGGTGAAGATGTCCTGCAGCGTGGCGCCTTCGCGCAGGCGGGCCTGCACGGTGGAGGTCATTTGCAGCACGCTGCTGAAACGGGTCACTTCGAACAGCTTGGGTACTTCAACGCTGCCGGTGGCGGCTACGCGGCCGATGTCGTTGCGCAGCAGGTCGACGATCATCAGGTTTTCGGCGCGGTTCTTCGGATCGGCTGCCAGGGCGGCGGCGCGGCGTGCATTCTCTGTCTCGTCGCCTGCCGCCGGGGCGGTGCCTTTCATCGGGCGCGCGGTCAGCGTGTCGCCTTCCTTGCGCACGAACAGTTCCGGCGACAGCGACAGCACGGCGCGGCCGTCTTCGAAGCCGATCAGGGCGCCATACGGTACCGGCTGGCGGGCGCGCAGGCGCTGGTAGAGCGCGAATACCGAACCGAAGGCGTCGAAGTGCAGGCGGTAGGTGTAGTTGACCTGGTAGGTGTCGCCGGCCGCGATGTAGTCGCGGATGCGCTGGATGGCGTCGACAAACTGCGCCTCGCTGACATTGGCACGAATGTCCGCTACGCCTGCGGGCGTGGCATCGGGGCCGGCCTGCGCGGCCAGCCAGGCGGCAACTTCGGCTTGCGTCAGTTCGTCGCAGCGTTCGAACAGGAGTACCTGTGCCAATGCCGCTGCCCCGGCTGCAGCGGCGCGCGGCTCCACGCCGACGATATGGTGACCCAATTCGTAGCTGAGGACCGGCACCGCATGCAGGCCGCGTGCGAGCGCCTGCCCCATCGCGGCCAGCACGCCCGGCCAGCCTGCGAAATCGCGGCAGGCCAGGGTGGCATGATGGCCGGTGTAGAGGCGGGAAGAGCGGCCAGCACCGGTGGCTGGATCGACGCTAGCGTCGTCCAGCAAAGCAAAGGTCAAGCAGTTCAATTCAGCAGTAATGCAATCTGTACGGCGGCGTCCTGGGAAGGATTCGATTTGAAGCCGCTCTTGGCGTATCGGTGCCAGCGCCCCAGCACGAAGCTGACCAGCAGCCCGGCGCGGGCACTGACGTCAGCTTCATGGGCCTGGCCTTCGGCCGCTGCGGCACGCAGCGCCTGTTTCAGTGCCAGCTCCACGCGGTCGTAGAACTGGTTCATGCGCTGCTGCAGGCGCTCATCTTCGTTGACCAGCGCGTCGCCGATCAGCACCCGGGTCATGCCCGGGTTACTGCTGGCGAAATGCAGCAGCATGCCCAGGATGTCGCGCGCCTGGGCCAGGCCATCGGCCTGCTTGTCGGCGATCTGGTTGATCAGGCCGAACACGGTGGACTCGATGAATTCGATCAGGCCCTCGAACATCTGGGCCTTGCTGGCGAAATGGCGGTACAGCGCCGCCTCGGATACATCCAGCTTGCGCGCCAGCGCAGCCGTGGTGATCTTTTCTCCTTTTGGATGCTCCAGCATTTCAGCCAGTGCCTGGAGGATTTGCAGCTTGCGCTGTCCGGGCTGTGTACTTGCCATGGGTTTTGGACCTGTTTATTTAGATTTCAGCAGCTTTTTAACTGATTTTACTTTGACATCGAGCCATGCCGGTTTTTTCCCCGGCTTCAGCAGGTATTGCGTCACCCACACCGTGCGCATGCCCAGCGCATGTGCCGATCGCAGATTATCCAGCGTGTCTTCGACTAGGATACACCGGCGCGCGACCAGGCCCTTCCGGCGCATCAGCCGCCGCAGCATGATGCGCGATGGCTTGGGGCGCAAGCGGCGATGCACGTGCATCGATTCGATGGTGATCTGGTCGCTGAAATGGCGGCCGATGCCCATGTGTCCCACTACTTTGCGCGCGTAATCGCGCGGCGCATTGGTCAGCAGGATTTTACGGCCTGGCAGGCGGCGCAGCAGTTGGCCCAGGCCGCGTTCGAAGCGGATCATTTCCTCGATGTCCGGCAGGTCGTGCGTCTCGCGCAGGAAGTGGGCGGCATCGACGCCGTGGTGGCGCACCAGTCCAAGCAGGGTGGCACCGTAGCGCTGCCAGTAAAGGGCACGGGTGGCACTGATTTCCTCCGCACTGGCGGGCGTTTCGCCATCGCCCAGCACGCGCGCCATGTAAGCGTTCATTTTCTCCACCATGGCGGGGAAAATGGCATGCGAAGCATTGTGCAGCGTGTTATCCAGGTCGAACAGCCAGACCGGTGCCAAAGGTTTAATATTCACGTTCTACTTGGAGAGACTATGCGACGCACGATTATAGTGATGTTTTGCCTTCTGCTTGGCCTGAGCTTTTCGGCCGCGGCCGCGCCGCCGGCGCGCGGTGCGCTGTACAAGCTGGAATACGCGGGCAATACCTCCTGGCTGTTCGGCACCATCCACGTCGGCATTCCTGACTTTTATCCGCTCGAACCGCGCGTCACGCAGGCCATGGAGCGCGCCACGGCGGTAGCGCTGGAAGTCGACCCTGCCGCCGATCCGGCCAGGTCGATGGCCATCATGCGCGAACATGGCCTGTACGCGCCGGGCTCCGGCAGCGCCATGACCGACATCCGTCCCGAATACCGCCCGCGCCTGGAAGGCATGCTGAAGAAACACGGCATCGCGCCGGAAATGGTGGCCTCGATGAAGCCATGGCTGATCGTCATGATGATCACCATCGGCGAATACCGCGCCCTGGGCTACCGTCCGGAACTGGGCATCGACCTGCAACTGGCGCGTACCGCGCATGGCCGCAAGCAGCGCGTGGTGGAGCTGGAATCGGTCGGCGGCCAGGCCGCGCTGTTCGGGCGCATGACGCCGCAGGATCAGGCCCGCTTCCTGGAAGACAGCCTGGATACCTTTGAAGACAGCAAGCAGGGCGTGCAGCCGCGCGACCTGGTCGAGGCCTGGGCGTCCGCCGATGCGGCCAAGTTCGAGGTACTGGCGCGCGAAGTGGAAGAAGACAAGACCTTTTCCGGCAAATTCATGAAACAGGTGTTGCTGGACGAGCGCAATCCCGTGCTGGCCGACGGCATCGTGGAAATGATGAAAAAAGAACAGCACAGTTTTGCCGCTATTGGCACTCTGCATCTGGTCGGCACGGGGAATGTTGCGGAACTGCTGCGCCAGCGTGGCGTGAAAGTAGAGCGTATCTACTAAGGAGAATGGTGCCCTTGACGTGGATTGAACACGTGGCCTCTCCCTTACCAAGGGAGTGCTCTACCACTGAGCTACAAGGGCATTCACGTTTTCGGCGGCTGTTGAATGCCGCCAAAAATTTTAGTGAGACCGGATCATAGTGCCAAAAGCCTGTTCGGTCAAGACTTCCAGCAACAGGCTGTGTTCAATTCGCCCGTCAATGATGTGTACCGTGTTCACGCCCGACTTGGCGGCGTCCAGTGCGGACGAGATTTTCGGCAGCATGCCGCCCGAAATCGTACCGTCCGCGAACATTTCGTCGATTTCGCGCGCCGACAGGTCGGTCACCAGGTTGCCGTTCTTGTCCTGCACGCCGGCGATGTTGGTCATCATGATCAGCTTTTCAGCTTTCAGGATCTCGGCGATCTTGCCGGCGACAACGTCGGCGTTGATGTTGTAAGCCTGGCCATCCTTGCCGAAGCCGATCGGGGAAATAATTGGGATAAAGGCATCATCCTGCAGGGCTTTCACCACGGCCGGGTTGATTGCCTCGATCTCGCCGACGAAGCCGATGTCCAGGAATTCGCCTGGTTTTTCCTTGTCCGGCATGGCCATCTTGCGGGCGCGGATCAGGCCACCGTCCTTGCCGGTCAGGCCAACCGCCTGGCCGCCGTAGTGGTTGATCAACATGACGATGTCCTGCTGCACTTCGCCGCCCAGCACCCATTCCACCACTTCCATGGTTTCCTCGTCGGTGATGCGCATGCCCTGCACGAAGGTACCTTGCTTGCCGATCTTCTTCAGCGCATTGTCGATCTGCGGGCCGCCACCGTGCACCACGACCGGGTTCATGCCCACCAGTTTCAGCAGGATCAGGTCGCGCGCGAAGCCGTGCTTCAGGCGCTCTTCGGTCATGGCATTGCCACCGTATTTGATGACGATGGTTTTGCCGTGGTAATTGCGGATATACGGCAGCGCCTCGGCCAGGATCTGGGCCTTGACTTGGGGCGTTACGCCGCTCAGGTCAGTGGACATATCCGGGTCGTGGACAGGCAGGTTGGTCATGGCGGGGGTTCCAGAAAATAAGATTTAAGGTCAATGCTGCGCATTATAGGGCCAATCGAGTTGTAATTTACGGTTTGATCCGCTAGTCTGGCCATCTCCCATACGCATGATTGCATTGATGATATGAGCACCTGTGAGCGCTGCGGCGCCGCGTTCCACTGCGCGATGGCCGATGCGCCAGCCGGGCAGAAACCGACCGGAGCGCCGGGCGAGACACCGTGCTGGTGCACCTTCCTGCCGCCGGCGATTCCGGTGCCCGGAACCGAGGCGGTGGGATGCTGGTGCCCGGCATGCCTGCGAGCCCATATCGCCACCCTGGAAACGCCACCCGATGTTGCTTGAACCTGACCTGCTCGGCTTTATCGCCGCCTTCTGCACCACTTTCGCTTTTGTACCCCAAGTCCTGCTGGTCTGGCGCCAGCGTCACGCCGACGGCATTTCCACCGGCATGTACCTGATCTTCAGCTTCGGCGTGCTTCTGTGGCTGTTGTATGGCCTGCAAACCAATGCCTGGCCGATCATCATCGCCAACGGCATCACCCTGGTGCTGGCCCTGTGCGTGCTGGCGATGAAACTGCACTTTTCGCGGCGCTGAAAAAGCGCATCATCTCGCGGCTGGCATCCGGCCCGCGCGGATCGGTGTAGCTGCCTGCCGCGCTGCCGCCCGACCAGGCATGGCCGGCGCCATGGATCACCCAATGTTCGCCCAGCGGCGAGCCGTCTTCCAGCCAGTGTGCTTTCAGCGTGAAGGCGTGGCCGTCGGGTACCTGGCCCGCCAGCGTGGCAGGACTGGCCTGTTCGCCCCGCGGATGGCTGCGCAAGCCCTGCGCCAGTACCGCCTCGCCATTTGCCGGGTGCACGGTGCGGTCCTGGTCCCCATGGAACACGATGACCGGCTGGCCCGCCGTCAGGGCCGCCTGCGCGCGGGCCGCGCCGCGCCGCATCGCCAGCAGCGCCGACGGCAGGTCGCGCGCGGCGGCGAACGGCAGGCCGGAATGCACGCCGACGGCGGCAAACAGGTCCGGATAAAGGGTGCCGACGATGACCGCCATGGCGCCGCCCGCCGACAGCCCGGCGACGTACACCTCGCTTTGCAGTACCGGGTAGCGTGCCATGACGTCGCGCGCCATGGCCGCGATGATGGCGGGTTCGCCCTGGCCACGCTCCTGGTCCAGGGCACTGAACCAGTTCCAACATCGGGTGTGATTGGCGTCCGGCGTTTGCGCCGGATATAGCACCAGGCAGCCGCGCTCCTCGGCCACCGCGTTCATTTGCGTGCCGGCGGCGAAATCGTCGGGGTCTTGCAGGCAGCCGTGCAGCATCACCAGCAAGGGCATGGGCTGGCCGTCGTAACAGGATGGCACGTACAGCTTGTAACTGCGGCTGCCGGCGCGGCAATCGAAATCGCCGCCGATGAACTGCGCTTGCCCAGGGTCGGGACGCCCAGGCCGGCGCCGCGCGAATTGGTCCAGCGCGCGGGAAAACCAATGGCGATCGAGCTTCATCAGCACCTCGGAGGCTGGTTGGTCAGGTGGTCTCCTCGCATTCTTTATTGTTCTGGTGCCCCATCAGTATATGGCCATTCCGGGCTTTTTTGCCGCACTGCGGTAAAATGTCGGCCATGAGTACTGAACTGCCGCCAGGCGCGCCGGAACTGGCCACGCCCGTGCCATCCCCCTGCATCAGCCTGTGCAAGATGAACCAGGACACCGGTTTCTGCGAAGGCTGCCTGCGCACCATCGACGAAATCGTCGCCTGGTCGCGTGCCGACGACGCTTACAAGCGCGCCGTGTGGGCTGAGCTGCGCCGCCGTGAGCAACTGATCGACTTTGACTGACGCAATGAAGCTACACCCATCCATCCACGTTTTCGAACGCGGCTGGCTTTCCTCCAATAATGTCCTGCTGTTGGGCCGCCACGACGCGGCCATGATCGACAGCGGCTACGTCGCGCACAAGCAGCAGACGCTGGACCTGGTGCGGCACGCCTTGCACGGGCGCCGCCTGGACCGCCTGTACACCACCCACCTGCACTCCGACCACTGCGGCGGCAACGCTGCGCTGCAGGCGCATTTCGGCTGCGACACATATATCCCCGAGCCGGAAGCGGAGAAAGTGCGGCACTGGGACGAGGATGCGCTCAGTTTCAAGGCCACCGGCCAGCAATGCGAACGCTTTTCCATCGACGGCGTGATCAGCGCCGGCGAAACGCTGACGCTGGGCGACCTGGAATGGCAAGTGCTCGGCGCACCGGGCCACCACGCCCATTCCGTGATCTTCTACTGCCCATCGGAGAAGGTGCTGGTATCGGCCGACGCACTGTGGCAGAACGGTTTCGGCGTGATCTTCCCCGAGCTGGAAGGCGATGAAGGATTTGCCGAAGCAGCGGCCACCCTGGACGTGATCGCCGGACTGGATGCAAAGCTTGTCATCCCCGGCCATGGCGCCGTATTCGAGGACGTCGACGCCGCACTGTCGCGCGCCCGCCGCCGCCTGGACTTCCTGTCGGCCGATCCCAAGCGCAATGCGGAATACGCTGTCAAAGTCCTGCTCAAATTCCTGCTGCTGGAACGCCAAAGCATGCCGGTAGCCGAGGTCGTGCCGCTGTTCGCCTCCATCCCGCTGATGCAAGCCATCGCCAGCCGCCACCTCGGCATGAGCACCGAGCAACTGGCCGCCTGGGCCATCAAGCAACTGGTACGCGCCTGCAGCGCCCGCGTCGAAAACGAGCTCCTCCTGAACGACGGCTGACCCCGTGTCCCACCATGGGGTCACACCCGAATCGGGACACGAGCCCATCTGCTACTTGTAGAGGCCGTGTCTCATTTCGGGTGTGACCCCAGGGTGGGACACGGGCTCGGCTATACTGGCTGCATGAGCGCCCACTCCCCGCATGTCCAGCATGTACGGCAGGTTCTTTTATGGCCATTGCGGTTGATGCCGCCGGATGGGGCGGAGCGTGCGCATGCGCGGCCTTGGGAATTGCTCGGGGCTGATTCGCCGTGGCGCGAGGTCACTTCGGCGCGCGATGCCAGCGCTGCTTTCCAGGAACGCTATTACACCGAGTTCGTCAGCTTCTTGCCGTATGTGCAGCGCTTCCTGTTTGGCGCCGGTCAGCGCCGTATCTTTCGCCGCAAGGATATTGCCGGGGTTCGCGTGACGGCCTGTCCCGGCGCCGCGCCGCGCGTGCTGGATGTGCACAATCTCTGCCTGCATTTCTTCTTCGACGTCGATATCGTGCTGCTGGTGATGGAGGTCGGCGCCAGCGACCTGCCGTTTGATGAGGCGCAGGATCTGCTGTACCGCTTCGGGCGAGCCTATCCGGCCGGCTGGGATGATGCGGGCAACGCGCTGCATTGCATGCATGGTGTCGAATGGCTCGACGCCGGCGGGCGCTTGCTGGTGCAATCCGATGCGCAGGAGCGGCAGGCCTTCATCGACCAGGTGGTGCGCCACCTGGCGCCGCGCATCGCCTCGCATTGGCGCTACCTGCTGGAGCCGATGGAGCCCGATGCGCCTGGCGCCACGGCCGCGCTGCGTTACCGCCAGGTCGAGTATTACCGCATGCCGATGATGGCTTACCTCGCCGTCGACCGGCCAAGCGCGCTGTCGCCGGCCGATTTCGCGGCCTTGGGCACGATGGCGGGCACCTCCTCCGCGCCTGCCGATGCGCAGCGCACGCAGTCGGACGGCGTCGACCGCCGCTATTTCTACGACCGCTTCTGGTGCAATGGCGGGGCCGCACCCTACACACGCTACGTCTGCAGCGGCTACGCGCTGGTTGTCGTCGGCGACGCTGCTTCGCAATTCTTCTGTTGCAAGGAGCGCGGCGTCCTGTCGCAGTTCCGCCACCAGCACTTCCTGCTGTTCATGATCGCACACCTGCAGAAGTCATCGCTGCTGATGTTCTCCGACCGGCTGGCGGAAGCGCTGACGGAGCTGCAGGTGGCCGATGCCGACAGCGTGCGTTCCTTCAAACGCCGCATTCGTTACGCCTTCGAGAGCTTCCTGCGTTTCACGCACCGCTATTGGTTCACCGAAATCTCGGACCAGCAACAGATCCGCGCCCTGTTCCGGATGTGCGGCCAGCATCTCGACATCGAACGCGCCTACGCCGAAGTGAAAACCCGCGTGGCCGATATGAACGGCTACCTGGAAGCGGATAGCTTGCGGCGCCAGGCCAATACTGTCGTGCGCCTGACGGTGGTCACCATCTTCGGCATGATCGGCACCATTACTACCGGCTTCCTCGGCATGAATCTGCTGGCGGAAGCCGATGCGCCAACGTCGCGCCGGGTGTGGATCTTCGGCTCGGTATTCGTCATCACCACCGCACTGACGGTGTACACCATGGCGAAATCCAAGCGCCTGTCCGATTTCCTTGATGCGCTGTCGGACGAGCGCCTCTCCGTCTGGACCAAGATGAAGGCCTTGGCCGCCGTGTGGCGTTCCTAAATTGACAATATTTGGCGGGCGCTGCAAGATCAGGTTTTCCTTCGCCTGTGACACCCTCATGAAGCCAAGCCGCATCGCTACCGCAGTAGCCCTTTGTTTCTCCGTGCAGGGTTTTGCCTGCGCCGCCAATGCGCCGATCACGCGCGTGACCCTGTATTCGGGGATCGCCACCGTGGAGCGCAGCGCCCAGGTTTCCCCTGGCATGAGGGAACTCGAAATTACCGGCCTGCCGGCGAATTTCGATGCGCAGACCCTGCGCATCCAGGCTTCACCAGGGGTGCAGGTGGGCCAGGTGGTGACGCGCGATGTGGGGCAGGCGGAAGCGGTCAGCCCGCGCGAGGCGGAGCTGGAGGCGAAGTTGCAGGCGTTGGAAGACAGCCGCGAATTGCTGAACGTGGAAATCGAATCGTCCGTCCTGGTGAAAAACTACCTGTCCAAACTGAATGGCGGCGAGGGCGTCCCGAGCCAGGTTGATGGCAAGTCGCTTGCTGCTGCTGTCGACACGATCAAGCGCGGCGGCCGCGAGGCGCTGGCGCAGATCCAGCGCACCCAGGTTCAATTGCGCGAGATCGACAAGAAAATCAAGACGGTGCAGCGCGAATTGGAAAAGACGCGCAGCGGGGCGCGCGACCAGCGCAGCATTACCATTGCCGTCGCGGCGCAGCAGGCTGGCAGTATCCAGTTGTCCTACCAGGTGAACCGAGCGGGCTGGAAGCCTGCTTACCGCGCGTCGCTGAACTCCACCACGTCGACCATTGAGCTGGAGCGCATGGCGGTGGTGGCGCAGAAGTCGGGCGAGGATTGGAATGGTGTCGACATGCGCTTGTCCACCGGTCAACCGCGCCTGTCACCGCAGGCACCGGAACCCGTGCCGCAGCGTCTGACCTACCACCCGCCAAGGCCGCCGCAGCAATACGATTATGCGGCAGCGGCCGCACCCGTGCCGGTAGCGGCGCCCGCCGCGCCGGCGCCGATGGCGTCGCGCGGCGTGGCCGACAATTTCATCCCGCCCGTGCTGGAGACGCAAGGCACCTTCGATTCGGAATTCGCGGTGCCGAACCGGGTCACACTGGCCTCCGATGGGCGCGAGATTACGCTGCCGCTGGCGACCTTGAAGCTCGCTGCCAAGCAGCGCGTGCGCGTGGTTCCCCGCCAGGAGAAATTCGCCGTGATCACCGCGGAAGCGGAGCGTCCCTCCGGCGTCTGGTTGAGCGGGAACATCCAGCTGTTCCGCGATGGCGGCTATGTTGGCGCGACTTACTGGAATACCCAGGGCTCGGACAAGCTGGCGCTGTCCTTCGGCCGCGATGAATTGGTGCGCGTGACGGTTGACCGTGCGGACCAGCAGTCGGGCAGCCGCGGCTTCCTGTCGCAGCGCGGCGAGCAACAGGTGGCCGATGTGTTTACGATCAGCAGCTTCCACAAGGCGCCGGTCGAACTGCTGGTGCTGGAATCCACGCCGGTCAGCGCGTCGGAAGAGATCAAGGTGAAGCAGGCGTTCTCGCCGCAGCCGGGCATAGCGGCGTGGGAGCAGCGCCAGGGCATCGTCGGTTGGGAGAAAATCCTGGCGCCGAATGAGACCATGAAGATCAACGTCGGCTACACCATCAGCTATCCCAAAGAAGGTACAGTAAGCGGCATGCAAAATTTCTAAGGACAGGTCCATGACATTACCCGCCGTATTGCAGAATCTGACGCTTCCGGTCATTGCTTCGCCAATGTTCATCGCCAGCGGTCCCGCGCTGGTGGCAGCCCAGTGCAAGGCGGGCATTGTCGGTTCTTTCCCGGCGCTGAACGCGCGGCCGAAGGAACTGCTCGATACCTGGCTGACCGACCTGCAGAAGGAACTTGCGGACTACCAGGACGGGAATCCCGGCGTGCGCGTGGGCCCGATTGCGGTCAACCAGATCGTCCACCATTCGAACGAGCGGCTGGAGCACGACGTGGACGTGTGCGTCCGTCACAAGGTTCCGATCATCATCTCCTCGCTGCGCGCGCCGCCTGTGGAAATGTTGGATGCTATCCACAGCTACGGCGGCATTGTGCTGCATGACGTGGTCAATATCCGCCATGCGCAAAAGGCGCTGGAGGCGGGCGTCGATGGCTTGATCCTGGTTGCCAGCGGCGCTGGCGGCCATGCCGGCACCTTGTCGCCATTCGCGCTGGTGGGCGAGGTGCGGCGCTTCTTCGACGGGCCGCTGGCGCTGTCCGGATCGATCGCCACCGGCGATGCGGTGCTGGCCGCGCAAGCGATGGGCGCCGACTTTGCCTATATCGGCTCGCGTTTCCTGGCGACGCGGGAATCCAACGTCACGGAAGACTACCGCGAGGCCATCATCGAATCGTCGGCTGCCGACGTGGTCTACACCAACCTGTTCACGGGGGTGCATGGCAACTACCTGAAGAAGTCCATCGTGGCGGCCGGCCTCGATCCGGAGAACCTGCCGGAATCGGACAAGACGAAAATGAGCTTCAACAGCGGCACGGCCAAGGCCTGGCGCGATATCTGGGGCGCGGGCCAGGGCGTCGGTTTGATGCATGACGTGCCGACAACCGCCGAACTGGTGGAGCGACTGCAGACGGAATACAACGCTGCGCGCGCTCGCCTGCAGCTTCGCACGTAATAAATGCGCGCGTTTCGTAATGTTTTGTAAGCGCTGATTGCGAGGCGTGAACGCAACCGCCGGGCTGCGGCCGCTGCTCTGTAAAGTTTTGTAAGCGCCGCTACAGTCCTTCTGCAAAATCCTCATAAGAATCAACGATTTGCGCTGGCGCTTCGCACGCCAGGGCGGCGCTGGTGTCACATTTTTCACGGTGTTAGCATGAATTTACTGATCGACAACACCCCGTGGAGAAGCCGCCGTGCCAACCAGCCGTATCCTGCGAGCCGCAATCATCCTGGCGCTGACCTGCACCAGCGCCGCACGGGCAGGCACCCTGGTGCTGGAGAGCTGGCGGGTTGACGACAAGGCCCTGTGGGAGACCGTGCTGCTGCCTGCGTTCGAACGCAAATACCCCGGCATCTCGGTAAAGTTTTCGCCTACCGCCCCCACCGAATACGACACCAGCCTGGCCGCACGCCTTGGCAACGGCACCGCGGGCGATATGCTGGCCTGCCGTCCCTTCGATACTTCGCTGCTGCTGTATCGCCGCGGCTACTTCGAGAAGCTGAATGGCAAGGCAGGCATGGAAAACTTCGCGCCTGGCGCGCTGGTCGCCTGGCAGACCGACGATGGCAAGGATATCTTCTGCATGCCGGTCGCCTCGGTGATCCACGGCTTCCTGTACAACAAGAAGATCTTCCGCAAGCTTGGCCTGCAGCCGCCGGCGACGGAAGCGGAGTTCTTCGGCGTGCTGGATGCGGTCCGTAAAAGCCAGTACGCGCCGCTGGCGCTGGGCACAGCTGACGAATGGCTGTCCAGCCAGACCGTCTTTACCAATATCGGCCCGAATTACTGGGGCGGGGAGCAAGGCCGGCGCGCGCTGATTGCCGGCAAAGCGAAATTCACCGATGCGCCTTTCGTCGCCGCTTTCGATTTCGAGGCACGCCTGGCCGCGTACCTGCCGAAGTCGGCCCCGGTGCAGACCTACCGCGATACGCAGCTGCTTTTCGCCCAGGGCGGGGCGGCGATCTACCCGGCCGGTTCCTGGGACATCTCTTACTTCAACCAGTTCCCTGAGCTTGAGCTGGGCGTCTTCGCGCCGCCGCTGCAGCAGGCGGGTGACCGCTGCCAGATTTCCGACCATATGGACATCGGCATCGGCATCAATCGCAAATCGCGCAACAAGGCTGACGCCTACAAATTCCTGGCCTGGCTCGGCTCGCAGGAGTTCGCCGACTTGTACACCAATCGCGTGATCGGCTTCTTCACCCTATCGAACCACCTGATCGCCGTACGCGACCCGCTGGCCAAGCAGATGGCCGCCTGGCGCACGACATGCGATTCGAACTTCCGCCTCAACGCGCTGATCATGAACCGCGGCTTGCCCAATATGGAGAGTGAGCTGTGGTCGGTGAATGCGCAGGTCTTGAACGGGAAGCTGGGCGCACGCGAAGCGGCGGCCCGCATACAGAACGGTTTTGCCAAGTGGTATTTGCCACAGCAGGAATGATCACACTCCCCCAAGCAGTGTGTTGGCCCCGGCATGGGGAGTATGCCGGGGAATTTTTTGCAGCGCTTTAGAGACGATAAGGAAAAAGAAATGAACGGAGCACCGCTAGGAAGGAAGAAACTACCGCAGTTGATCGCGCTGATGTTCGGCACGCTGGCACTGCATCATGTGCAGGCACAGACAGCAGACGGCAACGAGGCCCTGCAATCGGTGGAGGTTCGCGGCATTCGCGAAACGCTGAAGCGCAACCTGGCCGAGAAGCGCGACGCGCTGAATGTGGTGGATTCCGTCACGGCGGAGGACCTGGGCAAGTTCCCCGACAAGAACGTGGCCGATTCCCTGCAGCGCATCCCCGGCATTTCGGTCGACCGCACCTGGGGTGAAGGCCGCGACATCTTCGTGCGCGGTACCGACAAGAACCTGAACATGACGCAGTTGAATGGCCAGTCGGTCGCCTCGGCCTATTGGTGGAAGAACGATGCGCAAAGCCGCGGCTTCAACTACGATATCCTGCCGTCCGAGCTGGTTGGCAGCCTCGATGTCTTCAAGAGCCCTTCGGCCGATCTGGACGAGGGCAGCATCGGCGGCCTGGTGATCGTGCGCACCCGCAAGCCCCTGCAGTTCAAGAAACCATTCACCGCGCAAGCCTCGGCGGAAGCAACCTATAGCGACCTGCCGAAGAAAACCGACCCGCAGTTCTCCGGGCTGGTGAATTGGGTCAACGAAGCCAAGACTTTCGGCGTGCTGGTGGCCCTGAGCCGCCAGGAGCGCACCATGCGCCGCGACGGCCTGGAGAACTTTACCGACGCGACCAAGTACAACATCGTCGACCAGAATGGCACGGTCACCCCGAACGCTTACGCCTCCTGGGGCGGCGGCACGCCGATCTTCCGCCAGGACCGCGAACGCACCACCGGCAACATCACCCTGCAACTGCGCCCGACCCCGCAATCCGACATATCGCTGAATTACCTCAATTCCGATATGAAGATGGATAACAGCAACCAGAACTACCTGTGGCAGATTGGCGGCCTGGCCGATGCGAACAATAATATCCGTGTGGATAACCCGCGCTTTATCAACAACTCGGACGGCGGCAAGTCCGTGGTGGGCGGCACCGTGGGCCCGGTGAACGGCGTATCGTTCGAACCGATCTATCGCGAAGCCTATGTGAAGTCGAAAGTGGTGGACCTGGAAGGCAGCTACGACGGGGACAACTGGCGGCTACATGCGCAGGCCGGCACGACTTCCGGTTCCGGCGGCAGCAAGCATGACCGTAACTTCTGGTTCACCGGGAACACCCGCGCCACCATCAATATCGCGCCGGATACCTATGAGGTGAAGTATCTCGACATGAGCCCCCTCGATCCGACCAAGCTGACGCTGCAAAGTGCGCGCGACTGGATCCGCCGCATGGAGAGCAAGGAAAACTATGGCCAGGCCGACCTGACCTTCGACCTGGAAAATCCCTACATCAAGTCGATCAAGGCCGGTTTGAAGTACCGCGACAACAAGGTGCAGAATCGCCGCACGATCGGCACCGTCGGCCCGGGCAGCGTTGGCTGGATTCCTTACACGCTGGCGGATCTATCCACCGGCGCTTCGCCGATGATCAGCAAGGAGGCCGCCACCCCCGGCTCACTGACCCAGTTCGCCTGGGTGGATGACGGCCTGGCCGCGAGCAAGGGCTTTGCCATGTACGACAAAGGCATGGTCTACAAGGAAGCCAAAGGCGAGTACTACCGCATCCAGGAAAAAATTTCGGCGGCCTATGTGCGTGCCGATTACGCCTTCGACAAGTGGCGCGGCGACTTCGGTGTGCGCCTGGTGCGGACCAGGCAGACTTCGGACGCCTACCAGGACCTGGACGGCACCGGCAACTATGTGCTGGGCAGCGTGGGCCGCAGCTACACCGATGCACTGCCGAACATCAACGTCGTGTATGACTTCCGCAAAGACCTGCTGCTGCGTGCCGCCGCTTCGCGCGTCATGGCCCGCAACACCTTCAGCGACCTGAGTGCCAGCACGGAGGTGAGCGGCACCACCAATGCCGCGACGGCGGGCAATCCGCTGCTGAAGCCCTACCACGCCAACCAGTTCGAGATCGGCGCGGAATGGTACTTTGCCGATGCCTCGCTGCTGTCGGCCACCGCCTTCTCGAAACAGCTCGATACCTTCATCTATACCTCGACAGCGATGGAGAATGTGGCAGGTGTGCAGCGCCCGGTGACCCGTCCGCATAACGCCGACAACGGCGCCAAGGTGAACGGCCTGGAAGTCCAGTGGCAGCAGGCGTTTGGCAGCAGCGGCTTCGGCACCGTGGTCAACTTCACCTACACCGATGCCAAGACCGGGGCGGTAGCGGGCGGCCGCAAGCTGAACGTGATCGGCAATTCGAAGAACCAGATGAATGCCAGCGTGTTCTACGAGAAAAACAGCTACAGCGTGCGCCTGTCGTACAACTACCGATCGAAGTCCTACGGTGGGCTGGACCAGGGCGGCCAGGATGTGACCAGCGCTTACGGCCAGTGGGACGCCACCGCCAACTGGGACATCACGCCGCAGTTGAGCATTTTCGCAAGCGCCGTCAATATCGGCAATGAGCTGATCCGCACCAACACCACCGACGGCTTGCCGGTCGGCGTGTACGAGAATGGCGCGCGCTACAGCGTCGGCCTGCGCGGCAAGTTCTGATTTGCTGCAACGCCTCCTCCCGCCCGGGAGGAGGTTTACCCATCTTCGCCCTTCGGATTCACATGCACAAAGAACAGACCCTCGAGATGGGCGGTACCCAAGCCGTCCCTGGTGCCAGCGTGGCCGTGGCCATGACCTTCATTGGCCTGATGTTTTTCATTCTTGGTTGCGCAACCTGGCTGAATGGGTCGCTGATCCCATTTCTCAAGATCGCCTGCGACCTGAATAACTTCCAGTCCCTGTGGGTCACGTTCGCCTTCTACATTGCGTACACCCTGATGGCATTGCCGTCGGCCGCGGTGCTGCGCCGCACCGGCTACCGGGCGGGCATGTCGATCGGCCTGGCCGTGATGGCGTTTGGCGCGGTGCTGTTCATTCCTGCAGCGCGCGCGGCGTCCTATCCGCTATTCCTGTTGGCGCTGTTCACGCTGGCCAGCGGCATGACCTTGATGCAGACCGCGATCAACCCCTACATTGTCTGCATTGGCGCGCGCGAGAGCGCAGCCATGCGCATCAGCGTCATGGGGCTGTTCAACAAGACTGCCGGCGTACTGGTGCCGCTGGTGTTCAGCGGCATGATGCTGTCCGATTTCGGCCAGTACTCGGACGCGTCGCTGGCTGCCATGAGTGCGACCGATGGGGCGCTGCTGCGCAGCCAACTGGCACAGCGCCTGGTGTTGCCATATGGCCTGATGGCGGCGGGCTTGCTGGCGATGGCGGTTATCGTGCGTTTTGCGCCGCTGAGCGAGATTCCCGGCCAGCAAGCCGGCAGCGACGAAGGCACTTCGCGCTGGGGCGTGCTGCAGTTCCCGCAACTGGTGCTGGGCGCGCTGGCGCTGTTCGTCTACGTGGGCGTGGAGGTGATCGCGGGCGACACCATTGGCTTGTACGGACATAGCCTGCATGTGGACAAATTCGGCATTCTCACGTCTTACACCATGGGCTTCATGGTGGCGGGCTATATCGTCGGCATCGTGGCGATTCCGCGCTGGCTGTCGCAGAAGCAGGCGCTGTTGCTGTCCGCCGTGTGCGGCATCGTGTTCTCGTTCGGGGTGATCCAGGGCTCGGCGACCGGCAGCGGCCTGTCGCAAGCGATGCTGGGCCCGTTCGGCGTGCCGGCGGTGCCGGACACGGTGATGTTTCTCGCCATGCTGGGCTTCGCCAACGCGCTCGTATGGCCGGCCATCTGGCCGCTGGCGCTGGAGGGCCTGGGGCGCTACACCGCCAGCGGTTCGGCGCTGCTGATCATGGGAATCGCGGGCGGCGCGCTGCTGCCAATGCTGTACGGGCACCTGTCCGACGTCTCCGGTTCGCAGGCGGCATACTGGCTGCTGCTGCCGTGCTACGCCCTGATCCTGTTCTATGCCGTAAAAGGACACAAAATGACTTCATGGAGATAGAATTGCCGGATCGTTATCTGCTGGAGTAGTAGGTGCACAAGTCCCACCGGCGTTTGCAGATTGCGCGCCTGGCGCGCCTGCTCTCACTTCCCCTGATGCTGATGTCTTTGCCCGCCCAGGCGGCAGCACCTTCCTTGCAGGTGCTGCACTGGTGGACTTCCGCTGGGGAACGCCACGCCGCCAATGTGCTGGCGGCGCGCCTGGGGGATGAAGGGATTGCCTGGCAGGATGCGGCAATTCCGGGCGGGGCAGGTCTCGGCGCGGGCAAGGTCCTGCGCAGCCGGGTCCTAGCGGGCAATGCGCCGGATGCTACGCAGATCATCGGCGTTTCCATCGGCGAGTGGGCGGAACTTGGCCTGCTGCTTGAACTGGATGGCGTCGCCAACACCGGCAATTGGAACAAGGCCTTGTTTCCCACTGTGCGCGAGCTGGTCCGTCATCGCGGCCATGTGGTGGCGGCGCCGCTGGGAATTCATCGCATCAACACCCTGTTTTACAACCGCAAACTGTTCGAGCGCCTCAACCTGGCGCCGCCCGCCACGTGGCACGAATTCGAGAAAGCGGCGCGGCAGCTGCGCACCGCCGGAATTGCCCCGCTGGTGCAGAGTAGCGAACCGTGGCAGGTCGCCACCTTGTTCGAAAACCTGCTGCTGGCGACCGGGGGGCCTGAGTACTATCGCGAGCTGTTCGTGCGTCAAAGCCCGCAGGCTGCCGCCGATCCGCGCCTGGCGCAGGCCTTGCTACGGCTGCGTGCCATGAAAACCTGGATGCTTAACCCGGCGGAAGAGCAGCCCTGGACCGAGGCCGTCAAACGATTCGCACGCGGCGAGGCGGCCATGTTCGTGATGGGCGACTGGGCCAAGGCTGAACTCAACGAATTGGGCCAGGCTATCGACGCCGATTTCTCCTGCGTTGCGCTGCCCGGCACCGACAACTACCACCTCTACAGCGTGGACACGCTGGCCATGTTCGTCAACGATTACACCCACCAGGCGGCGCAGGAGAAACTGGCGAAAACCGTGATGTCGCCACTCGCGCAGCAGCAATACAGCGCCGCCAAGGGCTCGGTGCCGGTCCGCCGCGATGCCAATCCCGCGACGATGGATAGCTGTGCGCGATCCTCCTGGCGCGGTTTCGCGCGCGGCGCCGCGGTCCAGGCGCCAAGCCTGGTGCACCGCATGGCCGCCGACGAGGAAAGCCGCGACGCCATCATCGCCGAGCTGCACCGATTCTACGTGGATGACGGCGTGACGGCTGCGGAAACGCAGCGCCGCCTGGCCGGCCTCCTGCGCACCCTGAACCTCCGCTCACATAAACAGCAAGGAAGCCAACATGGCACGCAAGATACTGATCGTCGATGACGACCAAAAAACCCGGCTGCTGCTCAAGACTTACCTGGAGAAGAACCAGTATGAGGTGATTCTTGCCCATAACGGCGAGAGCTTCCTGGCCGAGCTGCACGCGCATGCCGATCACTTGTCGCTGGTGATCCTTGACGTGATGCTGCCTGATACCGACGGTTTCGCACTGTGCCGCATCGTGCGCCAACGCTCCAACCTGCCGATCATCATGTTGACCGCCAGCTCGGACGAAACCGACCGCGTGGTCGGCCTGGAACTGGGCGCGGACGACTATATCGCCAAGCCATACAGTCCGCGTGAACTGCTGGCGCGCATCAAGGCGATCCTGCGCCGTGCCGGGGCCGACCCGGCGCCAGCGGTTCGCTCCTACCATTTCAACGGCTTCACGCTGGACCTGGCGGAACGCACGGTGGTCGATAGCGAAGGCGCGCCGCTGGCGCTGACCGGGCTCGATTTCCAGCTCCTCAAATATTTCGTCGAACATCCCGGTACGGTATTGGACCGCAGCCTGCTGTGCGAGGAGACCCGCGGCCGCGACTCGGGTCCGCTGGATCGTTCGCTGGA
Source organism: Duganella sp. CF458 (assembly GCF_900113115.1). Classification (GTDB taxonomy): domain Bacteria; phylum Pseudomonadota; class Gammaproteobacteria; order Burkholderiales; family Burkholderiaceae_D; genus Rugamonas. The sequence goes on along the minus strand of NZ_FOOF01000002.1, from coordinate 38,600 downwards.
TGTGCAGATCAGCCGCCTGCGGCTGCGCCTCAATGACGACGGCAAGCAACCCATGCTGATCAAGACCGTGCGCGGCGCGGGTTACGTGTTCTCCGCCACAGTGGCGGTGACGCATGCTTAGGCTTTGGCCGCAATCGCTGTTGGCGCGGCTGTCGCTGGTGATGGTGGCGGGGCTGCTCCTGACGCAGGTGGCGGTGAGCATGCTGTGGACGCTGCAGCTGCGCGACAAGACCCAGGCGGACGTGAAGGCCGCCGCGCAATACCTGGGCCAGGGCGCCGCCGGTTCGATCCGCTTTTTCCGCAGCCTGCCGCCGAGCTACCGCAGCCTGCTGATCCAGCAATTCCGCGAAATGGGCGGCACGCGTTTCTATGTTGCGCTGAATCGCGACCAGGTCGAGGTGCAGCAGATCGATCAGAATGCGCTGGCCCGGACGGCGCTTGCAGCCCTGGAGGCCACGCTGCGCAAGGACCTGGCCGGGGACAGTCGCCTGCGGCTGGACTTCGCCTGGCCCGACCAGCTGGCCGTGTCGCCCGACGGCGTGCGCGTCGGTGATTTGCCGGAAGCGTGGGTGCGCCACATCCTGCTGCCCAAGCCCGATCCCGCGCCGATCCTGGTCATCCAGACCGAACTCGAACCGGGCAACTGGCTGTACCTCGCCACGTTGATGCCCAATCCATATTTCCTGAACAGCAACGACCCCCTGTCGCCGGACAAGCTGGTGGTGCAAGGTGTGTCGCTGGCCGTGCTGTTGCTGCTCTCCTTCCTGGTCGTGCGCTCGATCACGCGGCCGCTGGCGACGCTGTCCGATGCGGCCGAGGCGTTCGGCAAGGACGAACATACGCCGGCCTTGCCCGAATCCGGCAGCCGCGAATTCGTCAACACGGCGCGCGCCTTCGGCGCCATGCGTGAACGCATTGCCAAATACATCAAGGACCGCGAACGCCTGTTCATCTCGATCTCGCATGACCTGCGCACGCCGATCACGCGGCTCAAGCTGCGCGCCGAACTCCTGGATGACGATGCCCTGCGCGGCGAATTCGAAGAAGACCTGGATGAGCTGGACATGATGGTCAAGGGCGCGCTGCAATGCGTGAAAGACAGCGACATCCATGAGAACCCCACCGAAGTGAAGCTGGACCCACTGATCCGCCGACTGGTGCGCAGCGCGCAACTGGCGGGGCACAAGGTGGCATACGACGAAAGCGGCATCGCGGTGCGCGGCAAACCGTTGGCCCTGAAGCGCGCCATCGGCAACCTGTTGGATAACGCCTTGTTCTACGGCGAGCGCGCGCAGATCAGCGTGCGTTCAGCGGAAGGATGGACTGAAATCGCGGTGCGCGACCATGGCCCCGGCGTGCCGGAAGAGGCGATATCCAGCCTGCTCGAGCCCTATGTCCGCCTGTCCCATGGCCGCGAACGCAACGACACGGGCATGGGACTCGGCCTTGGCATCGCCAAGGGGATCGTGGATAGCCATGGCGGCCAGCTGCTGCTGGCCAATCACCCGGACGGCGGCCTGAATGCGGTGATCCGGCTGCCGGATTGAGATCAGCCTTTGCTCAGGTCTGCCGGGTTGATCGCCCATAGGCCGGGCAGGTTGCGCCAGTAGCCATACGCGTCCATGCCAAAGCCGACCACGAAACGATTCGGGATGGTGAGGCCGACCAGATCTGCCTTCACAGGCTTGGTCTTGCCGATATCCTTGTCGCAGAAGACGGCGATGATGACTTCCTTGGCGCCCATTTCCAGCAGGCGCTCCTTGACGTGCGCCAGGGTCTCGCCTTCGTCGAGGATGTCATCCAGCACGATCACGGTGCGGCCGGAAACCGTCGGGCGCGGGACAACTTTCCACACCACTTTGCCACCCTGGTCTTCGTCGCCGTAACGGCTGACGTGGATGTAGTCGAATTCGAGCGGGAAGGAGAGCTGAGGCAGGATGTTGCCGGTGAAGACGACAGCGCCGCCCATCACCCCCAGCACCAGCGGGAATTCCTGCCTGGATGGATCACCGAAGCGATCGTTCAGCGTGTCGGCCATGCGGCTTACCGCCACCTGTACCGATTCCTTGTCGAAAAGCTCTTCTGCGTTCTGGAGCAGGGCGCGTGCGCGGTTGTGGTGAAAGTCTTGCATGATGTTTCTGAGGCAGGTCAAGAATGGCTCAATTATCCCGCCATTCCGCCGCCCGCCCTAGAAACAGTTGGATTTACGCCACACGCTGCGACATCTCAACTGTAATCGCGCACATCGTCGATGATCTTGCCGTCATTTGGCAAACTGCCGCGCGGCTCGAAGCGCACTTCGCCGCGCAGTTTGGTGATGTCGCGGATGGTGGCGACGATTTCGGTGGCTTGTGCTTGCAGCTCCGGATCGTCGGTTTCGCAATGCAGCGTCATGATCTCGTCGGCGATCTTGCCGGAAACGACCAGGCGCGCCTTGCCCATGCCGGGATGGCGGCGCGCGATCTCGTGCACCTGGGATGGATGGACGAACATGGCGCGCACCTTGGTGGTCTGGTCGGCGCGTCCCAGCCAGCCCTTGATGCGGGTATTGGTGCGGCCGCAAGCCGATGGCGCCGCATCCGCCAGTACGGCCGACAGGTCGCCGGTGGCAAAGCGGATCAGCGGGTAGTCGGGATTGAACAGGGTGACCACCACCTCGCCTACTTCACCCGGCGCCACGGGTTCGCCGGAGCCGGGACGCACTATTTCCAGCAGCACGTCTTCGTCCAGCACCATGCCAGGATTGAGCTTGCCGTTGCTGCGCGTTTCGTAAGCGATGCTGCCAATGTCGGCGGAGGCGTACGTCGAAATCACTTCCGGCACGCCGTGCTCGGCGAACCACTGCCGCAGCGATTCAGGCAGCGCTTCCGCGCCCATCATGGCGCGCTTGACGCTGCTGATGTCCGCGCCCAGTTCGGCGGCCTTCTCGATGATGATCTTCAGGAAGGATGGCGTGCCGATATAGGTATCGGGGCGCAGTTCCGCCATCGCCTGCACCTGCAATTCGGTCTGGCCGGCGCCGGCGGGAATCACCGTGCAGCCGATGCGCGCGGCGCCGCCTTCCACCATGAAGGCGGCGGGAGTGAAATGGTAGGAGAAGCAGTTCTGCACCAGGCAGCCCGGCCGCACGCCGGTGGCGAACATGGGGCGCGAGAAGCGCCACCAGTCGATCGAGCGGCCTTCCGGGTCGAAGATGGGGCCGGGGGACATGAAGATGCGTCCCAGCTTGCCGGCCGGAGTGCTGTTCAGGCCACCGAAGGGGCGTTGCTGCGCCTGCAGCGCTTTCAGGTCGGATTTGCGCGTGACCGGCAAGGCCGCCAGTGCCGCGCGGCTGTCGATGCGCGAGGCATCGATGCCGGACAGGATGCGCGCCCAGCCAGGCGCCGATTGCGCCTGTGCCACCAATAGTGGCAGGCGCTCCATCAAATCGCGTTCGCGCTCGGCGTGCGGGCGCGTCTCGAGGCTGTCCAGGGTTTCGGCCATCATGCCGCTCCTTCAATCTCGCGTTGCAGCTTCTTGGTCAATTTCGCGAACACCAGCTCGTGCGAGCGCGTGAGGAGCGCCTTCGCCTCCGCGTCCGGCATTTTGGAAAGGTCCTGCACCATCACCCACTTGGCGCGTGCCAGGTAGGGCGCGGGGATGATGCCTTCGCGGTCCGTCAGTTCCAGGAAGCGGTCGTCATCGACCTTGAAGCTGATTGCCTTGGCTTTGTCTTTGGCATCCATTGCAGCGAACATCTTGTCGCCGACCGAGAACACCAGGTTGCATTCCCATTTGATGTCTTCGGTGGCGCCAGGCAGGGTGCGACAGAAGTCTTTTGCTTTGGTTAGATTCATTTTAGTCACCGGAAGCCAGGTGCCAACACGCTGCGCGTGTCAGCCGCTGGCACCCGTCATTAAGAGTTAAGCTAACCAGCGTTTGCGGCGCCGGTAAAATTTCATGTCGCGGAAGCTCTTGCGGCCGGCACCGGACATGCCGAGGTAGAACTCCTTGACGTCTTCGTTGTTGGCCAGTTCGCTGGCTTCGCCTTCCATCACCACCCGGCCATTCTCCAGGATGTAGCCAAAGTCCGCGTAGCGCAGCGCCACGTTGGTGTTCTGTTCCGCCAGCAGGAAAGACACGTTCTCTTTCGCATTCAGGTCTTTGACGATGCCGAAGATCTCTTCGACGATCTGTGGCGCAATCCCCATGGAAGGTTCGTCCAGCAAGATCATGGAGGGCTTGGCCATCAGTGCACGGCCGATGGCGCACATCTGCTGCTCGCCGCCGGAGGTGTAGCCCGCCTGGCTGTTGCGGCGCTCGCGCAGGCGAGGGAAGTAGTGGTAGACCTTTTCCAGCGATTCCTTCATTTCGCCGCGCGACGCACTGCGCGTATAAGCCCCTGTCAGCAAATTCTCCTCGATGGTCAGGTGGCCGAAGCAGTGACGGCCTTCCATCACCTGCGACAGCCCACGCTTGACCAGCTCGTTCGGCGTGAGCTGGTCGATGCGCTCGCCCTTGAACTGCACCTCGCCCTTGGTCACGTCGCCGCGTTCGCCGCGCAACAAGGTCGAAATGGTCTTCAGCGTGGTGGACTTGCCGGCGCCGTTGGCGCCCAGCAGGGCGACGATCTTGCCCTGCGGGACCTGCAATGACACGCCTTTCAGGACCAGGATCACGTGGTCGTAAATGACCTCGATGTTATTTACCGACAGGTAGCTCATAAGCGGCTCATTTCATGCAGGCAGGCGTGATTTTCTTTTCGGCGGCGTATTTTCCGGACGATTCATCCACCAGCTTGCGCAGCAGGACCTTGTCGCCCACCACCCAGTTCGGCGTGACGGCCTTCCAGGCCTTGCCATCCCATTGCTGGACTTTCACGGCGCCCGAGCCCTCGTGGTCATCGCAGGAGGTCTTCACGGTAGGGAACATGTTGTGGACGCCCAGTGCCTTCTGGCGCGTTTCGTCGATGTTCAGGTTTTCAAAGCCCCAGCGCATTTGTTCGCCGGTGACCGCCTTGCCCTTGCCGAACTTGTCCTGCGCGGCGCGCATTGCTTCCACATACATCACGCCTGCGGTCAGGCCGCGCATGTGGTACACCGAGCCGATGCGGGCCTGGTCGGCCAGGTTGCCTTTGCCGCCGGCATAGACCTTCTTGCGCAGTTCATCCAGCAAGGGGTAATTGCCAGGGGTGTTGAACGTCATCGAGGTGTAGCCCTTGGCAGCGTCGCCCGATGGCACGGTATCCTCCTCGGAGCCGGCCCACCACACGCCCAGCATCTTCTCGCGCGGGAAGCCGTTGCGCTGCGCGGTCTTGATCGCGACGGAGTTCATCACGCCCCACCCCCACAGGATCACGTAGTCCGGCTTGGCCTGGCGGATCTGCAGCCATTGCGACTGCTGTTCGCTGCCCGGCGGCGCGACAGGGATCTTGACCAGTTCAAAGCCGTATTGCGCGGACATCGCTTCCAGCACCGGCAGCGGTTCCTTGCCGAAGGCGGAATCGTGGTACAGGTGGACGATCTTCTTGCCTTTCAGCTTATCCATGCCGCCGCTCTTGTCGCCCAGGTACTTCACCATCGCTGCGGCCTGGCTCCAGTAGTTGGAGATCAGCGGGAAGACATACGGGAAGACCTTGCCGTTGGCCGCGTCGGAACGCCCGTAGCCCAGGGTGGTCATCGGAATCTTGTCCTGCGGGATGCGGTCCAGGATGCCGTAGGCAATGCCGGTGGACAGCGGTTCGACGACAGTGGCGCCGCCGTTCTTGGTTTTCAAGCGCTCATAGCATTCAACGCCGCGCGACGGGTTGTATTCGGTCTCGCACTCTTCCCAGCTGATTTTCACGCCGTTGACGCCGCCGTTGGCATTGACCAGGTTGAAGTAGTCGATGATGCCGCCGTAAAAGCCGGAACCACCCGCCGCATAAGGACCGACGCGGTAGGAGGGCAGGGCGACGAATTGATCGGCTGCTTGCGCCCATGCGCTGCTGGCGACGATGCTGCTTGCTACGGCGATGCCAAGTACGAACGATTTCATGTGATGTCTCCAGTTTTATAGTTGCCGCTCAGTGCGGGAATGGCCACAGGCGGAGTTTCTCTTTACCGATTTGCCACAAACGCGCCAGACCGTGGGGTTCCACGATCAGGAAGAAAATGATCAGGGCGCCGAATACCATCAGTTCAAGGTTCGAGGCCACCGTGGTTGGCAGTGCCAGGGTATGGGCCAAGATGTTCAGGAACACCGGCAACAGCACGATGAAGGCCGAGCCGAGGAATGAGCCGAGCACCGAGCCGACGCCGCCGATGATGATCATGAACAGGATGCGGAAGGACAGGTCCAGGTTGTAGGCTTCCGGCTCCACCGTGCCGAGGTAGGCGAAAGCGTACAGGGCGCCGGCCACGCCGCAGTAGAAGGAACTGACCGCGAACGCCAGCAGCTTGGTGCGCATCAGGCGGATGCCGATCACTTCCGCCGCCACGTCCATGTCGCGCACGGCCATCCAGGAGCGGCCCACGTTGGAGCGGATCATGTTCTTGGCCAGCAGGGCCATGATCGCCACCACGGCAAGCACCAGCAGGTATTTGCGTTCCGGCGTGTCGAAGGCATAGCCGAAGATTTCCATTTTCTGCGCGGTGATCACACCGGAGGAGCTGTAATTGGTCAGCCAGCCGATCTTTGTCAGGCACCACACCACGAAGAACTGGGTCGCCAGGGTGGATGCCGCCAGGTAGAAGCCCCGAATGCGCAGCGAAGGCAGGCCAAAAGCCATGCCGACCATCGCGGCACACAGGCCGCCCAGGACGAAGGCCAGCAACACGGGAATGCCGGGGACGCGCAGCACGAAGTTATAGGCCGAGAACGCGCCGACCGCCATGAAGGCTGCGGTACCGAGCGAGAGCTGGCCGGCATAACCGGTCAGGATGTTCAGGCCCAGCGCGGCCAGCGCAAAAATCAGGAAGGGGATGAAGATGGCCGACAGCATGTAAGGCGACGACACCAACGGCAGTACCAGCAGCGCGATCGCCAGCGTGGCGAACAACGCGATGCGGTCCTGGCGGATCGGCAGGATCTGGCCGTCCGCCTCGTAGCTGGTCTTGAATTGTCCTGCTTCGCGGTAGAACATCGCTCAAATCCTCCGGATGATTTTTTCGCCGAACAGCCCTTCCGGGCGCACCAGCAGGAACAACAGGGCCAGAACATAGGGGAACCAGCCCTCGATACCGCCGCCGACGTGCGGTCCGATATAGACTTCAGCCAGTTTTTCCGAGGCGCCGATAATCAGCCCGCCGACAATCGCCCCCGGCACGGAAGTGAAGCCGCCCAGGATCAGCACCGGCAACGCCTTCAGCGCGATGAAGGTCAGCGCGAACTGCACGCCATTGCGTGCGCCCCACAGCAGGCCGGCCACCAGTGCCACCATGCCCGCCACTGCCCACAGGATGCCCCAGATGCGCTGCAGCGGGATGCCGACCGCCTGCGCTGCCTGGTGGTCGTCCGCCACCGCACGCAGCGCGCGGCCTACTTTGGTCTTGGCGAACATTACCGCCAGCAGGGCGACCATCACGCCGCAGATTGCTGCCGCCGTCAGGTCGAACTTGGAAACGATGATGTTGAACTTTTCCATAAGGTATTCGCTGGGCACGTCCTCGATCGGAATGTCCAGCTTGTGCACCTGCGAACCCCAGATAAGCTGCGCCAGGCCCTCGATGAAGAAGGCCAGGCCGATGGTGGCCATGAACAGCGTGATTTCCGGCTGGTTGACCAGGGGCCGCAATACGACACGCTCGATGGCCAGGCCGAGGATGATCATCGCCAGGACCGTCGCCGGAATCGCCAGCCACAGCGAAAGCCCGAACTTGTCCATGAAGCCTACGCAGGTGAGGGCGGCGAAGAACACCATCGCGCCCTGGGCGAAATTGAAAACCCCGGATGCCTTGTAGATCAGCACAAAGCCGATGGCCACCAAGGCGTACATGACGCCGGACAGCAGGCCGCCGATCAGCACTTCGGCAAAGAAATTGATATCCATCAGTGGGCCACTCCAAGGTAAGCGTCGATCACGTCCTGGTTGGTGCGGACCTCATCCGGCGTGCCGTCGCCGATCTTCTTGCCGTAATCCAGCACCACCACACGGTCCGAGATGTCCATCACCACCCCCATATCGTGCTCGATCAGAACGATGGTGGTGCCGAATTGCTCATTCACGTCGAGGATAAAGCGGCACATGTCCTGCTTCTCTTCCACGTTCATGCCCGCCATCGGCTCGTCCAGCAACAGGATTTGCGGTTCGGCGGCCAGTGCGCGGCCCAGCTCCACGCGCTTTTGCAGGCCGTAAGGCAAGCGGCCCACCGGCGTCTTGCGGATATGCTGGATTTCGAGGAAGTCGATCACCTCCTCGCATTTGCGGCGATGCGCGATCTCTTCGCGCCGCGCCGGCCCCCAGTACAGCGCCTGCAGCAGGAAGTTCGACTTCATCTTGAGATTGCGGCCGGTCATGATGTTGTCGAGCACCGTCATGCCTTTGAACAGTGCGATGTTCTGGAAAGTGCGCGCGATGCCCGACTTGGCGGCGGCATAGCAATCCATATTCTTGCGCTGCTGGCCGCGGTAGATGATCTCGCCCTGCTGCGGGCGATAAACGCCGTTGATCACGTTCAGCATCGAGCTCTTGCCAGCCCCGTTCGGGCCGATGATGGCACGGACTTCGTGCTCGCGCACGTCGAAGGAGATATTGGTCAGCGCCTTGACCCCGCCGAACGACAGCGAGATATTGCGCAGGTCCAGGATCACGTCGCCGATCTTGCGGCCAGCCGTGATGGCTTCCGGTTCATTCATTTGCATGGTGGCGTCCCCGCTTATGCTGCCTTGAGGTCCATGATCCGCAGGTCAGCCGCCACCATACCGGTGCGGCCGTCCTCGAATTTGACCTGGGTTTCGATGTATTGCGAAGCCTTGCCGCCGTACAGTGCCTCGATCAGCACCGCGTATTTCTCGGCGATGAACTTGCGGCGCACTTTGCGGGTGCGGGTCAGTTCATCATCGTCAGGGTCAAGCTCCTTATGCAGCACCAGGAACCGGTGGACTTGCGTGTCCGCCATGAGCGCTTCCTGTGCCAGGTCGGCGTTAACCTTTTCCACGCACTCCTTGACCAGCGCGTAGGTCTGTTCGTGTGCCGCCAGGTCGGTATAGCCGGAGTAGGCAATGCCGCGCCGCTCGGCCCAGTTGCCCACAGCCTCCATGTCGATGTTGATGAAGGCGGTCACCTTGTCGCGCTCATGGCCGAAAGCCACGGCTTCCTTGATGAAGGGGAAGAATTTGAGTTTGTTTTCGATGTAGTTCGGCGCGAAGATGGCGCCGTTGTTCATCTTGCCCACGTCGGCCGCGCGGTCGATGATGCGCAGGTGGCCGTCGTTGTCGAAGATGCCGGCGTCGCCGGTGTGGAAGTAGCCTTCGCCGTCAATCGCTTCGGCCGTTGCGTCGGGACGCTTGTAATAACAGTGCATCAGGGTCGGCGACTTGACCAGCACCTCGCCGTTCTGCGCCAGCTTCACTTCGACGCCCGGCGCAGGCTTGCCGACGGAATCGAACTTGATCTCGCCATCCGGCTGTAGGCAGATGTAGGCGCAGGTTTCCGTCGAACCGTAGAACTGCTTCAGGTTGACGCCGATCGAGCGATAGAAGCGGAACAGGTCGGGCCCGATCGCCGCGCCCGCCGTGTAGGCAACACGGATACGCGACATGCCCAGCACGTTGCGCAAAGGCCCATACACCAGCGCGTTGCCGATGGCGTAGCTGATACGGTCGCCCAACGGCACCGGTTTTCCGTCCAGGATGTCCGATCCGACGCGGCGCGCCACGTCCATGAAGTGGTGGAACATCTTGCGCTTGATGGTGCCCGCATCTTCCATGCGGATCATCACTTGCGTCAGCATGTTCTCGAAGATGCGCGGCGGCGCGAAATAGTAAGAAGGGCCGATTTCGCGCAAGTCGGTAGTGATGGTATCCGACGATTCCGGGCAGTTGACGGTAAAGCCGGCGGTCAGCGCCTGCGCAAACGAGAACAGGCAATCGCCCACCCACGCCATCGGCAGGTAGGACAGCACGTTCTCGGAATCGGTCAGCTTGTCGAAGCCGATGCCGCCAACGGCCGCAGACAGCAAAGCCTTATGGGTTTGGCACACGCCTTTGGGTTTGCCGGTGGTGCCGGAGGTGTACAGGATGATGGCGTTGTCGCTCTCCTTGCCCTCGGCGATCGACGCCTCGTAGAAACCTGGGTGCGCCTTGTCGTACTCGCGCCCCAGTTCCTGCAGGCGGGCATAGGACGTCAACTGCTGGTGGGTGTAATTGCGCATGCCCCGCTCGTCTTCGTAGGCGATATGCGCTATCCCCGGACACTGCTCACACAAGTCGAGCAGCTTGTCGACCTGCTCCTGGTCCTCCACGATGGCGTACTGGATTTCCGCGTTCTCCAGCACGAAGGCCAGGTCGGCCGCCGGGGCATCCTGATACATCGGCACCGGCACGCCGCCCAAACATTGCGCCGCCAGCATCGACCAGTACAGGCGCGGGCGGTTGTCGCCGATGATGGCCAGGTTCATGCCGCGCTGGAAGCCGATTGCCGCCAGCCCGCAAGCCAGTGCGCGCACTTCGGCATTCACTTGCTGCCAGTCCCACGTCTGCCAGATGCCCAGGTCCTTTTCGCGGAACGCAGGCTTGTGCGGCCGCTCCTTGCCATGCTGAAGCAGCCTGCGAGGGAAGGTCGTCAGATTATCCTGCACGGTGTCTCCTTGGATTTTTAGGTGCGCTTTTTAGTTGTGATGCGCTTTTTGTGTGATGATATTAGCGTGAGCTATGTCGCAAAGTTGTCATTTCAAAGACAATTCGTCGACTTTTGATGGTGCGACGCAACAATGAAAACAGAACCCAGCTTGATCGAAGCCATACGCAGTTCCACCTGGGCGCCGGTGCTCACAGAGGAACAATTGGCGCGCGTGGAGGCGACCTGCTACGAAGAATTCATCCCCAAGGGCGGCTTCGTTTGCCATAAAGGCGAAATTGTCGATAATTGGATCGGCATTATTTCGGGCATGGTGAAAATGAATAATTTTTCGCCAAACGGAAAAAGCGTCACATTTACTGGGGTGCCGCCAGGCGGCTGGTTCGGCGAAGGCTCATTACTGAAAGACGAATGCCGCCGTTATGACGCCATGACCCTGCGTGACAGCCGCATTGCTCGCATGCCGGCCGTCACCTTCCACTACCTGCTCGAGAATAGCCTACCCTTCACCCGGTTCCTCTTGATGCAGCTCAACGAACGTTTGGGTCAGTTCATCGGCATGGTGGAAAACGAGCGCTTGCTGGATCCGGACACGCGTGTTGCACGCTGCCTGGCATCACTATTTAATTCCCACCTGTATCCCGGAATCGAGCGGCTGGTGCAGATTTCCCAGGAAGAGGTTGGACTGCTGTCGGGCTCCTCGCGCCAACGTGCCAACCAAGCCCTGCAAGTGCTTGAAAAACAGGGCCTGTTGCGCGTGGACTACGGCGGCATCAGGATCCTTGACCTGGACGGCTTGCGCCGCTTCGAAGCCTGAGAGGAAACGGCGCTGCTGGTGGAAGAGTTCGACCCAGCCAGGAGGTTCAGTTTACTAAGTAAGGCGTGTTCCCGAACAGACCAGCCCAGTTTGCCGCGGCATGCTGGGCGCACCTGATCTGTATCGGAGGACATCATGAACTTTCCAATCAGAACTACGCTGGGGGCGCTAATTGCCCTCGTCAGCGCCCAAGCCTTTGCACAACTTACGCTTTATCCGCGCGAGGGTTGGCGCGGCCGTCCGGTCAATGTGACGCGTTCCATCAGCGATTTGCGTTCTGCCGGGTTCGACAACCGCGCATCGTCCGTGGTGGTTGAGCGTGGTCGCTGGGAAGTGTGCTCGCAGCCAAACTTCCAGGGCGAATGCAAGATTTTGCGGCGCGGCAGCTATGCATCGCTGGAGGGCATGGGCCTGGACGACAATATTTCATCGATCCGCACCGTGCCATCACGCCGGCGGGTGGACGAAATGGCTTACGCGCCAGAGCCGGTAGCCCAGCCAAACTATGAATACCGGATGCGGCCGAGCGAACGCACCTATGAGGCGCCGATCACTTCCGCCCGCGCGGTGGTTGGCCCGCCAGAACAGCGCTGCTGGGTGGAACGCCAGCAGGTCGAGGCTTCGGGCGGCAGCGGCACCGCTGGCGCCATTGCCGGCGCCTTGATCGGCGGGGTGCTGGGCCACCAGGTGGGCGGCGGTTCTGGCCGTGACATCGCCACGGTCGGCGGCGCGATTGCCGGTGCGGCGGTCGGTTCCAACGTCGGCCGCAACGCTGGCAACCAGTATGCCCAGAATGTCCAGCGTTGCGAATCGGTTCCTAGCCGCACCCCGCAATACTGGGACGTGACTTACGATTTCCGCGGCACTTCGCACCGCGCCCAGCTCTCGTCGGAACCTGGCCGCACCATCACGGTCAACCGTGAAGGCGTGCCGCGCATGTAGCCGGATTAAGGCTGCTCGCTCAGGACAGAATGGAATAGCTGGTTTAGCCCGGCATTGACATCGCCACGCTGGAAATGGTCAATGTCCGGGCATTCGAGCCGCGCGAGCTCAGATTCTATAAAGCGGTTCAGACAAGGCACCGGCTGGGACAGGCCAGCCTCCGGCGCAGCTTTTTTCTTTTCGAGCAGTACCGCGATCGCGCCGAGTAGTTCTTCTTCGCCCTCCAGCAAATGCAGCAGCTTGTCGAATTCAATCGGTGCGGGAGTGCTATATCTTTCCAGCCAACGCACGCATAGCAGCGGTCGCAAAGCGTAGAAGTATTTCTTCATCCGTACCGCATCGGCCTGCAAATGGTCGCGATAGGTTGTCTTGGCCATATTGCGATAGTGGTAAATCCCACTCTCGAGCGAATAAACGCTTGGGAGGAGCCCACTTGCGCCTTCGGCGAAGCCACCGTGCGAGCGGTAAAGAATTGGTGATTGAAGCCATTCGACGAAAGCAGGGTTCGACTTGCGGAACAGGCGCAGCGCCTTGCGGATGTCCCAGCCATTGATGTCGATCTCGTCGACGATCTTGTATTCGATAACGTCGCGTTTCTCTTCCAGGTCGACCGCGACGTACCAATCACGCGGGTGCGCGTAAATGAAGCGCACGTCGTAATCGCTATTCGGCGAGGCAAAGCCCCAGGCACGGCTTCCGGATTCTACTGCCAGCAGGACGCGCACATTATGTTCGGCTTCCGCAGCCGCGAGCCGGCGCATGATTTCGGCCCGCACATCATCAGGTATCAATTCTCTCTCCATTGCCGCCTGAAAGCAGCGGCAGCCAGGCATTATGACGCAATCGGGGTATGATTGCGCTATGAAAGAATCAATCCGCACCAGACTTGAATCCATGCGCGCGGCGATGCGCCGCCATCAGCTTGATGCCTGCATGGTCCCTTCCTCCGATCCCCATTTGTCCGAGTATTTGCCGGCGCGCTGGCAGGGGCGGGAATGGCTGTCGGATTTTACCGGCTCGGTCGGCACCTTCATCATTACCCAGGATTTCGCGAGCGTTTGGACTGACGGCCGTTATTGGACGCAAGCGGAAGCGGAATTGGCCGGCACCGGCGTGAAGCTGATGAAAATCTCATCGGGCGCCAGCGTGCAGTATGTGGACTGGTTGTCCGAAAACTTGAAGCCCGGCCAGGTGCTGGCAGTGGATGGCGCCGTGTTGGGCCTGTCGATTGCCCGTCTGCTGCAGGCACGCGGCATCGTCATGCGCACCGACCTCGACCTGCTGGAGGAGGTGTGGACTGACCGCCCTAGCCTGCCGGATGCCCCGGTCTACGAACACCAGCGTCCTTTTGCTGACAAGAGCCGTACGGCCAAGCTGGCGGCGCTGCGGGCGGAGATGGCGCGCCAGGGCGCGACCCACCACATCATCTCGACGCTGGACGATATCGCCTATCTGTTCAACCTGCGCGGCTCGGACGTCAACTACAACCCGATCTTCCTGTCGCACGCGCTGGTTGACCTGGAGCGCGCCATGCTCTTCGTCGGCGCCGGCAAGATCGAGCCGGGCCTGGCGGGACTGCTCGCAGCCGACAATGTCTTCGTCGTTCCATATGCGGAAACGGCGCAGGCACTGGCCACGATTCCGCCCGGCAGCACGTTGTTGCTGGACCCGCGCCGCGTCACATTTGGCACGCGCCAGTCCGTGCCTGACAGCGTAACCGTCATTGAAGCGATCAATCCGACCACGTTTGCCAAATCCCGCAAGACGGAGCACGAGGCCGATCATGTGCGAGCGACGATGGAGCAGGATGGCGCCGCCCTGTGCGAGTTCTTTAGCTGGCTCGAGCAAACCCTGGCCGATCCGAAGCGCGAGCCGTTAACCGAGTACACCATCGGCCAGCACCTGTTGGAAGCGCGCCGCCGCCGTCCCGGCTTTGTCAGTCCAAGTTTCGGCACCATTGCAGGCTTTAACGCCAACGGCGCGATCATGCATTACCGCGCTCCGGCACAGGGCAGCGCCGTGGTGGAGGGCAATGGCCTGTTGTTGCTCGATTCCGGCGGCCAGTACACCGGCGGCACCACCGACATCACCCGCGTGGTGCCGGTAGGCGTCATCAGCCAGGAACACAGGCGCGACTTCACGCTGGTCCTGAAAGGCATGATGGCGCTGTCCGTCGCGCGGTTCCCGCGCGGTGTCAAATCGCCGATGCTGGATGCGATTGCACGTGCACCGTTGTGGTCGGCCGGCATCGACTTCGGCCACGGCACCGGCCATGGCGTCGGCTTCTTCCTCAATGTGCATGAAGGGCCGCAGTCGATCTCGCCTTCCACGCCGCCGGATCCGCATACGGCGATGGAACCGGGCATGATCACCTCCAATGAGCCCGGCATCTACCGTCCCGGCAAATGGGGAATCCGCATCGAAAACCTGGTGCTGAACGTGCCCGCGCCGGATTCGGAATTTGGCGAATTCCTGCGCTTTGAAACCCTGACCCTGTGCCCGATCGACACGCGCTGCATCGACAAGTCCCTGCTGCGCGAAGACGAGGTGCACTGGCTGAACGAATACCACGCCACCGTGCGCCAACGGCTCGCCAGGCATGTCAGCGGCGATGCGCTACGCTGGCTGAACGAAAGGACGGAGGCAATATGAGCCGCTCCACCAGAGCATCCAACGCGCTGGCGCGCCTGAAAGAGCGCTCCGGCAACCAGGCCTATTCGATGACGATGACCGGCAGCGGCCACTTCTTCCTGACGGAAGGACCCGGCCAGCCGCCACTTTGCCCGCCAATGGAACTGGACGATTTTGTGGCCTTCGTCAATGCGCAAGGCCCGCAAAAAGTAAAACGCGTCAGCAAACTCGATGTAGCATTCGAAAAGCAGCTCGCAGCCAAGAAAACACCAAAACCATAAAGGGAGGCAGCTATGCCCAGCATAGAGTTCCTGCGTGCCTACTGGTCGTCCGGCGAACTGGCGACCAACCTCGTGATCCTGATGAATATCGGCGGTGCGCTCCTGCTTGGCCTGCTGGTCGGCTATGAGCGCTCCTACCACGGGCGAGCGGCGGGCATGCGCACCTATGGGCTGGTGTGCATGGCTTCGGCGGCGCTGACCGTGGTATGCGGCTACCCGTCGCTATGGTTCGGCGGCCATATGTCCGAGCTGGTGGGCACCGATCCGACCCGTGTGGTGCAGGGCATTGTGACCGGCATCGGTTTCCTCGGCGCGGGCGTGATCATGCGCGAGGGCTTCAATATTTCCGGCCTGACGACGGCGGCGTCGATCTGGGCCTCGTCGGTGATCGGCGTGGCGGTGGGCCTGGGCTTCTACCTTGGCGCCATGGGGCTGGCCTTCCTTTGCGCGATGTCGATGATCTTCCTGTCCAAGGTCGAGGCATGGTTGCCGTCACGGCATGCGATCGCCATCACCATGCGCTTCAAGCCGGGTTTTGAGCCGAAGGAAGATCAGCTACGCGCGATGGCGCTGGAGCGCGGCTACCAGATCGCCGGCGGCTCGCTGACCATCGGCATGGACCAGGGCAAGCTCGAGTGGCGTTTCGTCGCACTGGCATTGAGCAAGCGCAGCGGTTCGCCGCTGTCGCGTATCGCGGAAGAGATGACCCATTACGAAGGCATCGATAGCTTCCAGGTCACCCACGCACGCAATTAGGAGGCAGGTTTGGTCATTCATTCACAAGACGTTCTCGATTTCTGGTTCCTTCCGATCGGTGCCAGAGGCCACAATATGCAGCGCCCCGAGTGGTGGCGCAAGGACGATGCATTCGATCGCGCTATCTTCCAGCAGTTCGGCGACGTGATCGAAGATGGCCTGCTGGGCGGGCTGCGGCAATGGGACGATGAGGGGACGCAGGGTACGCTGGCACGCATCATCGTGCTGGACCAATTCACGCGCAATGTTTACCGGGGCACGCCGAAGGCCTTTGCCGGCGATGAGCTGGCGCTGGAGGCCGCAAAAGCCCTGGACGATACCGGTGCCAACCAGACCTTGCCGCCTGCGCAGCGTGCGTTCTCCTACATGCCGCTCGAGCATTCGGAAAACCTGTCGATGCAGATGCGCTGCGTGGATCTGTTCGAGATGCTGGCTGCCGATTCTCCCGGCTATGCGGGCATGCTGGATTTCGCCAAGAAGCATTACGACGTGGTTCGCCGCTTCGGTCGCTTCCCGCATCGCAATGCCATCCTTGGCCGGGAGTCGACGCCGGAGGAGATCGAATTCCTCAAGCAGCCGGGATCGAGTTTCTGATGCGTGGATTGTCTGTCGTTGGAGGCGGCCACGTTGGCCGCGTGCTGGGCCGGCTGTTTTCCTCAAAAGGCGCATTTGCGGTGCAGGATGTGCTGGCACGTTCGGCCGATAGCGCCGCGCAAGCAGTGGCCTTCATCGGCGCCGGTACACCCATTGCCAGCGGAGGGGCCGTGCGGCCTGCCGACGTCTTCATGTTGACGGTCACCGACGACCAGATCGTGCCGGCATGCGAAGCATTGGCGGAGGCAGTGCCTTTGCAGGATGCGGTGGTATTCCATTGCAGCGGCGCGCTGGCCTCCGACCGGCTGCAAGCTGCACGCGCGGCGGGCGCTTACGTCGCCAGTGTGCATCCGATCCGCAGCTTTGCCGACGTTGACGCGGTGGTTGCGGGATTTGCCGGGACATTTTGCGGCGTGGAGGGCGACCAGCAGGCGCTGGATGTGTTGCTGCCTGCCCTGGCCGCAATTGGCGCGAGGGCGGTGCAGATCGACCCTGCGGCCAAGACTGTTTATCACGCAGCAGCTGTGTTCGCGAGCAATTACCTGGTGACGGTAATCGATGCAGCCTTGCGCGCGTACCAGGCGGCCGGTATTCCGGAAGCCGTGGCGCGCGAACTGGCGCGGCCGCTGGCGCTGGAGTCGATGGAGAATGCCTTCCGCCTTGGTGCGGCGCCGGCACTCACCGGACCGGTTGCGCGCGGCGATATGACCACGGTGCTGCGGCAACAGGACGCCGTGATGGCATGGGATGCGGAAACGGGCCAGTTGTACCGTGCCCTCGTCCCGCCAACGATCGCGCTGGCCGCACGCAAGCGGGCCGGCAAGCCCTGACGGGCGCGACGCATCGTCCGCCGCGCACCGCAGGCCTGCCTGTTCGCTAGCCGGGCAGGGCGCAGCCGCCAGCGTCGCAGGACGGGCTGTCGCCGTGCCCTTCGGCCAGCAAGCGCCCGATCACCCCTCCCAGCACCATGTCGTCGATGCTTCCGAAATGGTTCAGCCGCAAGCGCCCTTCGCTGTCGAACAGCAGCAGGCTGGGCGTGCCGCGCAAGGCATAGTGCTGCATCGTGGCCGGCACCGGCGATCCGGTAACCTGCCTGTCGACCGCTACCGGAAACGGCAGGCGGTATTCGTGGATGAACACCTGCAACGCGCGCGGCGTCATCACCTCATGATGCTCGAACACGCTGTGCAGGCCGATCACCACCAGTTCGGGAAACGCCTGCTGCATCTTCACCGCCTGCGGGATGCCATGCGCCACACAGCCAGGGCACAGCATCTGGAAAGCGTGTAGCGCCACCACCTTGCCTTCAGTGGCAGGCGCAGCTCCGTTGAGCCACGCGGAAGCATCGAGCCGCATCATTTTGCGCGCAGCTTCACGCCGGGGAAATCAACCGGCACCTTGAATGCCACGTTCACGTAATTGGTGAACAAGTTCAGCGCCACATGGGCCATGATCTCCACGATTTCCTCATCATCGAAGCCGGCTGCACGCAGCTCCTGCACCTGCTCGTCATCGATCTTGGCGCGGTTGCTGACCACGGCCACCGCGAAGCGCAGTGCGGCAGCGGTTTTCGGATCGCTCGACTGGCCGGCCTGCGCCGCGCTCATTTCCTCAGCCGAGGCGCCAGCCTTGCGGCCCAGCGCGGTGTGGGCTGCCAGGCAGTACTCGCAATCGTTGCGGTCTGCGATCGCCACGGCAATCTGCTCGCCCAGCTTGGCGCCGAGTTTGCCGCTGCCGAGGGCGCCGAAGCTGCCCCACATGCTCTTCAATGCAGCCGGGGAATTGGAAACCGCCTTGAACATATTCGGCGTCACGCCGAAAGCCTGGTGGATTTGTGCCAGCAGGCCGGTGGCATCGTTGGTGTTGAGTGGAATGCGCGACATGGTGAAGCTCCTTTCATTAAAATAGGAGTCCTAACTAAATAGGAGCAAAAAAAGGCCGCCCTTACACCAGGGCCTGCCAATTCGTTACCTGCTGTACAGGATCGGTCGGTTGATGATCAGGACAATCGATGCGCAGCATCGCCACCGGCAGCGGCGCGTCGACCAGCCCGCAATGGTGCGGGGCGGCGGCGTCCTGGTGCCGGTTGGGCTGGAAATGTTTGCAGGACAGGCAGGCGCGCAGCTCCGGGAAGCGTTCCGCCTTCTGCAACTGCCCGATTACCTGCAGCAAGCCGCCCAGCAACTGTTCCTGCGCCTGGGGCGACAGCTTGGCCACCGCCTCGTCGGCAAAGCCGGTAGCGCCCGCAATGCGTTGCGCCATCTGCCGACCTTCCTCGGTAAGATGCAGGTCAGTGGCGCGGCCATCATCCAGTGCACGTGCTTTGCGGACCAAGCCTTTGGCGGCCAGGGCCGACACCGAATCGCTGGCGCTGGCTGCGGAAATCGAGAGTTGCCGGGCAACCCAGGACAAGCGTACGCCCTGCACCCTGCTGTGCAGCAATTGCAGGATCTCGGCCTGCGCGGGATTCAGGTTTTCGCCGGTCGCAAATTCCCACATGCCCGAGCGCAGCACGCTGCCGATGCGGGAAATGGCGGAAATAATGCGGGTTGAAGTGCTGTCCATGCGCCAAGTATATGGGCGAAAAATAATATGTCAAGGACTCCTAACTAATCTTCTGTCTTGTAAATCAGCAGTGCAAAAGTATAGTTGAAGAGCCGGTAATGATTTTTGCTCTGGCTTCTGTTGTGGGGGAGCAAAAAGATAGACCCGGCGAGTGACAAAATTGGCCGTTAGCAATAAGCTTGTCCACCTAAGCCACATACACAGTTCTAGGGGAACGCTATGTTATTTTTGAAATCCACGTCTGTCACCAAGGCGCCCGGCATTTACGAAGTGGATATTGCCGCCAAGCCGCCTGGAAAGACTTTCGGCGTGTACATGGCCACCGACCCGGATAATCCGCCGGCTTCCGTGCTCGAAGCACTGGCTGCCGGCGGCTTCAAGCAAGTGCACAGCTCCGGCTATACCCACAAGGACCGTGGCAAGGTGCTGGACCTGCACTTCCAGAAAGATGGCACCGACCTGTTCAACGGCTGGAAGGCGGAAGAAGCCGAAGCCAATATGGCCATCATCAACAAGATCTTCGGCGATGTCGGCGTCGCGATCACGCCGCGCGTCATGTCGCTGGCTGAAGCTTACGCCTGAACCTCGATGTGATACAGGGCCCAAGGGCAGGTAGCGAAGCGCTCGCCGACGGGCCTGCTTGCCATTTCCGGCACGCGATCCGCATCGTAAATCGCCCATAGGGGACCCAATCCACCCAACGCCATCGGCGCGCCATCCAGGTGGGTGGCAACGATGTAGCGCTGCGCCTTGGCGCGTGCCAGCGCCACTGCCACCGCATAACCGTCCACTGCACGCAGGATCAGGTTGCTGCTGTCGCCAGTTTGCGCGCCGGCCGCTTTCAGCACGTCTACCAACAGCGGGCCGGACAGGGTGTGCGGCCGGCCATCGTATTCCAGCGTCGGCTTGATCGTGATCGCCGGCAGCGCGGCCAGTGCGGCAAAATCGAAGGTGAAGGCCTTGTCGAATGTCAGGCGTTGGCGATGCATCATCTGGTCAGCGACACGGTCGAAACCGCCGCGGTTTGGCTTGGCAATGGCGCCGGTCACGGTCAGCAGCGCCGGCCCGCGCTCAGCCTTGGGATGCGCGGCGCCCAACGAGGGGAGGGCGCCTGCCGCTGCCACGGCGCCGAGGAATTGACGTTTGTTCATTGCTATATGATAACGCTTATGGACCTGTTTTCTGCTGAAGCCGAGTTGTTGCCCATTCCAATCGACGACGGCGAGCTGTATTTCATGCAGCAGCTGGTGCTGCCTGTGGATAACGCACAAGTTATGCAGCGCCTGTTGGATGAAACGGCGTGGAAGGCGGAAACCATTTTCCTGTTCGGCCGCGAAGTGGCGCAACCGCGTCTCAGTGCCTGGTATGGCGAGCGGCGTTATACTTACTCGGGCCGCACTTTCGAACCGTTGCCGTTCACGCCCTGGCAGCTCGAAATCAAGCGCGCTGTCGAGGCCGCCAGCGGCAAGCGCTTCAACAGCCTGCTGTTGAACTATTACCGCAACGAGCAGGACAGCATGGGCTTCCACAGCGACGATGAACCGGAGCTGGGCCTGCAGCCGGCCATTGCTTCGGTCAGCTTCGGCGCCACCCGCACCTTTATCCTGAAGCACAAGACGCAGCCCAAAACCGTCAAGATCGACCTCGCCGACGGCAGCCTGTTGTTGATGGCCGGAAAACTCCAGCATTGCTGGCGGCATGGCATCAATAAGCAGCGAAAACCCTGCGGTCCGCGCATCAACCTGACATTTAGGCTTATCTGATGCCAAGTTCGCTCATTTTGGGTTGAATATTGGTAATTCAAGACCGCTTACAAATGCACACAATTCTTACCGCTTCGACTCCCCCTTGAACTTTTGGCAGTGTTATCGTGCTTTCCATCGCACTTCCACAGACGAAGCGCGATCCCAAGCAAGTCCGACTTACTTTTGCTGAAAGATCACGAACATGAAAAAATTCGCATTCGCACTTATCACTTCCGCCGTTGCCCTGGGCGCGGCATCGGTCCAGGCCCAAGAGCTGAAGCCGTACATCGGCGCGGGCGTCGTGGCGAACTCCAACAAGTACACCCTGCCGAATGACACCAGCGACGGCGACAAGAAAACCACCGAGTATGGCGGCAAGATCTTCGGTGGTGTGCAGATCGACAAGACCTGGGGCGTGGAAGCCGGTTATGTGGACTTCGGCAAGCAGTCGTATAACTACACGACTGGCGCCGGCGCCGGCAGCATCGAAGGCAAGGCCAAGTCCTTCTACCTGGCTGGCAAGGGCACCTTCCCGATCAACCAGCAGGTTGCCCTGACCGGCAAGCTGGGCCTGGCTCACAACAAGAATGATGTGAATGCTACCGGCCTGGCTTCCGCGTACAACGGCGACAGCAGCCGTAACGCGCTGTACGCCTCGGTTGGTGCCGAATACGCCTTCACGGAGAAAGTGTCGGGCGTGCTGGAGTATGAACACTTCGGCAAGAACGACATCGACCAGGGTCGCCGCAAAGGCGCGGTCAACCTGGGTGTGAAGGCCAGCTTCTGAGTCGAGGGGGAGGGCAGTTCAGCTGCTTCCCCCCGCAAAGTCCCGATCGAGGCCGGGTGCGACAACGGCAGCCTGGCGCTGCCAATGTCCTTGTGCCCGCCTCACCCG
This sequence comes from Duganella sp. CF458, assembly GCF_900113115.1. Taxonomy (GTDB): domain Bacteria; phylum Pseudomonadota; class Gammaproteobacteria; order Burkholderiales; family Burkholderiaceae_D; genus Rugamonas. The sequence goes on along the minus strand of NZ_FOOF01000002.1, from coordinate 16,618 downwards.
CCATTCGGACATTGGGTCCGCTGCATCGGGTAGTCGAAGGCTTTTTCCTTGCCCTTCGAGACACCTTCGATCCGCGCCTTGATGCCGTCGGCACCATCGCGCTTGTAAATGATCCGTTGCGGGAAGTCGTGCTGCGGATTTTCAAATATCACTTCGCCCTCGCCGATCGATTTGATCGGGAAAGCTGCTTCCAGTTGCCGGCTCGGCTTGGCCACATAGGCCCAGATGCCCGGCTCGGTTTCGCGGATCATGGTGTGTTCCCACTCGACCGTTTTACCGTTCTTCACGGTTCGGGCGACGCCGAGCATGGTGCCGCCGGCCGGCAGGGTCCACATTTCCACTGAACCTTTTTCGGCACCGGTGTGCGACCAGCAACCGGCCAGCCAGGTCAGCTTGTCGATCGGGGCCTCGTGCGCAATGGCGCCTGCGCTGGCGAGGACCAGTCCACATAGAAATTGCTTGCGCATTTGGGGGCTCCTTTTTTGAGAACCGGTAAACCGGTGTCAGGCACAAGTGCCTGACACCTGATGAACTTGCGGCTAGCAGCCTCGGTTCTTCTTAGCCGTGCAGCGGCTTGTAGCGGATACGCTTCGGCTTGGCGCCTTCTTCACCCAGGCGTTTCTTCTTGTCGGCTTCGTATTCCTGGTAGTTACCCGCAAAGAAGGTCACCTGGGAATCGCCTTCGAAGGCCAGGATGTGGGTCGCGATACGGTCCAGGAACCAGCGGTCGTGGGAGATCACCATCACGGAACCGGCGAACTCCAGCAGTGCATCTTCCAGCGCGCGCAAGGTCTCCACGTCCAGGTCGTTGGACGGTTCGTCCAGCAGCAGGACGTTGCCGCCCATCAGCAGGGTCTTGGCCAGGTGCAGGCGGCCACGCTCACCGCCGGACAGGTTGCCAACGATCTTCTGCTGGTCCGAGCCCTTGAAGTTGAAGCGGCCCACATAGGCGCGCGACGGCATTTCGAAACGGCCCACGCTCAGGATGTCGGCACCGCCGGACACTGCTTCGAACACGGTCTTCTCGTTGTCCAGCTTGTCGCGGCTCTGGTCCACCAGCGAAATCTTGGCGGTCTTGCCGATTGCCACTTCACCGCTGTCCGGCTGCTCGATACCGGCGATCATCTTGAACAGGGTCGACTTACCGGCACCGTTCGGGCCGATGATGCCGACGATCGCGCCCGGCGGAATGGTGAACGACAGGTTGTCGATCAGCAGGCGGTCGCCGAACGATTTGGTGACGTTCTTGAACTCGATCACGTCGTTACCCAGGCGCTCGGCCACAGGGATGAAAATCTCCTGGGTCTCGTTGCGTTTCTGGTATTCGTATTCGCTCAGCTCATTGAAGCGCGCCATACGGGCCTTGGACTTGGCCTGGCGCGCCTTCGGATTCTGGCGCGACCATTCCAATTCCTTTTGCAGCGCCTTCTGGCGCGCGGACTCGGTGGCTTCTTCCTGCTTCAGGCGGTCCTGCTTTTGGTCCAGCCATGAAGAGTAGTTGCCCTTCCACGGAATGCCGTGGCCGCGGTCCAGTTCCAGGATCCATTCGGCAGCGTTGTCGAGGAAGTAGCGATCGTGGGTGATGCCGACCACGGTGCCCGGGAAGCGTACCAGGAACTGCTCCAGCCATTCCACGGATTCCGCATCCAAGTGGTTGGTCGGCTCGTCGAGCAGCAGCATGTCCGGCTTCGACAGCAGCAGCTTGCACAGCGCCACGCGGCGCTTTTCACCACCGGACAGCACGCCGATCTTCTGGTCCCATGGCGGCAGGCGCAGCGCGTCGGCCGCCATTTCCAGTTGCAGGTTCAGGTTGCCGCCGTCGGCAGCAGCGATGATCGACTCCAGGCGTTCCTGCTCTTTGGCCAGCGCGTCGAAGTCAGCGTCTTCTTCGGCGTAGGCGGCGTAGACGGCTTCCAGCAGCGCTTGCGCATTGAAGGCCTCTCCCAGGCCGGACTCGACTTCCTGGCGCACGGTTTTTTCAGGATCGAGCTGCGGTTCCTGCGGCAGGTAGCCGATGTTCAGGCCCGGCATCGGGCGCGCTTCGCCCTGGATATCGGTGTCGATGCCCGCCATGATTTTCAGCAGGGACGATTTGCCGGAGCCATTCAGGCCCAGCACGCCGATCTTGGCGCCCGGGAAGAAGGACAGCGAAATGTCCTTCAGAATCTGGCGTTTCGGTGGGACGATTTTGCCCACGCGGTTCATGGTATAGACGTAATTGGCCACGGTATGTGTTCTTGTCGGTTCGTAAAGGCGCTAGTTTAGCGCATTGTGGTGGCGCATAAAAAAAGACCCGGCAATTGCCGGGTCCTTTCAGGCGCGCGTGCGTCCGCTTATGCTTTGCGGCGGCGCACCGTGGCCAGTGCGATCAGGCCCAGGCCGGTCAGCAGCAGGCTGGTCGGCACAGGAACATCGGCTGGCGGGACGGCCTCCTGTGCCACGAAATCCAGGCGCACGTCGGTGATATTGAACTGGCCCAGCAAGGACTTGATGGTCAGGTTCAGGATACCGTCGGCGACCAGGTCGTTCAGGGCCAGTGCATCCAGGGTCAACTCCACCGACAGGTCGCCGCGGTAGGCGTCGTATTGGTTGATGTCCTGGTTAAAGAAGTAGTTGTAGCCGCCGTTTTCGGAGCCGGTCCGCTTTTTCTTGTCTTCGATCTGTCCGCTGTCCGTGTTCGAGACAATGTGTTCGTCGACGCTGTCGGAGCCGGAAGCGGCGCCGGTGCGGACTTCCATCTGGTCCACCACGTTGTCGCTGTACTTCGCGTTGAACTGCTTGACGTGGAAGTTGTCCTTCACCACCTTGCACTTGCCCTGCTTGTTGCAATCCGTGGTGGTGCGGTCCACTGAATAGTTCAATTGCTTGACCGAGGAACTCAGGCCATAGTCGGCGGCGGAATAGCCGAACACGGTCAGGGAACCTGACATGATCGAAGCGCGCGACAGGCCGCTGCCGGCCAGCAGGCTGTTGACGTCGACTTGCAGGTTCTGGCTCAGGCCAGTCGTCAGGTAATTGTCCAGCGAGAGCGAGGATGAAAGAGCGACTGGGGCCGCGTGCACCGATGCTGCACAGAAAACGGCGGCGATGCCTGCCAGAAACTTTTTGCTTACCATTATGCTCTCCCGAAGTGATACCGAGAATTAAGCAATTGTCATGCCTGGATGCAACCAATTTTCCCTAGATCATTGATTCAATTGCGGAAAACTCAATTGGGCAAAGGAAACTTGGCTTATCATAGTGGTAACGGTGTAAAATTTTCCGACACTCAACTCGCCTTTCTGCTGGTCAACCAGCCCTCCAGCATATAGATCGCCAAGGCGCTCCAGATGAACACAAAACCGACCAGCCTGGTCGAGGAAAACGCTTCGTGGAAGACCCACACGCCCAGCAACATTTGCAGCGAGGGCGACATGTACTGCAGCATTCCCAGCACCGACATTGGAATGCGGCGCGCGCCTGCCGCAAACAGCAGCAATGGAATCGCCGTGGTCGGGCCGGCGGCCGCCAGCAGCCAGCGCGTGCTGTTCGACTCGGCATTCAGGAATACGCTCTGGCCGTGGTATACCAGCCAGCCGAGGTAAGCCACCGCCAGCGGGAACAGGATCAGGGTTTCAAAAGACAGCCCTTCCAGCGCCGCCAGCGCCGCAGTTTTGCGCAACAGGCCGTAGGCGCCAAAACTCAGGGCCAACACCAGGGCGATGTAGGGGATTTGGCCAGCCTGCCAGGTCAGCCAGGCCACGCCCGTGGCTGCAATGCCGATCGCCAGCCACTGGCCGCGGCGCAGCTTTTCCTTCAGCACCAGCATGCCCAGCAACACGTTTACCAGCGGGTTGATGAAGTAGCCGAGGCTGGCATCCACCACATGGCCGTTGTTGACCGCCCAGATATACACAAACCAGTTCGCGCTCAGCAGGAAAGCGCTGGCCAGGAAGCTGGCCACCACCTTCGGCTGGCGCAGCACTTGCGGCAGCCATTTCCACTGGCGCCGCACCGCCAGCACCAGCATCAGGAACAGCAGCGACCACGCCATGCGATGCGCCAGGATTTCGGACGCCGGCACATTCTTAATTGCGTGAAAATACAGTGGGAAGAGTCCCCAGGACAGGAAAGCGCCTGCGGCGTACAGCATGCCGGTATTCATGAGAGCGATGATTTTCTATGCGTAAAGGTGGAAAATAGCATATCCGCCAGGTTTTCACCGGCGGCTGAAAAACTTGCAAAAGGCCTATAGTTGGCCTATTGTGCGATGCACCAAAACCATTTTTGGGTGAAATCTTGTCAGAACATAAGAAAAGCAGCGTTGCCGCGCTGACGCTGGCCGCCATTGGCATTGTCTACGGCGATATCGGTACCAGCCCCCTCTATACCCTCAAAACAGTCTTCGACCCCACCCACGGACTGGCCCTCAACCAGGCCAACCTGCTGGGCATTATTTCCCTGATCTTCTGGAGCCTGACACTGATCGTGTCGCTGAAATACGTGCTCCTGGTACTGCGCGCCGACAACCGCGGCGAGGGCGGGATCATGGCCCTGATGGCGCTGGCACTGAACTCGGTGCACAAGGCCGCGCCGAAGTGGCATTTCCCGCTGCTGCTGATCGGTACTTTCGGCGCCACCATGTTCTACGGCGACTCGGTGATCACGCCGGCCATTTCCGTGCTGGGTGCGATCGAGGGGCTGGAAGTGGCAGCCCCGGGACTGAAGCAGTACGTGGTGCCGCTGACCATTATCGTGCTGGTCACCCTGTACTCGGTGCAGCGTCACGGCACGGCCGGCATTGGCCGCTTCTTCGGCCCGGTCATGATGATCTGGTTCGCTGCGCTGGCGGTCATGGGCGCCATCAATATTGTTGAAACCCCGGCCATCCTGCATGCGCTGTGGCCGTCCCATGCACTGGCATTCATGCGCGACAACGGCTTCATCGCCTTCGTGGCACTGGGCGCGGTGGTGCTGGCTATTACCGGCGCCGAGGCGCTGTATGCCGACATGGGCCACTTCGGCAAGAAACCGATCCGCATGGCCTGGTTCTGGGTCTGCTTCCCCTCGCTGATATTGAACTACCTGGGCCAGGGCGCGCTGTTGATCCGCAATCCCGATGCGATTGCCAACCCATTTTTCAACCAGTTGGGCGCGTGGAGCGTGTACCCACTGGTGATGCTGTCCACCGCCGCTGCGGTGATCGCGTCGCAGGCCACGATTTCCGGTTCCTTCTCGATGACCAAGCAGGCCATTGCGCTCGGCATGCTGCCGCGCATGCGCGTGCAGCACACCTCGGCCAGCGAAATCGGCCAGATCTACATCCCGGTGGTGAACTGGCTGCAGTTGATCGTGGTGCTGATTGCAGTGATTGGCTTCCAGAGCTCGGACAACCTGGCCAGCGCCTACGGTATCGCGGTGACCGCAACCATGTTCGCGACCACCATCCTGACCTTCTTCGTGATCCGCTACCGCTGGCACCTGCCGCTGCTGGTGTGCTTTGCCGCGACCGGCTTCTTCATCGTGATGGACGTGATGCTGTTCTCGTCCTCCGCGCTGAAGCTGTTCCATGGCGGCTGGTTCCCGCTGCTGCTCGGTACCGCGCTGTTCACGGTCATGCTGACCTGGCGCACCGGCCGCGAGCTGGTGTTCAAGAACCTGGAAAAGCATGCGATCCCGCTGGAAGACTTCCTGAGCTCGCTGTTCATGGCGCCACCGACCCGCGTGCCGGGTACCGCGGTGTTCCTGCGCGGCGAGAGCGACGGCGTGCCGCACGCCTTGCTGCACAACCTGTCGCACAACAAGGTGCTGCATGAGCGCGTGGTGTTCTTCACCGTGCACATCGTGGAAGAGCCTTATGTGCCGCCAGCGGAGCAGGTACGCGTCACCCCCCTGGGCCACGAGTGCTTCCAGCTGAGTATCAATTACGGCTTCAAGGACGAGCCGGACGTGCCGGCCATCATGGCCCTGTGCGCAGAACAAGGCCTGAAGTTCGAGATGATGGAAACCTCGTTCTTCATCGCGCGCCAGACCGTGATCTCGTCGCCGGGCGCCGGCATGGCGCCATGGCGCGAGCACCTGTTCGTGGCCATGTCGCGCAATGCGCGCGCCGCGGCGGACTACTACCAAATCCCGCCCAACCGCGTCATCGAACTCGGCACACAAGTGGAAATTTAATTTGTAACGGAAGTTGCGTCATATGGAGGGGGGATTAACGGTCTGCTAAACTTCTGCTCCGTTACCCCGACTCATTTGACGAATAGGCAAGATTGAAATGAAGAACTCGATGTTCAAGGCAATCGCCACCCTGGCTTGCGCCGCGGCGCTGACCGCCTGCGGTGGTGGTGCCAACAATGACGACACCACGCCCCTGCCACCGCAGCCCGCCTACACTATGGCGGCAGGTGAAGTCGTGGGAACCAGCCCCACTGCCGTGGCAAGCGGCGACCTGGTGTCCTACTATGCCACGGGTTACGTGTACGACGAGACCAAGGCGGACAAAAAAGGCGGCAAGCCGTTCATCACGCCGCGTGTCGGCGCACCGCAAGTGGTGACCGTTGGCGTCGGAGCCGTTATTCCCGGCATCGACCAAGGCCTGGTCGGCATGAAAGTGGGCGGCAAGCGCACCTGGCTGATCCCGGCAAACATGGCATTCGGCCCGGCCGGCTACACGGACGCCGCCGGAACACTTCAAGTGCCGGCCAATACCGCCGTGGTCTTCGATCTCGAGGTGGTTTCCTTCACAACGCTGTCGCTGATTCCGAAGACCGACACCGTGATCGGCACCGGCGCAACTGCTGCTACCAGGAACCTGGTGACCATCAACTACACCGGCTACCTGCGGGACAACAACAAGGCTGACAAGAAGGGCACGAAATTTGAATCCTCCAGCGCGCCGTTCTCTTTCCTGTTGAACGTCGATAGCCGTATTCAGGGATGGGACCTCGGCATTCTTGGCATGAAGGTGGGCGGCAAGCGCACGCTGGAAGTTCCTGCCAATATGGCATGGGGCAAGGACGGTCGCAAAGATAACGCTGGTAACGTCATCGTGCCGGCCAACACCGACGTGGTGTACGACATCGAACTGACCGCGGTCAATGCCACGCCACCAGCCCAAACCACGCAGCCGCCCTTCCAGATCATCGACGACGTGATTGGCACCGGCACCCTGGCAGCGGCCAAAGGCCACACCCTGTCCGTGCAATACTCCGGCTATCTGTACAACGGCAGCGTGACCGACAAGAAAGGCCTGCGCTTCGATACCTCGCGTATTACTGGCACGCCATTCTCCGTCAAGCTGGGCGACAATAAAGTCATCCAGGGTTGGGAAAATGGCTTGCTTGGCGTGAAAGCGGGCGGCAAGCGTACCCTGATCATCCCGGCCGACCAGGCCTACGGCGCCAACGCGCAGGGCAGCATCCCGGCAAACGCCCCGTTGATCTTCGAGATCGAGGTGGTTTCCGTTACCGCTCCTTGAGCGGGTGCTAGCCTGACCAAAAAGAAACGGCCCTGCGGGCCGTTTTTTTTTTGCTCAGCGCAGCATCTCCAGGTGCGGAATACCGTCCTCGTCATAGGGCTCGCCCACCGCCTTGAAGCCGAAGCTGCCGTAGAACTTTTCCAGGTGGGCCTGCGCGCCGATGCGGATGCGATGGCCGGGATGCAGCGCTTCCGCATTGCGGATGCCTTCCGCGATCAACTGGCGGCCAGCGCCGCTGCCGCGTGCCGCTTGCGTGGTCAGCACACGGCCCAGCGACATTTCAGGATATTTGATGCCGGGCGCGATGCAGCGCAGGTAGGCTGCCAGGGTGCGCTTGCCGTCGACCGATTGCCAGCCCAAGAGGTGGTGGGCGGCCTGGTCGCAGCCGTCCATATCCGGGTAAAAGCACTGCTGTTCGAGCACGAAGACCTCTTGCCGCTGCCGCAGCATTTCGTAGAGGTCGGCGTTGGGAATGCTGTTGAAGTCCAGCCACTGCCATTCAGTCATTGGTCACCTCGCTTGGTGGGAGGCGACCATTTTATGCCAGCTTATTGCTCGATGCGGATCTCGCCATTGCGGATGGCCAGGGCCAGCTCGGCTTTCACCTGGGCGCGGGTCTTGCCGCGGATCGGCGAGGCAAAATCCAGCGGATACAGTTCGCCGGTCAGGATGTCGCCACGGCGCAGGGCGGCGATGGTCTCAGCCTTTACTTCCGCGCGGGTCTTGGTCGATACGAAACTGATGTCGGCCTGGTAGCCTTCACCGCTGATGGTGTCGGGCGGCGCTGCCTGGGCGGCAGTGGAGAGGGCCAGGGCGGCGGAAGCGATGATGGTTGCAAATGCTTTCATGATATTTCTCCTTGAAGGTGGGCCCGGCCGCCTGTGCTGCCGGGCCCTTGCTTGCTTATACGATGGTCAGGGTGACGTCGATGTTGCCGCGCGTCGCATTCGAGTACGGGCAGACGATGTGGGCGGCGTTCACCAGTTTTTCCGCGGTGGCGCGGTCTACGCCTGGCAGTGAAATCTTCAATTCCACTTCGATGCCGAAGCCGGTCTCGATCGGGCCGATGCCGACGGTGGCGTTGATCGAAGCGTCAGCCGGTACGGCGATCTTGTCGCGGCCGCCAACAAACTTCAGGGCACCGATGAAGCAGGCCGAATAGCCGGCTGCGAACAGTTGCTCCGGGTTGGTGCCGAACGCGCCGTTGCCGCCCAGTTCTTTGGGCGTGGTCAGCTTGACGTCCAGTGCATTGTCGCTGGAGGTGGATTTGCCTTCGCGGCCGCCGGTGGAGGTGGCGTTGGCGCGGTACAGGATGTTGGAGATCTTTGCCATGATGATGTTTCCTTTTTGTGAGTTGTGAGCGATTAACTAGCGTGCTATTTGTTTCCAGCTTCCGGGGCGGTGTGTGCTGCCCATGTCCACACTATAAATAGTGTGCGATTCAATTGCAAGCTATTTTTCAAGAATTTTTCGCTCATCTTGAACTCACTCGGTTTGAGCCAGCAGTTGCTGGATCCGCGCTTCGGTTTGCTGGTACTGGCCTTCCCCGAAGTGGGTGTACACCACCTGGCCCTTCTTGTTGACCAAATAGAAAGCTGGCCAGTAGCGGTTGTTGTACGCGTTCCAGGTGGCGTAGCGGTTGTCCTGGGCGACTGGATAGCGTATGTCAAAGCGCTTCAGCGCGGTGCGCACATTCTCGGTCTTGCGCTCGAAAGCGTACTCCGGCGTATGGACGCCGACCACGACCAAGCCCTTGTCTTTGTACTTGTCGTGCCACTGCACGACATGGGACAGGGTGTTGATACAGTTTATGCAGTCATAGGTCCAGAAATCAACCAGTATCACCTTGCCACGCAGTTGCTTGATCGTGAGCGGCTCACTGTTGAGCCAATGGGTGATGCCGCTGAATTCAGGGGCTTCGAACGGCGCCGTGGCCGCTCTGGCGCCGGCGCTGGCACCGAGCAGGGTTGCCGCGGCAGCCAGGAATTTCAGGGTGTTCTTCATGTTCACAGTCCTTTCAGGGTGGGGAGGTGTTGGGCGGCCCAGGAATAGGCCAGGGTGTCGTATTGCAGGTAGATCGCGATGGCGGTGGCCACTACCAGCACGCCGAACACTTGTTGCAGGCGCTGGGCATGGCGGGCAACGGAACGCACGCGCTGGGTGGCGTACTGGCCGCCGTAAATAATCCCGAGCATGGGCACGGCCGCGCCGATGGCATACAAGGTGAGCAGCAGGGCCGACCAGGCCGGGTCTTGCGCCTTCACCACCAGCACCAGGATGGAGGCCAGCACCGGCCCGGCGCACGGCGTCCAGACGGCTCCCAGCGATACGCCGAGCAGGAAGGCGCCGCCGTTGCTGCCGTCGTCTTCGCGCGGCGCGGCGCTGGCGCTGCGGCCCGGCAGGCGGGCGACCAGCCACGCATATGGCGCCGGCCACAGGCGGAACAGGCCGGACAGGGCCAGCAGGGCGATGGCGGTATTGCGCAGCACTTCCTGCGCCACGTCGATGGTGGCCGACACCACGCCGAGCAGCATGGCAAAGCTGGCAAAGCTCAGGATGAAGCCGGCCACGATGAAGAGCGGTCGGCGGCGGTTGCGCTGGTTGACGCCGGAGCCCAGCAGGATGGGCAGCATCGGCAGCACGCAAGGCGAAGCGATGGTCAGCAGGCCGGCCAGGAAGGCCAGCGGTGTGTCGAGCGGGTTGGTCATGGTCGGCTCCGTGTGGTGGAATGACTCCATTGGAACGCTCGCAGGTATCCGGCATATTTCGCCGCCCCCCTGGCTGTGCAATGTTTTGTGTACCTGGTCCGGCTGTACACACTGGGATACAAATCTCTCCCAGGCATTGGGTATCATGGCTCCATGGAAAACCAAGACCACATCCTGATCGTTGACGATGACCGCGATATCCGCGAGTTGATCGGCGCCTATTTGCAGAAGAACGGCTTGCGCACCTCGCTGGCAGCCAACGGCCGCCAGATGCGCGCCGTGATCGAGGAAGACACGCCCGACCTGGTCGTGCTGGACCTGATGCTGCCCGGCGAAGACGGCCTGGCGCTGTGCCGCGACCTGCGGGCCGGCAAGCACAAAGCCATTCCGGTACTGATGCTGACCGCGCGCAATGACGAAACCGATCGCATCATCGGACTAGAAATGGGCGCCGACGATTACCTGCCCAAGCCCTTCGCCGTGCGCGAACTGCTGGCGCGCATCAACGCGGTGCTGCGCCGCACGCGCATGCTGCCGCCGAATATGCAGGTCAATGAATCGGTACCGATGCTGGCCTTCGGCGACTGGCGCCTCGACACGGTGGCGCGCCACCTGATCGATGCCGACGGCACGCAAGTCGCGTTGAGCGGCGCCGAATATCGCCTGCTGCGCGTGTTCCTCGATCATCCGCAGCGCGTGCTGACGCGCGACCAGCTGCTGAACCTGACCCAGGGCCGCAATGCCGACCAGTTCGACCGCTCGATCGACCTGCTGGTGAGCCGCGTGCGCCAGCGCCTGCGCGACACGGCGCGCGAGCCGCGCTACATCAAGACCCTGCGCAGCGAGGGTTACGTCTTCTCGTCGGCGGTCACGCTGGCGGCTGGTGAGCCATGATGCGCCTGCGTTGGCCGCGCAGCCTGTTCGCGCGCCTCGGCCTGCTGCTTTGCCTTGGCGTGGCTGTGGCGCAGGGCTTGTCGTTCTGGCTCACCATGCGCGAGCGGAACGAGGCGACCACCAATATGATGATGGGCTATATCGAGCGCGAGGTCACCACTTCGGTAGCCCTGCTCGACGCCCTGCCTGCCCCGCAACGTGCGGAGTGGTTGCCGCGCCTGGCGCGCCGCAGCTACGAATTCAGGCTGGAGGAATGTGACGAAGCTTTGCCGCACCTGGACGTGCTGGAAGCCAACGCAGTGCGCTCGTTCGAGGAAGGCGTCGGCAAGAAATACAAGCTGACCGTGCATCAGATTCTCGGCGAACATGAACGCTATCAAGTCCACTTGCGATTGAACGATGGCATGCCGCTGACCATCGATTTCCGTCCGATGCGCGACGTGCCGATGTCGCCCTGGTTTGGCGCTCTGATGGTGGCGCAGCTTGCGGTGTTTGCCTTGTGCTGCTGGCTGGCGGTGCGTCTGGCCACCCGCCCGCTGGAGCAGCTGGCGCTGGCGGCCGATGCGCTCGGCCCCGACATGCAGGGCGCCCACCTGGCGGAAAGCGGACCGTCGGAAGTGGCGCGTGCGGCGCGCGCCTTCAACGCCATGCAGCAGCGTATCGCCGGCTATATGGCGGAGCGCATCCAGATACTGGCATCGATTTCGCATGACTTGCAGACGCCGATCACGCGCATGCGCCTGCGGGTCGACATGATGGATGACGAAACGCAGCAGGCCAAGCTGCGCCAGGACTTGCAGGCGATGGAGCAGTTGGTGAAGGAAGGCGTGGCGTATGCGCGCACCCTGCACGGCACTGCCGAAGCGCCCACGCGCATCGATCCGGACGCGCTGCTCGACAGCATGGTGCACGATTACACCGATGCGGGCCAGGACGTCACGCTGCATGGCGCAGTTGGCCATGCGATGGAGTTGCGCCCGCAGGCGCTGCGCCGGGTGCTGGGCAACCTGATCGACAACGCGCTCAAATTCGGCGGCAGCGCCGAGGTGCACGTTGCGCGGCCGGACGGCGCGGGCGCCGATCGCGGCGGCATCGTGATCAAGGTGCTGGATCGCGGCCCGGGCATTCCGGAGGAATCGCTGCAGGCGGTCTTTGAACCCTTCGTGCGGCTGGAATCCTCACGCAGCCGCGAAACCGGCGGCACCGGCCTGGGACTGGCGATTGCCCGCCAATTGGCCACCGCGATGGGCGGCAGCCTGGCGCTGAGCCAGCGCGCAGGCGGCGGCCTGGAAGCGCGGCTGGCGCTGCCCGGCTAGCCTAGACCATGGCGCAATCGAAGCCTTCCAGCACGTTGACGATATTGGTGCCCAGTTCGCGCCGCATCGTCCCGCCTTCCAGCTGGAAAGTGGTGGGAATGCCTAGCCAGGCCAGGCGCTCGCCCAGGCGCAGGAAGTCGGCGGGCGCCAGCCCAAAGCCGCCATGCTGCTCGCCGTGGAAGATGTTGCCGCCCAATGCCACGACCAGCGCCTCCGGGCGGTACATCGACAAGCGTACGCAAGCCGTTTCCAGCGCGGCGAACCAGGCCGCTGCATTGGAGCCCGGCGCCAGCGGGATGTTGACGTTGTAGCCCACTCCGGCACCGGCGCCGGTCTCGTCGGCGTGGCCGCAATAGTAGGGAAAAGTCTGGCGCGGCTCGCCATGGATCGACAGGCACAGCACGTCGGCCCGCTCGTAGAATATGCCTTGGGCGCCGTTGCCGTGCTGGTAGTCGAGGTCGAGGATGGCAACCTTGGCCAGTCCGTCGTCCAGCAAGTGCTGGGCGGCCAGCGCCGCATTATTCAGGTAGCTGTAGCCGCCGCAAAAATCGGCCCCCGCGTGGTGGCCTTGCGGCTGCGTCAGCACAAAGGTACCGCGCTCGCCGACCCGCAAGGCATGGGCGGCGTTGACCGCGCAGTCGGCGCCGCCCTTGGCCGCACTCCAGGTGCCGGCACCGATCCCCGTGAAGGTGTCCATTGAATACAGCCCAAAACGGGCGAGGAAGTCTTCCGGCTCGATATCGGTGCGCATGGTGCGTATCGCCATCTGGTTGGCGGTGATGATCGGCCAGCCCGTGAATTTCGGCTGCGCTTGCGATTCGCTCCATGCATTGCGCAGGAAAGCCAGGTAGCGCGGGCTGTGCGTGCGCTCAAGCGCGGTGAGCGGAACGCTCTGCGGCGTCACGATCTGGCCCAGCCCGCGCCGCTCCAGTTCTGCCTGCACGGACCTGACCAGATGCTCCGTGCCGCCGAACTGTTGCGCGTGCTGTTCGTTAAAGAAAGTGAGCAAGGGTCAAGTGCAGTGGTTCGGGCACAGGTTGCTGGCGCGGTAGGCCTTGACGTAATCGTCGAAGCTGCCGGTCTGGGTACGTTCCAGTTCTTCCTGCTCCGCAAGGGAGACGCGCGCCATGTCGTCGAAGCGCGCCACGTCTTCCGCGCTCGGCGGATGGCTGCGGAAGTAGGCCGCATGCTTTTCGCTCTGGTGCAGGCCGAAAGCGGTGAACGACTTGCCGTTCGCGCGCAGCGCCTGCAGCACGCGTGCCGAAGGCGTGGTTTCCGGGTCGTGCAGCTTGGCCGCCTGCGCTTCCAGCGCCGCCATGTGTTCGCGTCCGCCGTGTTCGCGGTCCAGCAGTTCCGCCACAGGCTTGAAGCGCTCCAGCAGGTCCAGGCCCCATTGCTTCAGCATGACTTGTTCGCCGTCGCGGGTCAAGGTCAGGCCGGGACGGCGGCCTTCCTTCACCGTGCGCGCAAAATTACGCGCCAGCAGTGCGCCGTGTTCCGGCGTGATCAGCGGGCTTTCCTCCAGCGCGGTGAACAGCAGGAACACGTCGAGGAAGCGGCCGGTTTGCACATTGATGCCGACCGGCTCGAACGGGTCCACGTCCATGCAGCGCACTTCGATGTACTGCACGCCGCGGTTGCACAGCGCCTGGATCGGACGCTCGCCGGTATTGATCACGCGTTTCGGACGGATCGTCGAGTAGTACTCGTTTTCGATCTGGATCACATTGGTCGACAGCTGGACCCACTCGTCATTGACCTTGGTGCCGATCCGGGCATACGGCTCGTAAGGCTGGTTGACCGCCTTGGTCAGCGTGGCCACATACGAATCCAGGCTGTTCTCGTGCGGATGCAGGCCGGATTGCGCCTCGTTCTGGTAACCCAGGTCGCTCATGCGCAGGCTGGTCGCATACGGCAGGTACAGCGTGTCGCCGGACAGTTTTTCGAGCTTGTGCGGACGGCCGCGCAGGAAGCCTTCGGCCAGCGCCGGCGAAGCGCCGAACAGGTACATTAACAGCCAGCTGTAGCGGCGGAAGTTGCGGATGGTCGCCAGGTAGGCTTCCGACTGGTAGGCCTTGGGCGTAACGTGGGTCGCGCCTTCGTTCTCGGCCAGGATGCGCCACAGGCGCTCGTCCATCGAGTAGTTGTAGTGGATGCCGGCGATGCACTGCATCGCCTTACCGTAGCGCAGCGCCAGGCCGCGGCGGTACACGTGCTTCAGCATGCCCAGGTTGGACTTGCCGTACCACGCGATCTCGATGTCTTCTTCGCCCGGCAGTTCGCAAGGCATGGACTGGCTCCAGATCAGCTCATTGCCCAATTTGGTGTAGCTGAAGCGGTGGATCGCATCGAGCTTTTCCAGCGTGGTCTTGATGTCATGCTCCGCCGGGGTGATGAACTCCAGCAGGGTCTCAGCGTAATCGGTGGTGATGTGCGGATGCGTCAGGGCCGAGCCCAGTGGCAGGGGATGTGGCGTGTGCGCCAGGTGGCCATCCGCTTGTACCCGCAAGGTTTCTCGCTCAATGCCGCGCAGGCCGCCGCGCAGCACCGCACGGTGCTTTTCATCGGCCAACAAGGCCAGGCGGCGAGTCAATAGATTGGACAATTTACTTCCTTTCCGATGCAGCAAATCAAATTGGTGCGAGATTAACCGAAAACCGAAAAGCGCGTACGATGGGGCCCAAAAACCGCCCGGAAGCCGCATGTTGCCGTATTTTACCCGGGCCGGCGGCCGCCGCTGACCCGTTCGATGCCGGCCAGATCTTGCCAGCTTTGCACATCTGCATAACCGGATGACAACAGCAGCTCGCGCACCGCGGCCGACTGGTCGTAGCCATGTTCCATCAGCAGCCAACTGCCCGGCGCCAGTTTGGCCTGGGCGCCGGAAATGATGATGCGCAGGGCGCTCAGGCCATCCGCAAAATCGGTCAGTGCGCCGCTCGGTTCGAAGCGCAGGTCGCCCTCCGACAGGTGGCGGTCGCCATCGGCGATATAGGGCGGGTTGGAGACGATCAGGTCGAACCGTTCGCCTTCCACCGCGGCGTACCAGTCGCTGTGCAGGAAACGCACGTTGGCGCCATTGCGTTGCGCATTGCGCGCGGCCACGGCCAGGGCGTCCAGACTCACGTCCAACGCGGTCACGCCGGCGTCCGGCCGGCTGTGGGCGATGGCCACGGCGATGGCGCCGCTGCCGGTACCCATGTCCAGCACCTTGCCGCGCGGCGGCAGGCGCACCAGTGCCAGCTCCACCAGCAGTTCCGTATCGGGACGCGGGATCAACACCGCCGGGGTGGTTTCAAAATCGAGGCCGTAGAATTCGCGCTGGCCGACGATATAAGCCACCGGCTCGCCATCGTGGCGGCGCAGCAGCAGCGCCGATATGCGTGCCGCTTCCTCCGCGCTCAGCACGCGCTCCGATTGGGTGATCAGCGCCGTGCGGCTGATGCCCAGCGCATGGCAAACGAGAATACGCTGGTCGACCGGATCGAGCAGCGGCTTGCGCTGCAAGGCGCCAAGCGTGATGCCGGCCGTGACCTGGTCTTTCACGCGCGCTTGCGCAGCAATAGCCACGCAGTAACGATGGCGAAAATGCCGAACCAGATGCAGGACCACATCGGGATCACCAGGCCCAGGAACTTCTCATTCGCGTCCTGGCACAGGCCTTCGGCGTAGAACAGCCATGGCAGGTATTCCGAAGTGGGGATCTTGTTCAGCAGCGTTTCCATTGGATCGATGCCACAGGACAGGCCAGGGTGGGCCAGGATCCACAACTGCTTGATCGCCACGCCGAGGCCGCCCAGCGCGGCCAGCAGGCCCACGCCAGCCGCCACTTTCGGCCTGGACGACAAGGCGCCGATCAAGGCCGCGACGCCGAGCGCGATGAACAGGTAACGCTGGATCACGCACAGCGGACAAGGCATCAGGTACAGCACATGCTGCAGATACATCGCTGCGCCGATCATGCCAAAGCTCACAAAGGCGATCGCCAGCAGTACGTTACGATTGCTCATCATCATCAAGTTATCAAGGTTAAAAGTCCGGCCAATTCTCGCACAAAGCGCTGAAGGCTACCTTAAACTAAGTCGGGGTCAGCTCTGGCAATCCGCCATTTGTGTCGCAACTTCGTCGCGACGAAACAAATGGCGGATTGCCAGAGCTCGTATATTGAATCTGCACCTTTAGAAAAAGATATTAGGATTCTGAAGGCGGCGGGGCAAGGTCTCACCGAACAGAGTGGAAGCCAT
>NZ_FOOF01000025.1 GCF_900113115.1 Duganella sp. CF458 | reverse complement strand
TCTGATTTACGGGGTAGTTAAGTCGGGCAAACCCTTTGACCCAAAATACTTGGAAAAAGGGCTTGCCATTCAAGACGGTATCTGACCCCGACTTTCATTACATAACTGGCTTGGCGCTGCCGTTGTTGATGGCTTCGTCGATCAGGGCGCGGGAGGCTTTGTCTGCCTCGCGTGACAGGCGGCCTTGTTCGCGTCCCAGTTCGCCCATTTTGCGGCCCATTTCATGCAGCGGCTTGGAGGCTTCGGCGATGCGGGCGTGCATGGCGGCTATCGGTGCCTGGCGCGCTGCCAGGGCGGCGTGGCGGGCGGCGATTTCATTTCCCTTGCGTGCCATTTCTTCGGACAGGGGTTCCATCTGCTTGCGCAAGCTTTCCAGGTCGCGTTCCAGCTGGGCGCGGGTCTGGTCGTCGGCCATTGCCATCTTGCGGCCGGCTTTTTCCATGGCGCGGGCAATGCGTTCCTGCTGGCGTGCGGACTTTTCCATTTCGCGTTCCACTGCGCGCTCAATGGCTTGCTGTTCTTTGCTGCCCATCGACGCTTCGACTTCTTTCGCAATCTGGTCGCTCATGGCGTCCACCTGCTTGCCTTGGGCGTCCATCAGCTTGCCCTGTTCGTCCATGATCTTGCCTTGGGCTTCGGCCGGCTTCCAGAGCTCGCGCACTTTGCCCAGCAGGACCGGGTCCTGGATGACGTAGGACTTGCCGTTCTTGCGCACGTAGATGAACTCGCCCTTGGTGTCCTGGCGCAGGCGCTTCAGCGTCGTGATGTCGCCGGGCGCGCCGTGAAAGCCGTTCACCGACAGGTGTTTGTCGTTGTCGCGCACGTAGGCGTAGGCGCTGCGGCTGTTGTCATCGATCGAGATGTAGCTGCTGCTTTCGATTTCCTTCAGCTCCCTTGCCGGCTTGGGGGGCTTCGGCGGTTTGGGCGGGGCCGGTACCGCAGCCATCGGGGCGGCGGGCGGTGCGGGAGGTGCCAATTCTGCCATCGGCGGGGCAGGCGGCGCTGCCGCTGCAGGAGGCGCAGGCGGAGCCGGTGGCGCAGGCTCCACTTCGTGCTGGTCGCCGGCATCGGTAACGTGCAGCAGCATGGCGGCGGCCGGCGCGGTAGCGGTGACCGCGCTGGCGGCGGGGAGCGATACGGCTTGCGGCATTGCATGGGCATACAGCGCGGCGCAGGCGGCAAAAATTCCTAACAACGGGGTCGCCATCTTCCAGCTCAGTGGCTGTGCATCGGGACGGATCAGGCGTTTGATTCGGGACATGAGGTCTCCTCCGTTTGCCGCGGGGGCAGCAAAATGATTGGTGGTGAACTGGAACTTGTCCAGCTCGGAAAGTGCAAGTGCCAGGCGCCGCGGTTCGCCGAGCGTGCTTGCGGCTAAGTCGTCTGCTATCTGTTCGCGTTCGCGGCGGATGCATTGCGACAGCATCCACACGCTGGGGTGGTAGAACAGGAAAATCTCGATGCCGCTCTGGACCAGGTTGACCAGGTAGTCGTGGCGGCGCACATGCGCCAGCTCGTGGGCCAGCAGCGCTTCCAGCAGGTCGGGCGGCAGGCCGCTGACCAGCGAGGCTGGCAGCAGCACGATCGGGCGCAGGATGCCGGCCGTGATCGGGCCTTCCAGTCCATCGTCCGATACGCCGAGGCGCACCAGGCGGCGAATGCCCATGCGCCGGGCCAGCGCCGTGGTGCGCGCCTGCCAGCCGGCATCGGCGTGATAGTGATCAGGCAGGGTGCGGGTGCGCACCCACTGCAGGCCAAGCGACAGGCGCAGCGTCATCAGGGCGGCGCCGGCGGCCCACAGCAGCACCAGCCAGGGCATCTGGCGGCGCAGCAGGTATTCCCAGGTGGCCATGGCGTCGACGTCGACCAGCGCCGCTTCAGCGCCCTGGCCGTCGGCTGCGCCGGGGATGGCGGCGATGGCACTGGCTTCGAGCGGGGCGGGCAGCACGTAGCCGGTGTCGGCGGCGTCGGCCAGGCGCCAGGCAAAGTTGGCCAGCGGCAGCGCGGCGCACAGGAACAAGGCCATGCAGGCTACCAGGTAGCGTGCTTGCGGCCGGGCATTGCGCAGCGCGTGCAGGAGCAGTGCCGCGACACAGCCGATCAGCAGGCCTTGCCACAGGAAGTGCAGCAGGGACCAGCCCAGGGCGGGAATGACGGCGTTCAGCAGGTTGCTCATGGCGGGCGGCTCCGGTTTGATGATGTCCTTGCAAACTAGATTAAATGATCTAGAACTTTGTGTCTAGAAGTTTTTGTCTAGATCGAGGTGCAAGTGCTCAGGAGCCAATGTAGCCGCGCGCCGCTGCGGTGGCGCGGGTTTTGCGACAGGCGGCGGAAATCGCCGCCCAGGATGCTTAATACACGATTAATGCCCGATTAATACACGATTAATACACGACCACGGAGCGGATCGATTCGCCGCGTTCCATCAGGTCGAAGCCCTCGTTGATGCGGTCCAGCGGGAGGGTGTGCGTGATCAGCTCATCGATTTTGAGCTTGCCTTCCATATACCAGTCTACGATCTTCGGCACGTCGGTGCGCCCGCGCGCGCCGCCGAAGGCAGAGCCCAGCCAATGGCGGCCGGTCACCAGCTGGAACGGGCGGGTCGAAATTTCCTGCCCTGCCGCCGCCACGCCGATCACGATCGACTTGCCCCAGCCTTTATGGCAGCACTCGAGCGCCTGGCGCATCAACTGTGTGTTGCCGACGCATTCGAAGCTGTAGTCGGCGCCGCCATCGGTCAATTGCACGATGGCGTCCACCACGTTCTCCACGTCGCGCGGGTTGATGAAGTGGGTCATGCCGAACTGGCGCGCCATCGCTTCGCGCGCCGGGTTGATGTCGATGCCGATGATCTTGTCCGCGCCCACCATCTTGGCCGCCTGGATCACGTTCAAGCCGATGCCGCCCAGGCCGAACACCACCACATTGGCGCCCGCTTCCACCTTGGCGGTGAACAGCACGGCGCCGACGCCGGTCGTCACGCCGCAGCCGATGTAGCACACCTTGTCGAACGGCGCGTCGGAACGGATCTTGGCCAGTGCGATCTCCGGTACCACGATGTAGTTGGAGAAGGTGGATGTGCCCATGTAGTGGAACAGCGGCTTGCCGTCCAGCGAGAAGCGGCTGGAACCGTCCGGCATCAGGCCCTTGCCCTGGGTGGAGCGGATCGCCTGGCACAGGTTGGTCTTGCGCGACAGGCAGAATTTACACTGGCGGCATTCCGGTGTGTACAAGGGGATCACATGGTCGTCTTTCTTGAGCGAAGTGACACCCGGCCCGACGTCGACCACCACGCCGGCGCCTTCATGGCCGAGGATGGCCGGGAACAGCCCTTCCGGATCGGCGCCGGACAGGGTGTAGTGGTCGGTATGGCAAATGCCGGTGGCCTTGATTTCCACCAGCACCTCGCCTGCGCGCGGGCCGTCCAGGTCCACTTCTTCAATGGTCAGCGGCGCTCCCGCCTTCCATGCAACTGCGGCTCTCGTCTTCATCCCTGTACTCCAAAACTGATAAAGACGACAGCATAGCCTAACTCCCAACAGCCAGCATGGACTCCAACCCCAGCATATGCGACACGGTACGCCAGAGTTGGCGCGGCGAAGTCCACGGCTTGGGCAGGAATGCGTGGGCCTGGTGGTGCAGCATCGGCTGGCTGGCCGAATACAGCAACACGGGGGTGTTCTGGTCGGTCTGGCGCATGGAGCGGATCAGGCTGTGGCCGTCGCCATCCGGCAGGTCGGGATCGATCACCACCAGGGCGAATTCGCCCCGCTCCAGTTGGCGTTGCGCCTGGCTGAAGCTGGACGCGTGCACCACGTGGATTTCAGGCGCCAGCAAAGTGGCCAGGACGACGGCGCTATCTTCATCGTGGTCGACGTGCAGCACCCGTGGCGCCGGATGCAAATCAAATGGCATGTTCATGAAGCGGTTCTCCGCACTGCAGGGGATGGTCGGCGGAGCTGGGCCGAAGAATATTGCCGGGCCGCGAAGGAGGGGCGGCCGCTGAGGGGGACTGCGGTGGGCGAATCGGGGCCCACCGGATTAGTCTAATGCAAGCACATGGCTGACGGAAAGCTTTATTTTTTCAGGCGTGAGTTAAACGCCGCATGCAAACCGTTCAACATTTCTTCCGCGGCCAGTAGTTGATCGGCCACTTCATTGATCTTGCGCCGGCTGGAGCGGGCATGGTCGCGCAGCACTTCAAACGCGGTGTTGCGGTCGGTCTGGTACTTGCACATCAACAGTCCCACCGCCAGGCTGGTTTCGCGCCCGGCTGCCAGCGCCGCATTGAGGTTGATCTCGGTGCGGCGCAACTGGCGGATTTCATCGGCGCGCGCCAGGCCGGCTTCGAAGGCCGGCATCAGGTGGTGCTCGTCGACCGGCTTGACCACAAAGCCCACCGCGCCGTAGGCGGCGGCCTGCTTGCCGGCGTCGGCATCGCCGCGGCCGGAGAGGAACATGAAAGGCACCGTGGTGTTGCGGTTCAGTTGCTTGGCCAGGTCCAGGCCCGACATGCCG
Source organism: Duganella sp. CF458 (assembly GCF_900113115.1). Classification (GTDB taxonomy): domain Bacteria; phylum Pseudomonadota; class Gammaproteobacteria; order Burkholderiales; family Burkholderiaceae_D; genus Rugamonas. The sequence goes on along the minus strand of NZ_FOOF01000025.1, from coordinate 62,512 downwards.
GGCATGTGAATGTCGAGCAGGGCCAGGTCGGGTTCGCGCTCGGCGATCAGGGACAGGGCCTGGTCCGATGAATGCGCCAGCATGGTGTCGTAGCCGGCGCGGGCGAGCAACTCGCCCAGGAACTCGGTCAGGATCTTGTCATCATCGACGATCAGGATCAGGCGCTTTGGCGGAGTCTGGGCGTTCATCGGCGTCAACCTTATGGTTATGCTAATGGGGAAATTATAGACTGAAATTCCCGCACTGCCGCCCCGGCGTCGCCGGCCAGGTAGACACTGGTAATTGCCGCCACCAAATGCGCGCCCTCGGCCACCAGCGGCGCGGCATTTTGCGGCGTCATGCCGCCGATCACGCACAGCGGCACCTCGATCACTTCGCGCGCATGGCGCAGGATGGAAGGCTGGGTGGTGACGGCGTACTGCTTCACCTTGGACGGATAGAAGCCGCCGAACGCCACGTAGCTGGCACCGGCCGCCTGCGCCGCCTGGGCGCGCGCCAGTTCACCGTAGCAGGAGGCGCCAATCAGCTTGTTGGGCCCGAGCGAAGCCCGAACTTCGGCCAGCGGCGCATCGGTGCCACCAAGGTGCACGCCGTCCGCGCCCAGCTCGCGGCACAGTGCGACGTGGTCGTTGACCAGGAAAGGCACGCTGTACTTGTGGCAAAGCTCGCGCAGCGCCCCGCCCTGCTCGCGGCGCAGCGCCGGGCTGGCGTCCTTGTGGCGGTACTGCAGCAGCGCGATGCCGGCGCGCAGCGCCTGCTCGGTCACTTCGAGCAGTTTTTCGGTATCGTCCCAATTGGGAGTGACCAGGTAAAGTCCTTGCATGTGATTCTCCTTATCGCTGCGGAATGCGCTGGCCGGGCGCGATAGCATATGAAGCGGCCAGTGCGCGCTGGGTATAGCCTTGCGCCTTGGTCAAGGCTTGCGCCATGGTGTTGCCCAGCGCTAGCAGCGCCGCCGTGGCGGCGGCCAGCGTGCATCCGCTGCCGTGGAAGCCCCCGGCCAGGCGCGGCCAGCTCCAGTTCTGCTGGCGGTCGGGCCCCAGCCAGCGGTTGATCACCACGTCGCTGCCTTCGTCATGGCCGCCGGTCACCAGTACATGGGTGCAGCCGAGGGCGCGCAGCGCGCGTGCATGGGCCAGGGCATCGCCGTGAGCGGTGCCGTGCCAGGCCCGCGGCACGCCGGGCGTCGCCAACGCCACCATCGGTAGCGCGTCGGCCAGCGCAAGCTCGCCAGCCACGCCGCCGCCAGCCGCAGCCTCCCATACCTCTTCCGGTGCAGCCCCCGCGCCAGTCATGGAAGCCGCTGCGGCACGCTTCACCGCAGCGGCGCCGGCAGTTGCCGCTGCGCCTAGCCGCGCCGGCATGCGATAGCGCGCGGCATTGCCGGCCAGGGCCGCAGCTTCCGGTCCATTCGGCGTAATCAGCGTGGCCAGCGGCAGCAAGGGCGCCAGCGCCTGTAGCGCATCGTCGCGCCCCAGCGCATCGCCATGGCCGCTGCGCAGCACCGGATCCAGCACCACCGGCGGGTCGCTGTACAAGCGCTGCGCCCAGCCGGGTGCCGCGCCCGCCGCAGCGCGATGCGTGGCGCGCAGTTCGCCAATCAGCGTCGCAATGGCCTGTGCGTTTTCCGCACTGCCGGGAATCCCGATCTTCACCGCCGCCACCGGCACTTGCGCCAGCAGCGCGCGCGCCTGTTGCAGCACCACTTCCGCAGCAACGGGCATCACGGCATGCACGCGGTTATTGTCCTGCACCGTAATGGCCGTCAGCACCGGCAGCGCATGCGCCCCCATCGCCGTGATGGCCTGGATGTCGGCAGCCATGCCGGCGCCGCCCGAAGGATCGGCACCGGAAAACACCAACACGCAAGGCCGGTCGCTCATGCCAGCCTCCCCGCCATCGGCGAGGACGGCGAGGCGGCGAAACGGCGCGGCATGCGCCCGGCCAGGAAGGCTTCGCGGCCGGCCTGCACGCCCAGCTTCATGGCGCGCGCCATGCGAACCGGGTCGCCGGCGGTGGCGATGGCAGTATTCATCAGCACACCGTCGCAACCGAGCTCCATGGCGATGGCTGCATCGGATGCCGTACCGACGCCGGCGTCGACCAGCACCGGTACATGGGACTGTTCGATGATCAGCGACAGGTTCCACGGATTCAGTATGCCCATGCCCGAACCGATCAGCGACGCCAGCGGCATCACCGCGCAGCAGCCGATATCCTCCAGCATGCGCGCCTGGATCGGATCGTCGCTGCAGTAGACCATCACGTCGAAGCCATCCTTCACCAACTCGCGCGCGGCGACCAGGGTTTCCGGCATATTGGGGAACAGGGTCTTCTCGTCGCCCAGCACCTCCAGCTTGACCAGCTTGTGGCCGTTCAGCAGTTCGCGCGCCATCTGCAGCGTGTACACCGCATCCTTCGCCGTGTAGCAGCCGGCCGTATTGGGCAGGATGGTGAATTCGTGCGGCGGCACATAGTCCAGCAGGCTTGGCGCATGCGGGTCCTGGCCGATATTGACGCGGCGGATTGCCACCGTGATGATTTCCGCACCCGCAGCCAGCGTGGCTTCGCGGGTTTGCGGCAGGTCCTTGTACTTGCCGCTGCCGACCAGCAGGCGCGAGTTGTATTCCTTGCCCGCGATGACCAATGGATTGTCTTGCATGTGCAGCCTCCCCTTTCAGCCCCCGCCGATGGCGCGGACGATGTCTACTTTGTCATTGTGGTTCAGCGCGACCTGCGGCCAGCGCTGGCGCGGCACGACTTGGCGGTTGACCGCCAGCGCCAGTGCCTGGCCGGCCAGGTCGAGCGAATCGATCAACCGGTCCAGCGTCTGCTGCGGCGGCACCGCGTGCGCGGCGCCGTTCAGTTCAATCTCGATCATGCCTGCTCGCGGTAGATGCTCGCGCCGCCCTTGACGAACTCGATCGATTTTTCCTGCATGCCCTTGGCCGCGAACTCGCGCACCTCCTGCGTGATCTTCATCGAGCAGAAATGCGGGCCGCACATGGAGCAGAAGTGCGCCACCTTGGCCGAATCCTTCGGCAGGGTCTCGTCGTGGAATTCGCGCGCGCGGTCCGGGTCCAGGCCCAGGTTGAACTGGTCTTCCCAGCGGAATTCAAAGCGTGCCAGCGACAGCGCGTTGTCACGGATTTGCGCACCGGGATGCCCTTTCGCCAGGTCGGCGGCGTGCGCCGCGATCTTGTAAGTGATGATGCCTTCCTTGACGTCGGCCTTGTTCGGCAGGCCCAGGTGCTCCTTCGGCGTCACGTAGCACAGCATGGCGGTACCGTACCAGCCGATTTGCGCAGCGCCGATGCCGGAGGTGATGTGGTCGTAGCCAGGGGCGATATCGGTGGTCAACGGGCCCAGGGTGTAGAACGGCGCTTCGCTGCACTGCTCCAGCTGCAGGTCCATGTTCTCTTTGATCAACTGCATCGGCACGTGGCCCGGGCCTTCGATCATCACCTGCACGTCGTGCTTCCAGGCGATCTGGGTCAGTTCACCCAGGGTTTTCAGCTCGCCCAGTTGCGCCGCATCGTTGGCATCCCACACCGAGCCAGGCCGCAGGCCGTCGCCCAGCGAGAAGCTGACGTCATAGGCCTTCATGATTTCGCAGATGTCTTCGAAATGCGTGTACAGGAAGTTTTCCTTGTGGTGCGCCAGGCACCATTTGGCCATGATCGAGCCGCCGCGCGACACGATGCCGGTCATGCGGTTGGCAGTCAGCGGCACATAACGCAGCAGCACGCCGGCGTGGATGGTGAAGTAGTCGACACCCTGCTCGGCCTGTTCGATCAAGGTGTCGCGGAAGATTTCCCAGGTCAGGTCTTCGGCCTTGCCGTTGACTTTTTCCAGCGCCTGGTAGATCGGCACGGTACCGATCGGCACCGGCGAGTTACGCACGATCCATTCGCGCGTTTCGTGGATATGCTTGCCGGTGGAGAGGTCCATCACCGTGTCGCCGCCCCAGCGAATGGCCCAGGTCATCTTCTCCACTTCCTCGCCGATGGAGGAGGTCACGGCGGAGTTGCCGATATTGGCGTTGATCTTGACCAGGAAATTGCGGCCGATGATCATCGGCTCCAGCTCCGGGTGGTTGATGTTGGCCGGGATGATCGCGCGGCCGCGGGCAACTTCCTCGCGCACGAACTCCGGCGTGATTTCTTCAGGAATGGCGGCACCGAACGATTCGCCGCGATGCTGGCGGCCCAGCAAGTCGGCCATGCGCTGGCCCTTCTCGCCCTGGGCACGCAGGCCGGCCAGGTATTCCTTGCGGCGCAGGTTTTCGCGGATCGCGACGTATTCCATTTCCGGCGTCACGATGCCCTGGCGCGCATAGTGCATCTGGGTCACGTTGCGGCCTGCTTGCGCGCGGCGCGGCTGGCGGTGCAGCTCAAAGCGCAGCGCATCGAGCTTTTCGTCGGCCAGGCGCAGGCGTCCATAGTCGGAAGTCGGGCCGCCCAGCAGTTCGGTGTCATTGCGTTCGGCGATCCAGGCCGCGCGCGGCGTGCCGAGACCCTTGCGGATGTCGATCGTTTCGTCCGGGTCGCTGTACGGGCCGGAACAGTCGTACACGGTGACCGGCGCGTTGTCGCCGGACAGGCTGATTTCGCGCATCGGCACGCGCAGGTCGGCACGGCTGCCGGTGACGTAGATCTTGCGGGAATTCGGCAGCGGGGTGACTGCTGCGGAGTCGACCTCGGCCTGGGCGGCGAGGAAGGTTGGATTGGCGTTCATTTTGGCTCCTTTGTTGGCGCAGGAGCCAGCAAAGGAGGTTAGGTTGCGCCTGCGCTTGCGCCTTGCGTGGCGCAGCCGTGCGTATCCTGAAGCTTCCCTTCGCTGGCATTATCCAGATCAGGTTCGGAGGGTATTTCTCACCCGCGCACTCAAAAATGGAAATGAGCGCACAGGACCCCTAGCGTGTGCCACCTTTCGGCAGCGAGCGGATTATATCTATAATCGATGCGCAATGAAAGGAGACCGGATGCGATATGTAGTATTCCTGGCGGCGATGGCCGCGCAGGCAGCAAGTGCAGCCGCACCAGGCGCCAACGCGCGCGCGCCGACGCTGGCCGAGCAACGCTCGTTCGAACAATTCATGCAGCGCACCGCGCCGGGCACGCCCGTGCCGCCGCTGCGCCTTGAACTTTCGCGCGACGGCAAGAAATGGATTGCCAGCGCTAGCACCGACGCGGCGCCGGTGCGCCTGGTGCTGCCGCTGTGCCGCGTCTCGCGCACCCGCTACACGCAACAAGCCGACGACAGCTGGCGCGGTGAAACCAGCCAGCATGTCTGGATCCACCACACCACCAACTGCGGCATGCCGCCGGCCACGATGGCCGAATTGCGCGCGCCGCTGGCCGAAATCGACATGCTGCGCCTGATCCAGGCCCAGGGCGAATTGCTGCAGCGCGCGCGCCTGCTCATGGCCGGCAACACCAATTGCGCGCCGACCCGTTCGCGCAGCTTCCAGTTGCGTGCACTGGGCCGCAGCAAGGACGGCATGTTTCTGCTGGGATACGAAAGTGATATCGGCAGCAAGGCTGACATCACAGTGCGGCAAGCGCGTGCAGAACTTGTTGCGTGGAACGTCAACTGCCCCTGAGTTAAATCGACTTTCGTCATGCAAGTTGTAACAGTCTGTTACTGCGTGTGTCATCGCACATAGCGTTTTTGCCGTCGCTTCCGATAATGGAAGAGCGCTAATCACTACGACAAGGGGCAAAATCATGAACTCGAAAGTCTCCCTGCTTCCGCTCACGCTGACCTCCCTCCTGCTCGCGGCCTGCGGCGGCGGTGGGGGTGGCGGCAGCACTCCGCCGCCCCAGACCATGGGCACCCTGGCGGCCTCGATAACCGACGCACCGGCCTGCGGCTTTGACGCCGTGAATGTCACGGTCAATAAAGTGCGCGTCAACACCAGTGCCACCGCCAGCGACACCGATAGCGGCTGGACCGACATCACCCTGTCGCCGGGTAAAAAGATCAACCTGCTGAACCTGACCAACGGCACCCTCGACGCACTGGGCCAGACCTCGCTGGCGGCAGGCCGCTACAACCAGGTGCGCCTGGTGCTGGACCCGAACACCGGCAATGCGACTGCCAACTCCGTGGTCCTGAGCGGCACCACCGCCGAGATTTCGCTCGACACCCCGAGCGCGGTACAAAGCGGCATCAAGATGAACGCCGACTTCACGGTGGAAGCTGGCCAGCGCTACGACCTGGTGATGGACTTCGACGCCTGCAAATCCATTGTCACCAAGGGCAACGGCAAGTACGCGTTGAAACCGGTAGTGAAAGTGATTCCGACTGCCCTGAACGGCATCAACGGTTTTGTCAGCGTGCCGTTGCTGTCCGATGGCGTCACCGTCAGCGCCCAGCAAAATGGTGCCGTGGTGGCGGCGACGGTGCCAAGCGCCACCGGCGAATTCGTGCTGTCGCGCCTGCCTCTCGGCAACTACGACGTGGTCATCACCTCCAATACCCATGCCGCCTACGTGATCGGCGGCGTACCGGTGACATCCACCAGCGCCATGGTCCCGATCAGCTCTACTGGCGCGCCATTCACCCTGGCCACCCCCAGCCTGATGGGCTCGATCAGCGGCACTGCCACCCTGGCCCCGGCCAGCACCACCGAATCGGCCCTGGTCTCGGCCAAGCAAGCCATTACCGGCGGCCCGACCGTGACGCTGCGCTACACCAATGCCGACCTGAGCACCGGCGCGTACAGCATCACCAGGCTGCCGCTGGCGCCACCGCAATACGCCGCGTATAGCGCGACCCTGCCGCTGGCCTTCTCCAGCGCCGGCACCATCCCGGCCACCGGCATGTACAAGGTCGATGCTTCGGCGACCGGCTACACCACGCTGTCCAACGCAGCGGTCGACATCAATATCGCCAACGCCGTCAACGTCAACTTCAACTTGGTGCCTTAAGCACCTGGCGTCGGCTAAGCTGACGCGAGAGCCCCGGCCCCGCCTCCTGGCGGCAGCCGGGGCTTTTTTTCTTGCATGCCCGCGCTTTTCCGGAGTATCCTAAATTATTCAATCGAATGATTTAATAAAAGGAGGCACGGTGCGCGCAGGCAGGAACCATGTCCGGATCGGCGGAGCATCAGGCTTCTGGGGCGACAGCGCCCTCGGCCCACGCCAGTTGCTCGATGGCGGCGAGCTCGATTACCTCGTTTTCGATTACCTGGCCGAACTGACCATGTCGCTGTTGGCGGCCGCGCGCCGCAAGCAGCCGGAACTCGGTTACGCCACCGACTTCATCGACGTCATGCGCGACGAGCTGGGCGATGCGCTGGCGCGCGGCGTGCGCATCGTGGCCAACGCCGGCGGCATCAATCCGCAAGGCTGCGCCGCAGCACTGCGCGCGCTGGCGGCGGAACAGGGCCTTGCGCCGCGCATCGCCGTGGTCGAAGGCGACGACGTTTCCGCCCTGCTGCCCGCCCTGCGCGAGGAAGGCATCGAGCTGCCGGCCACCGTCCTGAGCGCCAACGCCTACCTCGGCGCGCTGCCGATCAAGGCCGCGCTGGATGCCGGCGCCGACGTGGTGATCACCGGCCGCTGCGTCGACAGCGCGGTGACGCTGGGCGCCCTGATGCACGAATTCGGCTGGTCCGCCGACGACTACGACCTGCTGGCGGCCGGCAGCCTGGCCGGCCACCTGATCGAATGCGGCTGCCAGGGCAGCGGCGGCCTGTTCACCGACTGGGAAGAGGTGCCGGATTGGGCCAACAGCGGCTATCCGGTGGTGGAATGCCGCGCCGACGGCAGCTTCGTGCTGGGCAAGCCGGAAGGCACGGGCGGGCTGGTGTCGCCGGCCGTGGCAGCGGAGCAATTGCTGTACGAGATTGGCGATCCGGCGCGCTATCTGCTGCCCGATGTCGTGTGCGATTTCACCCATGTCACGCTGATGAAGGACGGCCCGCAACGCGTGCTGGTGCAAGGTGCACGCGGCAACGCGCCCACCAGTACCTACAAGGTCAGTGCCACCTATGCCGATGGCTTCCGCAGCGCCGCGCAACTGACGGTGGTCGGCCACGACGCCGGGCGCAAGGCGCGCCGCAGTGCGGACGCGATCCTGGCACGCACGCGAGCCATGTTTGCGCGCGCCGGCCTGGCCGACTACTCGGCGACAAATATGGACGTTCTCGGCGCCGCAGAAGGCTTCGGGCAAGCAGTCATGTGGTTGGCGGTAGCGCACCCGCAGCGTGCCGCGCTGGACATATTCGCACGCGAGATCGCCCCCGCCGGCACTTCCTGGGCGCCCGGCACCACCGGCTTCGGCGGGCGGCCGTCAGTCTCGCCCGCCATCAAACAGTTCTCCTTCCTGCTCGACAAAACCCGCCTCCAGCCCCTCGTCCACCTACCCGACGGCACCACGGCCCAGCCCATGTCCCACCTTGGGGTCACACCCGAAATGAGACACGAGCTCTTCTGTGCCACACCGCTACGCTCGAGACCGTGTCCCGATTCGGGACTCGGCGTCCCCGTGATGACCCCAAGGTGGGACACGGGCCCAGCCGGGGCGGGGTGGCGCCTGGTGCCGCTGATCGAGCTGGCTTGGGCACGCAGCGGCGACAAGGGGGATACCTCGAATATCGGCGTCATCGCGCGCCATCCAGATGACCTGCCTTTGCTGCGGGAGCAGTTGACGCCCGAGGCGGTGGCGGTGCATTTGGCGGACAAGGTGCACGGTGCGGTGACGCGCTATGAATTGCCCGGCATTCAAGCCTTTAACTTCGTGTGCGAGCAGGCGCTGGGCGGTGGCGGCATGGCTTCGCTACGCCACGACCCGCTTGGCAAAGGCATGGCGCAATGGCTGCTGGCGATGCCGGTGGCCGTTCCGCCCAATTTCACCAGCCGGAGAACATGATGGAAGAGGCACTGCGCGCCACCGTGCGCCGCTTCGTCGAGCAGGAGTTGCGGCCCCACGTCAACGACTGGGAGGAGGCCGGCACCTTTCCGCGCGCCTTGTACCGGCAGGCCGGCGAGCTTGGGCTGCTGGCCTTTGGCTTTCCGGAAGCGGAGGGCGGCATTCCCGCCAGCTACCGCCAGTTGCAGGCCTTGAACGAGGAACTGTGCCGCGCCGGTTGCGGCGGCTTGCTGGCCTCCCTGTTCAGCCATCGCATCGGCGCGCCGCCGATCGTGCATGGCGGGTCCGCGCAACTGCGGGCGCGTGTCCTGCCTGGCATCCTGTCCGGCGAGCACATCAGCGCGCTGGCCGTGTCGGAACCGGGTGGCGGCTCGGACGTGGCCAACCTGGCGACATCCGCCGTGCGCGATGGCGACCATTACATCGTCAACGGCAGCAAGACCTTCATTACGTCAGGCATGCGCGCCGACTGGCTCACGGTAGCCGTGCGCACCGGTGGTGCCGGCGCGTCGGGCATCAGCGCGCTGCTGGTGTCCGGCGACACGCCAGGGCTGACGCGCAGCCCGCTGAAAAAGATGGGCTGGTGGTGCTCCGATACCGCTGAACTGCATTTCGACCAGTGCCGCGTACCGGCGGCCAACCTGCTGGGCGCGGAGAACACCGGCTTTGCGCTCTTGATGCGCAACTTCAACGACGAGCGCTTGATGCTGGCCATGCATGCGTGCTACCTGGCGCAAGCCTGCCTCGACGAAGCGGTGGAATGGGCGCGGCAGCGCAAGACCTTCGGCAGGGCGCTGGTACAGCACCAGGCTGTGCGCCACAAACTGGTCGACATGGCGACACGTATCGAAGCCACGCGCGCCTTCATCGACAGCGTGGTGGCGCGCATGGATACCGGGGCGCAGGACGTGGCGCAGGTATGCATGTTGAAGAACTTCGCCGCGCAAACCATGCAGGCATGCTCGGGGGAGGCGGTGCAGATCCTGGGCGGCATGGGCTTCATGCGCGGCACGGTGGCCGAGCGGGTGTACCGCGACGCCAAGGTGTATATGATCGGCGGCGGCGCCGAAGAAATTCTCAACGACTTGGCCGCGCGCCAGCTCGGCTGGGGCTGAAAGGAAGCTGAATGTACCAATCGATCTTCAAACCCGGCCTGTTCGAGGGCCGTAGCATCGTCGTCACGGGCGGCGGCAGCGGCATCGGGCGCTGCACGGCGCACGAGCTGGCGGCGCTTGGTGCGCAGGTGCTGCTGGTCGGGCGCGATGCGGCGAAACTCGACGCCGTGCGGGCTGAAATCGGCCGCACCGGCGGCTCAGCCCACGGCTACAGCTGCAATATACGCAGCGAGGAAGCGGTGCGCGAGGTGGTGGCGCAGATGGTGGCCGAGCACGGCCCGCTGCACGGCCTGGTCAACAATGCCGGCGGCCAGTTCCCGGCGCCGCTGCGCGAAATTTCCCAGAAAGGCTGGGAGGCGGTGGTACAGACCAACCTGACCGGCGGCTTCCTGTTGGCGCGCGAGTGCCTGAACCAGAGCATGGCGGAACACGGCGGCGCCATCGTCAATATCGTGGCCGACATGTACGGCAGCATGCCGAATATGGGCCATTCGGGCGCGGCGCGGGCCGGCATGGTGAGCCTGACCGAAACGGCGGCTTTCGAATGGGCGCAGTATGGGGTGCGGGTGAACGCCGTGGCACCGGGCTATATCGCCTCGTCCGGCATGGACCAGTATCCGCCGGAAATGCGCGACACCATCCGCGCTTTCCCGCGCACCGTTCCGCTGCACCGCTTCGGCACCGAATCGGAGGTGGCGGCGGCGATTGCCTTCCTGCTGTCCGACGCGGCGGCCTTCATCACCGGCACCACCTTGCGCGTCGACGGCGGCCGCCCGAACGTGCGGCCCGGCATGCCGATGCCCAAGCCGCGCGAGGCCGGTGCCACGGCGGCCTTCAACGGCTTCCACCTGGCGGCCACGCCGCGCGTACTGGAGGGCGAGTAATGCCCGCGCTGGAAAGCCGCGTGCTGCCGCAAGGCGAGGCCTTCCAGGCCAACAGCGTGGCGCTGGCCGGGCAACTGGCGCGCCTGCGCGAACTGGAAGCGCGCACCCGCGACAAATCGGCCGCCTCGGCACCGCTGTTCGCCAAGCGCGGCCAGTTGCTGCCACGCGAGCGCCTGGGCGCCTTGCTCGATGCCGGTGCGCCGTTCCTTGAGATGGCGACGCTGGCCGGTTATTGCCTGGACCATGCCGATCCCTCCCGCTCGGTGCCCGGGGGCGGACTGGTGGGCGGCATCGGTTTTGTGAGCGGGGTGCGCTGCATGGTGGTGGCGGACGATTCGGGCATCGACGCCGGCGCCGTGCAGCCAATGGGGATCGAGAAGTTCCAGCGCCTGCAGCAGGTGGCACTGGCGCAGAAGCTGCCCTTCATCCACCTGGTGGAATGCGCGGGCGCCAACCTGCTGGACTACAAGGTCGAGACCTTCATTCATGGCGGCAGCGGCTTTTACTGGCTGGCGCGCCTGTCGGCGGCCGGCCTGCCGGTGATCAGCGTGGTGCATGGCTCGAGCACGGCGGGCGGCGCCTATATGCCGGGCTTGTCGGACTACGTGGTGATGGTGCGCGAACGCGCCAAGGCTTTCCTGGCCGGGCCGCCGCTGCTGAAGGCGGCGACCGGCGAAATCGCCAGCGAGGAGGAGCTGGGCGGCGCGGAGATGCACGCCGCCGTCTCCGGCCTGGCGGAATACCTGGCCGAAGACGACGCGGACGCGCTGCGCATCACGCGCGAGCTGGTGGCCGGCCTGGGCTGGAACAACGCGCTGCCCGCCGCGCCGCAAGCTGCCGGGTATGCGATGCCGCGCTACGATGCCGGCGAGCTGCTCGGCATCGCCCCTTGCGACCAGCGCAAGCCGCTCGATATGCGCGAAGTCATCGCGCGCATCGTGGACGACTCGGCCTTCCTCGAATTCAAGGCCGGCTACGGTGCGGCCACCGTAACCGGCCACGCGGCGATCTGCGGCATGGCAGTCGGCATCATCACCAATAACGGCCCGCTCGATCCGGCCGGCGCCACCAAGGCGGCGCATTTCATCCAGGTTTGCTGCCAGTCCGGCACGCCGCTGATCTTCCTGCAGAACACCACCGGCTTCATGGTCGGCAAGGCCTACGAACAGGCCGGCATGATCAAGCACGGTTCGAAGATGATCCAGGCGCTGGCCAACGCCAACGTGCCGCGCATTACCGTGCATTGCGGCGCTTCATTCGGCGCGGGCAACTACGGCATGTCCGGACGTGGATTCATGCCGGACTTCTGCTTCAGCTGGCCCAATGCGCGTACCGCCGTGATGGGCGCGGAGCAGGCTGCAACAACGATGGCCATCGTGATGGAGGGCAGCATGCGGCGCAAGGGCCAGGAGGTCGACCGCGAGGCGATTGCCGCCATGCGCGCCAAAGTGATCGACACCTTCGAGCGCCAGACCGACGCTTTCACCACATCCGGACGCCTGCTGGACGACGGCGTCATCGACCCGCGCGACACGCGCAAGGTGCTGGCCTGCGTGCTGGCAGTGTGCGAGGAAGCGCGCCGGCGCGAACTGCGACCGGTGCAATTCGGCGTCGCGCGACCATAACACTGGAGACCCCATGGAATACAGCCACGAACACCTGGAACTGCAGCGCAACCTGAAACGCTTCATCGAGACCGATATCAACCCCTTTGTCGACGAATGGGAGGCGGCGGAGATATTCCCGGCCAAGGAGGTATTCCGCAAGCTGGGCGCACTGGGCATGCTGGGCGTGTCCAAGCCGGCCGCATTCGGCGGGCTTGGGCTCGACTATTCGTACTCGATGGCGATGGCCGAAGCGCTGGGCCATATCCGCTGCGGCGGCGTGCCGATGGCGATCGGGGTGCAGACCGACATGGCGACGCCGGCGCTGGCGCGCTTCGGCTCGGACGCGCTGCGGCGCGAATTCCTGGTGCCGGCCATCAGCGGCGAGGCGGTGGCCTGCGTCGGCGTGTCGGAGCCGGGCGCCGGGTCGGACGTGGCGGCCATCCGCACCACGGCGCGCAAGGACGGCGGCGACTACATCATCAACGGCAGCAAGATGTGGATCACCAACAGCCTGCAGGCTGACTGGATGTGCCTGCTGGCGATCACCGGCGACGGCCCGGCGCACCGCAACAAGTCCCTGATCATCGTGCCGATGGATGCGCCGGGCATCAGCGTCGGCCAGAAGATCCGCAAGATCGGCATGAACTCCTCCGACACGGGCCTGATCCACTTCGACGAGGTGCGGGTGCCGCAGCGCTACCTGGTGGGCGAGGAGGACAAGGGCTTTACCTACCAGATGCTGCAATTCCAGGAAGAGCGCCTGTGGTGCGCCGCCAATATCGTGCAACAGATGCAGAACTGCATCGACGCCACCATCGAATACACGCGCGAACGCAAGATCTTCGGCGCCAGCGTGCTGGATAACCAGTGGGTGCACTTCAAGCTGGCCGAAATGCAGACCGAGCTCGAATCGCTGCGCGCCCTGACCTACCGCGCCTGCGGCATGTACATCGGGGGTACCGACGTCACCGAGCTGGCCTCGATGGCCAAGTTGAAGGCGGGCCGCCTGGCGCGCCAGATCACCGACGGCTGCATGCAGTTCTGGGGCGGCATGGGCTTCACGCTGGAGAACCCGGTATCGCAGTTCTACCGCGACGGGCGCCTGACGTCGATCGGCGGCGGCGCCGACGAGGTCATGCTGGGCATCATCTGCAAATACATGGACATCCTGCCGGGCCGCAAAGCGTGAAAGCCTTCGACACCATCCTGGTCGCCAACCGCGGCGAAATCGCGCTGCGCGTGATGCGCACGACGCGGCGCCTGGGCTACCGCTGCGTGGCGGTGTACTCCGATGCCGATGCCGGCGCCCCGCACTGCGCCGCCGGGACGGCAGATGGCCCGCACGCGGCAATGCGCATCGGCGGGCCCGCGCCGTCCGACTCCTACCTGAACATCCCCGCGCTGATCGCCGCGGCGCAAGCCAGCGGAGCCGGCGCCGTGCATCCCGGCTACGGCTTCCTGGCCGAGAGCGCGCAGTTCGCGCAGGCCTGCGCCGATGCCGGGCTGGCCTTCATCGGCCCACCGCCCGCGGCCATCGAAGCGATGGGCAACAAGGCCGGCGCCAAGCGCCTGATGCTGGAGGCTGGCGTGCCCTGCGTGCCGGGCTACCAGGGTGCGGACCAGTCGGATGAACGCATGGTGGCCGAAGCGGGGCGCATCGGCTTCCCGGTGATGATCAAGGCTGCCGCCGGTGGCGGGGGCCGCGGCATGCGGCGGGTGGATGACGCTGGCGCGTTCGGCGCAGCGCTGGCCTCGGCGCGCTCCGAAGCGCAACACGCCTTCGGCAGCGCCGAGGTGATCCTGGAACGCGCGATACTCGCGCCGCGCCACATCGAAATCCAGGTATTCGCCGACAGCCACGGCAACGTGGTGCACATGGGCGAGCGCGATTGCTCGGTGCAGCGGCGGCACCAGAAGCTGATCGAAGAAGCGCCGTCGCCCGCCGTGCCCCCCGCGCTGCGCGAGCGCATGGGCGCCGTGGCCGTGGCGGCGGCGCGCGCCATCGGCTACGTGGGCGCGGGTACACTGGAATTCCTGCTCGACCGCGACGGCGCATTCTATTTCATGGAAATGAATACCCGGCTCCAGGTCGAACACGCCGTGACCGAGGCGATCACCGGCATCGACCTGGTTGAGTGGCAGTTGCTGGTAGCGGCCGGTGCACCGCTGCCGCTGCAGCAAGCCGAACTCGATGCGCGCCGCGCGGCAGGCGGACATGCCATCGAAGTGCGACTGTGCGCCGAGGATCCGGCGCAGGATTTTTTGCCGCAAAGCGGGAAAGTACTGCGCTGGACCGCGCCGGACGGGGTGCGCTGCGATCATGCGCTGGGCGACGGCGTGGCGGTGCCGCCCTGGTACGATTCGATGCTGGCCAAGCTGGTGGCCCACGGCCGCGACCGCGCCGACGCTTTGCGGCGCATGCGGCGCGCGCTGGACGAATGCATCCTGCTCGGCCTCCCCAGCAACCGCGCCTTCCTCGCGCAATGCCTGGCACACCCTGCCTTCGTTGAAGGCCAGGCAAGCACCGGCTTTATAGCGCAACACCTGCCGCCCGAGCGGCGCACCATCGCCGCCACGCCGGCCCGCACCGTGCTGGCGGCCAGCGCCATGCTGGCCTGGCATCGCTCCCGGCGCCAGGAGCGCCGCTACCCCGGCGAGCTGCAAGGCTGGTGTTCCAGCCATCCGTATTCCCTCCCCTTGCGCTTCACGCTGGACGGCGCCGCCTGCCAGGTCCGGGCCAGCGCGGACGGTTCCGGCGCCTGGCGCATCGCCAGCGGGAGCGGCGCCACGCCGGCGCGCGTGGACGTGGCAGAAGCCGGCACTGGAACGCTGCAACTATCGCTCGATGGCCGGCACGCCAAGCTGCATTTCGTGGCCGATGGAGCTCGCACGCACTTCCTGCTGGACGGCGTCGAGCACACGCTGGACGACCTGGGCGACACGCCGCCGCGCAAAATGGGCATGGGCATGGGCGCGGCCGGCGGCCGCATCGAAGCCCCCATGAGCGGCCGCGTGGTTTCGCTGCATGTCGCGCAGGGCGACAAGGTAAGCGCCGGCCAACCGCTGCTGGCGTTGGAAGCGATGAAGATGGAACACAATTTGCTGGCTACCCGCGACGGCACGGTTGCCGCGCTGGGAGCTGCGCTTGGCATGCAAGTGGCAACGGGCCAGCTGCTGCTGGAGATTACAACCTGACGGAGAGTTCATGGATACGCTGCAAGGCAAGACCCTGTTCATTACCGGCGCGAGCCGGGGCATCGGCAAGGCGATCGCCCTGCGCGCGGCGCGCGATGGAGCGAATGTCATCATCGCGGCAAAGACGACAGAGCCCGATCCGCGCCTGCCGGGAACCATCTATTCCGCCGCGGAGGAAATCCGCGCCGCCGGCGGCAATGCATTGCCGCTGGCAGTCGATATCCGCGAAGAGGAGCAGGTCGTAGCCGCCATCGAAAAGGGTGTTGCCGAATTCGGCGGCATTGACATACTGGTCAACAACGCCAGCGCCATCAGCCTGAGCAACGCCCAGAGCACCTCGATGAAGCGCTTCGACCTGATGATGGACATCAACGTGCGCGGCACCTTCCTGTGCGCCAAGCATTGCATCGAACACCTCCAGCAGTCCAGCAACCCGCACATCCTGACGCTCTCACCACCGATCGACATGAACCCGAAATGGTTCGCGCGCCATGCCGCCTATACCACCTCGAAGTACGCGATGAGCATGATCGTGCATGGCCTGGCCGCCCAATTTTCCGAGGACGGAATCGGCGTCAACGCGCTGTGGCCACGCACAATTATCGCCACGGCGGCCCTCAACGTCGCCCTGCCCGGCGGCGCCCAATATGGCCGCAAGCCGGAAATCATGGCCGATGCGGCGCACCGGATCCTGACGCGGGACAGCCGCTCGACCAACGGCAACTTCTTCATCGACGAGGAAGTCCTGCGCGCCAGCGGTGTCACAGACTTCTCCGATTACCTGGTGACTCCGGGCGTAGAGCCGATGATCGACCTGTTCGTGGAGGCTGGTAATGGATGAGCGCATGCAGGACACCCTTGGCAACCTGGTCTCGCGCAGCGCGCGCCGCAACGGGAGCGCCGCAGCGCTGCTGGAAAACGGCCGCAGCATGAGCTACGCGGAGCTGGAAAAAGACAGCAACCGCTTCGCGCAGTACCTGCTGTCGAACGGCCTGCAGCCGGGCGACAAGGTAGCCATGCTAAGCCCCAACTCGATGGAGTTCATGGTCGCCTGCTTCGGCATCCTGAAAGCGGGCATGGTGTGGGTTCCGATCAATGCCATGCTGTCGCCGACCGAAGTGGCCTATATCGTGCAGCACGCCGAGGCGCGCCTGCTGGTGGCCGATGCGCAGCTGGCGGCGCATCCCGCATGGAATGCGGCCCTGCCTTCGCTCGGCTTGCCGCTATTGCGCTGCGCCGGCGGCACCGACAGTGGCGACGGCACGCTGGCGCACGCAATCGCCACGCAGACGGCTACGCCGCCCGCGCTGGAAATCGACGAGAACGCCCTGGCACTGATCATGTACACCAGCGGCACCACCGGCAACCCGAAGGGCGCGATGCACTCGCACCGCTCGGTGATGGCGGCCGTGATGTCGAATGCGGTGACCGTATCGATCGTGCCGCAGGATGTGCTGTCCGCCATCCTGCCGCTGTTTCACTGCGCCCAGTTCAGCATGGCCGCGGCGGGGCTGGCCTGCGGCGCCGCCATCTCGATCGCGCGCGCCTTCGAGCCGGCGGCCGCGTTGGCCACGCTGGCGCGCGACCGCGTCACGCTGGTGGCCGCCCTGCCTGCGATGTACGGCGCAATGCTGGTGCACCCGTCCCGGGCGGAACACGACCTGTCCACGCTGCGCCTCGCCATTTATGCCATGGCCCCGATGGCGCCCGGGCTGCTGCGCCGCCTGATGCTCGAATTCTGCCCGCGCTTCGCCTTGGGCAGTGGCCAGACCGAGATGTTCCCGATGACGGTCTACTTCCCGCCCGAGCAACAGCACCGCAGCGGCAACTGCTGGGGGCAAGCCACGCCCGTCAACGACACCGCCGTCATGGATGCCGACGGCCGCCTGCTCGGACCAGGAGCAGTCGGCGAAATCGTGCATCGTGGGCCGAACGCCATGCTGGGCTACTTCAAGGATCCCGCGGCGACAGCCGCGGCACGCCGTTTCGGCTGGCACCATACCGGCGACCTTGGCATGTGGGACGAGGACGGCTACCTGCACTTCAAGGGCCGCCTGAAAGACATGATCAAGACCGGCGGCGAAAACGTGCCCGCCATCCGTGTGGAAGAGGCCCTGCTTGGCCACCCTGCCGTAGCGGTGGCCGCCGTGGTCGGCCTGCCGCACCAGGAATGGATCGAGGCCGTGACTGCCTTCGTCTGCCTCAAGCCGGGCCAGGCGGCCGACGCCGGCGCGCTACAGGAGCATTGCCGCAGCACGCTGGCCGGCTTCGAAATCCCCAAGCACATCGCGATCGTCGAGGCCCTGCCGATGACCTCCACCGGCAAGATCCAGAAGCACGTGCTGCGCGCCAAGCATCAAGCGCTGTACGCCGGATAATCAGTCGGCTGGCGGCTCACCAAGCGGCTCACCGATCGGCTCACCAAGCGGCCCGCGCGGCTGCTTGGGCGGCGGCGGGCCCTTCTTGCCCCGATGGCGCAGGCGGTGTTCCATGTCCTTCACGATGGAACTGGTAGCGCGCACCTCGTCCCAGATACCGTGGTCAAGCCGCATCTTGTAGTTCATCGCGCTCATCATGGGCAGCAGGACCTTTTCATAACTGTCGGCCAGGCGCTGCAGCAGTTCGTGCAGGCGCTCCTGTTCCGGCACATGCACCTGCACCTGCGGCGTCATGCGGCCACCCAGGGCGGCGATGCCGGCGCCGATCTCGGCCAGGTGATCGGCGACCCGCGTTGCGCCGTCCGCTGGCCCGCCATTCTTGCGCAGGCGGACGAATTCCTCCACCAGCGCATTCCAGCGCGCCTGCTCCGCGTCCGTCGGCTGGCCCAGCAAATGCGCCAGGCGCAGCAGGTTCTCTTCGGCGCCGGTGGTCAGGGTTTGCGCCTCGCCGCGGTAGTGGTCGCGCAGCAGCGCGTCCAGTTCGGTGTCGTGCATCAGGGCCGACACCTTGGGCGCCAGCTTGGCCATATTGCGATAGCTGCCCTGCAGCTTGAACGGCGGCTCGGTGCGGTAGTCATCGTCCTGCGCGGCCGAGGCGATGTAGGCCAGGTTGACCTTCATCAACGCGTTGCGCACCTTGAACAGGCGCTGCAGGACAGCGCAGATCTGGTCGATCTCCTGCGAGGTATAGGCATGCTTCAACTCCGACGCCGCCACCGGTTCGCCCTGCGACATGCGCACCAGCAGGTACAGGTCATGCGGGTCGCGCGAGGCCAGCGGCTGCAGTTCCGGATGCGCCACCAGCGCGTTCTCGATATACGACAGGGCAAACAATTCTTCGCGCCCGCTCAGCACATCGCCCAGGTTATAGATGTCAGCGCGGTTGGCCAGCATGTCCGGAATCTTGAACACGTCGCCGGACTCGGTGTAGGGGTTGCCCGCCATGACCACGGCGAAACGCTTGCCGCGCAGGTCGTAGCTGCGGCTCTCGCCGCGCCACACGCCCTCGATGCGGCGCGTGCCGTCGGCCAGGGCGATGAACTTCTGCAGGAACTCGGGGTTGGTGTGCTGGATGTCGTCCAGGTACAGCATCACGTTGTTGCCCATCGCCAGGCCGAGGTTGAGCTTTTCCAGCTCCATGCGGGCGGCGCTGCTGCCGGCCATGGCCGGATCGAGCGACGTGATGTCGTGGCCCAGCACCGGGCAGTTGATGCGCACGAAGATCATGCCCAGGCGTTCGCCCAGGTACTCCATCAGCGTGGTCTTGCCGTAGCCAGGCGGTGAGATCAGCAGCAGCATGCCCATCGAGTCGGTGCGGCGCTGGTCGCCGGCCGCGCCGATCTGCTTGGCCAGGTTGTCGCCGACCAGGGGCAGGTAAGCCTCGTCGATCAGGCGGTTGCGGAAGAAGCTGGACAGCGGCTTGGCCTGGAACTGGTCCAGGCGCAGGCGGGCGTTCTCCTCTTGCGCCAGTTGCTGGCGCAACTGCTGCAGCGCGCGGAAGGCCGGCACCACCACGGCTTCGTGATGTTCGAGGCGGCGCAGGAAATCATTCAGCTGCAGCTTGAGCGTCCGGTTGTCGATGCGCGCATGCTCGCCAAGCAGTCCGCTGACCTGCGCTTCGATGCTGGCCTGCTGGACGCGCCGCGGCAGGGTGCACAGCAGGCTGGCGGCCGCCTCGGGCAGCAGCGACAACGCATGGCCGTTCTGGCTCGCGTAACCGTGCAGCCATTCGGTGGCCAGCATCCAGCGTTCGCGCCACGACAAGGCGGGGGCTTGCCAGGGGGCGGCGATAGTGTGGCGTGCCAGATGCTGCGCCAGGCCGTTGGCCAGTTCGCTGCCGCTCCGGCTAAGCAGCCAGGCCTGGTCCGCACCGGCGGGCGCACCCAGTTCGGACAGCAGGTAGCGCGCGGCCTGCTGCAGCAGCAAGGCCCGGGTTTCGCTGCCGTGATCGAGCCAGGCGTCGATCTCAAGCTGTTCGTCAGCGAGGAAGCGCTCCAGCGCCTGTTCGGCTTGCGCCGCCAGCTTGCCCCATAAGCGCTCGCTGTTGAAGTGGCGGCGCATCAATTCGGCCTGTTCCGCCTGGTGGCGCAAGGACTGCGCCGCAGGCGAGGCATGCACATGCGTCCAGTACAGCAGCGCGACGGCGCGCGCCAGCGGGCTGAAACGCAGCAGCCCGGCGTTCTCCCACAACGGCACCAACTGCCGCAGGATGGCGGCGGCGTCGTGGTCGTGCAGGCCCTTCTGGTAGCCTTCGTGGTAGCGTGGCGCGGCAAAGCGGCGCACCTGTTCCTCCAGCAGCACGCTGTCCGGCTGCGCCAGCGCTGCCTGCAACTGCTGCCAATCGATGCCGGCGCTGCCGGCGCGCACGGCCAGCACAAACTGGTACGCCAGGTATTCGGCGCGGTAAACCTGGCCCGTCTCGGCCAGGGTCTCCTGCGACCACCATGGGCGCAGGGCGTCCAGGCGCTCGTCCTGCAGGGGCGCGTAGTAATCGGTGCCGGCCAGGTGGAAGGCCAGCGCGCCCTGGTGGGGCACGATGGCCAGTTCCAGCGATTGCCGGTTGACGGTGAACGCGTGGCGGCCCAGTTTGATGACGTTGCCGGTCACCAGTTCGTTCTGGTCGCGCAGTGCGCGCTGGCCCTGCTCGCGCAGGCTTTTCAATTGGCCGCCCAAGTCGTCGGCCGCGACCGCGTTGCCCAGCTTGCGCAATTCTTCGATGCTGGCCTTCAGCTTGCCCAGCAAGGCATCGGAGGCGAAGTAGGCCTCCATCTGGGCCGGTTCGCTGAACTGGGCCAGGCGCTTGGGCACGCCCGCCAGGATGCGGCGGGCGGCGTCGCCGATGGCCTGCACGCGGCGCGCACGCGCATCGAGCAGCGACTGCTTGCGCCCTTCCATGGCTTCGTACACCGCTTCGCGCTTATGCGCAATCTCGGCCAGGTAATCTTCCTGTTCGGCGAACTGCCCCTCCAGCGCTTCCAGCTGGGCCAACAGGCGCGTGAGCAATTCGTCGCAGCGCTCCGGCGTGTCGGCCTGCTCCAGGCTACTCTCCACCGACTGGCTGAACAACTGGAACTGGGCGGCGAACTCGGACGCCGACTCCGCCTGCGTCAGCTGCTTGCGGCGCTGGCGCGCTTCGGCGCGCAACTGGTTGACGCCGGCGTACAGGCCGGAGATGGCCGTCAGGATGTGCGTGCGCAAGGTGGCGTCGCCCACCGCCAGGGTGCCCAGCAGCTCGTTCAAGCCATCCAGGTTGCGGGCCGTGCGGTCCAGGGCCTCGTTCAGCGGCGCCAGTTCGGCCGTGGTGGCCAGTTGCGGCAATTGCTCGCGCTGTTGCGCCAATGCCGCTTCCAGCTTGGCGAAAGCGTTGGCCTGGGACAGGAATTGCACGGTGCGCTCGCCGACGCGGGCTTCTTCGGCGCCCAGTTCGCCATCCAGTTGCGCCAGGCGCGCCACGTCCATGTAGCGCTGTTCCTTCAGCGTCGCCAGGCGGCCGCGCGCCAGGCGGATCTGCTCCAGGGCTTCGATGAATTCGGTCGGCGATTGCCACAGCCGGCTGGCGGTCTCCGCCAGCAGTTGGCGCTGTTCCTGCGCCGCCTGCTGCAGCACGCGCGCGGCCTCGCGCTGGATCGCCGCCACCTTGTCGAATTCGTCCATGGTGGCGCCGGCCACCTCGGACAAGCCGCCCAGGTCGGCGCCGACGCCCTTGGCCTCCGGCGCCCCCAGCCAGTGGAAAGCATCCGCCACGCGGCGGCATTGGCGCAGCAAGCTCTCATAGACGGCGCGGCCGGGCAGCGCGCTTGCGTCGGCGCCGGCCTCGCCCTGCTCGCGCACCATGCGCCCGATCGAGTACAGTTCCGACAGCCCGCGTACCAGCTCACGGTTGCCGATCTTGCCGAAGAAGCCCTGGCGCGGGGCGGCGCGGGCGGCATATTCTTCGCTCAGGAACGGCGTCTGCCACCACTGCATCGGGTGGTTGCGGGTCGGCTCCTCGCTTTCCGCGGTAAACAGCAGCATGCTGCCATCGTCGTAGCGCGCATAGCCATGCGCGACCAACGGCTGCGACAGGGTCTTGTTGATCAGGTTGTAGGTCAGCAGGACATAGGTGCCGCTGACCACCTCGTAGAACACGTACAGGACGTCTTCGCCGTTCGGCGCCAGCACGCGGCGCTCGAATTGCAGGCCGTCCGGCAGCCCGGCGAACAGGCGCGACTCGCCGCCCTGCAGGATCACCCCGCCGGGGAACACGATGCCGTGGTCCTCCGGCAGCTGCACGCACGAGGCGCCGATGCTGTCGACCCGCTGCACCTGCTGGCTCAGGCGCGAATACACCAGGTAGCGCAGCTGCGTCTCGCGGTAGGGCCGCACGCGCAGCAGGATCAGGTCGCCGAGCGCGGCATACGCGATCTCGGCGTCGCTGAGCGACTGGTTGGGATCGTCGACCGGCTCGCTGTGGATGCCCAGCCCGGTTTCCGTGTTGTCTTCGATCTTGACCGTCAAGTCGCCGCCGACCGTTTCCACGAACAAGGTGTCGAGCACGTTCACATGGGGGTGCTGGCCCAGCACGTGCTGGTCGCGCGTGGTGACGGTCCACTCGAAATCATGCGGCGGCGGCAAGGCGCTATCGCGTTCGCCGCGGTTGTCGATATAGGACGCCGCACCCTGCTCGTCCAGCTGCCAGCGGAACACGCGCAGGTCGCTCTGGCGTTCGCCGATCTTGAAGGCGGCCAGCAGCTTGCCCTGGATCACGCGCAACTGCACCAGCTGCGCGTTGCGGTAGTAGCTATACAGCTCCTTGAATTCGGTCACGAAGCGCGGGTCGGCCAGGAAGCTGCCCTCCAGCGCCAGCGCGTCGAGCTCCACCTCGGCGCCGTCCTGGCGCAGGCGGTACAGCGCGAAGACGTCCGCGACCCGGGTTTCCTGGCGCAGGCCGATGAAGACGTTATAGCCGAACAGCAGCACGTCGCCGACCAGCACCAGGTCGCGCGCGGTGCAGTTGTTGTCGGTGCGGGCGCGGGTGCGGGCGCGCAGGGCCATCTCTTCGCGGCCGAACTCGGCCAGCCGGGCCTGGTTCAGCGCGCTGGCTTTCTCCAGCAGGGACTTGCCCTGGTCGGCCAGCCGCTTGCGCAGCAAATCGAAGCTGCTCGAATGGCGCAGGGACGCCTGCGCCCCCGCCGGTGCTGCTTGTTCTTGGCTCATGGTCTCTTGCTTCAGTCGCTTTGGTCTTTAGGTGCGCCCAGGAAGGCGAGCATCTCGCGGCGGTTCGGACGGGTGTCCAGCCAGGCCCGGATGCGGGCCAGTTCGGCGAAGTCGTCGCCGAAGCGCGCCTGCACGGCTTGCTCGATGCGCTCACGCGACGCAGCCTTTTGCACGCTGGCCTGCCAGCGGTCGGAGGCGATCGCATCGAGCTGGCCGTGGACGCCGAGCGAGACCAGGGTGTCCCACTCGCCGGCATCGAGCCAGATCGCCTGCGCTGCCGCGCTGTAATCCAGGCGCAGCGGATGCTGGCTGTCCACCTTCAGGCGCGTCATCAGGCGGCCGGTCTTGGGGCAGAGCCGGACGGCGCCGTCGGTGACGCTGGGCTCCCACGCGGCGACGGCCAGTGCCATCTCGGGCATGGACTTGCGCCAGGCGCGATAGCGCGCGAGCTCCACCAGCACGCCGCCGCAGGAATCGCAGCGCTCGGCGGGCAGGCCGCCTTCGATGCGGGTCGGCTCGAAATGGGTGTTTGCGCAGGCCGGGCAGATCATGGCTTGCCTTTCAGCTCAGGGACCGCGGCGATCAGGTTGTTCAAGGCGTGCTGCTGTTGCTGGGTGCCTTCGCGCGACACCTTGGCCAGCAGCGAAGCCACGGTCAGGTTCTGCAGCTCGCCCGCCGAGCCGCCCAGCGCGCCGATCAGGCCGCGCAGGTCGTTCACCATGTCGCGCTCGCCGCTCAGGTGGTCCTTCAGGCCGATCTGCAGGGTCTTGCTCTTGTCGATGGCCGCGTCGATGCCGCGCCCGACCGACAGCGCACGCACGAAGCTGTCGAAGTAGTTGCCGTCGCCGCCGACGATGTCGATCTTGGCGTTCTGCAGGGCCTTGCCCAGTACCTCGGCCTGTTCGCGGGCGATCATGGTCTGCGCATCGATGCCTTTCAGGGCCTGCTCGTTGGCCAGTTCCAGCTGCATGCGGAACTCTTCGTGGGCGCGCGTCTCGGCGCTCATCGCGGACATCGATTCGAACTTCTGCGCCAGGCCGCGCGACTCGGCTTCGAAGCGGGCCTCGATCACTTTCGCTTCCGCCGTGCCCAGGGTTGCGGTGGCGGCGGCATCGGCCGTCTTCACGGCCGCTTCGGCCAGGCCCAGTTGCTCCTTGCCCTTGGCTTCGGCTTCCATGCGCAGGCGGGTGGCTTCGGCCTGTGCCGCGCCCTGCTTGACGATCGCTTCGGACGACGCCAGCATGACCTTCGCTTCCGCCAGGCCCGGGGCGGCGATTTCGGCTTCGGTGCCTTCCGCCTGGCGTTTCTTGGCTTCAGCTTCCTTCTCGGCGACTTTCAGCGCCGCTTCCGCCAGGGTCAGTTCCTGGGCGGCGCGATGCTTGGCCGCGCGTTCTTCCGCTTCGGCTGCCTTGACGGCCAGCAGCAGCTTCTCTTCGGCGCTGGCCTCGGCGGCGATCACCACCGACTTCTTGCCGCGGTCGGCCTCGGCCAGGGTGCGCACATCCTTGATGGCTTCTTCCTGCTCGGCCACCGTGCGCTCCACCACGATGCGCTCGCGGATCACGTCGGCAATGGCCTTCTTCTGCACTTCCAGCGCCTTCTCTTTATCGATGCGCTGCAGTTCGACTTCTTTTTCACGCGCGACCACTTCCAGCAGGCGGGCGCGGGTGACGCGCTCCTCCTCGATGGCGACGGCGCGCTTGCGGTTGTTCTCCGCCACTTCCTTCTCGCGGGTGGTGTTTTCCTGCTGCACCAGCACGACCTGTTCGGCCTGCAGGCGGGCCAGCTCGGATTTGGCGCGCTCTTCGGACTGCACCTTCTCGGCCTCGGCCTGCTCGCGGGCGCGCACGCTGGTCACCTCGCGGTTTTGGCGCGCCTCGGCGTCGGCCTGCTGGCGCTCAAGTTCCAGGATGGCTTCGCGGGTCTCCACGTCCTTCTTCTTGATGCGCATTTCCTCGTCGCGCTTCAATTCATTGGTGCGGACGCTTTCAATCGCGGTCAGTTCGGTGATCTTCTTGATACCCTGGGCGTCCAGGATGTTGTGGCTGTCCAGCTTCTCGATCGGGGTCTGTTCGATATAGTCGATGGCCGCGTCTTCCAGGATGTAGCCGGACAGGTCGTTGCCGATCTGGCGGATGATGTCGTCGCGGAAGCGGTCGCGCGCCTGGTACAGGTCGACGAAGTCCATCGATTTGCCGACGGTCTTGAGCGCTTCGGCGAATTTGGCCGAGAACAGGTTTTCCAGCGTCTCCTGGCTGGAGGCGCGGGCGCAGCCGACTGCCTGTGCGACCTTCAGCACGTCTTCCTTGGTCTTGTTCACGCGCAGGAAGAAGGTGACCTTGATGTCGGCGCGGATGTTGTCGCGGCAAATCAGGCCGTCCTTGCCCAAGCGGTCGATCTCGATGGTCTTGAGCGAGATCTCCATCAGTTCCCGCTTGTGGATGATGGGGTAGACCATCCCGCCGGTGAAGCTGACGTCCGGCTCGGCGCGCAAAGTGTTGATGATCATTGCGTGACCCTGTTCGACTTTATGGTAGAAGCGCGCGAACATTGCCAGGGCGCCGAGCAAGACGACGATCCCGGTGGCGGCTGCAATCAACATGATGTCCATGGATTTCCTTCAGGTGTGTTGGTGTTGTAGGTATTTATTGTTCTAAGTTGGCCGCGCTGGCGGCCTGTACTTCGTACTTCTGCGCTGACTCGTCGTAGGCGACGATCACCGCGAGGGCATCCTTGCCCAATGCGTTGGGCGAACTGGCCCACACGCGCACGTTCAGGCTGGCCCCGCTGGTTTCCACTTCGGCGCGGCCGAATTTTTCGTCCACCGACAAGGTGACAATGCGGCAGGTGCGGCCGACCAGGCTGCGGTTTTCCGGCGCATGGTGCTTGACGAACAGTGGACGCAAGGGCTTGACCAGGCGCGCCGAGATCCACACGCTGAACGCCGCCGACGCCAGCAGGATGGCGGCGCCGCCGGCCCACTGCAGCCCCCCGGCCGGCAGCCAGGCCAGCACGTATTGGTGCAGCAGGGCGGTCGGCAGCCAGGTGAAGAAGACCAGCAGCGTGGCCACGATCGAGAACGGCACGCCGCCCAGGCCCAGCGCCACCAGCCACGAGGCCAGCGTTTCCAGGTCGGCGTGATCGGCGTCACCTTCGATGTTTTCGCCCAGCTCGAACACGCCAACCACCGACAAGCCCCAATACACCAGCAGGATGATCAGCAGGACGGTGGGGATGGCGGTGGGAAAGCTGGCCAGGATTTGCCAGGTGCTCATGCAGTGCCCTTCATGTTGGTGAGGTCAGCTATTTTCATGTTTTGATTGCTTTTTTGCAAATTCTATCAGCTGCTCATGCAGGATTTCCTTGATGCGGCGCCGGTCGGCCGCGTCCACGCCCAGGCGTTCGCCCAGCAGCGCGTAGTCGGCATCGGACAGGCTGACCGTCAGGCGCGGGCGCACCGGCTTGGTGGCATACGGCAGGCCGAGGATCTTGCGGATCTGGTCCGAGGTGGAGAGCTGGCTCTTGAACGCGGCAAGGCGCACCGCGTCGATCACCTGCGTCTCCACGTCGAAAGCCACCTGAACGGAGCGCAAGGCCGCATCCGATCCCGACCAGCGGGAGGAACTGCGTACCATGGCGCGTCAACCCTGGTCCGGCGGGGCCGGCTTGACGCGCGCCTGCAGGCGGGCCATCACTTCGGCCTTGCGGTTGGCGCGCTCGCCGATCCCCGCTTGCGCCAGCTTGTTCTCCAGCGCCTTGGTGCCGAATTCGCCTTCCAGCACTTCGGCTGCCTGCATGCGGTCGGCCAGGTCCTGGTGGCGCTGGCGAATCCGCTCCAGCGATTCTTTTGCGCCCATCAGCCTGGAGCCGCTCGAGCCCATGTTCTGGGAGATGGTGGCGGTAGCCTTGTAGACGCTCTCGGTGGTCTTGGCCATGGCCAGTTGGCGCTCATGTTCGCGCAATGTGGCTTCGGCGTTGCGGATCATGTCCTTCAGGCGCGCGATGTGGCCAGCGTATTGGACGCGCGCCTCTTCCTGTTCGGCCAGCGCCACTTCCAGGTCGGCGACACGCGCGGCGACTTCTTCGGCCAGGCCCGCCTCGTTTTTTTGCAGCGCCTGCACGGCCAGCTCTTCGTATTTTTGCAGTTCGGCGCGCAGGCGTTCGATTTCGCGGCCGGCCTGCATTTCCTTGGCCATCACCGCGGTCAGGTCATGTTTGGCAGTGGCCACGTGGGCGGTGGCTTCGACGATTTCCTGTTCGTAGATGGTGGTGGCATTGCTGTCGACGACGCTCTGGCCGATCTCGCGCAGGTTACCTCGCAACATGGTCAGCATTTTGGAAAAAACAGCCATGATGGCCTCCTCACAGTAGAAATTCGTTGAACACTTCCAGGGCTTCGAGCGCATTGTCGGCGGCCATGGCAACGTCGGTGGCAATGCTGTCCGGCGCGGCGTCGGCAGCCAGGGCGCCGAAGATGACGTAGTGCTCGCCGATGCGGCCGAAATTCGACAGCGGAATCGCGATGTTCAGGTCCATCATCGCTTCCAGCATCTCGGCGCGGCGCTCGGGGCGCACTTCGCGCTCGGTCCACAGGTAGCAGATGCACAGCACCTGCTGCGGCGAAGCGGTGACGAACACCGGAATCTCCTCCTGACCTTCGATGCACATGCGCATGACCGGTACGCCATCCGGCTCGCTTGGCGCCAGCAGGTTGGCGCTCACCGACAGCGAGCCCACCTGGGCGGACAGCGCGCGCTCGATCGCCAGCATCCGGCCCATCACTTCGTCCATAGAGTCTCTCCTTGTTGTGGGTGGTTAGACATATTATGTCGGAAGTATAAAAGCTTGACATAAAATGTCAAGGACCGCCGCGGCGCTTTGCGCAGCGGTCCTCGTTCGGGCACTGTCGGGGGGAGGTGCTGAAATCGCGCGGCCCGCAATCACTCCAGAGGGGGAGTTTTCAGGCGCAGCAGATTTTCAGCAGTTTTCAGCACTTTGCAACACGATTTCAGCACTTCTCAACGCGAGATGTGCACATCGCTTCCTCTCTTGCCCGTGCCGCCTCGCGGTATGCTTTCCGGCGAGCTTCGGCCTCAGCTGAATAGCGAAGCCTGGTTGCTGGCGTCCAGTTGAGTTCTCCCGGGAGCTGGACCAGAATCGCCTTCCACGCATTGCGAACGGTCCCCAGACTCGCACTGGCAAATTGGTTCGGCGACATGCTCACACCTTCATAAATGAGCTCGCCACCAACAATGGTTGCGTAATGCGCGCGCTGCAGGCTGGTAATACGCAAGCGGCTGCCATCTGGCAGCATGACCGTTTTCCAGAGATAGCCTTGCGGCCCGCGCTGGCGCGCCAACCACTCGCGGAAGATACGATCCACAAGGTCGGAAAAGTCCTGTTCGCTGGCGTGCTCAGCCTGATAATCGAGTAAGGCGCGCAGCGTTGGCAATGCGATTGGTACGCTCACAAGTTGGTTCATGCTGAAATTTCCCGAGACGAAAATCCCTTAGAGGGAGAAATTCGAGAGAAGTTCAAATTTCAGCACTTTTCAGCACCTTGCAACACCATTTCAGCACTTCCCACAGAGGGACCCGGAAGGAACTACCGAAGCAGGAAGCGAATGGCGGACTCGGCCAGTTCATCGATGCTGACGCCGGCGTCGCGCCGGTACCATTGCGCCGACCAGTTCAGCGCCCCGAACAGCCACAGCCGATCGAGCTTGCCCGGTGCCGGCCACTCGCCGGACGCCTGCAGCTCGCGCAGCACCGCATCCCACTGCGCCTCGTAGCGGTCCTTGGCCGCCACGATGCGCAGTTGCCCTTCCGGCGACAGCGCGCGCCACTCGTAGAGCATGACGTAGACGAAATCCTGTCCCGGCGACAGCAAGGTCTCGAGATGGGTATGCACCAGGCGCCGCAACGCCTCGCGCGCCGGCAGCTGCAACGCAGCCACCTCCTCGATGCGCGCCAGGGCCTGCTGCATGCCCTCCTCGATCACCGCCTGCAAGATGTCCTGCTTCGACTTGAAGTGATAAAACCACGACCCCGCCTGCACGCCCGCGGCGGCCGCAATATCGCGCACGGTCGTGTTATCGAATCCTTTTTCGCGGAATAGTCTTGCCGAAACGGCAATGAGCAGCGTTTTCAGGCTGTCGGAAGCGGCCTGCGCGGGGCGGCCGCGCTTGCGTGGCTGGGGGGAATTGCTGGCGTCCATGTCCCCAGCAATCTACCTTATAATGAAAGTTTTCGCCAAATTTACAGCCCAAATCATGGAATTAGCCAAGTCTTTCGAGCCTGCCGACATTGAACAGTTCTGGCGCAGCGAGTGGGAAAAGCGCGGTTACTACGCAGCCTCCCTCGACCTGAGCAAGCCGTCCTTCAGCATCCAGTTGCCGCCGCCGAACGTCACCGGCACCCTGCACATGGGCCACGCCTTCAACCAGACCATCATGGACGGCCTGACCCGCTACCACCGCATGCTGGGCCACAACACCGCCTGGATCCCTGGCACCGACCACGCCGGCATCGCCACCCAGATCGTGGTGGAGCGCCAGCTGGACGCGCAGAAGGTGTCGCGCCATGACCTGGGCCGCGAAAAATTCGTCGAAAAAGTCTGGGAGTGGAAAGAAAAATCCGGCTCCACCATCACCGGCCAGATGCGCCGCATGGGCACATCCCCTGACTGGCAACGTGAATACTTCACCATGGACGCCGAGCGCTCCAAAGTGGTGAGCGAAGTCTTCGTGCGCCTGTTCGAACAGGGCCTGATCTACCGCGGCAAGCGCCTGGTCAACTGGGACCCGGTGCTGGGCACCGCCGTCTCCGACCTGGAAGTGGTCTCCGAAGAAGAAGACGGCTCGATGTGGCACATCAAGTACCCGCTGGCCGACGGCAGCGGCGCGCTGGTGGTCGCCACCACCCGTCCTGAAACCATGCTGGGCGACGTCGCCGTGGCGGTCGACCCGACCGACGAGCGCTACACCGCGCTGGTCGGCAAGATGCTCAAGCTGCCGCTGGTCGGCCGCGAAATCCCGGTCATCGCCGACGAATACGTCGACAAGGAATTCGGCACCGGCTGCGTGAAGATCACCCCGGCCCACGACTTCAACGACTACGCCGTCGGCCAGCGCCACAACCTGGACATGCCGTCGATCCTGACGCTGGACGCCAAGATCAATGAAAACGGCCCAGCCGCCTACCAGGGCATGGACCGCTTCGCCGCCCGCAAGCAGATCGTGGCCGACCTGGACGCGCAAGGCTTCCTGGTCGAAGTCAAGCCGCACAAGCTGATGGTGCCGCGCGGCGACCGCACCGGCGTCGTGATCGAGCCGATGCTGACCGACCAATGGTTCGTCGCCATGAGCAAGCCGGCTCCTGAAGGCACCTTCAACCCGGGCAAATCGATCACCGAAGTGGCGCTGGAAAAAGTCTCCAGCGGCGAGATCAAGTTCGTTCCTGAAAACTGGAGCACCACCTACAACCAGTGGCTGAACAACATCCAGGACTGGTGCATTTCGCGCCAGCTGTGGTGGGGCCACCAGATCCCGGCCTGGTACGACGAACAAGGCAACGTCTATGTCGCGCGCAGCGAAGAAGAGGCGCAAGCGCAAGCCGCCGCCAAGGGCATCAGCGGCGCGCTGACCCGCGACAACGACGTGCTGGACACCTGGTTCTCGTCCGCCCTGGTACCGTTCTCCACCCTCGGCTGGCCGAACGAAACGCCGGAGCTGCAAGCCTTCCTGCCATCGTCGGTCCTGGTCACCGGCTTCGACATCATCTTCTTCTGGGTCGCGCGCATGGTCATCATGACCAGCCACTTCACCAACAAGGTACCGTTCGAAACCGTGTACGTGCACGGCCTGGTGCGCGACTCGCAAGGCCAGAAGATGTCCAAGTCCAAGGGCAACACCCTGGATCCGATCGACCTGATCGACGGCATCGCCCTGGAAGACCTGGTTGCCAAGCGCACCACCGGCCTGATGAACCCGAAAGACGCGGCCAAGATCGAGAAAGCCACGCGCAAGGAATTCCCGGACGGGATCCCGGCCTACGGCACCGACGCCGTGCGCTTCACCATGGCCTCCTACGCCTCGCTGGGCCGCAACATCAACTTCGACCTGGGCCGCTGCGAAGGCTACCGCAACTTCGGCAACAAACTGTGGAACGCCACCCGCTTCGTGCTGATGAACACCGAAGGCCACGACTGCTCCGCCAATGAAACCGACCTGTCGGCCGCCGACAAGTGGATCATCTCGGCCCTCAACCGCGCCGAGCAGGAAGTGCATAAGGGCTTTGCCGACTACCGCTTCGACAACATCGCCTCCACCATCTACCAGTTCGTCTGGTACGAGTACTGCGACTGGTACCTGGAACTGGCGAAAGTCCAGGTACAGCAAGGCACCCCGGGCCAGCAGCAAGCCACCCGCCACACCCTGCTGCGCGTGCTGGAAGTGATCCTGCGCATGGCGCACCCGATCATCCCGTTCGTCACCGAGCAGCTGTGGCAGACCGTCGCGCCGCTGGCCGGCAAAGGCGGCGCAGGCCAATCGATCATGACCCAGGCCTACCCGCTGCCGAACGAAGCGGCGATCGACGCCGCCGCCGAAGCCTGGATGGGCGAGCTGAAAGGCATGACCGACGCCGCCCGCAACCTGCGCGGCGAGATGAAGCTGTCGCCATCGGTGCGCGTGCCATTGATCGTGGAAGCCTCCGGCGACGACAAGGCCAAGCTGGCCGCCTTTGCCCCATACATCCAGATGCTGGGCAAGCTGTCGGAAGTGCAGATCGTCGACGCTCTGCCGGAATCGCCGGCCGCCGTCTCCGTGGTCGGCACCACCAAGCTGATGCTCAAAGTCGAAATCGACGTAAAAGCGGAACGTGAGCGCCTGTCGAAAGAGATCGCCCGCCTGGAAGGCGAGATCGCCAAGGCCAACGGCAAGCTGTCCTCGGAAAGCTTTGTCGCCCGCGCCCCGGCAGCCGTGGTGGCACAGGAACAGGAACGGGTCGCCACCTTCGGCGCCACCCTGGCCAAGATGCAGGAACAGCTGGCCAAGCTGTAAAAAATAGGGACGTACCCCATTTTTTGAGCAATGCCCGGTCCCGCCGGGCATTTTTTTACCCTCAAACTGTAGGTAAACTACATCATCCGTGTTGACATGTAGTCAAACAATCCGTAGTTTACCCCTCTCTACCTCTGCGCACCGCGCTCCAGTGGTAGTAATAGTACATCCACACCCAAGCAGTCCCGCAAAGGGCATCACGCACTGAGACGATCCAACCGCTAGCTGCTATCGCCCCACTGGCGAGGCGCCCTTGCGCACCCGTTCCGCAGTTCCCACCTGTGAAAGGAGATGTGCATGCAATCGTGTCTGACACCCTGGGCCGCCGTCCTGGCCGCCCTGTTTGCCGCCCTGTTTGCCGCCAGCCCGGCCGGCGCCGGCCCCATCCCGGCCGCCCACGTGTACCACAACCACATGCCGAACTTCTGGCCCTTCTACGCGGTCGACCCGCTGGCCAGGTACAACGCCACCGCAGTCGGCGCGCCCGTGCGCTACACCTACGACGGCGAAGTGATCAAGTTGAAGAACAACCCGCCGGCCGGCTACAGCTACTACCTGCCGGCCTCGCTGGGCGGCGCCATCATGCCGCACGACGACCTGGTGGCCTACTACACGCCGGATGCCAAGACCGGCGCCTACCAGTACTGGCCGATGCAGGTGGCGCACGAGATGCAAAGCTGGTCCGGCGCCCAAGGCCAGGTCCACGTCACCATGTCCGGTGCCGTCATCAACAATGTGCAAAGCCTGGCCACCTTGCAGAACGTGCCCGGCTACAGCAACAGCGGCTGGGGCGCGTCATGGCTCAACACCTGGAACACGCTGAAGACCGCCAACAACTACCGCACGCTGGACACCGTGCACTTCACCGGCCACCACAGCATGGGCCCCCTGGTCGGCCCCGACTACTTCCTGAAAGACCTGGTCTACCAGAACGTCACGCTGGCCCAGCCCTACTTCCTCGGCAACGGCTTTGTCGCCTCGAAGGGCTTCTTCCCCACCGAGCTGGGGTTTTCCGAACGCCTGATTCCCACCCTGGCCAAGCTGGGCGTGCAGTGGTCGGTCATCGGCAACAACCATTTTTCGCGCACCCTGAAGGACTACCCTTACGCCAGCTATGACGCCAGCGGCGACACCCTGACCTCGCCGCCCAACCGCGCCGACTTGCGCAACACTTCCGCGGCCGGCAGCTGGGTCGCCGCCAATATGGCGCACGAACAGCAGGTGGTGGTCAACAAATTCCCCTTCGCCTCCACCCCGCACTGGGTGCGCCACGTCGATCCCGCCACCGGCGCCGTCACGCGCCTGGCCGGCATCCCGGTCAGCCAGAACGGCTCCTGGCTGGAAGGCTGGGAAGGCGCGGTCACGGTCGACGAACTGGCGCCCTACACCAGTCTCGAGGCGCGCCAGTTCTTCGTGGTGGCGCACGACGGCGACAATTCCGGCGGCCGCGCCGGTGCGCTCAGCACCTGGCAGGCCGGCCACACCAGCACTTGCAGCGGCAACGGCTATTGCCTCGGCATCGACGAATACCTGCGCGCCAAGCCGATCCCCGAGGCCGACGTGCAGCACGTGCAGGACGGCTCCTGGATCGACACGCGCGATTCCTCGTCCGACCCGACCTGGTACCATTGGCGCCTGCCGTTCCTGATCTGGAAAGGCCAGTTCGCCGACTTCAACCGCATCACCGGCAACCACCTGGCGCCCAAGACCAACCTGAAAGGGCAGCAGGAAGGCGCCACCGTCTCCTTCGAATACGGCTGGCACTACCTGGAACGCAACTTCGCCCTGCTGCAGGCTGCCCTCAACTACGCCAAGACCGCCGAGCAGATCTGGCTGGACGGCCATCCCAGCCACTGGTCGCCCGGCACGGCGCTGGAGCGCCAGGTGACGCACGCCGGCAACCAGCTCAATCCGTGGATGCTGTCCTACCCCGTCAAGGGCGACGCCGCCAACGACTACGCCGGCGGCGCCAACCCGGCGGAACTGGCCTGGTACTTCCTGCTGCCGGCCATGGACTCGGGCTTCGGCTACTACGACGAGAACAAGGACGATTCGGTCAAGCCCACGCTGGCGTTCAACAACTCGCTGGCCTTCTCGCGCCCGTACGTGCAGGCGCGCTTGGCCGAGGACCGCACCGGTCCTTCCGTCTGGTGGCCGCAGCGCTACCCCTACAACCCCGGCTCGGTCAACGCTTCCAAGGCCGAAGGCTGGACCGTGCAGCACTACAGCAATGACTTTGCCGTCTACACCTACGGCCACGACGTGTCGGGCATTGCCGGCGCCAGCGTGAAAGTACGGGTCCACGCCAGCAACAATATCGACGCGGCCGACGACACGTACAAGGTGTACGACCCGGCGGCGCTGGCCGGCCAGCCCGGCCTGTCGATCAACCCCGCCAACGTCGGTGCCTGGCAGGACATCCCGATGCAACTGCGCGAGCTGCAGCCGGACATGAACGGCGTAGCCTGGATCCCCGCCACGCGCGACACCATCGCCGCCCTGCCCGCGCAGGACAGCGGCGACCTGTATTACGCCTATCTCTCCGGCTACCGCAACCAGTTGCTGGACTATTACGTCGAGATGACCGACACCCGCGGCAACCTCACCCGCTCCGAGATCCAGCAGGTGTTTGTCGGCGCCGGCCGCTACCGCCCCGTCGCCACCGGCTCCGGCTATGCGGAAGACATCAACGGCACCGTCAACGGGGTGTACCCCTTCCTCACGGTCGACATCACTGCACCCGGCGCGCCCGGCCAGCCGGCAGCCAGCCAGCTGACGGACCGCTCGCTCACCCTGGCCTGGACCGCCGCCAGCGACAACATCGGCGTCACCGGCTACCAGGTGTTCCGCAACGGCGTGCTGGCCGGTTCCCCCGCCGGCGCCAGCTTCAGCGACAGCGGCCTGGCGCCCGCCACCGCCTATAGCTACACGGTGACCGCGCTTGACGCCGCGGGCAACCAGTCCGCCGCCAGCCCGGCCCTCGCCATCACCACGCTGGCCGCCGACACCCAGGCCCCCAGCGCGCCCGGCCAGCCGGCGGCATCGGCCATCACGCCGGTCGCCGCCACCTTGACCTGGGCGCCTGCCAGCGACAACTATGGCGTCGCCCAATACCTGGTGCTGCGAAACGGCAGCCAGGTTGGCGCCACCGCCGCCACCAGCTACACCGACAGCGGCCTGGCGCCTGCCACCAGCTACAGCTACACGGTCAAGGCGCGCGATGCGGCAGGCAATACCGGTCCGGCTTCCGCCGCCCGCACCCTCACCACGGCAGCCGGCAATGTCGCCACCGTGTACTACCGCCTGCCCAGCGGCTGGGGCAACGCCAACATCCACTACAGCCCGACCGGCGGCGCCTGGACCACGGTGCCCGGCGTGGCGATGGCCCCGGCTTGCAGCGGCTGGCTGTCGTATACCGCCAGCCTCGGCGCGGCCACCGGCTGGCAAGCCGTGTTCAATAACGGCAGCGGCAACTGGGACAATAACGGCGGCAGGAACTACGCGCTGGGCAGCGGCATCTCCGCTGTCAATGCCGGCGCCGTCACCACCGCCAACCCCTGCACCGGCGCCGACACCACCCCGCCCGGCGTGCCCACCGGCCTTGCCAGCAGCAACGTCGGCAGCCAGTCGGCCACGCTGTCCTGGATTGCCGCCAGCGACAACGTCGGCGTGGCCGGCTACAACATCCTGCGCAACAACGTGCAGGTCGCCAGCACCAGCGCCACCAGCTACAGCGACACCGGCCTGGTGCCCGCCACCAGCTACAGCTACGCGGTACAGGCCTTCGACGCCGCCGGCAACAGCTCCGCCGCCAGCGCCGCCCTTGCAGTGAGCACCACGGCGGCAGCCGGCTGCCAGGTCAGCTTCACCATCGCCAACGCCAATACCGTCGTCGGGCAGAACCTGTACGTGGTCGGCAACCACGCCGCCCTCGGCAACTGGACGCCGGCCGGCGGCTACGCGTTGGCGATCCAGGGCAGCGGCGCCAACGTGCCGTGGAGCGGCACCCTGACCTTGCCCGCCGCCAGCGCCATCCAGTACAAATACGTCAAGTGGAACGGCAGCACCGCGGCATGGGAAGGCGGCCAGGGCACCGCGTCCGGCAATCGCGAATTCAGCACCCCGGCATCGTGCGGCAGCCCCCTGCAGCGCAACGACGGCAACTTCAAATCCTGACCGTACAGCCGCGCCGCCCAGGCGGCGCGGTTCCCCCCAAAATTCTAGAGGCTTCCCTCCAAAAAAAATAGCATGACCGTACGGTGTCCCGCCGGGTCCTTTGCTAAACTGATTTTCCCCAAATCTAAAAAAGAGACACCCCATGCGCCTTACCCGCACAGTGGCGCTGGCTGCTGCAGCCTTGCTGGCTGCCGCTCCGGCATTCGCCCAAGATCCCTCCCCTGTCGGCCTGTGGAAGAACATCGATGACGTCAGCGGCAAGCCAAAGGCACTGATCCGCATCACCGAGGAAAACGGCGCCCTGCAGGGCAAGATCGAAAAGCTGTACCGCGGCCCGACCGAAGACCAGAACCCGGTGTGCGACAAGTGCACTGACGCGCGCAAGGACAAGCCGATTGTCGGCATGGTGATCGTGTCCGGCCTGAAGAAGGACGGCAGCGAGTACAACGGCGGCGAGATCCTCGACCCGAACAACGGCAAGGTGTACAAGAGCAAGCTGGAAATCGCCGACGGCGGCAAGAAGCTGAAAGTACGCGGCTACGTTGGCTTCCCGATGCTGGGCCGCTCGCAGACCTGGGAGCGCCAGGAGTAAAACCGGTAAACCAGGGTCCGACCCACAGGGTCAGACCCCGGCCTGCCGGTTTCAGCGCTTCGGCAGCAGCAACGACGCCAGCGCCGGGATCATCACGATCGCCCCCACCATATTCCACAGGAACATGAACATCAGCAGCAGGCCCATATCGGCCTGGAACTTGATGTCGGACCAGACCCAGGTCAGCACGCCCAGCGCCAGCGTCACACCGGTCAGCGCCACCGCCACGCCGGTGGTCTTCAGCGTTTCGAAGTAGGCTTCCTTCAGTTCCATGCCGCGCTCCAGGAAGCACTGCAGCCGGTTGTAGATGTAGATGCCGTAGTCCACCCCAATCCCGATACCCAGCGCAATCACCGG
Source organism: Duganella sp. CF458 (assembly GCF_900113115.1). Classification (GTDB taxonomy): domain Bacteria; phylum Pseudomonadota; class Gammaproteobacteria; order Burkholderiales; family Burkholderiaceae_D; genus Rugamonas. The sequence continues at coordinate 25,011 of NZ_FOOF01000025.1, read as the reverse complement.
CAAGGTCGCCACCTTCACCCCCAGCCCCAGGCGCGCCATGATGGCCTCGCACAGTGCCGAGGTGATATACAGCGGCACCATGATGCAGATGGTCACCCGCAGCGAGCGGAACTCCCACCACACCAGCAGCGCCACAATGGCGTACACCAGCACCAGCATGGTGATCTCGGCCTGCTTGATCACGATATTGGTGGCCGCTTCGATGCCGGAGTTGCCCGCTGCCAGGATGAACTCCGCCTGCGGCGTATTGTTCTCCTTGGCGAATGCCTGGGCCGCCTGCACCACCCGCGTCAGCGTGTCGGCCTTGTGGTCGGACAGGAACACCAGCACCGGCAGCATCGAGCAATCGTTGCTGTACAACTCGGACGGAATCATGCGCTGCGCCGAATTGGAGACGAAACGGTTGCGCGACAGCGCCTGCCATTTCAGGCTGCCGCCGTTCACGTTGCTGATGATCCGCTTTTGCACCGTGAACAGCGAAGCGGTCGACTCCACGCCCGGCACGTTCTCCATCTCCCACTGGAAGCGGTCCACCACTTCCGCCGTCGGATAGGCGCCGCACTCGCCGGCCGGCGTCTTCACCATCACCACGAACACGTCCGAGCTGGTCGAGTAATGGCCGGTGATGTAGGCGTTGTCGCGGTTGTAGCGCGAATCCGCCCGCAGTTCCGGGGCGCCCGGATCGAGGTCGCCGATCTTCAGGTCGCGGTTCAGCGCGAAGGCGGTGACGAATACCGCCAGCGCGCCCAGCACCGCCAGCTTGGCAAACTTCGGCTCCGCGATGCGCGACAGCTGGCGCATGAAGCGATGCTTGCCCTGCGCCTTCCGTTGCTGGTTGCGCAGGCAGGCCGGCGTCACGCCCACGTAGGACATCAGTACCGGCAACAGGAACATCTTGGTCAGCACGATCACCGCCACGCCGACCGAGGCCGAAATCGCCAGCTCGCGGATCACGCCGATCTCGATCACCAGCAGGGTCGAGAAGCCGACCGCATCGCACAACAGCGCGATGGTGCCCGGGATGAACAGCTGGCGGAAGGTCTGCTTGGCAGCTTCCGTGTCGGTCTTGCCGGACAGCCGCTCGGCCGCCATGGTATTGATGTTCTGCACCGCGTGCGACACGCCGATGGCAAAGGTCAGGAACGGCACCAGGATCGAGTACGGATCCAGCCCGAAGCCCAGCAGCCGCACGATGCCCAACTGCCAGATCACCGCCAGCGAACAGCAAAACACCGTCACCAGGGTCGACTTCCAGCAGCGCGAATACCACAGCAGCAGCGCCACCGTCATGGCAAAGGTGATTGCGAAGAATATGCCGATCGCCTTGGCGCCGTGAATCAGGTCGCCCACCACCTTGGCAAAGCCCACGATGTGGATCGTCACGCCCTGCGCCTGGTACTTGTCGCGCACCAGCTTTTCCAGGCGCTCGGAGAACAGGCCGTAATCGAGCTTGCTGCCCTTGTCCGGATCGATCTCCAGCAGCGGCACCTGCACGATGGTGGACTTCTGGTCCGCCGCCACCAGGCTGCCGATGCGGCCCGAACGCGCCACGTTGGCCCGCACCTCGTCCAGCATGGCCGGCGAACCGTCGAAGCCCTGCGGGATGATCTGGCCGCTGTTCATGCCGGTCTCGGTCACCTCCATCCACTGCACGTTGGGCGTCCACAGCGACTTCAGGTTGCCGCGGTCCACGCCGGGGATGTAGAACACCTCGTCGGTCACCGCCTTCAGCGTGTCCAGGTACGCCTTGGAGTAGATGTCGCCGCTTTTCGCCTCCACCGCGATACGGATGTTGTTGCCCAGCGGGCGCAACTCGTTCTCGTATTTCAGGTAATTGGCGATGAAGGGATGCGTGGCCGGCACCATCTTCTGCAAGCTGGCGTCCGGTTTCAGCAGCGCCGCCTGCCAGGCGAACAGCACCGACGCCAGCAGGAAGGCGATCATGATGATGAAGCGGTGCTTGAACAGGCGCGGCTCCAGCCAATGCTCGACGGAGGTGAAGCGCTGGTGGCCCTGCTGCGCCACCTGGCAGGCTTTCTTGTCGTCGCGGATCATTTGGCGCCCTCTCCTGCGGCGGCGCGCACGCCGCCCACTCCCGACAGCAGCACCGTACCATTTACGGCCAGCATGCCGGCCGTCGGTACCGCATCGCCCTGGCGCACCACGCGGAAACTGGTGCCATCGTCATCGCTGCGCAGCAGCGCGCCATCCTGGGCCGCCAGCACGATGCTGCCGCCCTGCATGGCGCCGCCCACCAGGCTCTTTTTCGTCACCGCCGGCGTCTCGCGCCAGGTGGCGCCGCCATCTTCGCTGCGGAACACGTGGCCGCCGAAGCCGTAGGCCAGCAAGCTGCGGCCGGTGAACAGCACGCCGTACAACTGGCCGCCGTAGCCGGTTTCGATGCGCTGCCAGCTGGTGCCGCCATCCTGCGAGCGATAGACGTAGCCGCCCTCGCCCGCAATGGCCAGCACATTGCCCGGGCCGCCGCCGATCGCGTTGTAGTGCAAGCCTTCGGGATTGGGCAGGCCCGCGCCCATGGAATTCCAGTGTGCCCCGCCGTCCGTGGTACGGAAGGCCTGGCCGTATGCGCCCACCGCGTAGCCGGTCTTGGCATCGCGGAACCATACGCCCAGCAACGGGCGCGACGGGCCGAACTTGGCCGCCGCTTCAATATCGCCCAGCGCGTTCTCGGCGTCGGTGAGCGCGGTATTGCCCGCCCCCGCCGCCTGCGCCTTCGCAACCGCCGCCTTGGCGTCGGCCAGCATCAACGCATTGGCCTGGTTGCCGTCAAAGCGGGTGCGCCACTGCGCCCCGCCGTCATTGGTGGAAAGGATCACGCCGTCGTGCCCGACGGCCCAGCCGTTGGATGCGTCGGCAAACGCCACGTCGGTCAGCGTCACCGACACCGGTACCTTGGCCTGCTGCCACGCCGCATTGGCGCCGCTATCGCGCAGCAGGATAATGCCGCGCTCACCCACCGCCACCGTGCGCTGCCCGGCCTGCGCCAGTGCCGTCAGCATCGCTTTCGGCGCCCGCGCCGACATGCGCGCCGGCGTTTGCAGCGGCTCGCCCGCCCCCGCCGGCACCACCGCCAGTGCGCCCAGCAGCGCGGCAGCGGCCCGTTTCAAGACTTTATTCATGCTCTACCTGCAAAAAATGGGCGCAGCGCTCCCTGTGAACGCAAGCGCCCGAAGAGACACCCCCAAACCCGCTACGCCGTCCTCAGTTGGAAGAGCGGCGCAGCGTATCTGGCGTGAAGTTCGACGGATCGAGCTTGACGCCAAATTTGATCGGCTTCTCCTGGTTGGAGATGCCGGACAGCAGGTAGCGGCGTGCCTGCAGGTCGTAGAACACCTCGTATGCGAAGTAGTGGGTCATCGCATCGTAGTACTGGATGCCGCCGATTTCGTGCACGCGCCACAGCTCGCCGCGGCCGTCGTAGGAATCGGTGTGCACCACCTGCCAGCTGTCCTCGTCCACGTAGAACACGCGCTTGGCGTAGATGTGGCGCTTGTCCTTCTTCAGGGTCGCTTCCACCACCCACACGCGGTGCGGCTCGTAGCGCACGAAGTCCTGGTTGATATGGCCAGGGCGAACGATGTCGGCATACTTGATCGCCTTGTTGGTGATCTTGTAGTTGTTGTAGGAGACCAGCATCTCCTTCTTGCCCACCAGCTTCCAGTCGTAGCGGTCGGGCGCGCCGTTGAAGCCGTCGTAGTCGTCGGTGGTGCGCAGGCCGTCGGCGCCCTGCCCAGGCGAGTCGTACGCCACGTTCGGCGCGCGCAGCACGCGGCGCTGGCCCGGGTTGTAGGTCCAGGCCAGGCGCGATTCCTTCACCTGGTCCAGCGGATCGACCACCAGCAGCGCATCGCCCGCCACCGAGGACGGCCCGGTCAGGGTCGCCATGTAGTACAGCAGGCGGTTCGGCTCCGGATTGGCCATGCCTTGCGCGAACGCCACCTTCTCGGTCCGGGTCACCGGCGTGAAGGCGCCGTTGGTCTGCACCGGGAATTCGGCGGTGTAGCGCTCGATGGTGCCGCCGCGGTAGCGCATCAGGTGGTTCCAGATCACTTCCACCCCGCTCTTGGGCAGCGGGAACGGCACCGTGGTCCGGGCGATGCCGGTCACGCCGTTGCCGCCGCCGGCCAGCTCCGCCTTGGACGCCTCGGCCTTGATGGTGTCGTACACGCCCTGCGGATAGCCGGCCGTGCGGTAGCTCTTGTAGACATTCATCTTGTAGCTCGGGTAGCGCTTCAGCATTTCCATCTGGCCCGGCGCCAGCACGTCCTTGTACTTGTCCATATTGGCCGCCGTGATGCTGTACTGCGCCGCCTCGTTCGGCAGCGGGTCGGCATAGCCGTTCTTGCTGTCGAAGCCGGCCGGCGCCTTGGTCAGGCCGCCGCCCCAGGCCGGGATGGTGCCGGCCTTGTTGCCTTCTTTTTCCGCGCCCACCGGCGTCAGGTCCTTGCCCAGGCGGTCCGCCTCGGCCTGCGACAGCCCGGCCATGGCACCGCCCGCGATGCACGCCAGCGCTGCGGCCAGCAAGCTTTGCTTCATCATCTTCATCTACCTGTCTCCTGTGTCTTTATTAGAAGTTGGCGCCGACCACGAACTGCATGTTGTCGCGGTCGTGGAACTGGTCGTACTTGGCGCTCTTGTTGTAGCTGGTGTAGCTGATGTCTGCGTAATAGCGGTTGTTGTAGTCCGCGCGCAGGCCGACGGAGCGGGTCTGGCGGTCTTCCACGAACAGGTTGTCCGCCGCATAGCCTTTCACGTCGTGCGCGAAGTAGACGCGCGGCTTGAAGTTGATGCCGGCCACCACGTTCGGGAACAGCATCTCGGCCGACAGGCGGTAGCCCCAGGCGCTGCTGGTGGCATAGCCCTGGTTCTCGCAGTACGAGGCGTTCGGCTGGATGCCGGCCGGGCCGCAAGTGCCGCCCAGCGCCGCGGTCGGGCCGAAGTTGTACATGAAGCCGCGCACATAGCGGGTGCTGGTGTTCGGGTCGCCGATGCCGCTCCACTTCTGGCCCGCCACCTCACCCAGCAGGGTGAGCGAATCGGCGCCCAGCACTTGCGGGAACTGGCGGATGAAGGACACTTGCGCCTGGGTCTTGTCCTTGCGGTCGTAGCCGTGGATCACGGTGCCGGTCGGCACCGCCGGGTTGCGCGCGATCACCGCCAGCTTGGCCTGCGGGCCGATGCCCAGCGCCGTGCCGACCAGCAGGTCGATGGCGTTGATCTGCACCGGAATGTCCTTGGTGCGCGACACTTCGCCGAACAGCGAGAAGCCGCCCACTTCGGTGGCCGCCGACAGGCCCAGCGTCTTCACGTTCTCGCCGCTGTAGTCCCACACGATATTCCCGGCCGGCAGCACGCCCAGCGTGCCCAGTGCGGGCGCCAGCGACGGCACGGCTTTCACCAGCTGCGCCAGGCGGCCCGACCAGACCGACGGCAGCGCCGACGGCTGCTTGACCACCGACACGATCGGCGAGTGGCTGTGGTAGCGCGCGAAGTAGACGCCGAAGTCGGTCGCGATGGCATCGGCAAAGTAGTGGCTGGAGAGACCGAACTGGCCGGATTTCTTCGGCTTGATCTTTTCCGCCGTGGTCATGCGGAAGTTGAGCGGCATGCTGCGCGACAGGCCGAGCGAGGCCAGCACCGGATTCAGCGCAGCCGGCAACGCGGCCAGGAACGGCGCGCCATTGTACTGGCCCTGGTCATTCAGCTTGGTGCCGTCGCCAAACAGCACGGTGCCGTTGTTGCAGTTGAGCGAATCGGCCGCCGACCAGTAGGTGCCGCAACCGTCCACCACGTTCTGGCGCCAGCCCAAGTTGTAGAACGCTTCCACCGACAGGCCGTTGCCCAGGCCCAGGTTGGCCATCAGGGCCGGTTGCGGGCGCAGGATTTCCTTGACCTGGGCGCCGGGGCGGCGCGCGGCGCTGGTATCGAAGGCGCCCATCGCGTTAATGCCCGGCACGAACAGCGATTCGCCCCAGTTGATCACCTGGTTGCCCAGCTTGGCGCTCAGCGCCTTGCCGCCCAGGTCCCAGTTGGCGAACACATAGGCGTCGGCCAGCGCGGCGCCGTCAAAGGTGGACAGCTGGTCGAAGCCGTTGTCGTTCAACTCGCCGTTCGACTTGTAGCCGTTGTTGTAATGCCCGTGCGGCATTTCCTTGCCCTTGAGCGTTTTGTCGTACCAGGCGAAGCCGCGCATGAACAGGCCGTAGGTATTGCCCTTCAATTCCAGTTCGCCGGTCAGCTTGCCGACGGTGGAATAGGCGTCGTGCTTGGAGAAGTTCAGGTTGCCGTCGTCGGCGCCGGCGCCTGCCGTGCCGCCATTGGGTACAGAGATCAGGTTCTTGTCTGCATCCTTCATCCGGATGCTGGTGCCGACCGACATATTCAGGGACCAGCGTCCTTCCAGTCCATTGTCGGTGGTGAAGGTATCTGCGTGCGCCAGTGGGGTTGCCAGCGCCGCCGCCACAGCGAATGCCATGGTACGGTTGTACTTCCTCGTCATCCTAGTGTCTCCTAATGGTTTTTTACAGCTTTTTATACAGACTTATTTGACTGCTCAACTGCTCAACTGCTTAACTGCTTAAACTCCTCACGCGAATCATCTTCTGCACATTGCCATTGGCGTCTATGCCGCTGGCAAGCTAGCCTAACATTTCATCGCGTGCGGAGGAACTGCCTGAACTTGCATGCACTAAGCCATTACATATGGCGTTTCAGGAAATCGGCCAGCGTGTCAAAGACGCGGCCGTACGGTGGGCGGAACAGGCCGAAGCCGTTCAGGCGCGCCTGCCGGTAGATCGGCTTTTGCTTGGAGAACGCCAGGAAGCCATGCTCGCCGTGATAGGCGCCCGTGCCGCTGGCGCCCACGCCGCCAAAGGGCAGGTTTTCCTGCGCCGCATGCCACAGCGCGTCGTTGATGGTCACGCCGCCGGAGATGGTCGAGTGCAGCACCTTGGTGCAGTTGCGACGCTCCTTGCCGAACCAGTACAGCGCCAGCGGGCGCTCGCGCTGGTTGATGAAGGCGATGGCTTGCTGCAGCGTGTCGTACGGCACCACCGGCAGCAGCGGACCGAAGATCTCTTCGCGCATCACCGCCATCTCGGGCGTCACGTCCAGCAGCAGCACCGGCGCCATGCGCCGCTCGCCGGCCTGCCCCGCTGCGCCGGCACCAGCACCAGCGCCAATGTGCACCACGCGTGCGCCCTGCTGCTCGGCATCCTGCACCAGCTGCTGCAGGCGCGCGTGATGGCGCTCACTGATGATGCTGGTGTACTGCTCGTTGCCGGCAAACCGGGGATACATGGCCGCCGCCGCCGCGCTGACTTCGCGCACGAACTCCTCGACGCGCGCGCGCGGCACCAGCGCGTAATCGGGCGCCACGCAGGTTTGGCCGGCATTGAACAATTTGCCGAACGCCAGGCGCGGCGCCGATTCGGCCAGGTCGCAACTCTCATCGATGATGGCGGGCGATTTGCCGCCCAGCTCAAGCGTCACCGGCGTCAGGTTATGCGCCGCGGCGACAGCCACCTGGCGCCCTACCGCGGTGGAGCCGGTGAAAATCAGATGGTCAAACGGCAGCGCGGCAAAATCACGGCTGACCTCCACGCCGCCTTCCACCACGGCCAGTTCCGCCGGGCTGAAATACTGCGCTGCCAGTTGCGCCAGCAGGCGCGAAAAAGCCGGCGTCAATTCGCTTGGCTTGATCATCACGCGGTTGCCGGCCGCCAGCGCCGCCGCCGCCGGCACCAGCGCCAGTTGGCAAGGGTAATTCCACGGCACGATATTGCCGATCACGCCCAGCGGCTGCGGCATGATCCGGCTCGAACCGGGCAGCATGTGCAGCGGCGTCGCCACGCGGCGCGGGCGCATCCAGCGTCCCAGCTTGCGGCGCTGCTGGCGGATGGCCGACAACACGACGAACAGTTCCGTCAGCACCATCTCCTGCCGCGCGCGGCCGCCGAAGTCGCTGTCGATCGCGGCCAGGATGGCCGGCTCGTTGTCGGCCACCATCGCCTGCAGGCGGTCGAGCCGCTCGCGCCGCAGCGCGGCCGCCGGCACCATGTCGGCATTGAAGGCCGCGCGCTGCACTTCCAGCACGTCAAGCAGAGAGGACGCGCCGCGTCCTACGACGGCAGGGTCGAATTCCTGAACTTTCATCACAGTGTCTCCAGTTGCGCCGCGTTTTATTAACGCTGTCGTTGAAACGAGTATGTGTTTGACACTACTATTCGTCCAATGCATTGTATTTATCCGCACAATGCATATTCCGCATACTAGAGGATTTTTCATGGATTTCAAGCGCTTGCGTTACGCCCTGGCGGTCGCCGACGAAGGCAATTTCGTCCGGGCGGCCGAGAAGATCAGCATCAGCCAACCCGCCCTGTCGCGCGCCGTGCAGACCCTGGAGGACGAGCTGGGCTTCCTGCTGTTCGACCGCGGCAACCGCAACGTGGCGGTGACGGTGGCCGGGGCCGCCTTCTTCAACCACGCGCGGCGCTTACTGTTTGATGTACGCAACATGGAACATGATTTGTCCTTGTTGCGAAATGGCGACAGCGGCCACGTGGCCTTCGGCATCGGCCCCCTGCATTCGGGCGCCCTGCTGCCGCGCATGCTGCGCCAGGTACGCACCGACCAGCCGGGCATCAGCCTGTCGGTGACCATCAATACTTCGACCTACCTGCTGGACCACCTGCGCGGCGAAGAAATGGAATTCTTCATGTCCGACGTGCGCCTGATCGAACCGGCCGAAGACTTGATCATCACCCACGAATGCCGCCAGTACGGCGGCATCTACTGCCGCCCCGGCCACCCGCTGCTCGGACGGGATGACGTCACCCCGCCCGAGCTGCTGCCCTACGGCATGGCGGCGCCCACCATTCCCGAAGTGCTGATGACGCAGATGAACAAGTTGTTCCGCCTGCCGCCCGGGCGCGACCTGCCGATCATGCTCAGTTGCGACAGCGTGCACACCCTGGTCGACGTGGTGGCCGAAAGCGATTTACTGCTGATTTCCAGTCATGCGGCGCTGGCCGAAGCGGCCGCCGAGGGCCGGCTGGCACAGGTGCAGGTGCCGCTGCCGCCGCTGTGGGCCGACATTGCCACCATCCGCTTGCGCGGGCGCACCCTGTCGCCAGGGGCGCAGCGCGTGCTGCAGGCGGCGCGCGAAATCCTGGCACAACTGGCCGGCACGGAAATGCCGCGCCAGTGATGCGCTGTCAGGCCGCCGCCGCGCGCAGCGCTTCCAGGTCGAGCAGCTCGATCTGGCCATAGCGCAGGGCGATCGCGCCGCAACCGGCCAGCGCCTGCAATTCCCGGTTCAGGGTAGTGCGGCCGACGCCCAGCATCATCGCGATCTGGTCCTGCGAGGCGGCGATGGTGCTGCGCGCGCTCGCCGCCTGGGTCAGGTCGCCGTGCGCCATCATCAACAGGCGCCGCGCCAGGCGCGTGCAGGTGCTGTACATCGCCATGTCGGCAATCAGGCCGAACGCAGCGTGCAGCCGCTCCCCTTCCAGGCGCGCCATGGCGTTGGCAAACACCACGTCCTGCATCAGGGCCGCGAAGCGTTCGGCGCTGACCGCCAGCAGCTCCGTGTCTGCGTGCGCCGTCGCGGTCGCACTGCGCGGCAAGTCCGCCAGCAGGGCCGTTTCGCCGAACCAGTTGCCCGCTTCCGCCATGGTCACGATGGCCTCGCTGCCGTCCGCATGCATGACCGACAGGCGCACCGCGCCGCGCACCACGCCCCACAGTCCGTCCTGCGCCCCGGCTGCCGTGTCCCCCTGCAGGTAGAGCACTTCCCCCTGTACCAGGCGCACGCTGCGCGCCACCGCCAGCAAGGCTTGGGCTTGCGCTGCCGGCAGGCGGGCGAACCAGGGGTTGTCGAAGAATATCTGCATGCAAAATAATCCTGAATTGCCCGGAATTGAACAATCTTTGCCGGCGCTGCCCTGCATCATGGTGGCCAAAGGAGACCCGGAACATGGACAACAACATGATGTACACGCTGCTGGCACTGGTCGTTGCGGGCCTGGCCCTGGCTGAATTCGCGAGCCGGCGCTACCGCGACACGGTACGTGCCAGCGCCAATGATACTGCGCTGGAAGTGCTGATGGCAGTCAGCCTGCTGGCCATCACCCAGCCGCTGATCCTGTTCGGCGCCAGCGCGCTGGGCCAGTGGCTGGCGCCGGGCCTGCGCAACGCCTGGGCCGGACTGCCCTGGTGGGCCTGGGCCGGACTGCTGCTGGTGGGCGACGACATGAGCCAGTACTGGTGGCACCGCATCTCGCATTCGCCGCGACTGTGGCCGCTGCACCGCGCCCACCACTCGGCTTCCTACATGAGCATCCGCATCACCTACCGCAACAACTTCTTTTACTACCTGATGATGCCCGGCATCTGGTTCTCCGGCGCCATGGTCTACCTGGGTTGCGGCTGGATGTATTTCGCCTACGTCGTCGTCAAGCAGGCCGTGATCCTCGGCGCCCACTGCGCCTGGGCCTGGGACGAGCCGCTGTACCGGATCCGGGCCCTGCGCCCCCTGATGTGGCTGGTGGAGCGCACCATCTCCACCCCGGCCACGCACCGCGCCCATCACGCCATCACCAACGCCGACGGCATCGGCCATTACAAGGGCAACTTCGGCAACCTGCTGTTCTTCTGGGACGTGTTGTTCGGCACCGCCCACATTACGCGCCGCTACCCGGCCGAATTCGGCCTGCGCGACGACCGGCTGTTCGGCGCCGAGCGCTGGGACAAGCAGATGTTCTATCCCTTGCTGCAATCGCAGCGCGAGCACAGCGCCCTGAAATTCGGCGGGAAGATCTACAGCGATGAATAAGGCGCGGGCGGCGGCTCAGGCAGGCGCCAGCGGCAGGCTGAACTCGAACCGGACGCCCTGCCCCGGCGCACTGCTCAGGCTCACGCTGCCTTGCAACGCCCCGCTCACCAGGTTGTTCACGATGTACATGCCGAGCCCGGAACCGCCGGCGCCGACCTTGGTGGAGAAGAAGGGTTCGAAGATCTTCTGCTGCAGCTCCGGCGCGATGCCGACCCCGTCGTCGCTGTAGACCAGCCGCACATGGTCGCCCGCCACGCTGGCTGCAATCGACACCTTGCCGCAGCCGCGCCCCTCAAAGCCGTGCAGGATGGAGTTGACGATCAGGTTGTTGAGGATCTGCTCCAGGTGCCCCGGGTAGGAATCCATCAGCACGCCGGGCGGCACCTGCAGTTCCGCCGTCACATTCGCCTGCCGCATCATGCGCCCCAGCGTGACCAGGATATCGTGCAGGCAGGTCTGCAGGTCGAACTGGCGGCGGCGCTGGCTGGTCTGGTCCACCGCCACGTTCTTGAAGCTTTCGATCAATTCGCGCGCCCGGTCCGCGCTGCGGATCAGCACTTCGCTCGCTTCGCGGCATTCGCCGGCCGCCTGCACCAGGCAGGAGCGCGTCAACTTGCCGGCCAGCGCATTGCCGGCAAGTTCGCCCACCCGGTCGCGCAGCGTCGATGCCAGCAACACCAGGTTGCCGACCGGCGTATTCAATTCGTGCGCCACGCCGGCCACGATGCTGCCCAGCGCCACCATTTTTTCCTGCTCGACGATCTGCTGCAGGGCCTGGCGCAGCTCGCAACTGCGCGCTTCCTCGGCTTCCTTGCGTTGCGTGATGTCACGCACCAGCGCCGCAAACGCGGGCGGCTGCGATTGCGGCACCTGCCACTGCGACACTTCGACATCGAACTCGCGCCCGGTACGGTGACGCCCACGCTGGCTGCACCCCGCAGGCGGCAACAGCACCTTGCCGGCCGGCTGGCCCAGCATTTCATCGCGGCGCCAGCCGAACAAGTCTTCCGCCGCATGGTTCCAGTCCGTGACGATGTCCTGGCTGTCGGTGGCGATGAAGGCCTCGCAGGCGCTGTCGATCACCATGCGCAGGCGCCGCTCCGATTCATGCAGGGCCTGCGTGCGCTCCTGCACCTTGGCGTACAGTTCGCACAGCACGGCCACCTTGTTGCGCAACACCGCCGGTTCGATCGGCTTGTTGAGGAAATCCACCGCGCCCATTTCATAGCCCTTGAACTGGCGCACGCGGTCGTGCAGGCCGGCGGTGACGAAGATGATGGGCAGGTGGCGCGTGCGTGGGTTGGTACGCAGCAGTTCGGCCGTCTCCAGGCCGTCCATTTCGGGCATCTGCACGTCCAGCAGCACCACCGCGAAATCATGCCTGAGCGACTGGCGCAAGGCTTCATGGCCGGACATGGCCTTGACCAGGTGCAGCGGCAGCGGCATATCTTCCAGCAAGGCTTCCAGCGCCGTCAGGTTCTCCTGTCGGTCGTCGACCAGCAGCACCGGGATGTTCAGGTCCATGCGCTCCCCTAGCGTCTAATCCAGACACGCAACAGCGATAAAAGCTGCGCGGTGTCGATCGGCTTGGCGAGGTAATCGCTGGCTCCCGCCTCCAGGCAATGCTGATGGTCGCCCGGCATTGCCTTGGCGGTCATCGCGATGATGGGCAAGTCCTTGAAGCGGAGATCGGCGCGGATGCGGCGCATCGCCTCGTAACCATCCATCTGCGGCATCATTATATCCATCAACACCGCGTCCACCTTGCTTTCCTGCGCCAGCTTGTCGAGCGCCTCCAGGCCGTTTTCGGCCTCGATGACCTGCACCCCGCGGTCGCCGAGCAGGCTGGCGAGCGAGAACAGGTTGCGCATATCGTCGTCCACCACCAGCACCTTGCTGCCTGCAAGGGCAAAGGCTTCCTGATGGGTGGCGTCGCCGCCCTGCTCCACGCTATGCAGGAATAGCTGCACTTCGCTGAACAGGCGTTGCGGGCTGTGGGCCCCCTTGATGATCACACTGCGCGCGTAACGGTTCAACATGCGCAGCTGCTCGCGCGTCAGGTCCTGGCCGGAGTGAATCACCACCGGCAGGTGGCGCAAGCCGGGAGCGGCTTGCATCGCCTCCAGTACTTCATAGCCGGACATGTCTTGCAGGCCAAGGTCCAGCACCATGCAGTCGAAGTGGCTGTGCACCAGCAAATCGAGCGCCTCCCGGCCGGACTTGCTGCGCACCACTTCCACTTCCCGCCCCTCCAGCAGCGCGGCCAGGCTGCTTAACTGGCTCGCGTCGTCTTCCACCACCAGCACGCGCTTCAGCGCGCCGGCCCATGCATGCTCAATGGTGTCGAATACCTGCGCCAATTGTTCAGGACTGACCGGCTTGGTCACCAGGCCCAGCGCCCCCAGGTCGCGTGCCCGCTGGATCTCGTCGAGGCAGGAGATGAAGTGCACCGGCAGGTGGCTGGTACGGGGATCGGCGCGCAGCTCGCGCATCACTTCCCAGCCATCCATGCGCGCCATCATCACGTCCAGCAGAACGGCATGCGGCGCGGCGCGCCGCGCCAGTTGCAGCCCCTGCTCGCCATCGGCCGCCACCAGCGGCGTGTAACCGCGGCCGTGTACGAAATCCGCCAGCAGGCTGGCGAAGAAAGGATCGTCTTCCACGATCAGGATGCGGCGCACGCCGTCGTCCCCGGCCGGCGCGGCCACCGCAACGCCAGGCCGGTCAGCTTGCGCTGCGCCGCCGCCAGGCAGCAATGGCAGCATGAACGTGAATGTGCTGCCCTCCCCGGCCACGCTGTGCAGGTGCAGCGCCCCGCCCATGGTGCGCGCCAGCTGGAGCGATATCGACAAGCCGAGCCCGGTGCCGCCGTAATGCCGGCTGATGCTGCCATCCGCCTGCCGGAACGCTTCGAAGATCGTCACCTGCTTGTCCGCCGGCACGCCGATCCCCGTGTCGCTGACGGCAAACGACAACTGCTCGCCCGCCACGGAGATACGCAATGCCACGCTTCCCTGGTGCGTGAATTTGAGCGCATTGGCCAGCAGGTTGCGCAGCACCTGCTGCACGCGCGGCCCGTCCATCATCGCCGCCGCCGGCGTGCCGGGCAAACGCTCGACCTGCAATGCCAGGCCTTTCTGCTCGGCCTGGGGCTGGAACTGCGCCAGCAGGTCGGCGCACAATCCCGCCAGCTCCACCGGCTCGATATTCAGCTCCACCTTGCCCGCCTCCATCTTGGCCAGGTCAAGGATATCGTTGATCAGGTTCAGCAGGTCCCGCCCGGCATTGTGGATGGTGCCCGCGTATTCAAGCTGCCGCTCGTTCAGGTTGTGCGCCTTGTTCTCCTTCAGCAGGGCCGACAGGATCAGCATGGAATTCAAGGGCGTGCGCAGCTCGTGCGACATATTGGCCATGAACTCGCTCTTGTAGGCGCTGACGCGCTGGATCTCTTCGCGCTGCCGCTCGAGCAGGTCGGTGCGCTCCTCCAGTTCCGCATTGCTTTGCTGGAGCTCTTCCTGCTGCACCCGCAATTCCTCCGCCTGCTGCGCCGTTTCCGCCAGCAAGGAACGCGTGCGATGGCGCGTGATGTTCACCTCCAGCCCGATGGCCACCGCTTCCGCGCACAGGTCGACCAACGCCAGCTGGTTGCCGCTGAAGCGGCGGAAGGCGCCCAGCTCCACCACCCCCACCATATTGCGCCCATGCTGCAACGGCAACACCAGCACGCAGGACGGCTCGGCACTGCCCAGGGCGGAACCGATTTCCAGGTAGCCCGGCGGGGCCTCGCTGACCAGCATCCGCCTGCCGTCGCGGAGCGCCTGCCCCGCCAGGCCCTCGCCCGGCGCCACCCGCGCCGGGTGCCGCTCCTGCGCCAGTCCATAACCTGCCAGCAGGCACATGCCCGCGCCCAGGCCCTCATCCACATACAGCGCGCCGACGCGCGCCTGCAGGCGCTGCGCCAGGAAATCCAGGATGCGTTGCCCGAGCGCGGCCAGTTCCTGCTCGCCGCGCATGACGGTATTGAGTTCATTCTGGCTGGACTTGAGCCAATCGCGCTCACGGTCGGCCAGGTTGCTGGCACGCAGGGCCTCGGTCATCCTGGCGAAGGCATCGTCGAAGCTGCGCTGCGACTCCGCCAGCCCCGCCACCGAGAGCAGCAGGTCGCCCGCCTCGTCGTGCGCCACGCCGGCCAGGTCGAGCTGCGGCAGCGGCGCCGGCGTGAAATCATGGTCCAGGTTGCCGCTTGCCACGGCCTGCACCGCCGCCACATGGCCGGCGCGCGAATCGGCCAGCGCGCGCGCCGAATCGAGCGCCCGGTGCAGCGGTTGCGCCACATTGCGCTGGTAGAACACGCGCAGCGCCACCGCCACCAGTACCAGCACGGTGCCGAACGCGAACAAGACCCAGCTGACGATGCGCGTGGCGCTGGCCACCTCGCGCGTGGAATCGACCTCCAGGATGCCGCGCACGTCGCCCAGTTTCCAGTCGGTCTTGGGGCTTTGCGGATGGCTGTTGTGGCAGGAAACGCAAGCCTGGGCGCTCATGCGGTCGGCCAGCGCCACCCGCACCGTGCTGCGGCCATGCAGGGTTTCAGTGCGGGAGAAGACGCCGTCGGGGGTATTCTGCAGGTAGGTCCAGGCATCCCGCGCGAACTGGTCGACCGGGCGCTCGCGCCGCTGCGGGAAGGGAAAAGGACTGTACAGCCTGACCGTGGTGCCGCCGCCCTGCATCAAATCGCTCAGGTCGTGGATCATGGTGGCCGGCAGCGGGATCGCGTTTTCCTTGCTGCGATAGTCCGGGTCGACCCGCATATCGGTCTGCGCCAGCACACGCGCCGCCACGTTCTCGGTGTAGTACTTGCGCAGCAGGAGGAACTGGCGCACCGTGGCCTGCGCCGAGTCCACCGCATCGCGCTCCGCATTCTCGCTGATCAGGATTGGCAATAGTGCCGAAATGACCAGACCGCACCCGGCCAGGAGCAAGGCAATGGGCAGGAACAGTTTCCAGAACAAGCTGCTGGAACGCGCAAGCACGGCGAGCCTCCGCAAGGCTGAGTTTTCAAGCTATTCTTGCGCGGAAAACTCCATGAGGCAAGCCTACCGACAGTTACTATTTTTTGTGCGGCCGCAGGACGAT
The DNA here is from genome assembly GCF_900113115.1 of Duganella sp. CF458. Lineage (GTDB taxonomy): Bacteria > Pseudomonadota > Gammaproteobacteria > Burkholderiales > Burkholderiaceae_D > Rugamonas. The sequence continues at coordinate 9,020 of NZ_FOOF01000025.1, read as the reverse complement.
TTCGAACAGCTTCGGCCAGCGCTTGCCGGTCACGAACAGGCGGTGCGACTTGGCGTCGTAGGCGATGCCGTTCAGGACATTGTCGACATCGTTGCCCACCTTGGCGGTCGCCGCCAGTCCGGACAGGTCGATCCAGCCCAGCACATGGCCGCTGAACGGGTCGATGCGGGCGATGCGGTCGGTCTGCCAGACATTGGCATAGATCTGGCCGTCCACCCACTCCAGCTCATTGATCTGCGCCAGCGGCTGGCCGTCGGCCGTGACCTTGATGCGGCGCTGCTCGCCGAAGGTCTTCGGATCGAGCACGCGGATTTCCGGCGTGCCGTCGCTCATGTACAGGCGCTCGCCGTCGCTGGTCAGGCCCCATCCTTCACCCAGGTAATTGAAGGTGCCCTTGATGGCCAGGCTGCCCTGGTCCATCACGTAACCGGCCTGGTTCATCCAGGTGATGCCGACAATGCTGTCGCCATGCGGCGCGATGCCTTCGCCGAACACTTTCTCCGGCAGGTCGCGCTTTTGCAGCACCTTGCCGGTGGCAAGTTCCACCTTGCGCACGGAAGACGCACCGTACTGGCCGGTGCTCTCCCACAGGAAGCCGTCCTTGAAGAACAGGCCCTGGGTGAAGGCTTGCGGATCGTGCGGGTAAGCCGCCTTGATCGAGTAACCCTGTACCGGCACTGCGGCCGAGGCGATTTGCGCGGCCAACGCCGCCGCGCCCAGCGCTGCCAACTTACGCATCCCACAGGTCTCCAGTGGCGCTGCTGCGCGGCGGCGTGACACCGAAATGCTGGTAGGCCTGCGCGGTAGCGACGCGGCCGCGCGGCGTGCGTTGCAGGAAGCCTTGCTGGATCAGGTATGGTTCCAAAACGTCCTCGATAGTATCCGCGGCCTCGCCGATGGCGGCCGCCAGGTTGCCGATGCCGACCGGGCCACCGCCGAATTTGTACAGCACCGCTTCCAGCAGCTTGCGGTCCATGACGTCAAAGCCAACGTGGTCGACGTCGAGCATGCGCAGCGCGGCATCGGCCACCTCGCGCGTGATGTCGCCGTTGCCCTTCACTTCCGCGTAGTCGCGCACGCGGCGCAGCAAGCGGTTGGCGATACGCGGCGTGCCGCGCGCACGGCGTGCGATTTCCACCGCCCCGCTTTCGTCGATATTCGCCTTCAGCAGCGCGGCGCTGCGGGCGACGATCTTCGCCAATTCATCGGTGGTATAGAACTCCAGCCGCGCCACGATGCCGAAACGGTCGCGCAGCGGGTTGGTCAGCATGCCGGCGCGGGTGGTGGCGCCGACCAGGGTGAAAGGCTGCAGGTCCAGCTTGACGCTGCGCGCCGCCGGGCCCTCGCCGATCATGATGTCGATCTGGTAGTCCTCCAGCGCCGGGTACAGGATCTCTTCGACCACCGGCGACAGGCGATGGATCTCGTCGATGAACAGCACGTCGTTCGCTTCCAGGTTGGTCAGGATCGCGGCCAGGTCGCCCGGGCGCTCCAGCACCGGGCCGGAAGTCTGGCGCAGGTTGACGCCCATTTCGCGCGCAATGATATTGGCCAGCGTGGTCTTGCCCAGGCCGGGAGGACCGAACAGCAAGGTATGGTCCAGCGCTTCACTGCGCTTGCGGGCGGCCGAGATGAAAATTTCGAGCTGGTCGCGGATCTTGGACTGCCCGACGTATTCATCGAGGTGCTTGGGACGCAGCGCGCGCTCGATGGCCTCCTCGTTCGGGGAGGACGGCGCCGCGTCGATGATGCGCTGCTCGGTGAAATTGTCGGTTTGGATACTCATGCCAGCTCGAAAAGAGGTTCAGGGCATGATTTTAACAAGGCCGGGCAGCCCGGGCCTTACTTCATGTTGGAAGCGGCCGCGTTCGCCGTTTCGCTGGTTTTTTTCTGCAGGCCGCCGGAGACTTGCATCGCCTTTTCGCGCCGGTCCGGCTGGGTGGCCGGTTCGCCCCCTTTTTTCGGCGCCTGTAGAGCGCTGGCCTTGCGCGCAGCAGTGGAGGATTCGCCGTTCACGCCGGCCTTGGCCTGCTGGCGTGCCTCGGGCTTGTCCTGGACCGAGGCCTGCTGGCCCCATGCGGCAGGCGCCATGGCCGACAGCCCGGCGGCCAGCACCGCCACGTAAAGTTGACGAATTTTCATCGCAAGTCCTCCTGACTATCGCCAGAGTCTAGCACGCGCAGCCTTGAAGGCCTGCGCCTACAGCGGCACGGCACGCGCGCCGCTTGGCGTGCCGGCTGTGGTGACGATACTGGCGCAATGCAAACCCAAGGAGCTTGTCATGCGCGCCCTTACCTACCACTCCGCACATGATGTCCAGGTGGACACGGTGCCCGATCCCATCCTGCAGGAGCCGGACGACGTCATTCTGCGCATCACCGCCACCGCGATTTGCGGCTCCGACCTGCACCTCTACCGCGGCAAGGTGCCCGGCATGAAGGAAGGCGACATCCTCGGCCACGAATTCATGGGGATCGTGGAAGATGCCGGCCCCGGCGTCACCGCACTGTCCCGCGGCGACCGCGTGGTCGTGCCCTTCGTGATCGCCTGCGGCAACTGCTTCTTCTGCGAGCGCCAATTGTTCTCCGCCTGCGAGACCACAAACCCCGACCGTGGCGCCATCATGAACAAGAAAAGCCTGCGCTCAGGCGCCGCCATGTTCGGCTACACCCACTTGTACGGCGGCATGCCGGGCGGGCAGGCCGAATTCGTGCGGGTGCCGAAAGCCAACGTCGGCCCGATCCGCATCCCCGATGCGCTGGACGATGAGCAGGTGCTGTTCTTGAGCGATATCCTGCCGACCGGCTACCAGGCTGTGTTGAACGCCAACGTCGGGCCGGGCGACAGCCTGGCCATCTACGGCGCCGGCCCGGTGGGCCTGATGGCAGCGGCGTGTGCGCGCATGCTGGGCGTGGAGACCATCTTCATGGTCGATCACAACGGCTACCGGCTCGACTTTGCGCGCCAGGCCTACGGCGTGATTCCGGTTAATTTCGATGAGGTCGATGCCGCCGAATACATTATCGACAACACCGCGTCGCGCGGCGTGGATGCGGTGATCGATGCCATCGGTTTTGAAGCCAAGGGCAGCGCCCTGGAAACGGCGCTGACGGCAATCAAGCTGGAAGGAAGCAGCGGCGCCGCGCTACGCCAGTGCATCGCCGCCGTAAGGCGCGGCGGCACGGTCAGTGTGCCGGGCGTATATTCGGGCTTTATCCACGGCTTCCTGTTTGGCGATGCCTTCGATAAAGGCATCAGCTTCAAGATGGGCCAGACCCACGTGCAGCGCTTCATGCCCGGACTGCTGGAATTCATCGGCGCAGGCAGGCTGCATCCCGAAGCCATCATCACACACCGCCTGCCGCTTGAACAGGCGGCGCAAGGCTATCGCATCTTCGACAAGAAGGAAGAGGAGTGCCGCAAGGTGATCCTGCGGCCAGGCTAGTGCTTAACGCTCTTTGAAGACGATATCGATCGCCAGGCCAGCGGCCAGCAGCAAGCCGGAGTTGGCCTTGAAGTCGTCGGCGATCGAGATCATGTAGTTGTCGGCGCTGGTGAACAGCTCCTTGCCGATGCCAGCCCACTTCTTGCTGACGGTGCCCTTCTCATTGCCTTTGGCGTCGAGGAACTTGAAGTTCCAGCCCTTCCAGTCGCCCTTCACTTCGGCAACCAACTGGTCGCGCGTGCCGTAGACGAAGAAGCCGCCGCCCAGGCTGAACAGCTTGGACTTGAAGTAGCCGATCACCTGGCCCGAACGGTCCAGGATCTCGATTCGCGAACGCAGGAAAGTCACGCCGCGCTTGATGGTCAGCAGCGCAGGGCCGTTGACCTGTTCCGAAATTTCCACCTTGGTCGGCAGCATCCGCTTGTCGATCACCAGGCGCAACGCATGCACCAGGAAGCTCAGTTTTTCCTGTGCCACGCCCAGATTCTGCTGGGTATCAGGGTCGATGATGTCGTAAGTGTCCGACAGTTTGAGCACGCCGACGTGTTCTTTGACGAAGTAGTTAGTCCTGTCCAGCAATTGATTTCCCCAGTTGAGAGTTAGAGTTATGAAGAACATGTGCCGTCGCGGCAAACTGCTCATTGCCGGCCAGCTTGCCACTGATCGTGTCGATGATCTTGAAGCCGGCACTTTGGTACAAAGCCAGGGCGGCCGTGTTACCGACCAGGACATCCAGCGACAAAGGCGTGCCCGATTCGCGTAACACGGCGTCGACCAGAGCGCGGCCAATCCCCTTGCGATAGCGCGCGGGATCGACGTACAGCCAGGTGACTTCGTCGTCAGTGAAGCCGGCAAAGCCGGCAACTTCGCCGTCGACTTCCGCCACCAGCAAGGCGGCATCGAACAAGCCCGCTTCCTCGCCGGTTTCCTCCAGCGTCAGGAAGGCATCGGCCAGGCCGCTGGCTTCCAGTTCGAACTTGCGCGCCGCGTCATGCACCAGGCAGATTCCCTGCCAGTCGGATGTTTGATAAGGACGGATCAGCATACGTTCAGAGTCTTTGTACGAGGTAGCGCAGCTCCACCATGCCGGATCCGATCTTGCGCGCCGACTGCAACGACAGCGGCGGGTTGGTCAAGCGGCGCGGGAACAGCGGCTTACCCTGCCCCAGCGTCACCGAGCCGACCTGCACGATCAGTTCATCCAGCAGCCCGGCATCATGGAATTGTCCGGCCAGGTCGCCGCCGCCCACGATCCACAGGTTCTTGCCGCCGGCCACCTCGCGCATGGCGCCGTGCACCGCCCGCACATCGCCGTTCACGAAGCGCAGGTCGGCGCCCGGAATGAGCGACAGGGTACGCGAAGAAAATACCCAGGTGGGTTGTGTATAGGGCCACGGCGAACCAACTTCCGCCGCCACCGTATCGGCATTGCGCAGCATCCACTCGTAGGTGGAAGAACCCATCGCAATCGCCCCTACCTGGGCTATGAATTCGGGATAGCTGCTGTCGTTGACATCGCCGAGCGGGAACAACCAGTCGAGCGAGTCGTCTTCGGTGGCAATGAAGCCGTCAAGGCTGGTGGCGGTAGAAAATTGGGTCTTCATGTGCTTGCAACGCTGCCGCATTGCGCGGAGGATCAGGGTGCAATATTGTACGCGCCAACGCCGCCTCAAATTCTCACAAAAAGTTACTTACCCAAACGACTATTGTCGGAAATGGGCAATCAGCCAGCCCAGTGCACCACCGGCCAACCCTACGGCAAGCGCGTGCGGCAAGGCGATCATGTCCTGCGGCTTGCCTTCGGCGAGGGACATCAAGTCCTCTATCAGGTACATCGGCCCCATGCCAACGCCAAGCGGCACCGCGAGCCACGCCGGCCACAGCCCGCTTTGTTCCCAACCGATGGCGCCACCGATCCAGCACGACACCGCGACCATTCCGGCCAGTGCCCCAACCAGGGCAAACGTAAGCTTGCGCATCAAGAACCCTTTCAGCTTTGCGGCTTTGGAAGCTCGCAGGCGCTATAGCCTTTCTCGTCGTGGAAAACGCAAGCCTTTGGCAAGAATTTCGAATCACGCAGCTCATAGATTGTCGAGTAAGTCCCGAAGGACTTGCCGGCCGACTCGATCAGGACAGGCTTGCCGTTGACCTTGTCGTCAACCACATACATGGCATACGACGCCCAGTCTGCATATGCCAGCGTGAAATCCTTTTTCGAATTGGACAGCATGACGAAGTATACGTTGGCCTGGTTTGCGGACAAGCTATCGCAGTAATACCGGTCCGAGATGATGTAGTCATTGACGCCGTCGCCATTCAGGTCGCGGCGATCCGCGGTCAGTGCCTGGCCGATGGATTTCCTGCCATAGCCATGCTTCTCGATGCATGTATTTTCCGGTGTGGGCGAATACCCGTCATCGCAAGCGGACTTCGCGCCAAGTCGATTGGAAACCAGGGCACCGGAACAGTAGGAAAGCGCACCAGCCAGTTCCTCGCCCTTTGGCCACTTGCCCAATTGAGTCTTCAGCGACTACGCTATCGGCTCAGGAACGTAATCCGGCTCGCTCGGCTTGACCTGGCGTTCCTTGCCAATCAACCGGTTCGAAATGTCTGGAAGGGCTTCGAGGCTAGACACCCTGATGTCTTCATCCGACACGCCGTCGGCCTTCTGACTGCAGGCGGCGATGAGTGCGGCGCTGGCAATCGCCAGTAAGGTTGCGAACTTGCTTCTGTGGGACATGTGCGGATCAATCAATCATGTCACTCTTCTTCAGGAATGGGTTGCGCGACCAGGAACAGGTAAGACATGGCTCCAAGGAAGGCAATACCCGCACCGGTCAGCAGCGCCGGTACAAAGGACCAGTTTTGCGCGATATATCCAGTAAGGACAGGCGCCAGCGCCCCGCCCAGGAAGCCACCGAAATTCTGGATCGCGCCGAGTGATGCAATCCGGCTGCGCGGGGCCGCCACCGTGGCAAGCGACCATGCGCAGGCCGATGAGGCGTTGGCGAGGAAGATCACAATGGAGATGCACGCCACTGCCACGACATTGCTCTCCACCAGCGCAGCGGGAATCGTGAACGCCACCATGCCCAGCGTGGCCACCACCACCGCGTTACGGCGGCCCGATATCGGCGTGCGCGCAAAGCGCACGATGCGATCGGACGCCCAGCCCGCGATCAGGGCGCCGGCAAAGCCGCACAGGAACGGAATGGCCGATGCAAAGCCCGCATTTGTCAGGTCCATATGACGCTCAGTGCGCAGGTAACCGGGCAGCCAGGTCAGGTATACCCAGTTCAGGTACACGGAACCGAAAAAGCCGAACATCATGCCCCAGGTCACACGATGGCGGAACAGGGCCCGCCAGGCGGCGAAACTGGTCTTTGGTGCGGCCTCGCTGGACTCGCCGGCCTCAAGGTAGGCACGCTCTTCCGCGCTCAGTTCCTCACGCACCGGATCGCGATAGACACTCACCCAGACAATTGCAGCAAGCAGGCCAAGCCCGCCCGTGACGAAAAACGCCCAATGCCAACTGGTCGCCGCAATCAATGGCGGCAGCAGCAGCGGCGCCAAGGCAACGCCCAAAGGAGACGCTGAATTGTAGATGCCCGTGGGAGTTCCGCGCGACCGCAGCGGGAACCAGTTGCTCACCACCCGCGCCGCAGAAGGAAACTGCGGCGCCTCCCCGATCCCAAGTGCGATACGCGCCAGCACGAAGAAGCCAAAGGTCGAAGCCAATCCGCCCGCCGCCTGTGCCACCGACCACACCACCAAGCCGATGCCAAGCAGCCACCGCGGCCCGATCTTGTCGACCAGCGCGCCGACCGGAAGTTGGCATAAGGCGTAGCTCCACGAGAATGCCGACAGCAGCACACCCATCTCACCGAGCGACAAGCCAAGGTCCGCACGAATATATTCGTTCGCCACGGCCAAGGTGGCACGGTCCAGGTAGTTAATGACGCCGCTGGCCACCAGCAGCACAAGCGCCAGGGATTGCCGTCGAAGGATTCGTGGAGGAACTTGATTAGCAGTGATGTTGGTCATTTCAAATGCTCTATGCGCCGCGCGAATTGGAAAATCGTGGCGAGTATAGAGCACCGCGCCATCATCGAACCAGCTTTTCCTGCGGAATCTGCGACCACTCAGGCAGCTTGTACTTGCGGGCACCGTGGCGGTAGTACAACGCCATGCAAAGACCAAACGATACTCCGGACACCAGGGCCGTAATCGCAGCAACGAGAGACGATTTACCGGTTCCCGGCCAGACCAGGAGCCACATGAGCGCACCCCATACGACGCCAAACCAGGCACCCGTCAACAGGAAATTGGCGCTGAAACTCGCGAAGTGCGGCGGTCGTACATGAACGCCGATCCGCCAAAGAATGCGGAACAACGGCGGCGCGTAATTGCTCTTCATGATGCCGGTTGCGGCAAGGTGTGCGAGTGCAGTCTCGAGTCGGTGTGGATATGTCATGGTCGAATATTTTGGGAAATTCTAGCATGCACCTCCTCTGTGGCATCACTTCTGGCCAAGCTCCTGGGCCAGCCCAATGAGGATTCCTTCCGGCCCGCGGATGTAGCAGAGCCGGTACACGTTCTGGTACTGGACCACCTCGCCAACCAGCTTCGCCCCAAGTTTGCCGAGCCGAGCCAGCGTACCGTCGATATCATCCACGGCAAACATCACGCGCAAATAGCCCAGGGAATTCACGGGCGCGGCACGATGATCGGAAACCACCGCTGGCGCGAAGAAGCGGGACAGCTCAAGCCGACTGTTGCCATCCGGCGTACGCATCATCGCAATCTCGACGCGCATGCCATGCAAACCAGTCACGCCGTCAGCCCAATCTCCTTCAATTGGCACGCGCCCCTCCAGTTCAAGACCAAGCTCGGAGAAAAACTCAATGGCGGCATCAAGGTCCTCCACCACAATGCCTACGTTGTCCATGCGCTTCACTGTCATGATGTCTCCCTAAATTGCTTACCCTGTCACTGGCCGATAGCTTCGCAGGCAGGCGATTGCATCAGCGATCAAGAGGTCCATTTAGCACTATATGACCCTCCAACCATGCTCGAAATTCGTGATCGCTGCTAATCACGTAATCCCCCTCCCACATTGAACTTCTAAGCCAACTGTCTAAAACAACACCCACACTTCCAATCAGAGTCTTCCCAGCTAAAAAGGCAATATGGAAATCGACCGGGCTCATCCAACTTCCATGACATGATTCCGGGTCGACGAGAAGCACATTCTTTGCTATTTCAATCGCAGCAGGGTCTCGTATGTCAGCGAGGACGAGGGTGTGTCTTTTGTCTTTCGGATCAAATTGAGTCTGCGCCGTTACAACAATTCTGCTGCAAACAGAAAGCAAGCGAGAGATCCGGTCATTTGGGTCGGTGCTCATGTGAATGTCGGCCGTGAGTTGATGACTTGGTCTGCCTCATCTCTTCAAGCGCAAGAGGCGAGGGACTGCGACCGAGGACCTGTCAGGAATTTTGTGTGCCGGGGTCGCGGTTTGATTAATTGATCGCGTTGGTAAAGCGTTCCCCAAACAGAATGGCAAATTGATTGGCG
>NZ_FOOF01000054.1 GCF_900113115.1 Duganella sp. CF458 | reverse complement strand
CTCCCCGGCGCTTAAACTCCGCTTCCCAGCGGTGTTGGGAACATCTTCGATTAAAGTAGCGTGGCGCTCAAGACGGCGCTGCCTTGACGCTTACGTTTAATGGAAAGAGTCATCGCTACAGCTGGCAGGAATCCCGAGCGATGATCGCTTAAGATAGACTTTTATGCCACCTCACATCACTTTCGGATTCGCCTGGTTTCTTCTGTGCTATCTCGTCTCCGCTGCTTTGATTTTCCGAGCTGAGCGGACGTTGGATTCGAGCGCAAAGGAGAAGCTGGCCGATCTACGCCGTCCATTGAGGCCACTGCCGTTTCTCTTTGCTGGTGGCGTATTTGGACTGATTGCGTTTTTCCCACCGTATGTATGGTTTTTCCTTGTCGCGGTGGGCTTGCCGGTGCTCGGGCTACTAAATTGGCGGCTCAGAACAGGGGATCTTCCCAATTCCTACCTCTCGCCATATTTGCTCGCTTCAGTTACGTTCGGTGTTGGGCTCGCGGGCCTTGCCGCAGCTCTTGGCTATTCCAGCCGATATGCTCTCTAGTCATAGGAATCAAACTGACCAGGTGCGAGCAGGGGAAGGGCTTCTCGGGTGAACTCTAACAATTCCATCAGTCTGGCGCCCACGCGCTGGTCAACTTGAATGTCGACAGTGAAAATTGATAACATCTGGATCGATGCGGAGCATTGGGCTGAGGGCGAGTGGAGGCCCGATGACGAAATCGTTGATGTTCTTGTCACTCTAATTGACGGGAGCCGCTGGGAGGCGACCACCTGTTCATTCAAGCATGTTCAAACCCTCACATCGAGGTGGTCTAGATCTGGCGAGTGCTTAGGTGGCCGATACTTTTGGGCGAAGAATTTGATCCTCGTCACCGATACATCACGAACCACGATCGAACAAACGATCCTTGATCTGATTGAAAACGGTGAGTTCGAATGTGCAATGGCAAAGATCAATCTGGAACCTAATGAGTTGAAGAATGACAGCGGAAGTTTACTGGATTCGTGATATCGAGCCTTTAAGGCTCGCGATTATGCCTCGACCTCGAGGAGGCGACTGGCTTGAGGACGAGATCGCGGGCTGGAAGCGGTCAGGCATCACCGACGTCGTCAGCTTACTTCACCGTTATGAGATCGACGAGCTGTCCATTTCAGGCGAGGCAGCCTTGTGCAAGGCTAACGGCATTGAATACCGATCATTTCCAATCCAAGATCGAAGTATTCCCATTGATACGGCCGACTTCTTCGCGCTGGTGCACGAATTAACTTCGCTGGTTAAGAACAATCGCGGAGTCGCCTTGCATTGTCGCGCTGGTATCGGTCGTTCGGGTCTCACCGCCGCCTGTGTGCTGCTGGGACTTGGCGTATCTGCATCGGAGGCGTTCGCAATCCTGTCACGAGCGCGTCGTTTGCCGGTTCCAGATACGGACTCTCAGGTCGAGTGGTTTCAATCGGTCGCGAGCCTGTCAGAATTTTAGTGTGAATCCGGGGTCATGAAATAATACCGAAAGGGATTGTCCATGACCGACGTAATGACCACTAAAAAGCCAAAA
>NZ_FOOF01000003.1 GCF_900113115.1 Duganella sp. CF458 | reverse complement strand
TCTGATTTACGGGGTAGTTAAGTCGGGCAAACCCTTTGACCCAAAATACTTGGAAAAAGGGCTTGCCATTCAAGACGGTATCTGACCCCGACTTTTATCTTAGTCGCCCAGGGCGGCCAGTTGTTCGGCTTGGTGCTCGGTGGTCAGGGCGGTGGTCAGTTCGTTCAGGTCGCCGTCCATGATCATGTCCAGCTTGTAGAGCGTGAGATTGATGCGGTGGTCGGTCATGCGCCCTTGCGGGAAGTTGTAGGTGCGGATGCGCTCGCTGCGGTCGCCAGAGCCGATCAGGCTCTTGCGGGTGGCCGCTTCCTTGGACTGCTGCTCGCGCAGTTGCACGTCCTTGATGCGCGCTGCCAGCACCTTCATTGCCGACGCCTTGTTCTTGTGCTGCGAGCGGTCGTCCTGGCATTCCACCACGATGCCGGAAGGGAGGTGGGTGATGCGCACCGCCGAATCGGTCTTGTTGATGTGCTGCCCGCCGGCGCCGGATGCGCGGTAGGTGTCAATGCGCAGGTCGGCCGGGTTGATGTGGACGTCTTCCACTTCATCCGCCTCGGGCATCACCGCCACGGTACAGGCGGAAGTGTGGATGCGGCCCTGGGTCTCGGTCGCCGGCACGCGCTGCACGCGATGGCCGCCCGATTCGAACTTCAGCTTGGAGTAGGCGCCATTGCCGATAATGCGCGCGATCACCTCGCGGTAGCCGCCAAGGTCGCTTTCGGATGCCGACACAATCTCCACCTGCCAGCGCGAACGCTCGGCGAAGCGGGTGTACATGCGCAGCAGGTCGCCCGCAAACAGAGCCGATTCGTCGCCGCCGGTGCCGGCGCGGATTTCGAGGAAGATGTTGCGTTCGTCGTTTTCATCTTTCGGCAGCAGCATCTTCTGCAGGTCAAGCTCCAGCCCTCCCAGGCGCGCCTTGCCGGCCTCGATTTCTTCCTGCGCGAATTCCTTCATGTCCGGATCGGACAGCATGGCTTGCGCATCGTCGATATCGCCCAGCACCTGCAGGTAATCCTTGTACAGCGCCACCAGCGGCTGCAGCTCGCTGTGCTCGCGCGTCATCTTGCGGTAGCTGTCCATATTCGACGTCGCGCCTTCGGACATCAGCAGTTCGTCCAGTTCGACAAGGCGGTTTGCCAATTGGTCCAGCTTGGCCAGCATTGATGGTTTCATACGTTCCTGAATTCGAGGGGTAGCACGGGTAGCCGCGCGGGGCGGCAGGAAGAGGTGTGGCGCCGCTAACGGCGGCCGCGGAACAATTGTGGCAGCAGCTCGGCCAGTTGGGCGCGCTCGTCGCCCTGTGCACGATGCAGCGCTTGCTGCGGACCGTGCATGAATTTCGCAGTCAGGCCTTTGGACAGCGCTTCGAGCACCGCGTCGACCGATTCGCCCTTGGCCAGCAGCTTGCGTGCACGTTCCAGTTCCAGCAGGCGAATCGTTTCGCTGTTTTCCTGCAGGCCCTGGATCACCGGCACCACGGCGCGGTCGTCGATCCAGTGCATGAAGGACTGCACGCGGGTTTCGATGATCGCCTCGGCCTGCGCCACGGCAGCCTGGCGATTTTCCATGCCGGTCTGCACCACCTTGCCCAGGTCGTCGACGGTGTAGAGGAAGACGTCGTTCAGGCGGCCGACCTCCGGTTCGATATCGCGCGGCACGGCCAGGTCGACCATGAAAATCGGCTTATGGCGGCGGGCCTTGATGGCGCGTTCCACCATGCCCAGGCCGATCAGCGGCAGGGAAGAGGCGGTGCAGGAGATGACGATGTCGTATTGCTGCAGCTGGTTGCCCAGGTCGGCCAGGCGCGTGGCCTTGCCGTTGAAGCGGTGCGCCAGCGCTTCGCCGCGTTCCATGGTGCGGTTGGCTACGGTGATCGATTTCGGGTTCTGCGCCGCGAAGTGGGTGGCGCACAGTTCGATCATCTCGCCGGCGCCGATGAACAGCACGTTCTGCTCGGAGATCTTGTCGAAGATGCGCTGCGACAGGCGCACGGCGGCGGCGGCCATCGACACGCTGTGCGCGCCGATTTCGGTGGTGCTGCGCACTTCCTTGGCGACGGAGAAGCTGCGCTGGAACAGCTGGTGCAGGTAGGTGCCCAGGCCGCCCGCTTCATCGGCGGTGCGGATGGCGTCCTTGATCTGGCCCAGGATCTGGGTCTCGCCCAGCACCATCGAATCGAGGCCGGACGCGACGCGGAAAGTATGGCGCACGGCATCGTGCTGCGGCAGCATGTACAGGTGCGGCCGCAGCTCGGAGTAATTCAGTTGGTGGAAATCGGCCAGGAATTGCGCGCCGGCGTCGAGCGGGTTGGCGGCATTGCTGGCCGCGTACAGCTCGGTGCGATTGCAGGTGGACAGGATGGCCGCTTCGTCGCCGCCTTTCGAATCCGCGCGGGCAAACCAGTTGCGTGCGGCCGCCACCGCCGTGCCAAGCTGCTCAGGCGCGAACGCCAGCCGTTCGCGCAGCGCGACGGGTGCAGTGGTGTGGTTGAGGCCAACGGCGAGCAGTTGCATCTTGGTCCAGACGGAAGATTCCAGACGCCATTATACCTTGAGCCGGTTTCGCGCTCAGGAACCGAGCTTTTCCAGCCGGTAGCCGTAGCTGTACACCGGAACCAGGCGGAAGCCGTTTTCTGGTTTCAATTGCAACTTATTGCGGACGCGGGAAACGTGGGTATCCATGGTGCGCGACGGCACCTCGGTTTCGCGGATCCAGACCGCCTCGTGGATGTAGGCGCGCGATAGCGGGCGGCCAATGTTGCGGAAAAACAGCAGAGCCAGGTAGAACTCTTTATGGGTGACATCCAGCACTTGCCCATCCATCAACAAACGCCCTGGGCGGGTTTCGAAGACGTATTGGCCGAACTGCAATTGTTCGGCGCCGTTCTGGCTTGGGTAGGCAAGGCGCAATTGGGCCTGGACGCGGGCCACCAATTCGGCGCGGCGCAGCGGTTTGACCAGGAAGTCTTCGGCACCGACCGACAGGCCGGCTACGATATCGTCTTCGCCGGAACTAGTGGTCAGGAACATCACCGGGCCGTTTTCAGGCAGCTTTTCGCGGGCCTTGCGCATTGCCTCGGCAGGATCCATATCGGAAACCTGCCAGTCAAGAATCAGCATATCGACGCTGTCCTTGCGCATATTGGCAAGCAGGTCCTTGGCCGTCTGGTAGCCATGGCAGGCATGACCAGCAGAAGTCAGGACCTGGCAGATCAGGTCCGCCTGGCTTCGGTCAGCATCAAGGACAACGATTCTCATGGTTCTTTACAGCAAAATGTTAAGAAGCAGTCACACGAATATAACAGAGATTTACAAGAAATAGTTACCAATTTGATCAAAGATTGCTCTATGGTACTACTCTGTTGGGTGCCGTGCGAGGCTGCGCCTCTATCACACGGTACACTGCTTGGGCGGCTAGCACAATGGAACAGGTCTTATTTTGCAAGTCGAATGGGGAGCGAAACCATGAAAAATGACTGGACTGTGTTGCCCTCCACCGAGGCGGATATCGATGCCGTACGCGAGCGTTGCCGGCGCCTGGTACGGCGCCGGGCCGCTGTTTCGGCCGGGGTGGCGGCGGTGCCGATCCCGGGTATCGACGTGGTGTCGGACTTGCGCCTGTTCACCCAGTTGATCGACGACGTCAATCATGAGTTCGGCCTGTCGCCGGACCAGATCGACCGCATGCAGCCGAAATTGAAGCTGATCGCGTATGAGGCGGTCATTGGCTTGGGCGGGATGCTGGTGGGGAAAGTGGTCACGCGCGAGTTGGTGGCGACGGTGTTGAAACGCAGCGCGGGCAAGATTGCGGCGAAGCAGGCGGGCAAGCTGGTGCCTATTGCCGGTCAAATTGCTTCAGCTACTATTGGTTTCTTTGCCTTCCGGCAGATTGGTTACCAGCATGTGGAGGCTTGTGCCAAGGTGGCAAGACTGGTGCTGGCCGGGACGGAAAACCGGCAAACCGGTGTCTGACCCGCAGGGTCAGACACCGAAACGCGGCCGTCGCGGGCAAGTTTACCGGTTCAAGCGTCCGGCAGGACCACGTTTACGTCGAGAACTTCCAGGTTGCCCTGGCGATCCAGCGAAATCTTGATATCGTCCGCCGACACCTTGGTGTACTTCGAAATCACATCAACCAGCTCTTTGTGCAGCGCCGGCATGAAATCCGGACCGGCGCGGCCGTTACGCTCACGTGCGATGATGATCTGCAAGCGCTCCTTTGCCGCACTGGCCGTTTTCGGCTTGTTCTGGAACAGGAAAGAAAGCAGGGCCATTATTTAGCTCCAAAGATACGCTTCAGGAAACCTGGCTTTTCATAGTCGGTAAACTTCAGCTCAACTTCTTCGCCCAGGAAGCGCGACACCACGTCGGTGTAGGCTTCGGCCACATCGGTTCCCTTGAAGTGGATTGCCGGGTTACCCTGGTTGGAAGCATGCAGTACTTGCTCCGACTCAGGGATGATGCCGATCAAAGGAATACGCAGAATCTCTTGCACGTCTTCAAATGACAGCATCTCACCCGCTTCTACGCGCTTTGGCGAGTAACGGGTGATCAACAGGTGTTCCTTGACCGGGTCGCCGCCGG
The DNA here is from genome assembly GCF_900113115.1 of Duganella sp. CF458. GTDB lineage: Bacteria > Pseudomonadota > Gammaproteobacteria > Burkholderiales > Burkholderiaceae_D > Rugamonas. The sequence continues at coordinate 392,239 of NZ_FOOF01000003.1, read as the reverse complement.
ACAGGGCGCGGCGCGACTTGGCCTGGATGATGCCCAGGATGCGGTCGGAGTCCCGCACCGACGACACTTCCGGGTTGGTCACGATCAGGGCTTCGTCGGCGAAGGTCAGCGCCATCAGGGCGCCGTGTTCGATACCGGCCGGCGAGTCGCAGATGATGAACTCGAACTCCATCTTGATCAGCTCAGCCAGCACGCCTTCCACGCCGTCTTCCGTCAGGGCATCCTTGTCGCGGGTCTGGGACGCCGGCAGGATGTACAGGTTTTCGCAGTGCTTGTCCTTGATCAGGGCCTGGTTCAGGGTGGCTTCTTTATGCACCACGTTGATCAGGTCATACACAACGCGTCGTTCGCAACCCATGATCAGGTCCAGGTTGCGCAGGCCGACGTCAAAGTCGATGACGACGGTTTTGTGGCCGCGCATGGCGAGGCCGGTGGAGAAGCTGGCGCTGGAAGTCGTTTTGCCGACACCGCCCTTGCCGGACGTAACTACAATAATTCGTGCCACAAAGAATCCTTTACTGAACAGTTATTTTGCGGAATTGACAGATTGTATATCCAGACTCTCGCCGTTCAGCCGGATTTGTACTGGCTTGCGTGCGTTCTCGGTCGGGAAACCATCTTCAAAAGTGCGATAAACACCGGCGATCGAGACCAGTTCCGGGCTCATCGACATAGCGAAAATACGGGCCGAGGCGTCGCCTGAGGCGCCTGCCAGGGCACGGCCGTTCAAAGTGTTGTAAACGTGAATACTGCCATCCGCGATGATCTCCGCGCCGTTGTTGACGACGGCCATCACGATCAGGTCGCCGCCGCGCGCATAAATGCGCTGGCCGGCCCGGACCGGGGTGTCGATGATCATGGTACTGCTGACAGCTGGTGCCGCCGGCGCCGCTGCTTTGGCGGGAACCGGGACCGGCGCAGGGGCCGGAGCTGGCGCTGGTTTTGGCGCAGGGATCGGCGCTTCTTCGCGCTTGCCGCTGTCCAGTTGCAGGCCGTGTTGCTGGATTTCTTCCACCATGTCCGGCTTGGCGTTGCGCACAGCCACCGGGTTCAGGCGGTATTTTTTCAGGAGGGCGATGGTTGCCGCCCAGTCAATAGGTTCGCAGCCTGGCTTCAGGTCGCCGACGTCGATGACGGCCAGGTCACCCTCAAAAAAATCGGAAACGCCGCCGGTCATCTCATGCATGGCGGCGTCTAGGGCGACCAGATCGCTCGTGTACATGATGGCGGACACGGCAACAACGGTGGAAATCTTGATCTCGATAGGCTTCTGGAACGTACTCTTAGGCATGACAATCGCAAAGTAACGGGCTGGGCCCAGGCTGGATGCATTGTACTTTGCTTAAGCTTGCTTGGGGAGGGGAGCCCAGTGTTTATGCGGCTTCCAGGCCGGCTCGCAGTGCCGAGCGGCAAGAATGATAATATTTTAATGTTATTAATGCCTCGCGGGCTTCCGCTCTTTCTGTTCTATGCGTTATTGCGTACGAGAATAAATTCTCCGATTTGCTCATCTTTAGTATGGTCCATCAGTGCCTGCACCTGCCACGTGATCGAAGCAGCATATTCGAACGGCATTGCCCGATCAATAAAGCCCAAATAGTCGGCCGAACATACCGGCTATTAAGATCGTCAATCCAACCAGCCAGCGTGTTGTCACTGCCATTTCCTTGCGTATATCGCTAAAGCCCTTGTCCACGTGCTCGCGAAGCTTGTCAACGGCGTCGTACAGTCGACTGATGTCTCTTTGCATGCTTTCCACTTCAACCTCCACTTTGGCGATTCGTTCCGGATCGTCCATAGAGCCTCCCTTCGAATGGCTCAACTTTGCGCCAAGCTGAAGGGAGAATCTTTGAGGTTGGACGGGAAGGATTTAGGAAAGTTCCACTTCAGTGCGCAATTTTTGTGCGGCGGCGACCATGTTTTGCAGGGCGGCAGCCGTTTCAGGCCAGGCGCGGGTCTTCAGGCCACAGTCTGGGTTGACCCATAGCTGTGCGGGCGGCACAACCTTGGCAGCCTTGCGCAACAGCTCTACCATTTCTTCGCTGCCGGGCACGCGCGGCGAATGGATGTCGTAGACACCCGGTCCGATCTCGTTCGGGTAGCGGAAGCTGGCGAAACCACCCAGCAGCTCCATCGCGGAGCGGCTCGATTCGATCGTGATCACGTCGGCATCCAGCGCGGCGATCGCGGGCAGGATGTCGTTGAACTCCGCGTAGCACATATGGGTGTGGATCTGCGTCGCGTCGGCAGCTACCGCGGCGCTGATGCGGAAGGCTTTGGTGGCCCAGTCGAGGTAAGCATCCCAGCGGCTGCGGCGTAGCGGCAGGCCCTCGCGCAAGGCTGGCTCGTCGATTTGTATGATGGCGATGCCGGCGTTTTCAAGGTCGCGCACTTCGTCGCTGATGGCGGCAGCAATTTGCTGCGCAGTTTCTCCGCGCGCCTGGTCGTCGCGCACGAAGGACCATTGCAGGATCGTTACCGGCCCGGTCAGCATGCCTTTCATCGGCTTGGCGGTCAGGCTTTGTGCGTACTCGGTCCAGCCGACCGTCATTGCTCGCGGACGCTGTACATCGCCGTAAATGATCGGCGGTTTCACGCAACGCGAGCCGTACGACTGTACCCAGCCGTTCGCCGTGAACGCAAATCCATCCAGTTGTTCGCCGAAGTATTCGACCATGTCGTTGCGCTCGGCTTCTCCATGCACCAGCACGTCGAGGCCCAGTTCTTCCTGCGTACGGACAGCATGCGCAATTTCGGTGCGCATCGCCTGCCGGTAATCCTGCGCGGACAATTCGCCGCGCTTGAAGGCTGCGCGCGCGAGACGGATTTCCGATGTCTGGGGGAAGGATCCGATTGTCGTGGTCGGGAACGCCGGCAATTGCAGGCGTTCACGTTGCAGGTGCTGGCGTTGCGCGAATGGCGAGCCGCGGCGCGAGGCGCTAGCGTCGGACGCCAGTTCCGCCATGCGCGCCGCCACGCCGGCGTTGTGTACCCGGCTGCTGGCGCGGCGGCTGGCCAGGGCTGCGCGCGCTTCCGCGAAACCCCGCGCCACATTGCCCGACACCCGCTCGTCGGCGGACAACGCAGCCTTGAGCAGCGCCAGTTCCGCCAGCTTTTCCTCGGCGCAAGCGAGCCACGAACGCAGTTCGTCGTCCAACCCCGGCTCCGCCGCCAGGCTATATGGCACATGCAGCAAGGAGCAAGATGTCGAGAGCCATACCGGGCCGCTGCGCTTGGCCAGCACCGGCAGCAACGTGGCAAGGGTTGCGTCGAGATCGGTCCGCCAGATGTTGCGGCCATCGATCACGCCGATCGACAGCACCTTGTGCGCCGGCAGCCAGTCGGCCACGCTGGCCAGTTCGCTGGCGGCGCGCACGGCATCGACGTGCAGGCCTGCGACAGGCAGCCGGCAAGCCAGGCTGACGTTCTCCTCCAGCGTCGAGAAGTAGGTCGCAACGATCAGTTGGGCGCCGGCCTGGTTCAGCAGCCAATAAGCCGGTTCGAAAGCATTGCGCCACGCATTGGGCAAATCAAGGCCGAGGATAGGCTCGTCGAGTTGTACCCAATCGGCGCCGGCAGCCCGCAGTTGCATCAGCAGCCGGCTGTAATGCGGCAGCAGCCGGTCGAGCAGGTCAAGACGGCTGAAACCAGGCGCCGCATCGCGCTCCTTGCCCAGCCAGAGGAAGGTCAGCGGTCCGAGCAGCACGGCCTTGACCGGATGGCCGGCGGCGCGGGCTTCGCTGACTTCGTCCAGCAGGCGCTTGCTGTACAGCTCGAACGAAGTGGACTCGCTGAACTCCGGCACCAGGTAATGGTAGTTGGTGTCGAACCACTTGGTCATCTCCAGCGCTGCACCATTTTGGGCACAGCCGCATCCTTCATGTGCACCGTCGCCGCGCGCCATGGCAAAGTAGCGCGCCAGTGGCGACTCGCTGCCGTTGAAACCGAAGCGCGCGGGTTCGCAACCGAACAGCTGGATATGGTTGGTCACATGGTCGTACAGGGCAAAATCGCCAACCGTGACGAAATCCAGGCCATGCTGGCGCTGGGTTTCCCAGTGGCGGGCACGGAGATTGCTGGCAGTCTCTTGCAGCGCAGCTTCCGAAGTTTCGCCGCGCCAGAAGCGCTCCAATGCAAATTTCAATTCACGTGCGGCACCGATGCGTGGAAAACCAGGGATATGAGTTTGTACGAGTTTCATTTTTGTCATGCTTAAGAAATATTGGTGAAGTACAGTTTGCGGCATGACGGCATATAATAAAAACGAAACTTTTTATGTATCCACTTGAAAACTTTTCATACATGCTCGAGATTCGTCATCTGCGCACGCTGTCTGCGCTCCGCTCCTCAGGTAGCCTGGTCAAGGCGGCGCAACTGCTGAACCTGACGCAGTCGGCCTTATCGCATCAAATCAAATTGCTGGAAGATCGCTACGGTACGCCGCTATTTGAGCGGAAATCGATACCAATTGGCTTCACCGCAACCGGCGAGCGGCTGCTGAAACTGGCCGACACCTTGCTGCCGGAGGTGGAACGCGCCGAGCGCGACGTGTTGCGCCTGTCGCAGGGCGACACCGGCCAGTTGCGCGTGGCGCTTGAATGCCATACCTGCTTTGATTGGCTGATGCCGGTGATGGACGCCTTCCGCACCCGCTGGCCAGAGGTGGAAATCGACCTGGTTTCCGGCTTCCACAGTGAACCGGCCGACCTGCTGCGCAATGGCCATGCCGACTTGGTAATCGGATCCGATTACAGCGCCGACTACTCCACCTTCCCGCTGTTCCGTTTCGAAATCCTGACCGTGATGGCGCAGAAACATCGCCTTGCCACGCGGCGCCGCCTGTCGGCCCAGGACTTTGCAGGCGAAACGCTGATCACCTACCCAGTTCCCGAAACGCGTATCGACCTGATCCGCGAAGTGCTGCGTCCGGCCGGCATTGAATTCCAGCGCCGCACTGCCGAACTGACGGTCGCGATACTGCAACTGGTTGCAAGCCGGCGCGGCGTGGCGGCATTGCCGAACTGGGCCATCAAGAACTATGTCGACTACGACTACGTGATCGCGCGCCCCATCGGCGAGACCGGATTGTGGAGCGACTTGTTTGTTTCAGTGCCGCCGGCCTTGCAGCACAAGGCCTACGTGGCCGACTTCGTCAACGTGATACGCGAGCAATGCGCCGCAACGCTTGACGGTATCAAGTTATTGTCGTGACATCGTTATCGGTTTTATGCAAAATGAAAGCAGCCTTGATGTTTATCAAACGTTTGTCTGGAATCGCGCACTAACATGAGAAGTCTTGCGGTATCTCAGCCACCGAATAACTGAAGGAGCATGGCATGTATGCGTTCAACGACGAATTTTCTCGCGCCGCTCAGGCGGCCTTTGACGTGCAACTTGCCAGCTTCGCCAGCATTTGTGACTGGCATCGTGATACCACATTGGCTTCTCTTGCTGCCATGACCGCAGCATCCAATGAATTCCTGGCCATCCAGCATCCACAAGACCTGCTGCAAATGGCAACCGACCAGGGCAAGCACGCGATGCACCGTGCGCAAGCATATGGACGTGAGGCAACTGAAGTGGCTTTGAATAAGCCGCTGTTCCGGTAGGCCTTAGCTGGCCGCGGGCATGGCACTTAGCTAGAATGCATTGAAAGATTTTCATACCACTCCCGGAGAAGCAGAATGGATGATGTAGTAATTGTTGCAGCAGGCCGTACCGCAGTAGGCAAGTTCGGCGGTTCCCTGGCCAAGACCCCGGCAGCAGAGCTGGGCGCCCATGTCATCAAGGGCCTGTTGGCCCAGACCGGCATCGACCCTAACCTGGTCAGCGAAGTCATCATGGGCCAGGTACTGACCGCTGGCGTCGGCCAGAACCCGGCACGCCAGGCCGTGATCAAATCCGGCCTGCCAAGCGCCATTCCGGGCTACACCATCAACAAGGTCTGCGGCAGCGGCCTCAAGGCGACCCACCTGGCAGCGCAAGCGATCAAGTGCGGCGACGCCAACATCATCATTGCCGGCGGCCAGGAAAACATGAGCGCCTCGCCGCACGTGCTGAACGGATCGCGCGACGGCTTCCGCATGGGCGACGCCAAGATGGTCGACACCATGATTGTGGACGGCCTGTGGGATGTGTACAACCAGTACCACATGGGCATCACCGCCGAGAACGTCGCGAAGAAATACGATATTTCGCGCAGCCAGCAGGATGAATTCGCGCTGCAGTCGCAACTGAAAGCGGAAGCCGCGCAAAAGGCCGGCAAATTCAAGGACGAAATCCTGCCGCTCGAAATCGTGCAGAAAAAAGGCAGCATCTTCTTCGACCAGGACGAATACGTGAAGCCAGGCTCGACGCTGGAAGCGCTGTCCGGCCTGCGTCCAGCCTTCGACAAGGCAGGCTCCGTCACCGCCGGCAATGCCTCCGGCATCAACGACGGCGCCGCAGCCGTGATGATGATGTCCGCCAAACAGGCCAAGGAACTGGGCCTGACCCCGCTGGCGCGCATCAAGGCCTACGCCTCGTCCGGCCTGGACCCAGCCTACATGGGCATGGGCCCGGTCACCGCTTCGCAGCTGTGCCTGAAGAAAGCCGGCTGGTCGCCACAAGACCTGGACCTGATGGAAATCAACGAAGCGTTTGCCGCGCAAGCCTGCGCCGTGAACAAGGAAATGGGCTGGGATACCAGCAAGATCAACGTCAATGGCGGCGCGATTGCGATCGGCCACCCGATCGGCGCTTCCGGCGCCCGCATCCTGGTGACCCTGCTGCATGAAATGGTCCGCCGTGACGCTAAGAAGGGCCTGGCCTCGCTGTGCATCGGCGGCGGCATGGGCGTAGCACTGGCAGTTGAGAGGGAATGAGCTTTCGTTTAGATAAATAGGGGAACATTAAATGGCACGAGTTGCATTGGTAACGGGCGGCATGGGTGGTCTGGGCGAAGCGATCTGCATCAAAATGGTCGCACTGGGCTACAAAGTGGTAACCACGTATTCCCCGAGTAACAAGACGCATGAGTCGTGGCTGGCCACGATGAAGGACCAGGGCTATAACTTCACCGCCTATCCTTGCGATGTGTCGGACTTTGATTCGGCGGCAACCTGTATCGCAGCAGTCGAGCGCGACATCGGCCCGGTTGATGTGCTGGTGAACAACGCCGGTATCACCCGCGACATGACCTTCAAGAAGATGGACAAGGTCAATTGGGACGCCGTGATGAAGACCAACCTGGACTCCGTGTTCAACATGACCAAGCCGGTAGCGGATGGCATGGTGGACCGTGGCTGGGGCCGCATCATCAACATCTCCTCGGTGAACGGCCAGAAGGGTGCCTTCGGCCAGACCAACTACTCCGCAGCGAAGGCCGGCGTGCACGGCTTCACCAAGGCGCTGGCGCTGGAAGTGGCGCGCAAGGGCGTGACCGTCAACACTATCTCGCCAGGCTATATCGGCACCAAGATGGTGATGGAGATCCCGAAAGACGTGCTGGATTCGAAGATCATCCCGCAGATCCCGATGGCCCGCCTGGGCAAGCCGGAAGAAGTGGCGGGCCTGGTGGCCTACCTGGCTTCCGACGAAGCAGCGTTCCTGACCGGTGCCAACATCGCCATTAACGGCGGCCAACACATGTCCTGATCGCATTAAAGAGCAACGCAACACCCAAACGCCGTCCGGCCCTCGCGCCGGTCGGCGTTTGTTCTTTGGAGGCGCCATGAAGAGATTGCTGCCCTTGCTGCTGCTGGCAGCCTGCAGCCGCGACATCCCGCAGGACAAATTGCTCGAGATCCTGAACCAGCGCGCGCCGCTGGTGGCGCATATCGGCCACGTCACCAAAGTCGACGTGCTGAGCACCGCCAAGGCCGCCGCCAACGGCCGCAGTTGCGAAGTCCGCCTGATGCACGTGACCGGAAAGAAGGGCTCGACCTACGTCAGCTTCCTGCGCCGCGAAGAAGCAAGCGGCACTGAATCCGCCCTGACCTGGGCCGACGATCGCCAGGCTGCCAGCGCAAAGATGGGCGAGATGCTTTCGGCGCATTGCAACAACAAGTGATTGACTCTTGCGACCCGGCTCACATATCGTTCTCTCTCAACAATAATTCACTGGGAGACGATGATGCATATGATGGGCATGAATATTTTCGCCGTGCTGTTGGCCGCAGTTTCCAGCTTCATGCTCGGCGGCCTGTGGTACTCACCGGCCCTGTTTGGCAAGATGTGGAATGATGAAAACGGCGGCGTCAAACCGGACGGCCACCCGGCGCGCGTATTCGGCATCGCGTTTGTCTTTTCCCTGCTCGCGGCGTTTGCGTTTGCACGCTGGGTCGGCCCGGCGCCGACGCTCGACTATGCCATCAAGCACGCCTTGCTGGCAGGCTTCGGCATGGTGGCAGCCTGCTTCGGCATTAACTACCAGTTCGCCAACCGCAGCGTCAAGCTGCTGCTGATCGACGGCGGCTACCACACCGCGCAATTCCTGGTGTTCGGCTTGATCCTCGGCCTGTGGCACTAGGCCGAGGTAGAAAGACAATAAATATGGCGCTTAACGCACAGCTCGACGAGCTGATCCAACGTGTTCTACCGGTCGTCCAGCATTTCCATAGCCAGGATATGTACTCGCCACACGCCGCCACGATAAGCAAGAGTGGCGAGCTGTCGGGGCATGCCCTGACGTCCGATGGCACTACGCAGCTATCCGTCATGCAGACGATCGAGCATTTCGAGAGCCAATTTGCCGGACAAGCGCAGGCAGGTGAAATTCTGGCTACGGGAATTTTCTACCACTCACCGGGAGTTCTCGTGTCAGCGAATGGCGTTTCCATGCCGCCCGCGGACACTACTGACGACTGCAAAAATATAGTGGCGTTGCTTGAGCATGTATCTGGCGACTCGGTTTATCTGCTGGTCCCCTATAGCGGGGAGACTCCGGCATTTGAGTACGCGGTTGGGAAACTGGTGGAAAAACCCGCAAAGGTCTTCCTGCACAAGCACACCCCAGGCAAGAAGCCGTGGTGGCAATTCTGGTGAGTTCGCAATAGGTCATGAACGTTGCTCGTATTGAGAGAAAATTTTTCGTTGTTAGCGACGAGGTTGGTGTATCCGCATATGACTTCAACTTTGATTTGCACTTTGCATGCGATCACCCATATCGGATCGAGGGCGAATCGCTTTGCATCTTGAGGGTTGGCCCCATCGAAGACTACGCCGTCGAATTCAAGGAGAAGTTGGAAATGGGACTGCGCCTCGTGAATTCGCCGGACGAGCACAGCCGTGCTAGTGAACTCGAGCACTGGTACCCCTATCTCGAAGATCTCACGCCGCGGACTCGGATTTTCGACAAATTGCCTCGTGTAGAAGAAATCGAGAGCTACTTCCAGTGGCCAATTTTTATGAAGGGCTCGAGGCAAACCAGCAAGCACAACCCTGACTTATCGATCATTCAAAGCCGGGAGCACTATGCACTGGCCTCGGAAAGATATCGTAACGACCCAATTCTCCATTGGCAGAAACCTGTCATTCGCGAGTTCGTTCCGCTGATGCCGGTGGCTGGCAGCGTCCCGGGTAAAATAAATCCGTCGCTCGAATATCGATCATTCTGGTGGCATGGAAAATGCGTTGGTTGGGGCCGATACTGGTATCAGGTTTCTCCATATCATTGTGTCGATTTGGAGGCAGGCTTGGCTGTCGCAAAGCGGGCGGCAGAACGCCTGAAGGTTCCGTTCCTCGTCGTGGACTTCGCCAAAACCCTAGATGGCCGCTGGATTGTAATTGAGTGCAATGATGCGCAGGAATCAGGCTATGCCGGCATTCCACGGCAGGCGCTTTGGCAGCAGGTCCTGACGCAAGTCGATGCCTAGCCCCACGTCGCAACCCCTTTGTTATTTTCTGACGAGGGCTTTAGGATTAAGAAATGGACAGCTTCATCGCAGAATTTGAGCGTTTTGCAGGTGCGGAGCGCTTCGCCAAATTTGTTATGGCACTGAGAGGTCAGGCGCGGGCCGAGAATCGCCTCATGTACTGGCAAGAAGCCTTGTTACGGGAATTTTGCTCAGCAAGCGAACTGTCGGCGCCTCAAAGCTTGGACGAGGTGGTCAGCTTATTTGCTGTAAAACCCATGACCATTGAGCTAGGCATTGTCAGCGACAGACTAAACCTTGTTGAATCGCCTATCAGCCGCGAGTTTCGCTCGGTAAAGCAGCATGCATCAGGTGGGTCCCATGTTACCGTTTTTGAGGTCAAGTTCCACCCAGAGCCTAGCTCATCATTTTGCGCGATTGAAGATAGGGCCGGTCCGCACGATGATTCCTCCGTTGCGACCGAAATAATTGAGTCTTTTGCCCAAGCAGTTTCGCGGTTTCAGGCCGACTGCAAGGAGCGGGGCCAATGCTTCAAGGGGTTCAGAATTCAGCTGACCTCTTACGTTTACGGCAGCACGGACTTCAAACCTCTCAAGCACCAGATGGGTATGTACTTTTTATTGAAGGACATCCTTTCTGAAACCCTTACAGGGCGAACGGTACAGGCCAAGCTTGTCGGCATTCCATTGTAATGATCTTTGGCACTGATGACCCATCGCGCCTTCAGGATATTATTTGCCCCGCTTGCCGGGGGGCGCGCTGAGTTTGAGTTTGCTGAAGTTGTCGATTTAGCCGTCAGTCATTCGTCGTCATTTCTGAAGGAACTACCACCATCAACAGGAGATGACGATGACTCACACCATTACTGCGTTTGAACGTTCGCCGGATGGCGGCACGGGACTGGCACGCGATACGCGCGTTCGCTGGGCGTTTGAAGAAGTGGAGCAAAGCTACGAGGTGCGACCGGTGTCTTTCGCTGCGATGAAGGAGCCGGCGCACCTGGCTCGCCACCCCTTTGGGCAGATTCCAACCTATGAGGAAGGCGACTTGACGCTGTTTGAGTCAGGCGCGATCATTTTTCATATCGCTTCGCATTATCCGGGGCTGTTGCCGCACGATGCCAATGCCCGCGCGCGCGCTATCACATGGATGTTTGCCGCACTCAACACCGTCGAGCCGCCGATCCTGGAAATCGTCATCGCCAAGTTCCAGGAAGGCGACAAGCCCTGGAGCAAAGAGCGCCTGCCACTGATCATGGACCGCATCCGTCATCGGCTTGGCCAGCTTTCTGCGCGCCTGGGTGAGGTGGAATGGCTGGATGGCGGCTTCAGTGCTGGCGACTTGCTCATGGTGTCGGTGCTGCTTCGGCTCAAGCCATCGGGTATCCTGAGTGAATTCCCCCAACTGGCTGCTTATGTGGCGCGCGGCGAAGCCCGTCCGGCTTATAAGCGGGCGTTTGCTGCACAGTTGGCATTTAACACTGCAGAGCCAGCCTCCGGCTGAAGATGATTGGATGAGTTATGTACGCGCTGCCTGAACTCGATGAACAAATCCTGCTGCCAGGCGTCAAAGGTCTGCCGATCATGGAGCCGTTGCGCCAGCACATGATCGGTGCGCAGCACTGGAATATCTTGGCGGCCGATACCAGCCTGCCTGTGGCGGTGCTCAAGGCTTCGGCCTTGCAGCATAACCTGGGCTGGATGCGCGATTTCTGCGAGCGCCATGGCGTGTTGTTGGCCCCGCACGGCAAGACCACCATGAGCCCGCAGCTGTTCGCGGCGCAGATCGAGAACGGCGCCTGGGGCATCACGCTGGCGACCATCCCGCAGGTACAGATTGCGGCGCGCTTTGGCGTGCGGCGTGTGATCCTGGCGAATGAGCTGGTGGCGCCGGCCGATATCCGCGCTGTGCTGCATCTGATGCAGGAAGATCATTCCTTCGAATTCTTTGCGCTGGTCGACTCGCCGCAAGGCGTCGATCGCCTGTCGCGCGCAGTGCAGGACTTCGGCCTGGCGCGGCCGCTGCCGCTGCTGGTGGAGCTGGGTATGAAGGGCAAGCGCGCAGGTTGCCGCGATCCGGAAGAAGTGATGGCAGTGGCACGCGCAATCGCCGCCGCGCCGGGACTGCAACTGGCCGGTATCGAAGGTTACGAAGGCCTGGTCGTCACCGATAACCGCGCGGCGGATGTGGAGGTCGTCAACGGCTTCCTGCAGCGCATGGCGGAGATGTTGAAGGCCGCCGCGGCGGAAGGATTGTTCGGTGGCGAGCAGGTGATCATTTCCGCCGGTGGTTCGGCCTATTTCGACCGCGTAGCGCGCGAATTTGCGGGCCTGGCGGCGCAGGGCAAGAAAGTGCTGCCGATCCTGCGCAGCGGGTGCTACCTGACCAATGACCACGGCTACTACGGCGGCTTGACCAGCGAGCTGGCAAACCGCGAAGGCAAGGCGGCAGGGGAGGGCCTGCGCCCGGCGCTGGAAGTCTGGACCACGGTGCTGTCGCGCCCCGAGCCGAACCTGGCGATCCTGGCCCTGGGCAAGCGCGATGCGTCGCACGACCTGGGCCTGCCGCGCGCGATCGCCGCGCACCGGCCGGGCGGCGAAGCGTTGGCATTGCCGCAAGGCGCCGTGATCGACAAGATGAACGACCAGCACGCCTATCTGCGCTGGCCCGAAGGCGTCGAAGCCGGCCTGGAAGTGGGCGACTTGGTGGGCTGCGGCATCTCCCACCCCTGCACCACCTTCGACAAGTGGCCGCTGATGCTGGTTGTGGATGACACGTACAACGTCCTGCAAGCCATCAATACCTTCTTCTGAGCGGTTACAATCTTGGCTTCACGTATAGAGGATAGCCATGCCCGACGCCTTGCCACACCTGTTCCCGCCAATCCAGCCCCGCAGTAGCGGCATGCTGGCTGTCGATGACGTCCATACAATTTATTGGGAAGAGGTGGGCAACCCGAACGGCATCCCGGTCGTCTTCTTCCATGGCGGCCCGGGCGCCGGCCTGTCGCCGCAGCATCGCCGCTTTTTCAATCCGGATCACTACCGGGTCATCCTGTTCGACCAGCGTGGCGCCGGCAAATCGACCCCCTTGGGCGAGGTCCGTAACAACACCACCCAGCTCCTGATTGACGACATCGAACGCCTGCGCATCCTGTTCGGCATCGACAAATGGCTGGTATTCGGCGGCTCCTGGGGCTCCACCCTGGCGCTGGCATACGGCCAGGCGCATCCGGAGCGCTGCCTGGGCTTCGTCCTGCGCGGCATCTTCCTCTGCACTCAGAAGGAAATCGACTGGTTCCTGCAAGGCTCCGAATGGTTCCACCCCGAGGTGTACGACGAATTTGTCGCCCCCATCCCGCTCGAAGAACGCGGCAACCTGCTGCAGGCCTACGTCAAGCGCATCATGGACCCGAACCCGGACGTGCACTGGCCCGCCGTGCGCGCCTGGAGCAAGTTCGAAGGCCGCCGCGTCTTCCTGCTGCCGCAGCCGGACGAACCGCCGTCGGACACCCTGGACCTGGGCGTCGGCCGCATGGAATCGCACTACATGGCCAACCTGGGCTTCTTCAGCGACGGCCAGCTGCTGTCCAACGTCTCCCGCATCGCCCACTTGCCTGCGGTGATCGTGCAAGGCCGCTACGACGTGATCTGCCCGCCGGTCTCCGCCTGCCGCCTGCAGCAGGCCTGGGGCGTCAATGCGGTGATGAAGATGATTCCCGACGCCGGCCATGGCGCCATGGAGCAAGGTATCAGCCGCGCCCTGGTGGGCGCTACCGAACAATTCCGCCAGCAGGGACGCTTCGCATAATGAATCTCCAGCTTGGCGACATCGCCCACATCATCCAGCTTGCGATCGCCCCGGTGTTCATGCTGTCCACGGTCTGCACCAACCTCCTGGTGCTGCTGAACCGCCTGGCGCGCATCATCGACCGTTCGCGCGTGTTGGAAGAGCGCCTGGACGTGGCTTATAACGATACCTATATGAACGAGCTGGACATCTTGTACCGGCGTTCGCACCTGATCAACGTTGCCATTGCGCTGAGCACCGCCTGCGGCCTGTTCGTCTGCCTGGTGGTGGCCTTGCTGTTCGTTGGCGATGCCACCAACGTCTCGCTGGACAAATACATCGCGGGCCTGTTCATCGCAGCGATGGTCTGCCTGATCGGCAATTTCGGCTACCTGCTGCGCGAAATCTTTATCGCCTCGACCTTCATGCGTGCCCACCGCCACGTGCGGCACATCGAAAGAAATCCAAACTAAGAATCATCATGCACGATTACAAACGCCCACCTACGCTGCACCGCTACGGCCCGCGCAGCGAACTCGAACAAGCCCTGAAGGATGGCCAGTTCGTGCTGCGCCCTGTGGGCAGCTTCCTGACCCTGAGTTTTTCGCAAGCCTGGAGCCGCGACCTGTTCGACCATTTCGGTGCCGATAGCTGCCTGGTGATCCACAATACCGAGGAATTCGGTGAACGCATCCACCGCGCCGTGCAACGCACGCTGCCGAACTGGGCGGGCATCGATGGCGCGATCGAATACGGCGGCCGCGCCGCCCTGGGCGCCGCCTTCACCAAGACGCGTGAAGATGCGATGGAGAAAGAATGGCAATTCGCCTGGCGCTCCATGCAGACGGCATCCACCATGAACGCGGTGGTGATCCGTATCGGCAGCCTGGAGAATTTTGCGGAAGTGCGCGACCGCGACCACTACACGGCCTAAGCCGCCGCTTACGGCACGCTGGGCACTCCACCCAGGCCACGTGCCAGCTCGGATTGCTTCGGCAGCGCCGGCTGGCGCTCCAGGTGGGCCAGCACCGCAGTCATCATCCGTTCGATATCGCCGCGGATGATGTTGGTGCCCAACAGGCCAGGCACGTAGAAGTTCGGCATCAGGCGCCCGGTGTAGACCACGCGGGTGCCGCCGGTTTCCGGAATGGGAATCAATTCCCAGCGCGCCTCGTAATGCTTCATGTCCCCCGAAACCAGGGCGATGTCGATCGACGACATCGGCTGCTCCGTTGCTCGCACGACAAGGTGGATGGACCGCGACATGAACAGGAAGCGGGCCGTTCCAAATTGCTCAATGATGACTTCATTGCCATTTCGCGACAGCACCCGGCACGACGCCATGTCGGGCACGAATTCTTCCATGCGGTCATAGGTGGTGAGGGTGCGCCAGACTGTTGGCAGCGATGCATGAACAGTGCCGCTGGCGTTGACTTCATAGAGTTGCTGCGCGTCTGTCTTCACCCGGTTGACGGACACTTCCAGCTTCGGAACTTCCAAACGGGCCGCCTGTCCCGCACCAAAGGCGGGCGCGGTAAAACCGAGGAACAGTACTAATAACAGTCGCTTCATGCTACCAGCGTAAGGTAACTGGTGGCAGAATACAAGCGCCGCGCGCTTCCATCGTTAGACGCCGCACAGAACTCCCGCCTGCCTCCTATGACCACCAATTTCCCTCATCTCCTTTCGCCCCTCGACCTGGGTTTCACCACCTTGCGCAACCGCGTGATCATGGGTTCCATGCACACCGGCCTGGAGGACCGCTTCTTCAATTATGACAAGCTGGCCGCCTTCTACCGTGAGCGTGCCAGGGGCGGCGTGGGCATGATCGTGACCGGCGGCATCTCGCCAAACCGCCAGGGCTGGCTGCTGCCATTCGGCGGCACCATGAACTTCATCGGCGACGTGTTCAACCACCGCAAGCTGACCAATGCGGTGCACGAAGAAGGCGGCAAGATCCTGATGCAGATCCTGCACGCGGGGCGCTATGGCTACCAGCCGTTTGCCGTGTCGGCCTCCGACAAGAAATCGCCGATTTCGCCCTTCAAGCCGAAGGCGCTGACGGAAGGCGGCATTGAATCGACCATCAAGGCCTACGTGCGCGCCGCCAAGCTGGCCCAGAAGGCCGGCTACGACGGCGTGGAGGTGATGGGCAGCGAAGGCTACCTGCTGAACCAGTTCCTGTGCGCCCGCACCAACCTGCGCACCGACCGCTGGGGCGGCAGCATCGAGAACCGCATGCGCCTGCCGGTGGAAATCGTGCGCCGCATGCGCGATGCAGT
Organism: Duganella sp. CF458; assembly: GCF_900113115.1. Classification (GTDB taxonomy): domain Bacteria; phylum Pseudomonadota; class Gammaproteobacteria; order Burkholderiales; family Burkholderiaceae_D; genus Rugamonas. The sequence continues at coordinate 376,314 of NZ_FOOF01000003.1, read as the reverse complement.
CGGCCGCGATTTCATCATCATGTACCGCCATTCCCTGCTGGACCTGGTGGACGGCGGCAATACCTGGGAAGAAGTGGTGACCGTTGCCAAGGCCTTGCAGCAGGCCGGCGCGACCATCCTGAATACCGGCATCGGCTGGCACGAAGCACGCGTGCCGACCATCGTCACCTCGGTGCCGCGCGCCGCCTTCGCCGAAGTGGCGGGCCGGCTGCGCAAGGAAGTGACCATTCCAGTGGTGGCATCGAACCGAATCAATATGCCGGCGGAGGCGGAGGACATCATCCTGCGCGGCGATGCCGACATGGTGTCGATGGCGCGCCCCTTCCTGGCTGATGCTGAGTTCGTCAACAAGGCGGCAACCGGCCGCGCCGACGAAATCAATACTTGCATTGGATGCAACCAGGCCTGCCTTGACCACACCTTCCAGAACAAGCGCGCCAGCTGCCTGGTGAACCCGCGCGCCTGCCACGAGACGGAGCTGGTGTACAGGCCCGCCGCGGCCCGCCGCAAGGTGGCGGTGGTGGGCGCCGGTCCCGCCGGCCTGTCGGCTGCCACGGTGGCGGCCGAATGCGGCCATGACGTGACACTGTTCGATTCCAGCGAGCGCATTGGCGGCCAGTTCAATATTGCCAAGCAGATCCCGGGCAAGGAAGAATTCAACGAAACCCTGCGCTATTTTGGCCGCAAGATCGAGCTGACCGGCGTCAAGCTGCAGCTCAATCACCGCGTCACACGCGAAGAACTGCTGGCGGGCGGCTATGACGATGTGATCGTCGCCACCGGCATCCGCACGCGCAAGCCGAAGATCGACGGCATCGACCATCCGAAAGTGCTGTCCTATCTCGATGTACTGCGCGACAAGAAACCGGTCGGCAAGCGGGTGGCGATCATCGGCGCGGGCGGCATCGGCTTCGACGTTGGCGAATACCTGCTGCACAACCCGGAGCATTCCTTGCCGATTGCGAAGGAGCACTGGACGGCCGAATGGGGTGTCGACCTGCACGCCAATACCGGCGGCGGCCTGGTGCCGGCCAAGGCAGCGGAACCGGTGCGCCAGCTTTACCTGTTGCAGCGCAAGACCAGCAAACTGGGCGCCGGCTTGGGCAAGACTTCGGGCTGGGTGCACCGCGCGGTGCTGGCGCGGAATGGCGTGGTGATGATTCCCGGTGTGCAGTACAAGCTGATCGACGATCATGGCCTGCACATCCAGGTGGGCGACGAAGAGCGCCTGCTGGCAGTGGACAACGTGATTATTTGCGCCGGCCAGGAAAGCCTGACCGAACTGATGCCACAGGAAGGCGAAGCCGCCGCAGCGGGCACGCCACGCTTCCACAAGATCGGCGGCGCCGCCCTGGCCGCCGAGCTCGACGCCAAGCGCGCCATCAAGGAAGGCGCCGAACTTGCCGCCCGGCTCTAATTGTCCATTTCGGGGTCAGGAACCAAGTGGACATTTCCTTGCGCTAGGCAATCTCCCTGGCGACGTGCGACGCCATCGATTTGGCCAGTTCCTGTTCGCCGATGAAGATGACCCCTGCGCGCTCGCTGCGTAGCAGGGCGGCTTCCTCCTCGCTGTGCGTGCGCACGGCGATCTTGATATCCGGATTCAGTGCACGCGCCGTTTCGATCATGGCGCGCACGTGGAAGGTGTCGGGCGTCGCCACCACCAGCATGCGCGCCTTGTGGATATGGGCCTGGATCAGCACCGCCGGCTCGCCGGCATTGCCGGCCACGGCGGCAATGCCTTGCTGGCGCAACTGGTCGACCAGTTCGCGGTTCTGCTCCGCCACCACGTAATCGATCCCCTGGGCCGCCAGTGATTCCGCAATATTGCGCCCCACACGGCCATAGCCTACCAGCACCACCTGACCTTCAAGTTTGGATTGCGCGGTCGACATCGGCAATTCCGCCAGCGGGTCGGCGGCGCGGGCGTATTGCGCCGCCAGCGCCTTGTTTTTGCCCAAGACACGCTCCAGCGGACCAGCCAGCAGGAACATCAGCGGGTTCAAAGCGATCGACAGGATAGCGCCGGCCAGGATCAGGCTCTGGCCTTCATGCGGCAGCAGTCCCAGAGAAATGCCCAGCGCCGCCAGGATGAAGGAGAACTCGCCAATCTGCGCCAGGCTGGCCGACACCATCAGCGCCGTGCTGGCTGGATAGCGCAGCAACACCACCAGCGCGAAAGCAGCAATCGATTTGCCAAACAGGACGATGGCGACTACGGCCAGCACGCGCAGCGGCTGTTCAACCAGGATCATCGGTTCGAACAGCATCCCCACCGAAACGAAGAACAGCACCGCGAACGCATCGCGCAACGGCAGCGATTCGTGCGCCGCGCGATGACTGAGCTCGGATTCGCGCAGCACCATGCCGGCGAAGAAAGCGCCCAGCGCGAACGAGATGCCGAACAGCACAGTCGCCGCGTAAGCGATGCCGACCGCCGCAGCGATCACGCACAGCGTGAACAGCTCGCGCGAATTGGTGCGCGCCACCTGCCACAGGATCCAGGGGAACAGCTTGCGGCCAACCAGCAACATGAAGCCGACGAACAGCGCCACCTGGCCGAGGGTGATGGCCAGCGCCTTGAGCACGCCGCCTTCGGCTGCAGCGTGGCCATGGCCCGCATCGCCCCCATTGCCGCCAAGCGCGCCCGCCAATGCCGGCAGCAGCACCAGCACCAGGACGGTCACCAGGTCCTCGACGACCAGCCAACCAACCGCAATGCGGCCGTTGAAGGAATCCAGGGTGCCGCGTTCCTCCAGCGCCCGCAGCAGGACCACGGTGCTGGCCACCGACAGTGCCAGGCCGAATACCAGGCCGCCACCCAGGCTCCAGCCCCAGAAATGCGCCAGCGCCATGCCCATGCCGGTTGCAGCCGCGATCTGCAGGATGGCGCCGGGCAAGGCCACCTTGCGCACCTCCCACAGGTCATCCAGCGAGAAGTGCAGGCCGACGCCGAACATCATCAGCATCACGCCGATCTCAGCCAACTGGCCGGCGATCGCGCTGTCAGCGACGAAGCCAGGGGTCGCGGGACCAATCAGGATGCCGGCTGCGAGATAGCCGACCAGGGCGGGGAGTTTGAGGCGGGTGGCGATGAAGCCGAATACGAGACCGAAGCCTAGGGCTGCGGCAATAGTGGTAATCAGGCTGACGTCATGGGGCATGCGGTGACTCCTTTCGCAAGAAGTATAACCGCATGCCCTGAATCCGATTCGGCCCGGCTTGCGTAAGTAGCCCTGTCGCCAGCGCGCGACCCCGTCCACTGTCAAAGGAGAAGGAACATGGCTACCGATATCAATCCAGTCGCAGGCGAACCAGCCGCAGGAGCCGGACGCATCGTCATCAACCTGCCCCCCACCGTGCTCGTTACGGCGCCCAATGGCGGCGAGGTGTTCCAGCCGGGCCAGCCTGTGCTGATCCGCTGGGACAGTTTCGACGCCGACGGCGGCGTGCTGCGGCACGATGTGCGCTTTTCCGCCGATGGCGGCCTGACGTTCAGCAATATCGTGACCGGCCTGTTCGGCGAAGTACAGAGCTATAACTGGATCGTACCGGCGACGCCCACCAGCCAGGGCCGCATCGAAGTCATCGCCTACGACCAGCTCGGGCGTAGTGGCCGCGACCGCAGCAACGGCAATTTTGCCATCGGCGGCAGTGCCGTTTCCAGCATCACTTCGCTGCAGCCCGCTACCCTGCGCGCGGGCGAAACGACGCAGGTCAGCGTGGCTGGCACCGGCCTGGCGCTCGATGCTTTCGCCTACCAGGTGGTGAGCGCCGCCGGCGCCGGCGTGCCCGGCGTGCTGGTGCTGGGGGCATCCGGCTCCAGCACCAGCGTGTCCTTGGTGGTCGACGTGGCGTCCGGCACGGCAGCAGGCAGTTACCAGCTACGCATGCAAAGCCCGGGCGGGCCGGTCATGGCGCCGCTGGCGATCAGCGCAGTAGCCGCCTCGCCCGCGCTGGCCGTCATGCCCGCCAGCCAGAGTGTCACTGCCGGCGGAAATGTCAGCTACCAGGTCAATATCTCGCCGCCCGTCACCAGCGGCAGCGTCAGCCTTGCCGTCAGCGGCCTGCCTGCGGGCGCCAGCGCCGCCTTCACGCCCAATCCGACCGGCAGCAATGCGGCCACGCTGAACATCGCGACCGGCAGCGCCACCTTGCCAGGCACCCGCCAACTGACCGTCAGTGCCAGCGCGCCCGGCGTGCAAATCGCCTCGGCAACCATCGGCCTCACGGTGCAAGCGCTGGTGGTTTCGAGCTGCACGCTGGCGGCCGATCCCGCCGTGCTAACTGTGGTGCGCGGCCAGTCGGCCAGCAGCAGCATCGCGCTCATGCGCAGCAACTTCAGCGCACCGGTACAGTTGGCACTCAGCGGCCTGCCGCCGGGCGTCAGCGCCGCCTTCAGCCCCAACCCGGTCGCGGGCAATAATGCCACATTGACCCTTCAGGCCGCGCCGGACGCGCCGGCCGGCAACAGCACACTGCGCGTCGATGGTTCGGCGACCGGCATCAGCATTGCAGGCGTCGACCTGGCGCTGACTGTCGCGGCCGGAACGGCGCAGCCGGTGCCGGGCATCCCGATCCCGGCAGGACAGACGCTGCTGGCGACGCGTTTCGCCACGCGGCGCAATGCCGCCAACGGCCAGCTGCAGCAACAGGCCGGCATCCTGACACAAGGCGCCAATGCCAACGGCGTGCGCTTCAGCCTGCTGCGCACCTTTGTGGAAGGCAGCGATGCACCGGTCCTGCAAATCCAGCGCATGGGTAGCAACCGCTACACCGACTTCCGCTTCGTCGATCTGGCAGGCAACGGCAATGCCTACCTGGCCTGCGTCAGTGAGAAGAGCCAGGACGACGATACTGCCGACCTGGTCTCGCAAATACAGATCCGCGAGCCGCAGCAGGGAGCGGTGGTGCAGGGCGTGACCCTGGCATCCACGGTACGGCCGTTTGGCTCGACCCAGGTCAGCACCATCAACCCCGACTTTGGCGGCATGGCAACGCTGCGCATCGGCAGCCAGGAATACCTGGCCGTCATCCCGCAGAACAGCTTCGCCACCATTGGCCAGGTGGTCACATCCACCATGCTGTACTTTTTCCGCTTTGCCAATGGCAGCGTGCAGCGCGCCGACTTCACCCTTGGCGAGCAGCCCGGAGGCGCCACGGTGCAGCGCGCAATGCTGGCGGCCGGCACGCTGGGCGGCAGCGGCGCCAAGAGCTTCCTGGTGTTCTCCAAGAACCTGTTGCTGGTGATGGATCCGGTCAGCGGCCAGCGCGTTGCCCAGCGCACGGTCGATGTGGACCTGAATAATCCCGATGCCACCGACGTTCCCAACCCACCGGGCAACACGGTGCAATCCACCCCGGGCGGGCGCCGCTATGGCCAGTTCCGCCTGGCCGATATCCGCGGCGGCGCGGGACAGGAAATCCTGATTGCAGCGCACAGCCTGCCCAAGCCGAACAACAGCTTCCCCGAAGGCTTGCACGGGATGTACACCACCTTGCCCACGATCCAGCCTGGCTCCACAGGGTTTATCCAGCCGGTATGGGGGCCGCCCGCGGCGCCAGGCAATAGCGAGCGGCGCTACCGCTTCTTCCGCGACGCCACCAAGAAGCCGGACGACCGCTCGCCCGAACTGAAACGCCTGACGTTCGCGAATGGCGCACTGCTGCTGGGCGGCACGCCGCCATCCGGTATCGACGACCTGGGTGACGGCCTGGTGTCGATGGTGGTGAGCGATGCGCCGCCGACTGCCGTACCGGCAGGCACGCCCACCATCCAGCTGCTGGATGCCACGACCGGCATCAACAAGCTGAACGCCGCCTATGCCGGCGCGGTTGCCCTCGAAGTGCTGAAAATTCCGAACGGCCCCGCCCGCATCATTGCCTGGGGCGGCCTGGCGGCACAGCAACCGTATGCCGCCGGGCGGCTGCAGGTATTGCGCTACGACCAGTTCGCCCGCGCCCTGCTGCCCATGACGCGCGCCAATGGCATTCCAGGCGAGTTCGAACAGGGCCGCCAGCCCGTGCTGCTCAGCTTCCGGACGTTGGACCGCCTGCCGGAAGACCTGGGTGTATCCAGCGACCGCCTGGCGCTGTTCATGGCCACGCCGCAGATCGGCGCGGTGCGGACCTTCCTCGCCAGCCGCAACGGCGAGCCGGGGACGCTGGAGGCCTATGATATCGACACCCTGGAACGGGTCCCGGCGGGTAGCCGCATGGAGCTGGGGCGGGGCAGCCAGTTGCTGACCATCGTCGACGGCTTGCCGCTGACGGCAGCGGAAACCATCCTGCCCGGTTCCGCTTTTGTGGTGCAGGAGACGGCAGCCGATGGCAGCCAGGTGATCCGCTTCAAGCGCGTCACCCCCGACGGCCGCCTGATCGCCGCCCGCCTGTAAGAAGCAAATGAAAAGTCGGGGTCAGGTTAAAAAAATGGGGACGTACCCCATTTTCGGCTGCGCCGATAAATGGGGTACGTCCCTATTTTTTAACCCGGCCTCGACTTTTATCTTAGGCTTTGCGGACGACGACGGAGCCGATGGAGTAGCCGGCGCCGAAGCTGCAGATGACGCCGTAGGCGCCGGATGGCAAATCGTCCTGGTGCTTGTGGAAGGCGATGATGGAGCCGGCCGACGAGGTGTTGGCGTAGGTGTCGAGGATCACCGGCGCTTCCAGCGGCTCGGCGTCGCGGCCGAGGATGGTGCGGGAAATCAGCTGGTTCATGCTCAGGTTAGCCTGGTGCAGCCAGAAGCGGCTCATCTGCTCAACCTTCAGGCCGGCGCGGTCGATCGAGTCCTTGATCATTTGCGCTGCCATCGGACACACGTCCTTGAACACCTTGCGGCCCTGCTGCTTGAACAGCTTGTCCGGCGCGCCGATGCCGTCTTCGTCGAAGCGGTTCATGAAGCCGAAGTTGTTGCGGATGTTGTTGGAGAAGCTGGTCTTCAGCTTGGTGTCCAGGATGTCCCACTGGTGCTGGGACACGGCGCCTTCCTTGGCTTCCACGATGATCGCGGTGCAGGCGTCGCCGAAGATGAAGTGGCTGTCGCGGTCGCGGTAGTCCAGGTGGCCGGAGGTGATTTCCGGGTTCAGGATCAGCACCGCGCGGGCCTGGCCGCTCTGCACCGCGCCAACAGCGGTCTGGATGCCGAAGGTGGCCGACGAGCAGGCCACGTTCATGTCAAAGCCGAAGCCGTCGATGCCCAGCGCCTGCTGCACTTCGACCGCCATCGCCGGATAAGCGCGCTGCATATTGGAGCAAGCCACCAGCACCATGTCGATGTCGGCCGGGTTGCGGCCGGCGCGGTCCATTGCCTGGCGGGCTGCCGCCACGCAGATCTCGGCTTGCAGCGACAGTTCCTCGTTGCTGCGCTCTGGAATGCGCGGCGTCATGCGCTTGGGGTCCAGGATGCCGGTCTTTTCCATCACATAGCGCGATTTGATGCCCGATGCCTTTTCAATGAAGCCGGCGCTGGATGGCTCCAGGGCGGTCATCGTGCCGGCCGCGATGGCGGCGGCGTTTTCCGCGTTGAACAGTTCCACGTAGGCGTTGAAGACGGTCACCAGCTCTTCATTGCTGATCGAGTTCGCTGGGGTAAAGAGGCCGGTTCCGCTGATGACGGCTTGTTTCATGATCAATATTTCTTTCTTAGAATGGGTCAGGCGACCGGTAAGATGGCCGATTTTACCGCATCTGCAACGAAAAACGGCGCCCCTGGGGGCGCCGCCTTCATCTTTGCTAGCTTTATTTTTTGGGTGGCGGGTCCAGCTTGACCAGCTTGGATTCGGCCTTGGCCAACTGCACCGGAACCCCTTGCAGGTGGTTCAGCGCCTGCTTGAGCTGGAAGTCTTCCCCGCTGCCGTATTCCAGCGGCTTGCGCTTCTTCTCGGCAGCCAGGATACGCATCTGCTCTTCCAGTTCATCGCGCTGGGCCTTGCCAGCTTCCTGCTCGCGGTCGTTGGTCAGGTGCTTGGCCAGGTCGGCTTCGCGCATGCGCAAGCTGTTCAGGCCGTCGCCATCCTCGTTCTCGTCCACCGCCAGGTCAGGGGAAATGCCCTTGGCCTGGATCGAGCGGCCATGCGGCGTGTAGTAGCGCGCGGTGGTCAGCTTCACGGCGGTATCGGAGGTGAGCTGGCGAATGGTTTGCACCGAGCCCTTGCCGAAGGTTTGCGAACCGATGATGGTGGCGCGCTTGTAATCCTGCAGGGCGCCGGCCACGATCTCGGAGGCCGAGGCGGAACCGGTATTCACCAGCACTGCCATCGGGATGTGCTTGACTGCTTCCGGCAGCTTGGCCAGCGGATCGCCATCGCCGCGCAGCGAGTAGTATTCGGCGCGGCCGTAGAAAATCTGTTTGGAATCAGGCAACTGGCCGTTGGTCGAGACGATCGGGGTGTCTTTCGGCAGGAACGCTGCCGCCACGCCGATCGCACCTTGCAGCACGCCGCCCGGGTCGTTGCGCAAGTCCAGCACCAGGCCTTTCAGGTGCGGGTCCTGGCGATAGAGTTCGGTGATCTTGGCCGCCAGGTCATCCACCGTCGGTTCCTGGAATTGCGAGATGCGCACCCAGGCATAGCCCGGCGAGACCATCTTGGCCTTGACGCTTTTCTGGTGGATTTCTTCGCGGTTCAGGGTGAATTCCAGCGGCTGCGGCTCATCCTTGCGCATGATGGTCAGCATTACCTTGCTGCCCGGCTCGCCGCGCATCTTTTTGACGGACTCATCCAGGCTCAAGCCTTTCAGCGAGGTGGTGTCCAGGCGGGTGATCATGTCGCCCGGCTTGATGCCGGCGCGGTAGGCTGGGGAATCCTCGATCGGGGCCACGATCTTGATATAGCCTTCGTCGCCTTGGGCAATCTCGATGCCGAGGCCGACGAACTTGCCCTGCGAGCCTTCCCGCAGTTCGGCATAGGCTTTCTTGTCCAGGTAGGCGGAGTGCGGGTCAAGCGAAGCGACCATGCCGGCGATGGCTTCGGTCAGCAGCTTCTTGTCTTCCACTGCTTCCACGTAGTCGGATTTGATCAGGCCGTACACATCGGCGAGCTGCTTGAGTTCTTCCAGCGGCAGGGCAGGATCGACCTGCTTTTGTGCCATCGCGGAAAACTGCAGGGATACCGCTACCCCCGCGACTACGCCAAGGCCGATCAGGCCAGCGTTCTTGAGTTTCTTGCCCATGTATCACCTGTTCCAAATACAGCGGTTAACTCGTCCGCCATTGGATTTCAGTATAAACCTGATTTCCAGCAATCGTAGCTGCCAGCATGGAATAAATCCCTGCAAAAGCCACGATAAATTCATAACTTTGTAGGTGTTTGCCAATGTGTTTACCAGAGTAAGTATTTGTAAGAAAAACCGGGCGACCGGGGTGCCGGGCCTACACTGGTTTCGCTATTTCTCTCTACCCTAAAGTGGTTTATGCCTGCGGCACCCCCGCGGGCATCTTTTTTTCCGGAGCAAGTATATGAAACTGATACGCACTGCCCGTGCCGCCTGGCTGGTGTTAGCCATGGCTGTCGCCCCGGCCTTTGCGGTGCCGGTCATGGACATGCGCGCCGAAGACCTGCTGCCGATGGCATCCGAATTCCGCAAGTCCCTCAACCTGAACGCCAACCAGCAGACCCTGTGGGCCAAGGTGGAGGGGCAGAGCAAGGCGTTGTTGCGCGAACGCAAGTCCCGCCGCGAGCGCCTGCAGGAGGCGACCAAGCAAGGTTTGCAGTCACAGAGCGTCGAATTACGCGATCTGCAGGCGGGACTGGAAGCTGAACAGGCCGCCACGGCGGCCGAGGACCGCCAACTGCGCGAATGGTGGCTCGGCATTAACGATGCGCTGGATGACGGCCAGCGCCAGGCGGCGGCAAAGTTCCTGGTGGATCAACTGATCCGCATGGAGGAGGGGCCCGGGGGCGGCCGCGAGCGTCCGGCCGGCGAGGAAGGCAGCCACCGTGGCGGACATGGCGGGCGCGGCGGCATGGGTGGCGGGATGGGCGGTCCCGGTGCCGGCGGCGGGCGCGGCATGTAAGTATCTTTAAGTAACATTGGCGGAGGCCCTGTGCCAGCCGCCGGGGCGGGGATTACAATGCCAGCGCGGCGCCAACCGGCCTGCCGCGCGCAACATTGTTCATTCATGAAGAAGCTGATCCCTTTCGCCATGGTCTCCCTGGGCGCGGCCTCCGGCGCCAACGCCCAGCAGGAACCAGTCAAACCCGCCGACAAAGTCATCCCCCAGGTCACCATCAGCGGCGGCCGCCAGGACGATATGACGGAGCGCCGCAACTCCACGGCGGGCAAGCAGGTGTTCGGCCGCGAAGAACTGGACCGCAATGGCGACAGCAATATCGGCGATGTGCTGAAACGCCTGCCGGGCATCACCCTCGGCGGCCGCGCCGGCCGTGGCGGCGAAGTGCGCATGCGTGGCCTGGGCAGCGGCTACACCCAGGTGCTGGTGAATGGCGAACGCCCGCCGGCCGGCTTCTCGATGGAATCGCTGGCGCCCGACCAGGTCGAGCGCATTGAAGTCATGCGCGGCCCGGTGGCGGAACACAGCACCCGCGCCATCGCCGGCACCATCAACATCGTGCTGCGCGACGGCTACCAGATGCGCGATATCCAGGTGAAGGCCTCCGACCGCATCGAGCAAGGCCGCCATTCGCCCGAACTGTCGGTGACCGCACCGGGCAAATCGGGCGCGCTGGCCTACACCTTGTCGGCCTCGGTCAACTACAACCGCCAGCACGACAGCAGCAGCACCCACAACACGGAAATCGAAGCCGACGGCGACCTGGCCAAGGAACAATTGCTCGACAGCGAGAGCAGCGGCAGCAACAAGGGCCTGCACCTGACGCCGCGCTTGTCCTACAAGTTCGAGAACGGCGATACGCTGAACTTCCAGACCTTCCTGATGCACCAGAAGTCGCACAGCGCGGCGCAGACCAACCTGTCGCAACCAGTGGGCAGCCAGCCGCCAGAATACAACCTGGCGCAGCAGACCAATGACGGCGACGTCACCTTCCTGCGCGGCTTCGGCAACTGGGTGCACCGCCTGCAGGGCGCCAGCAAGCTCGATGTGAAGTTCGGCTTTGGCCTTGGCAAGCGTGACAGCGACGCGCTACGCTACCAGTACGACACGCAAGGCACACTGCTCGACCGCTTCACCGATACCGACAACACGCGCGACAAGAGCCTCAATACCGGTGGCAAGTACACCTCGCCGATCGGCGCCGGCCATTTGCTGGCGGCCGGCTGGGATCTGGAAGCCAGCCACCGCGAGCAGGTGCGCATCTCGCTGGACAAGAACGGCAACGCCCAATTCGCCGATTCCGGCGACAACCTGGCCGCCGACACGCGCCGCGCCGCCCTGTTCGCACAGGATGAATGGGACATCACACCGCAATGGTCGGCCTACGTCGGCGCACGTTGGGAAGGCATCCGCACCACGTCCGACCGCAACAGCGGCACCGTCAGCAACACCAGCAAGGTATTCAGCCCGCTGCTGCACGCGGTATGGAAAATCCCCGGCTACGAAAAAGACCAGGTGCGCGCCAGCCTGACCAAAAGCTACAAGTCGCCCAATGTGCAAGACTTGATCGCCGCGCCATCCCTGTCGCGCCTGAACAGCGCCACCAGTCCGGACCGCACCGGCAACCCGAACCTGAAACCGGAACTGGCCACCGGCCTCGACCTGGCGTACGAGCACTACCTGGGCCGCAGCGGCATCGTCAGCGTCAGCGGTTTCGTGCGCAACATCGACAACCTGATTCGCCGCGAACTCACGCAGCAGCAAACCGAGTTGGGCCTGCGCTGGGTTTCTTCGCCGGCCAATATCGGACACGCCCGCACCAGCGGCATTGAACTGGAAGCCAAGTTTGCGCTGTCCGAGCTGATGGACAATGCGCCGCAGATCGATTTCCGCAGCAACTACAGCCGCTTCTGGTCCAAGGTCGACGGCATTCCGGGTCCGGACAACCGCCTCGACCAGCAAGCCAGGCAGACGGCCAACCTGGGCATGGACTACCGCCTGAAAGACATTCCCCTCACGCTTGGCACAAGCTACAACTGGACGCCGGTGATCCGGACCCGGACCAGCGACAAGCAAGTGGTGGAAACCAGCCGCAAACGCGTGCTGGACATGTATGCGCTGTGGCGTTTCGACAGCCGCACGCAAATCCGCATCAGCGCCAACAACCTGCTGGCGGATGATGCAACCGGGTACAACCTGGTCAACGCAAATGGGCTCGCCGCACAGGCGGCCACGCTGAACCCCACATACACCCAGTGGAGCGTTCGACTTGAATCCAAATTCTAAAGGGACAAAGAGAGTGAAACGACATATCCTGAGCACCATCACCCTGAGCCTGATGGCGGCATTTGCCCATGCAGGCGGCCACGAAGGCCACGATCACACGTCGGCCCCGACTTCCGGCATCGACACGCGTTACATCGACAAGAGCGTGCGCGCCCAGGACGATTTCTTCCAGCACTTGAACGGCGAATGGCTGCGCAGCACCGAGATCCCGGCCGATAAATCGAGCTGGGGTTCGTTCGCCAAGCTGCGCGACGACACCCTGTTCCAGCTGCGTGACCTGATCCAGGGCCTGCAGGGCAAGAAAGGCCTGAAAGGCGACGACGCCAAGATCGCCGCGCTGTACGCCTCCTACATGAACGAAGCCAAGCTGGAAAAGCTGGGCGCCAAGCCGCTGGCCGGCGAGCTGTCCAGGATTCGCGGCCTGAAAGACAAGAAGGGCATGCCATCGCTGATCGCCCACTTCAACAAGACCGGCGTGCCTGCGCCGTACGGCGTGTTCGTCAGCCAGGATGCGCGCAACTCGACCCAGTACGCCGCCCACATGAGCCAGTCCGGCCTGGGCCTGCCTGACCGCGAGTACTACCTGAAGAAAGACGATGCCAAGATGGCGGACGCGCTGGCTAAATATGAGCTGCACGTGGCCAAAGTACTCGGCCTGGCCGGCAACAAGGACGGCGCCGACAAAGCCAAGGCCATCGTCGCACTGGAAACCGAGCTGGCGAAAGTGCAGTGGTCCCGCGTCGAGAACCGCGATCCGGTCAAGCGCTACAACAAGATGGAAATCAGCAAGCTGGCCGAAAGCGCGCCAGGCTACGACTGGCAGGCCGCCCTGGGCGCCACCGGCATCGCCGCCAAGACCGACAGCGTGATCGTGGCGCAGCCAAGCTACATGACCGAATTCGCCAAGCTGGTGGAAAGCACCCCGCTGGAAACCTGGAAGGCCTACTTCGAATGGCACCTTCTGCGCGACGCTTCGCCATACCTGTCGAAGGATTTCGACCAGGCCAACTTCGCCTTCTACGGCACCGTGCTGACCGGCGTGACCGAGCAGCAGCCGCGCTGGAAGCGCGGCGTGGGCGTGGTGGAAGGCGCGATCGGCGAAGGCATGGGCAAGCTGTACGTGGCCAGCCACTTCCCGGCCGCGCGCAAGGCGCGCATGGAAGAACTGGTGAAGAACCTGCTGGTGGCCTACAAGCAGAGCATCGACAGCATCGACTGGATGAGCCCTGAGACCAAGAAGCAGGCGCAGGAGAAGCTGGCCAAGTTCACCCCGAAAATCGGCTACCCGAATAAATGGCGCGACTACAGCAAGCTGCAGTTCAAGGAAGGCGACCTGATCGGCAATATGGGCCGCGCCGCCGAATTCGCCTACAACCGCAACCTGGCAAAGCTGGGCAAGCCGATCGACAAGGAAGAATGGGGAATGACCCCGCAGACGATCAATGCCTACTATCGTCCAACCGCCAACGAGATCGTGTTCCCGGCCGCCATCCTGCAGCCGCCGTTCTTCGACATGAAGGCTGACGATGCGGTGAACTACGGCGCCATCGGCGCGGTGATCGGCCACGAAATTTCGCACGGCTTCGACGACTCCGGCTCGCAATACGACGGCGACGGCAACTTGCGCGACTGGTGGACGGCCGAAGACCGTGCCGCCTTCAAGGTCAAGGCGGACGCCATGGTCAAGCAGTACGGTTCTTACGAGCCGGTGCCTGGCTATAACATCAACGGCAAGCTGACCCTGGGCGAGAACATCGCCGACAACTCGGGCCTGGCGATTGCCTACAAGGCGTACAAGATCTCCCTGGGCGGCAAGACCTCGCCGGTGATCGACGGCCTGACCGGCGAACAGCGCGTGTTCATGGGCTTCGGCCAGGTATGGCGCACCAAGATGCGCGAGCAGCAGGCCATCGTGCAGATCAAGACCGACCCGCACTCCGCCGGCCGCTTCCGCGCCAACGGCACGGTGGTGAACCAGCCGGCCTTCTACGAAGCCTTCGGCGTCAAAGAAGGCGACAAGATGTACGTCAAGCCGGAAGACCGCATCATCATCTGGTAAGCATTGTTTTGCTAAAAAGCCACGCTACAGCGTGGCTTTTCTTTTAACGTTTCATCCTGGCGTGCTAGAGTCGCGCGATACCGTCACATCTACCTAGGAGGGTAACCTTGAAACGCAAGATCCTGAGCGCCGTCATCATCGGCCTCTTCGCTGCCAATGCCGCCATCGCGGCCGGCAAGCCAGCACAAAAATCCGGCATCGAAGCCGCCAACATGGACAAAGCTGTCCGTGCCCAGGATGACTTCTACCAGCACCAGAACGGTACCTGGCTGAAGAACACCGAAATCCCGGCCGAGCGTTCCACCTGGGGCACCTTCGTGCAACTGTCCGACACCGTCCAGGCGCAACTGCGCACCCTGATCGAAGAAGCCGCCGCCAAAGGCGGCAACGCCGATGCCAAGCGCGTCGGCGATATGTACGCCGCCATGATGGACGAAGCCCGCGCCGAGCAGCTGGGCATCACCCCGCTGGCCGGCGAGCGCGCCCGCATCGCCGCCCTGAACGACAAGAAGCAACTGGCCGCCCAGTTCGCACACTTCTCGCGCATGGGCGTGAGCAGCCCGTTCGACGTCGGCATCCACCAGGACAACAAGGACTCGACCCGTTATGTGGCCGACCTGTCCCAGTCCGGCCTGTCGATGCCTGACCGCGACTACTACCTGAAGAAAGACGACGCCAAGCTGGCCGATACCCTGGCCAAGTTCGAAACCCACGTGGCCAAGATGATGGCGCTGGCCGGCGACAAGAACGCCGCCGCCACCGCAAAGGCCGTGGTCAACGTCGAAACGCGCATCGCCGAGATCCAGTGGACCAAGGTCGAGCTGCGCGATCCTGTCAGGGCCTACAACAAGTACGAGATCGCCAAGCTGAAAGAGCTGATGCCCGGCTTCGACTTCGACACCTGGTTCGAGGGCGTGCATATCAAAGGCAAGGTGAAAGACGTGATCGTCAGCCAGCCGACCTACCTGCAGGCGCTGGACAAGGTGATCGCCGACGTGTCGATGGAAGACTGGAAGGCCTATATGGACTACCGCTTGCTGGCGACCCTCTCGCCAGAGCTGTCCAAAGCCTTCGTCGACGAGAACTTCTCCTTCTACGGCACCACCCTGAGCGGCGCCACTGAATTGCGCCCACGCTGGAAGCGCGCGGTGTCCCTGACCGAAAGCTCGATGGGCGAAGCGGTCGGCAAGCTGTACGTGGCCAAGCACTTCCCGCCGGAAGCCAAGGCCCGCATGGAAAAGCTGGTGAAGAACCTGCTGCAAGCCTTCAACCAGAGCATCGACACCCTGGAGTGGATGGGCCCTGCGACCCGCAAGGAAGCCCACGCCAAGCTGGCCAAGTTCACCACCAAGATCGGCTACCCGAACAAGTGGCGCGACTACAGCGCGCTGGAAATCAAGCGCGACGACCTGGTGGGCAACGTGATCCGCTCGAGCCAGTTCGAACATGAACGCAATATCAACAAGCTGGGCAAGGCGATTGATCGCGACGAATGGCTGATGCCACCGCAGCAGATCAATGCTTACTACAACCCGGAGATGAACGAGATCGTGTTCCCGGCCGCTATCCTGCAGCCGCCGTTCTTTGACATGAAGGCGGACGACGCGGTCAACTACGGCGGCATCGGCGCCGTGATCGGCCACGAAATCTCGCACGGCTTCGACGACCAGGGTTCCCAGTTCGATGGCGACGGCAACCTGCGCAACTGGTGGACCGAGGAAGACGGCAAGCGTTTCAAGGAGCGCACCGGCATCCTGGTCAAGCAGTACGGCGAATTCGAAGCGCTGCCAGGCTACAAGGTCAATGGCGAGCTGACGCTGGGCGAGAACATCGGCGACAACTCCGGCCTGGCCGTAGCCTACAAAGCCTACAAGCTGTCGCTGAAGGGCAAGAAGGCTCCAGTGATCGACGGCTTCAGCGGCGACCAGCGCTTCTACATGGGCTGGGCCCAAGTGTGGCGCACCAAGTACCGCGACGCGGCGCTGATCTCGCGCGTCAAGGCCGACCCGCACTCGCCGGGCCCGTTCCGCACCAACGGCACCCTGCGCAACCAGCCAGGCTTCTACGACGCGTTCGGCCTGAAGGACGGCGACAAGCTGTACCTGGCCCCGAAAGACCGCGCCATCATCTGGTAAAAAGTCAGGTGTCAGACCCTGCGGGTCTGACACCGGTTTACCGGCTCCAAAGGACCCCGAAATGAAAAAACACCTGATCGCCGCCGCTGCCGCGGCGCTGCTGGCCACCGTTGCCGGCGCCGCCGAAATTTCCGGCATCGAACTGCAATACGTCGACCCTGCTGTCCGCGCACAAGACGACTTCTTCAAGCACCTGAACGGTAAATGGCTCGCCACCGCCGAAATCCCGGCCGAGATGTCGAGCTGGGGCGTGTTCGAAAAGCTGTTCGAAGACATCCAGCCGCAACTGCGCAAGATCATCGAAGACGCCGCGCAAAGCGCCGACACGGCCGACAAGAAGCGCATCGGCGACTTCTACGCCGCCTTCATGGACGAAGCGCGCTTGGAGCAACTGGGCGTCGCCCCGATCCAGGCCGAGTTGGCCCGCATCGCTGCCCTGAGCGACAAGAAGCAGTTGCCGGCCCTGTTCGCGTACCACAACCGCCGCAACCTCGCGGCGCCGATCGACCTGGGCATCCACCAGGACAACAAGGATTCCACCAAATACGTGGTCGACTTCGTGCAGTCCGGCCTGGGCATGCCGGACCGCGACTACTACCTGAAAAAAGACGACGCCAAGATGGCCGAGACGTTGGCCAAGTACCAGGCCACCGTCGAGAAAATGCTGGCGCTGGCCGGCGACGCCAATGCCGCCGCGAACGCCAAGGCTATCGTCGCCTTCGAAACCAAGATCGCACAACTGCACTGGAGCAAAGTCGAGCTGCGCGACCCGGTCAAGGCCTACAACAAGGTACCGGTCGCCAAGCTGGGTGGACTGATGCCGGGCTATGACTGGAACGCCTACCTGCATGGCCTGGGCATTGCTGGTAAAGTCGACTACGTGATCGTCAGCCAGCCAAGCTACCTGAAAGCGCTGGACAAGCTGCTGGCCGAAACGCCGCTCGAGACCCTCAAGCCATACTTGGCCTGGAACGTGATCCGCCACAACGCGCCATACCTGTCCAAGGCCTTCGTCGAAACCAATTTCGAGTTCTACGGCAAGCAACTGGGCGGCGCCACTGAAATGCGCCCACGCTGGAAGCGCGGCGTATCCGCCACCGAGGACGCGCTGGGCGAAAGCATCGGCAAGGTCTACGTCGAGCAGCACTTCCCGGCAGCCAACAAGGCGCGCATGGAAGAGCTGGTGAAGAACCTGCTGGCAGCCTACAAGGACAGCATCGACAAGCTCCCTTGGATGAGTGCCAAGACCAAGACGGAAGCGCAAACCAAGCTGGCCAAGTTCACGCCGAAAATCGGCTACCCGAACAAATGGCGCGACTACAGCGCGCTGACCATCGACCGCAACGACCTGGTCGGCAATGTGACCCGCGCCACCGAGTTTGCGGTGCAAAAGGAACTGGACAAGCTGGGCAAGCCGATCGATCGCGACGAATGGGGCATGACGCCGCAAACCGTCAACGCCTACTACAACCCGGAGCTGAACGAGATCGTCTTCCCGGCCGCCATCCTGCAGCCGCCGTTCTTCGACGCCAACGCCGACGACGCGGTCAACTACGGCGCGATCGGCGCCGTGATCGGCCACGAGATCTCGCACGGCTTTGACGACCAGGGCGCACAGTACGACGGCGACGGCAACCTGCGCGACTGGTGGACCAAGCGCGATCACGTCAACTTCAAGGCCAAGACGCAGATGCTGGTCAAGCAGTACAACGCCTTCAGCCCGGTCAAGGGCTACAAGGTCAATGGCGAGCTGACGCTGGGCGAGAACATCGCCGACAACTCCGGCCTGGCGATCGCCTTCAAGGCCTACAAGCTGTCGCTGGGCGGCAAGCCGGCGCCGGTGATTGACGGCTTTAATGGCGAGCAGCGCTTCTACCAAGGCTGGGCGCAAGCATGGCGCGCCAAGTCGCGTGAAGCGGCGCTGATCCGCCAGGTCACCACCGACCCGCACTCACCCGAAGAATTCCGCGCCAACGGCACCCTGCGCAACCAGCCAGGCTTCTACGACGCGTTCGGTGTGAAGAAAGGCGACAAGATGTACCTGGCGCCGAAAGACCGCGTGATCATCTGGTAATACCGCCAGTGCGGTGTCTGACCCTGCGGGTCAGACACCGGTTTACCGGTTCTGGAAAGGCAAAAAAAAAACCGCTCGAAATCGAGCGGTTTTTTTATACGCGGCGAGTTATCAGCCCTTGTTCGGCTCCACAGCCGGCGCCTCGGCAGCCGGAGCAGCCTGCTTAACCTCAGGCTCCTTGAACTTGCCGCCAGACTTATTCGCCATGAACACGACAGCGCGAGCCACTTCCACATCATCCAGATCCGGGTTGCCGCCCTTGGCAGGCATCGCCTTCAGGCCTTCGATAGCGTGCTTCACAACCGTGTCGTAACCCTGAGCAATACGAGCACCCCAAGCGGCGTTATCGCCAACTTTAGGAGCACCAGCAGCGCCGGAGCTGTGGCAAGCCGCGCAAGTAGCGGTATACACCGCTTCGCCGGCCTGCAGTACTTTAGGAGCGTTCACGTCCTTCAGGGTGAAGCCGGTATCCGCAACAGGCTTCAGACGAGCAGCAACCGCTTCCGCACTTTGGCTTTCAGAACCCGCGCCAGTCAGTTTTTCCTGGGTCACAAACTGCACCAGCAAAACGATGCCAATGATGGTAACAGCGAAGAAACCTACAACGGCAGCGACCAGCTGCTTAGGCGTTCTGATAGCGGATTCGTGGCTCATGATTTCCTTAGGACAGTTTTTCGAAGCTGTTGGAGGGTTATCTGTTTGGCATTTTTTATGCCGGGCCCTCGTCAAACCTGCGATTATAGACGGAAACCCCTAGCTATGGAATGGATTTCCGGCTATCCTTCGTGTCTCTTCAGCATCAGCAAAGCGGCTGTAGCTCAGTGGATAGAGTATCGGCCTCCGAAGCCGAGGGTCGTGGGTTCGATCCCCGCCAGCCGCGCCACATTCCTTACGTCTTCCCCCTTATTTATTCATCGACGCCGTTCGGGCCGAGTTCGCATCCCTTGCGTCGCCGACCGCTTCAACCGGATTGTTCCAAAGTTTCACGCTTCGGTTGCGTCGGCCTTGGCCAATCGTTAATATTATGTAAATTTTGTTAACCCAGGGTTGGCGCAAGCATGCTGGATGTCTTGATTACTGTCGATGTGGAGATCTGGTGCGGTGGTTGGACGGATATCGATGCCCGCTTCCCGGACGCTTTCCGTCGCTACATCCATGGCCCCACGGCCGGTGGCGACTATGGCTTGCCTTACCAACTCAAGGTACTGTCCGACCATGGCTTGAAGGGCGTGTTCTTCGTCGAACCGCTGTTCGCCGCCCGTTTCGGGCCGCAGCCGTTGGCAGAGATTGTCGGCATGATCGAGGCGGCTGGACATGAGGTGCAGTTGCACCTGCATACCGAGTGGGTGGACGAGGCACGCGAGCCGCTGTTGTCGAATGTGGCGGCGGGAAAACGCCAGCACCTGCGCTATTTCTCGCTGGACGAGCAAACCATCCTGATACGCAAGGGCAAGGCCATGCTGGAGCAGGCCGGGGCCACGAACGTGAATGCTTTCCGGGCCGGCAGTTTCGGCTTCAACCGCGATAGCCTGCATGCGCTGGTGGCCAATGGCCTGCCGTTCGACAGCAGTTACAACGCTACCTTGATGGGCCCCGACAGCGGCGTCATGCCCGGCACCCTGATGACCGACCCGGCCAATTGCGACGGCGTGACCGAGTATCCGATGACCGTCTACCGCGATGGTCGCGGCCTGCGTCACGCGCAATTGACGTCCTGCTCGTCAGCCGAGTTGGAAGGCTTGCTGTGGCAATCGCTGGAGCAGGGCCGGCAAGCCTTCGTCCTGCTGTCGCATGGCTTTGAAATGTTAAACACAGCCAAGACCCGCAGCGATCCGGTCGTGGTGCAGCGTTTCCGCCGCCTGTCCCGTTTGCTGGAGCAGCGCAGCGACTGCTTCCGCACCGGTGGCTTTGCCGGCCGCCAGCAAACCGCGCCCGGCGTCCAGCACGGGCCGCTCAGTTCGCCATTGCACCGCACAGGCATGCGCATGCTGGAGCAGGCTTATCGCCGGAGGTATGGATGAGCCGCTGGGAATTGCGCCAGGTGCCGTTCCGCTTCCAGCTCAGCGACCTGACCCTGGGCAGCTGGGCATTGCCGCTGCAAGTTCGGCCGGAAAAGCTGGGTGCCCCGGTACGCCGCGCGCAAGCGATGCAGGCCCCGGTGCACGAGCTGCTGCCAGGCAGCCAGGGCTTTGTCGAGCGCGGTGTTCCCTTGGAGGAGCAGGCACTGCCGTTCCGGACGGCCGGCGACTACCTGTGTTACGTGCCGCAGCATTACCGTCATTGTTTCATCGACCTGGGCATGGGCTTTGCGGCCTACCAGGCCAAGTTTTCGTCCAAGACCCGCGCCACCATCGTGCGCAAGGTCCGCAAATTCGCCGAACAGACGGGCGGCGAGCTGCGCTGGCAAAGCTATCGCACCCCGGATGAAATCGACGCCTTCCTGCAACTGGCCGTGCCGCTGTCGCGGCGCACCTACCAGGACCGGCTGCTGGACGCCGGCTTGCCATCCAGCGCCTCGTTCCGCCAGCAGGCCCGCAACTGGGCGGCCGACGACCAGGCGCGCGCCTATCTGCTGTTCGACGGCGAGCGGGCGGTGTCTTATCTGTTCTGCCCCGCCAGCGATGGCGTGCTGAGCTATTCCTACCAAGGCTATGACCCGGAGTACATGAAGCTGTCGGTCGGCACCGTGCTGCAATGGCTGGCGCTGGAAGACCTGTTCAACGAAGGCAAGTTCCACTACTTCGACTTCACCGAGGGGGAGACCGAACACAAGCGGCTGTTCGCCACCGAGCAGCGCCTGTGCGCAAACGTCTTCCTGGTGCGGCGCAGCCTGCGCAACAGCCTGCTGCTGCGCGCGCACTTCGCCATGAACCTGCTGTCCGGGTGGCTGGGCCGCGTGGTCGAGCGTTTCGGCCTGAAAGCGCGCCTGAAGCGCATGTTGCGCTTCGGCCGGGTCGCTGCAGTATGAAGGCCCTGCTCAAGCAATTGGCGCGCGCCATGCTGGGCGACTATTCCATCTATCGCATACTGCGGCGCAGTGCGGCGGCCGGGCCCGCGCCGCTTCCGCCGCAGGCGGCCGCGTTTGACATCGGCCCGGTGCAGCGCGCCGAGATCGAGGCTTGCGCCGACCCGGAACTGCGCGCACAGGCTTTTTACGCCGGCGAGGGCGCCTGCGCGTATGCCTGCCGCGATGCCGGCCAGATCGTCGGCCTGTGCTTTTACTGGTACGGCGAACGCTACCGCCCGCGCGGTTTCTGGCCCCTGCAGGACAAGCAGGCCAAGCTGGTGCAGATCATCACGTCGCCGGCCATGCGCGGACGCAAGGTGGCGCCGGCCTTGATTGCCGCCTCGGGCGCCGACATGACGGCGCGCGGTTTCGACTGCCTGTTTGCGCGGGTGTGGCATAACAACCACCCGTCCCTGAATGCGTTTGCCGCTGCCGGCTGGTCGCGCTGCGCCCTGGTGGTGGAGCTCAATCCCCTGCGCCTGGCGCGGCCCTGGCGCCTGCGCTTTCCCTGAGCCGGCCCCGATACTTCGCCCGTTGTAAGTTTTTCATGCAAGAATACGAACTCGACCTTCCAGGTGCCGCGACATGATGAACAAGCCGAATCTTGACCTGCTGCGCGCGGTGGCGGTGCTGTTCGTGCTGTTCTCGCATGTGTTCCGCACGGCCTACGGGCATGCCACGCCGGCCTCGTACGCCATGGGGCAGCTGGGCGTGATGGTGTTCTTTGTGCACACCAGCCTGGTGCTGATGCAGTCGCTCGAACGCCAGCAAGCCAGCGGTACGGCCTTGTTCAAGCGCTTCTATATCCAGCGTATTTGCCGCATCTATCCCTTGTCGATGACCCTGGTGCTGGGCGTCTATTTCCTGATGGACCAGCAGTGGACCTATGGTGAGTTGTTCGCCAACCTGGCGCTGGTGCAGAACCTGACCTACACGCGGCTGATGAGCGACCCGCTGTGGTCGCTGCCGTTGGAAGTCCAGATGTATGTCATGCTGCCCTTCCTGTTCGTCCTGTTCCGCAACAAGCCGGTCAAGTACTTGTTTGCCTTGTGGCTGCTGTCGTTGCCGGTGGGGCTGTTGCCGCCGATCGTTTCGCCGCGTTTTAACGTGTTGTCGTATGTGCCTTGCTTCCTGGGTGGGGTGATTGCCTGGCGCCTGGGAGAGCGGGAACGGCTGCCCGCCTGGCTGTGGCCGCTTGCCCTCGGCGTGGCCAGCCTGGCCTACATACTGTTTGCCGAGACCCGAACCAATTACTATTCGCGCTGGGCCGTCTGCCTGGCACTGGGGTTGGCGATCCCGTGGGTGCGCCAGCTGGGCACGCCTGCGCTGAATGCCGTGAGCAAGTGCATCGCCAAGTACAGCTATGGCATTTACCTGTTCCACTACCCGATGCTGGCCCTGTGTTTCGACACGCTGGACGGCAGCCAGCCGCTGCTGCAATGGAGCCTGTTCTGGGTCCTGATGGTGGTGCTGCCTTATCTGGGCTACCACCTGATCGAGCATCCGATGATCAGGCTGGGTGCCGCCTGGCGCGAACCCAAGGGGCTCGGCGCGCGCCAGCTTACCGGCGCATGATGCAGCGCAAAGCCTGAGCTTCCATCGTGGTGCAGACTGAAATTCCTGCACCACGCGACGGGAGCCATGATGCTCAAGCCGAACCTGGATCTGCTGCGCGCACTGGCCGTGTTGCTGGTCTTGGCAGCGCATATTGCCGGCTATACCATCCGCACCACGCCCGTCTCGTTCGCGCTGGGCCAACTGGGCGTCATGCTGTTCTTCGTGCACACCAGCCTGGTGCTCATGCAATCGCTGGAACGCCAGCAGTTGTCGGGCGCGGCCCTGCTGCGCAGCTTCTACCTGCAGCGTGCTTGCCGCATTTATCCGTTGGCCGCAGTCCTGCTGCTGGGGATTTACTGTTTCGCGGATGGGCAGTGGACGCCGTTCGAGCTGGCGGCCAACCTGTTGCTGGTCCAGAACCTGGTGTACGCGCGCTATATGTCCGTGGTGTTGTGGACGCTCTGCCTGGAAGTGCAGATGTACCTGCTGCTGCCGCTGCTGTTCCTGCTGTTCCGGCGGCGGCCGCTGCGCTGGCTGCTGGCGCTGTGGCTGCTCTCGATCCCGCTGGCCTTGGTGCAGCCGCTGGTGACCGCGCGCCTCAGCCTGTTCGAGTTCGCGCCCTGCTTCCTGGCTGGGGTGCTGGCCTGGCGCATGCAGGGCCGGCAACGGTTGCCGGGCTGGTTGTGGCCGCCATTGCTGGCACTGGCCTGCGCGGCGTTTGTCGTCTATGCGGAGCCGCGCGCCAACAACTATGGACGCTGGCTGGTATGCCTGGCGGTCGGGCTGGCACTACCCTGGGTGCGCGAGCTGGCGGCGCCGCCGCTGAATCGCGCCAGCAAATTCATCGCCAAGTACAGTTATGGCATCTACTTGTTCCACCCGCCACTGATGGGGCTGGCGTTTCGTACCCTGGAGGCGCTGCACCCGGTCTGGCAATGGAGCTTGTTTCTGTCCTTGCTGGTGTTGTTGACCGGCCTGGGCTACCACCTGGTCGAGTTGCCGATGATACGGCTGGGCGCGCGCTGGAGCGCGGCCCGGGCCGGCGCCGGGGTGGCGGCGCCTGCCGGCTAGGCCAGCGGGCGCGCCGCCAATTGTTCCGGCGTCGCGTAGATGGTCAGGTTGTCGTCGGCCATCTGGCGCAGGTGGTCGAAGAAACCGCGCGCTGGGATCCACCATGATGGCGCTTCGCCCACCTGGCCGGCATGCAGCAGGCCGCTGCGCTTGAATTCCGCCATGAAGTAGTCGCGCAGGTCTTGCCGCGAGCGATGGTCGATGCGGCGTTGCGCCAGCGCGGGATCGAAAGGACGCAGCGGCACGTCGCTGCGCTGGCCGGCCTGGTCGATGC
Source organism: Duganella sp. CF458 (assembly GCF_900113115.1). Taxonomy (GTDB): domain Bacteria; phylum Pseudomonadota; class Gammaproteobacteria; order Burkholderiales; family Burkholderiaceae_D; genus Rugamonas. The sequence goes on along the minus strand of NZ_FOOF01000003.1, from coordinate 351,838 downwards.
AGGGCAGGTGGAACGTCTCCTGGCCCCACACCGGGACCGGGAAGGCGTCACCCATCGCGTCTTCCAGCACGTGATAGAAAGTCACCGGGCCCATCGAAATCCCCAGGCCGAGCACCTTGGCGTTGTCCAGGCCGACGAAGCGCTGCCAGGGCGAGCCTTCGCCGAAGACCGACGGGGCGCGGTGATGGGCTTCGGTCAGGTAAGCCGCATGGCGGCCCCAGGCGGAAACCGAATGCGTCGGATGCACGCTGCGCGCGATGCCGGGGCTGGCCAGGAAAGCCTCCGGCAGACGGCCCATATTGGTGCCGTGCTTGCGTACGTCGAACACATAGTCCTGCATCTCGCAGGTGCCGCGGATGGAGCCGCCCGGCATATAGTAGGTGGGCAGCACCAGCGTGCCTTGCGGCCCGACCGCTTCCTGCAGCGCCTGCACCACGGTAGCCGCGCCGCCTTCCACATAGCCCAGGCTCTTCAGCGACGAGTGGATGAACACGGCATCGCCTTTGGCAATGCCGAGCCGGGCCAGGCCGGCCACCAGTTCGTCGCGGCTGACATGGCGTTGCGTCTGCTTGACTTCCCTGGCGCTGCTGCGCCGGCGCAGCCGTTCCAGCACGGCCTTGGCCAGGCGCTTGGCTTGCTTAAGCATTGCGCGCTTTCAGCAGGTCTTGTTCCAGCAGGTTGGCGTCGATGCAGAACTTGGCGGCCCAGTTCAGGAATTCGTATTCGCCGTAGGCGCCGTCGACCGGAAACGCGCCCTTGACGGCGCCGCGTGTTTCCTTCGCGCCGTCGACCTTGATGGTGCGGCGCACGTACTGGTTCAGGCGGCGGGCGGTGTCGAAGTAGCGCGGTTCGCCGGTCAGCTGGTACAACAGGAACAGGCAGTGCGCATTCTGCACCGACCCGGTCAGGCAGGCCCAGGTGGCGGCAGGGCGCCACTGGCTGTCCAGGCGGCCGGGCAGGAAGCCGTCGGGGCCGACCACGTCGAGCAGGGCGCGGCCGGTGCGCAAGGCCGCCTCCAGCAATTCAGGGCGCTGCGACAGCAGATGGCCTTCCAGCACCCCGCGCAACACGTAGCCGATGGTGTGGCTGAGCGGATGCACCGGGTCGTTCAGGCAATTCGAGGCAAACCAGCCGTTGGGCTGCTGCTTGGTCAGCGCCCATGCCACCTGGCGCAGGCCGGCGTCGCCGTAGCCGTGGCCCGGCGCCACCCGCTCGGCTTCGAACAGGCCCCAGGAAACGTGGGTCTCATACGCTTTCTCGCCCGGCTTGGCGAACGGGGTGGCGTGCTTGCGCCAGCAGCCATCGGCGTCGAGCGAATCGCGCAGCCAGGCGGCGGCGCGGTGCATGGCATCGAGGTACTTGGGGTCGCCGTATTCCCGGGCGCCGGCGGCCAGGCCGAGCAGGATCTGGCCGGTATTGAAGGTCACCGGCACGCGCGGGTTGGAATCGATGCGGCCGCCCTGGAAGCCGCCTTCGGGGAACTGGATCGCGACGAACCAGTCCAGCATGCGGCGCGCCCGCTGGTGCAGTTCGGCGCTACCCTGGCGGCGCGCCAGCTCGATCACCGTCGGCACGATATAGCCGGTGGTTTCCGGGTACGAGGTGGCCCAGCCCTTGACCAGGCTGAAGTCGCGCGCCACGCCGCCATCGGCCGAGGCCGAATGGTCCTGGGCCGCGCCCAACCAATCGGTGCAGGCGGCCAGCACGGCGTCGATGCCGGGATCGTCGGCCGGCAACCCGCGCCGGTCGCTTGCGCGCTCGGCCACGGCGCCCAATGGCAGCGCTGCCTCGGGAGTGAGTTTGTTCTTGATCGACCGCAGGAGCTGGAGCATTTTATTTCCGTTAAATGTTGTCAATTGACCATCACGATCATGCCAGCCGTCCTGGTGACTGTCAATTTCACGATTGCCGGCATCATATCATTAAGATAATATGCTGGACGTTTTGGCAATCCCGTGCCGGGCTGCTGCGCTTGCGGTGCCGCGCCCGCTCACTTATCCTGATTGCAATCCCTTTCCCGCCACGCCATGATGCCCTCGATAACCGATGAAACTCCAAACTGAGCTGGCGCGTGGCGTAAAGTGGGTGGCGGGGGCCAAGCTGGGCTCGCAAGTCATTACCTGGGGCGTGACGATTTTCGTGATGCGCTTGCTGGCGCCGTCCGATTATGGCTTGCTGGCGATGTGTACCGTCGTGCTGGGCTTGCTTGGCATGTTTGCCGAAGTCGGCTTGGGGCCGGCCCTGATCCAGCGCAAGGATGTCAGCGAACAGGATTTGCGGCAAGCGGTGGGCGTGATCTGGCTGGTCAACCTGGGCCTGTTCCTGTTGACCAATGCGCTGGCGCCGCTGGTGGCCGCCTTCTACGGTGAAGCGCGGCTGCAGCGCCTGCTGCACGTGCTGTCCCTGCAGTTCCTGCTGCTGCCCTTGGCCATCATTCCCGATGTGCGGCTGCAGCGCCGCCTGGAGTACAAGCAGCGTTCGCTGGCTGAGCTCAGCGCCGCGCTGGTCGGGTCCCAGGTGACGCTGTTCATGGCGCTGTTCGGCGCCGGCGTGTGGTCGCTGGTGGCCGGCATGCTGGCCACGCAGGCGTGGCGCATGGGGGCGCTGAACTGGTGCGCGCCGGGCCAGCCGCGGCCGGACTGGTCGCTGGCCGGCATGGGCAAGCTGCTCGGCTTCGGCGGCAGCCTGACCGCCACCCGCCTGCTGTGGTACAGCTTCATGCAAGCCGACGTGGCAATCGTGGGCCGGGTCCTGGGCGACCAGGCGCTGGGCTGGTATGCGGTCTCGATGCACCTGGCGTCGCTGCCGGTACAACGCATGGCCGGCATCTTGAACCAGGTGCTGTTCCCCATCTTGTCGCGCAGCCAGCACGACCTGCCGGCGATCCGTGCCGGCGTGTTGCAGATGCTGGGCTATATCAGCCTGTTGTCCTTCCCCATCCTGTGGGGCATGGCCGGCGTCGCGCCCGAACTGGTCAGCGTGGTGCTGGGCAAAGGCTGGGAAGGCGCCGTGCTGCCGCTGCAGGTGCTGTGCCTGGTCATGCCCTTCCGCACCCTGGCCCAGATGCTGCCCACGGTCACCGATGCGCTCGGCCAGCCGGGCATCAATTTCCGCAACGTGTTGCTGTCCTGCCTGGTGATGCCGCCCGCCTTTTACATCGGCACCCGCTGGGGCATCAAGGGCGTGGCCTACGCCTGGCTGCTGGTGTACCCGGTGGTGCTGTTGCTGAACATGCGGCGCATGCTGGCGGCCATCGGGGTCGGCGCGTCGGCGGTGGCGCGGCGCACCGGGCCGGCGCTGTTGTGCGCCGCGCTGATGCTGGGCGCCGTGACGCTGTTGCGGGCGCCGCTGGCAAGCCAGCCGCGCGCCTGGGCCCTGGTGGCGGAAGTGCTGGGCGGCATGCTGGCCTATGGCGTGGCCAGCCTGCTGCTGAATCGCCCGATGATGGCCGAGGTGCTGGGCGTGCTGCGGCGCCGCGCGCCGGCCTGAGTGCGAATCCGCAACACAATCCCATTGAATTTTCCTAATGAAATTTTTTGTGAGTTTCCCCAACACCCTATCTCCCTATACTTGAACGCATGACATGGCCTGGGACGCCTGCTCGCGTCCCGCCCCGCGCCATGCGGACCCCAACTCCCGGTTCGTGCCCCAGCTTTTCCTTCTCGCCGAACAAGGAGCCAGCGCCATGCGCCTGAACACGCCCGTCAGCAGCCAGGAGTTGATCCTGGACGATGGCAAGACCATCGTCTCGACCACCGACCTCAAAGGCAAGATCACCTATGCCAACCCCTACTTCATCGAAGTCAGCGGCTTCACGGAAGCAGAGCTGATCGGCGCGCCGCAGAATATCCTGCGCCACCCGGACATGCCGGTCGAAGCGTTCGCCGACCTGTGGGCCACCATCAAGGCCGGCATGCCGTGGAGCGGCATGGTCAAGAACCGCTGCAAGAACGGCGACTACTACTGGGTGTACGCGAATGTGACGCCGGTGCTCGAGGCCGGCCGTCCGGTCGGCTATATGTCGGTGCGCAGCAAGCCCGGCCGCGAGCAGGTGGCGCAGGCCGAACAGCTGTACCGTGAAATCCGCGAGGGCAACCCGCGCCGGCTGCGGCTCGAGCGCGGACGCCTGCGCCGGCCAGGCTGGCGCAACTGGGCCAGCCAATTGCGTGATCTCTCACTGGCCAGGCTGATCGGCCTCGGCATGGGCGCGCTGACCGGTTTCCTGGCCTTGCTGGCCATTTCCGGTGCCTTGCATGAGGCGCCGCTGTGGATGACGCTGGCCAATGCCGCCTTTATCGCACTGGCCCTGTCGTTCTGGTATGCGCTGCAGCGCGCCGTGCTGCAGCCACTGCGCCTGGCCACCGGCTTCGCGCGCAAGATGGCCGGCGGCGACCTGACCGGCGCCATCGAGGCCGGCGCCGACAATGAAATGGGCCAGTTGCTGGCAGCGCTGCGCCAGACCAATATCAACCTGCACAGCATCATCGGCGACGTGCGCAGCAATTTCGACGAAATCCAGACCGCCACCAGCGAAATCGCCAGCGGCAACTTTGACCTGTCGGGCCGCACCGAGTCGCAGGCATCGAGCTTGCAGCAAACCGCTGCCAGCATGGAGCAGCTCACCAGCAATGTGCAGCAGAGCGCAGCCAGCGTGCACAGCGCCAATGCGCTGGCGGGCCAGGCGTCCAGCGTGGCGGCGGCCGGCGGTGCCATCGTGTCGCAAGTGGTGCAGACGATGGACGAGATCAGCCAGTCGTCGCGCCGCATCCTCGACATCATTGGCATGATTGACGGGATCGCCTTCCAGACCAATATCCTGGCCCTGAATGCGGCGGTGGAGGCGGCCCGTGCCGGCGAGCACGGCAAGGGCTTTGCCGTGGTCGCCTCCGAAGTGCGCAGCCTGGCCCAGCGTTCAGCCGCGGCGGCCAAGGAAGTCAAACAGCTGATCGACAGTTCGATCGCCAAAGTCGACGCCGGCGCCAGGCTGACCAGTCATGCCGGCGCCACCATGAGCGAAGTGATCGCCTCGGTCGGCCGCGTCACCCGCGTCATGGATGAGATCCACAGCGCGACCCAGGAACAACACCGCGGCATCGGCCAGGTCAACCAGGCGGTGGTGCATATCGACGACATCACGCAGCAAAATGCCGCCCTGGTGGAGCAGGCCGCGGCAGCGGCCGGCAGCCTGGCGCGCCAGGCCGAATGGGTGGCGCAAGCGATGGCCGTTTTCAAGCTGAAGCAGATCGCGGCCGGCAGCGCGCTGCGGGCGCCGATTGTGGCGCCGCTGGCACCCGCTCAGCGCAAGGTCATCGCCTTGTCGCAATAATCGTTTATCATTTCGACAATTGCGCGCGGCCTGCGGGCCGTCGCGTTGCTTTGTGGTGCAGTGCAACCGAAAGGCTGTGACAGCTTTACGGCTTCCGTGTAAAATTGACAATCCGTATCAAATGGACAAGTTAATTGGCAAATATTCCATACATTGCTGTCGCATTTGGCCAACGGAAGGCCCACTAAAGTGTTACGCGCCTCATAGTGCGCGGCGCATTTTTTCGCCGCCCACACGGTAGAAATTGTGAAGTGTGCATTGTAGTTACAGGGCTTCTGGAATATATTGTTAGCATAATAGTAAGTGGTAATTCTCACGGGAACCGATATGGATCACAACAAGGTTGTAGCAGTCGTAGGTTTGGGCTATGTGGGCCTGCCCCTGGCGGTAGAGTTTGGCAAGAAGCGCAAGACCATCGGTTTCGACCTGTCGCAGTCCAAGATTGAGAACTACCGCAACTTCTGCGATCCGACCGGTGAGGTGTCGGAGGCGGAACTGCGCGAAGCGACCCAATTGCAGGTGACCTACGACCCGGCCGCGCTGGCCGAAGCCGATTACATCGTGGTGGCGGTGCCGACCCCGGTCGACAATGCCCATTCGCCCGATTTCAGCCCGCTGGTCGGCGCCTCGACCACCGTCGGCAAGTATATGAAGAAGGGCGCCATCGTCGTGTATGAATCGACGGTCTATCCCGGCGCCACCGAGGAAGTCTGCATCCCGGTGCTGGAACAACATTCCGGCATGCAATGGCCGCAAGACTTCAACGTCGGTTATTCCCCGGAACGTATCAATCCAGGCGACAAACAACACCGCCTGACCACGATTTTGAAGGTGGTCTCCGGAGATAATCCTGCAACGCTCGAAGAGGTTGCTAAACTATATGAATCGATAGTGACTGCTGGGGTATACCGGGCTTCCAGCGTGAAAGTTGCGGAAGCCGCCAAGGTGATCGAAAATACGCAGCGCGACCTGAATATCGCGCTGATGAACGAGCTGGCAATCATCTTCGACAAGATCGGTATCGATACGCTGGAAGTGCTGCAGGCGGCGGGCACCAAGTGGAATTTCCTGCCGTTCCGTCCCGGCCTGGTGGGCGGCCACTGCATCGGCGTCGATCCCTATTACCTGACCCACAAGGCCGACATGATCGGCTACCACCCGCAGGTGATCCTGGCGGGGCGCCGCATCAATGACGGCATGGCCAAGTTCGTGGCCGAGAAAACCGTCAAGCAGATGATCGCGGCGGGCTGCCATATCAAGGGTGCGAAAGTGAACGTGCTGGGCCTGACCTTCAAGGAAAACTGCCCGGACTTGCGCAATTCGAAGGTGGCGGACGTGGTGTTTGAACTGAAGTCGTACGGCCTGGACGTGCATGTGCACGACCCGGTGGCCGATTCGGAGGAATCGGTGCACGAGTACGGTATTCGCCTGGAAAGCTGGGACAGCCTGCCGCAAGCCGATGCGGTGGTTGCTGCGGTGTCGCACAAGGAACTGCTGGCACTGTCGCTGGGCGACCTGTCGGCCAAGCTGAACCCGGGCGGCGTCTTCATCGATGTGAAATCGGCATTCAATATGGCAGGCCTGGAAGAAGCTGGTTACAGCGTCTGGCGCCTGTAAAAATATCAGGGAAGCCTGGGAGGGCTGTTGTGGGCAAGTTTGACGACGTGCGGCTGCATTTGCGTGGCCAGCGATACCATTGGCTGGTGACGGGTGCTGCCGGATTCATCGGCTCCAACCTGGTGGAGGCGCTGCTCAAGCTCGGCCAACAGGTCACGGGCCTGGATAACTTCGCCACCGGCCACCAGCACAACCTGGACCAGGCGCGCGAAGCGGTCGGCTCGGCGGCCTGGGCGTCGTTCACCTTCATCGAAGGCGATATCCGCGACCTGGCGACCTGCCAGCACGCTTGCGCCGGGAAAGACTTTGTCCTGCACCAGGCCGCGCTTGGTTCGGTCAGCCGCTCGATTGACGATCCCCTGCTGACCCACGGCACCAATGTGACCGGCTTCCTGCACATGCTGGTGGCGGCGCGCGACGCGAAAGTGCAGCGCTTCGTCTATGCGGCATCCAGTTCCACCTACGGCGACCATCCCGCGCTGCCGAAGGTGGAAGACACCATCGGCCGGCCGCTGTCGCCGTATGCCGTCACCAAGTATGCCGACGAGCTGTACGCCGACGTGTTCGCGCGCACTTACGGCATGGAAACCATCGGCCTGCGCTACTTCAATGTGTTCGGCCCGCGCCAGGATCCGGAAGGCGCTTATGCGGCAGTGATACCGCAGTGGGTGGCCGCCCTGATCCGCAACCGTCCCCTGTTCATCAACGGCGACGGCGAAACCAGCCGCGATTTCTGTTTCATCGACAACGTGGTGCAAGCCAACCTGCTGGCGGCCATGGCCGACCAACCGGGCGCCGCCAACCAGGTGTACAACGTGGCGCTCAACGAGCGTACCAGTCTCAACCAGCTGTACCTGATGATGCGCGAGCTGTTGCAAGAGCGTTTCCCGCACCTGCGCCAGCACCAGGCGCAATACCAGGGATTCCGGGCCGGCGACGTGCGCCATTCGCAGGCCGACATCAGCAAGGCGCGCGAGCTGTTGGGTTTCGATCCTTCGCACCGTATCGGTGAAGGGTTGAAGGAAGCCATGGATTGGTACGTCCGCCACCTGGCCCCGCAAGAATAATTAACGAGACATGGCCGCAAGGCTCCGCGTGCTTTCATGGCCAGCATGAGCGGCAAGGCGGGAGGGAATAAAAATGCTAAGAATCTCCAATCACTACATTTCCAAGGTGGTCTTCAGCCTGCTCTTCCTGGAGGTGTTGATCCTGATTGGCTCGTTCTACGCTGGCGCTGGTCTGCGTTTTTTCGACGGTGACCAGTTCGCCATACCGAAGCTCGACCACTTCTTCATGTCGGCCTGTATTTTCGCGGCCGCGATCGTGTTCAGCATGTCCGCGCTGGGCATGTACCAGATCAATTTCCAGGAAGGCTTGCGCAACCCCTTCTTCCTGCAACTGATGCCTTCCTTCGCCATGGGTTTCTGCATCCTGACCCTGGTGTTCTACCTGGCGCCGGACCTGTATTTCGGGCGCGGTATCCTGGTGCTGGTGTTCATGATCTCCAGCGCCGGCATCCTGTTCGCGCGCGCCATGTTCATGAAGACCTCGCGCACCCACTTCCTGTCGACCCGCATCATCTTCCTCGGCGGCGGCGCCCTGGCCAAGGAATGCGGCGAGCTGGCCACGCGCGATACCAATTACCGCCGCTACGATGTGGCCGGCTATCTGGCGGTACCGTCGGAAGAGACTTGCGTGCCGCAAAACCAGCTGCTGCACCTGCCGGAAGGCGGTTCGCTGGTCGCGCTGGCCAACGCCCAGCGCGTGTCCGAAATCGTGGTCTCGGTGCAGAACCGCCGCGGCGGCGCCTTCCCGATCAAGGAGCTGCTCGAGTGCAAGCTGTACGGCATCCAGGTCACCGATGCCGCCACCTTCTTCGAGCGCGAAACCTACCAGATCCGGGTCGAGTCGGTGCAGCCGTCCTGGCTGGTATTCGGCGGCGGCTTTGACCAGAGCTTCATGCGCACCTTCATGAAGCGCGCGGTGGACGTGGCGGCCAGCCTGTCGCTGCTGGTGGTGTCGTTGCCGGTCATGATCCTGACCGCGATTGCCATTGTGATCGAAGACGGCGCGCCGATCTTCTACTCGCAGGAGCGGGTCGGCATGGACGGCCGGGTGTTCCGCGTCCTGAAATTCCGCAGCATGTTCAAGAACGCGGAAAAGAACGGCACGCCGCAATGGGCGGCCAAGAACGACCCGCGCATCACGCGCGTGGGCAATATCATCCGCAAGCTGCGGATCGACGAACTGCCGCAAATCCTCAACGTGCTGAAGGGTGAAATGTCCTTCGTCGGCCCGCGTCCCGAACGCCCTTACTTCGTCGAGCAGCTGACCGAGCGCGTGCCTTACTACAATGTGCGCCACAGCATCAAGCCCGGCATCACCGGCTGGGCCCAGGTGCGCTACGGCTATGGCGATACGGTCGAAGACGCACTGCAGAAATTGCAGTACGACCTGTACTACGTCAAGAACAACAGCCTGCTGCTCGATGTGCTGGTCCTGATCGATACCATCAAGGTGGTCATGTTCAGGGGAGGCCGTTAAGGACATGGAGGCCTGATGCCGACCAGTATCACCGCCTTCAGTTACGCCAGCGCTGCGCTGGCGTTTCTGTTGTTTAGCGTGCTGGTCCTGACCGGCTGGCGCCAGCGCCCGGACCAGCGGCCGCACCAGCGCGTGCTGGCCAGCGCTTCCTTGCTGACGGTATGGTGGGGCGCCGTGATGGCCAGCGCCACCGTGGTGCCGTGGGCGCCGTGGGTGCTGCACAGCGCCGAATGGCTGCGCAATGCGGCCTGGACCGCCGTGCTGCTGGCCATGCTGGGCCTGTGGCAGCGCAGTGCGCGCACCTGCCAGGCCAGCGTGGCGGTATATGGCGCCATGCTGCTGGCCAGCCTGCTGGCGCAGCAGCTGCCGGCCGGCCTGGCGTTCCACGTGCTGGCCATCGGCCGCCTCGGCATGGCAGTGCTGGGCATGCTGCTGGTGGAGCAGCTCTACCGCGACCGCAGCGTGCAAGTGCGCTGGGCCATGAAGTTCATCTGCCTCGGCCTGGGCGCCCTGTTTGCCTACGATTTTTACCTGTACAGCGACATGCTGCTGCTGCGCGAGCTCGACCCCGAACTGTGGGCGGCGCGCGGCCTGGTCAATGCGCTGATCGTGCCGCTATTGGCGATTTCGCTGTTGCGGCGCGCTTCCTGGCCGGCCCAGCTGGCGGTGTCGCGCCGCATTGCCTTCCATTCGGCGGCCCTGCTCGGCTCGGCCGTCTACCTGCTGGCCATGAGCATGGCGGCTTACTACCTGCGCTTTGTCGGCGGCTCGTGGGGCGGGCTGATGCAGCTGGCCTTCCTGTTCGGCGCCAGCTTCCTGCTGGCGGGCGTGCTGTTTTCGGGCTCTTTCCGCGCCTGGCTGAAAGTGTTCATCAGCAAGCATTTCTACCGCTATAACTACGACTACCGCGAAGAATGGCTGGCGTTTACCCGCACCCTGTCGGCCACCGGCCCCAACCTGGGCGAGCGCACCATTTCGGCCCTGGCCGAGCTGGTGGAAAGCCAGGGCGGCGCCTTGTGGGTCCGGCGCGACCAGCGCTTCGAGCCGCTGGCCTCCTGGCATGTGCAAGCCCAGCAGGCGAGCGAGCCGGCCGACTCGGCGTTTTGCCAATTGATGGAAGGCAAGCAGTGGCTGGTGGACGTGGCCGCCCACGGCGCGCACGATCCGGACGTGCCGCTGCCGGGCTGGCTGCAGGCCTTTCCCAAGGCCTGGCTGGTGGTGCCGCTGCTGCTGCAGGGCCGCCTGGCCGGCTTCGTGGTGCTGATGGCGTCGCGCAGCGAGGTCAAGCTCAACTGGGAAGTGCTGGACTTGCTGAAAATCGCCGGCACCCAGGCCGCGTCCTATCTGGCCCAGCAGGAAGCCGACAACGCCCTGATGCTGGCGCGCCAGTTCGATTCCTTCAACCGCCTGTCGACCTTCGTGGTGCATGATTTGAAGAACCTGGTGGCGCAGCTGTCGCTGATGACGGCCAATGCGGAAAAACATGCCGACAATCCCGAGTTCCAACGCGATATGATGGAAACCGTCACCCTGTCGGTGCAAAAGATGAAACTGATGCTGCAAAAGCTCAGCCGTACCGCCTCGCCCGAGCGCGCCACGCCGCAAGACCTCGGGCCCTTGCTGACCCAGGCCGTGGCCTTGAAGGCGGCGTTCGAGCCCAAGCCTTCGCTGCAGCTGGCCGACGCCGGCCTGAAAGTGCTGGCCGAAGGCGAACGGCTGGAGCGCGTGCTGGGCCACCTGATCCAGAACGCAATCGAAGCCACCCCGCGCGACGGCAAGGTCTGCGTGCGCCTGGCACGCGACGGCGAGCGCGTGCTGGTGGAAGTGGCCGATACCGGCACCGGCATGAGCGAAGAATTCATCCGCGAGCGCCTGTACAAGCCGTTCGACTCGACCAAGTCGGCCGGCATGGGCATCGGCGCCTTTGAAAGCCGGGAATACATCCACCAACTGGGTGGAACGCTGCAGGTGCGCAGCGCGCCGGAGCAGGGCACCACATTCACGGTCAGCCTGCCGCTGTACCGCCAGCAAACCATTGAACAAGCCGCCTGAAGGCACAAGGATCCGTTGTGAGCCAGAGCAAACCCAAGCTGTTGATTATCGAAGACGACCCAGGCCTGCAAAAGCAGCTCAAGTGGAGTTTCGACGACTATGACGTGGTGGTGGCGGGCGACCGCGAAGCCGCGCTGGCCCAGTTGCGCCGCCATGAACCGGCCGTCTGCACCATGGACCTCGGCCTGCCGCCCGACCCGGACGGCGCCACCGAGGGCCTGGCCACGCTGCAGCAGATCCTGGCGCTGGCGCCCGATACCAAGGTGATCGTGCTGACCGGCAACCAGGACCGCGCGCACGCGGTGCAGGCGATCGCCATGGGCGCCTACGATTTCCACCAGAAGCCCTGCGAGCCGGAACTGCTGGCGCTGGTGATCAAGCGCGCCTTCTTCCTGCACGGCCTGCAGCAGGACAACCGCCGCATGCAGCAGGGCAGCGCCGACACGCCGCTGGCCGGCATCATCTCGCGCGACCCCGGCATGCTGAAGGTCTGCCGCCAGGTGGAGAAGGTGGCGCCAAGTAGCGCCACCACCATGGTGCTGGGCGAGTCCGGCACCGGCAAGGAAGTGATCGCGCGCGCCCTGCACCAGGGCAGCCCGCGCGCCAAGGAACGCTTCATGGCCATCAACTGCGCCGCGATCCCGGAAACCCTGCTTGAATCGGAGCTGTTCGGCTACGAGAAGGGCGCGTTTACCGGCGCGGTCAAGCAGACCAAGGGCAAGGTGGAAGCGGCCAATGGCGGCACCTTCTTCCTGGACGAGGTGGGCGACCTGCCGATGCCGCTGCAAGCCAAGCTGCTGCGCTTCCTGCAGGAGCGCGTGATCGAGCGCATCGGCGGCCACGAGGAAATCCCGGTCGACGTGCGCATCGTCTGCGCCACCCACCAGAACCTGAAAGAGCTGGTGAAGGCCGGCCGCTTCCGCGAAGACTTGTATTACCGCCTGTCGGAAATCGTCTTGACCATCCCGCCGCTGCGCGAGCGCGACGGCGACGCGGTGCTGCTGGCGCAGCACTTCAAGAACCGCTTCTGCGCCCAGGAAGGCCGCGCCAACCTGCACTTCTCGCCCGACGCGCTGGCCCAGATCGCCCACCACGACTGGCCGGGCAATGTGCGGGAAATGGAAAACTGCATCAAGCGCGCCATCATCATGGCCGACGGCCCGGCCATCACGGGCGACGACCTCGGCCTGTCCGGTGCGCCGCTGGAGCAAGAGCCGTTCAACCTGCGCCAGGTGCGCGACGAAGCCGAATACCGCGCCATCGTGCGCGCCCTGGCCCGGGTCGAAGGCAATATCGTGAAAGCCTCCGAACTGCTGGGCGTGTCGCGCCCGACCCTGTACGACCTGCTGGAGCGTCACGCCATCAAGGCAAGCTGAGCCCTCACGCCGGGAGCGTGTCGGCGCCCTCATCCTCGGCCTCGGCACGCCGGCGGCGCACCTTGATGCGCTGGCGCGCCGGCTTCAGGCTGCCGGCCAGGGCGATCAGCAGGAACACGATCGTCAGGCGCGGCACGTCGGTGATGGAATCGAACAGCCCGACCATCATGCAGCCGGTCAGGGCCGCCAGGCTGACGGCGGCATAACTGTCGCCCGCCAGCCCGCGCGCCACCATGCGCCCGCCCAGGGCCAGCAGCAGGAAGGCGGTGGCCAGCGCGCCCACCCAGCCCAGCTCGAACAGCTGGTTGACGGCGAAATTCTTCACATGCCAGGGCATGTGGTTGCGGTCGCTGCTGAAGAACCAGAAATCGTTGCCGCCGCTGAAGCTGCCATTGCGCAGCAGTTCACGCTGCGTGCCGGCTTCCACCAGGCTCACATTGTCGACTTCGAGCGGCGCCTTGTGCGAGCGGTTGTACAGCTCGAGCACCAGTGGCGCGCCCCAGTTGCCGCGGGCGCCGCGCAGCGGCAATTCGCCCTCCACGCGCTGCCAGCCAGAAACCAGCGGCGGCGCCTTGAACTTGACCACGCTGCAATCCTGCGGATAGATCAGCCAGCGCTGGCACACCATCGCCACCGGCAGCGCGTCGGCGCTGTTGCGGCGGATGTCGAGCGTGAAGCGGTAGTGCTGGCCTGGCTGGACATCGACATGCTGCAGCATGCGCAACACTTCGCCCCAGCCGCGCGCATACTGGGCCGCCCCCAAGAGCAGGAAGCGGTTGCCCGGCTCGTCGACATAGCTGAAGGTGCCGGGTACTTCGCCGTGCGTGTTCTGCCACATGTAGGCCAGCGGGAAACGGCCCAGGCCCTGGCCAAACACGCTGGCCATGGTCGTGTCGTCCATCATGGCCAGCGCATCGCTCCAGTGCGTCACGCGCACCGTGAGGTCGTTGCCGACGGTGGCGAAACGGCTGCCGGTGTAATAGCTGCTGGAAATCGGGATCAGGGCGGCAAACACGATGGCGCTGAAGAAGCTGACGGTCAGTGTGCCGCGTTCCAGTTTCCATGGCCGTTGCGGCAGCAGGCGGCTGGCGCCCATGGCCAGGGCCAGCAGGATGGCCAGCGCGATGCCCGGCAGCGCAGCGTTGCCGCCGTAGTGGCGCGCCACCAGGGCCGCCGCCAGCGCTTGCGCCGGCAGGGCCGCCGCCAGCAGCAGCACGCCCCAGGGCCGTTGCGCCGCCGGCCCGGCCGCCAGCAGGGCCGCGCCGCCTGCCGCGCACAGCAGGGCGATGGCATACGCCAGGTAGGGCCCCTTGGCCAGCGGGCTGGCCGAGCCCAGCATGCCGATCAGGCCCACCAGCAACAGCAGCACCAGGCCCAGGCCGGCAGCCGCAGGGCGCTGCGCCAGGCGCGGCGCGGCGCCGCCCAGCAGCAGGGCGGTGGCGAGCAGGCCGAGCGCGGCGCCCAGGCCGCGGTAGCCGCCGTGGGCAAACACCTGGCTCAGCACCCAATAGCTCAGCAGCAGCAGGAGCAGCGATGCCAGCATGCTGCGCGCCGACAGCGTGCCGCCGCGCAAATGGTGGGCCGAGCCCAGCACCACGATCACCGCGCCGGCAGCGGTATACGCCAGGTAAATGTCGCGCGAGAAGGTGGTCAGGCCGGCAAACAGGCCCAGGCCCAGTGCCGCCAGGCCCAGCGCCAGGCGGCGCGGCGGCGGATGGTTGACCAGCCACAGTGTGACAAACGGGAAGGCCATCGCCAGGTAGGCATCGAGCGCCGCGCCGCCGGTATGCATGGCGGAAAATGGTGCCGTCGGGCGGTAATCGCTGGAAAAATTGAACAGGCCGGGGAAGGCCATGCGTTCCCACACCACGGCCAGGCTGCAGGCCGCCAGGCCCAGGATCATGCCGGGTACCAGCAGGCGCTGCAGGTTGCTGCCTTGCGCGCCGGCGGTGGCGCGCAACAGCGGCAGCAGCACGAGCGGCCACAGCACGCCTTTCAGCACGCGCAAGCCGTTATACGGGCTGGTGTAGTTGGCGAAGGAATTGGCGTCCAGCGGCGCCAGCGGCATCATGCCGCGCCATGCCGCCACCAGGTAGCACAGCACGAACAGGCCCAGCGCGCCGCGCGCCAGGCCGGGCAGCTTGGTCGGCGCCGCCGCGCCTCCCACCGCCCAGTAGCCGCCCGCGCAGGTGGCCAGCAACAGCAAGTCCAGCTCTTCCAGGAAGAACCAGCCGGTCCACGGCGCGAAATCGAGCACCGGCAGCAGGGCGGGCACGGCCAGCAGCCAGGCTTGCGGGCGCCATAGCAGCAGCGCCATATAGCCGCTCAGCAGGATGGCCAGCGGCAGGCGCGGCGCCGGGTACACGCTGGCCGCCGCCATCAGCAGCAGCAACGCCGCGCAGGCGGCGCCGCGCCGCGCCAGCAGCCGCATCATGGCTTGACGGGCGCGGCCGGCGCGGCGCTGTCGCCGGCCCTTTCTTCGCCCTTGGCGTCCGCGGTTTCCGCCGCCTCGACTTCCGGCGGCGGCGGTTCCACCCACTTGCCGGCCTTGACCAGGGTCTGCTTCAGGGCCGGCAGGGGGAATTGCAGGGAGTACGCTTTCTGGGCGTAAGGCAGGGCTTGCTCAAACTTCTTCTGCTTGGCGTAGATCAGGCCGATGTTGTAGTTGATGGCCGGGTCTTCCGGCGCAATCTCCAGGGCCTTGTGCAGCATCTCCAGCGCCTGCCCGTGGCGCCCTTTGGCATAGGCAAAGCGCGCATACATCAGCCAGGCGTTGCTGTCGTCGGGGTAGAAGCGCACGGCGCGCTCGAAATAGCATTCGATCGGCATCTTGGCGCCGGGGATGATGCCGCCCGGATTGCGCGGCGCCAGGCGCAAGGCGGTATTCAAGGCGCGCGGGTGGTTCGGGATATGGACCAGCGTGTATTCCAGGTCGCCGCCCAGGGTGCCGGACTCGCCGCGGATGCCCTGCTCGATGTCGTCGGTGAAGTGGCGGGCATGCACCAGTTTCAGGAAATAGTCCGGCACCGTGCGGAAATCGTGCTGGTTGACGGACGTTTCGCCGCAATACATGCGGGCCGCGCTGGCGGGAACGGCAACGGCGCACAGGATGGCGGCCAGCGCCAGAAGACGGGTTTTCATGCTTCCTCCGTGGAGCCGGCCGGGGCCGGCAGGGGCTGCGATTGGGGCAGCAAGCTGTCAAGCATGCGTGCCAGTTCGACCGTGCGCGCCTGGCGCGACGCGGCTGCCACGGCGGCTGGCGCCGGCAGCGGTGCGCGGCCGGCGCGCGCCAGTTGCAGGAAATGCAGCAGGCCGCGCTGGATGCCGGCGCTGTCGTCCAGCGGGGCGATGGTATCGACCCCGGCCGCGCGCAAGGTGGCGGCGGTATCGCCGGCGGCATCGGTCAGGGCCAGGATCGGCCGCCCGGCGCGCAGGTATTCGTACAACTTGGCCGGGATCTGGTGGTTGCAGTTGCTCGCTTGCAGCACCAGCAAGCCGTCGGCCGACAGCATTTCCGCCAGCGCCGCCTGGTAGGGCACGTGCGGCGCCAGGCTGACCAGGTCGCCGATCCCGTATTCGGCCAGCAGGGCGCTGACGTAGTCGTCGTGGGCGGTGGCGCGCAGCACGATGTGCAACTGGCTGGCATCGATGGCGCCGGCCGCCTTCAGTTCGGACAGGGCGCGCACCAGCGGCACCGGATCGCGTTCGGACGGGTAGATGATGCCGCTGTGGACCAGGGTGAACGGCCGGCCGGCCGGGCGCGCGCTGCCGGCGGCCTGGGCGCCGGCGTGGCGGAAGTTCTCCTCGTCGTAGCCGTTTTCCAGCATGGCGAAGCGGCTGCGCGGCAGGTGCGGATAGCGCGTGGTGTAGGTCACCACCGCGCTGGGCGTATTGCACACCACCAGCGCGGCATTGTGCACCGCCTTGCGCTCGATCCAGCGCCACAGCGCGCGCACCTTCGGGTCGCGCGGGTAATTGGTGTCGGTCATCGGGTCGCGCAAGTCGACCACCCAGGGCAGGCGGGTCAGCTTGTGCAGCAGCAGGCCGATCAGGGTCGCGCTGGCGATCGGGTAGGTGCTCCACAGCACTTGCGGGCGGTATTGGCGCACCAGCGACAGCCCGGCCGGTACGGCGCCCAGGCACCAGCCGACAAAGCGGTCGGGCCAGGCCATGAAGCCGAGGTAGCGCCCGCGCCAAGCCAGGTGGCGCCCGGAATCGATGGCAAAGGCGCGCTTGACCACCGCTTCCGGCGGGATCTCCGCCAACTGGTCGGGGCCCTGGTTGGCATAGGCGCGCGGGTGCGCCGACAGCACCAGCGGCTGCCAGCCCAGGGCCGGCAGGTACTGGGCGAACTTCAGCGTGCGCTGGATGCCGCTGCTGCCGCGCAGCGGCGGGAAGTGGAACGCCACCATCAGCACGCGCTTTACCATGCCTGCACCCATTGCGCGGTCCAGTCGGCCACCTGGTCGCGCCAGGCGCGGGTGGAGAAAGTATGGTCGGCCGCCGCCAGCGTCTGCTGCTGCACGGTTGGGGCCGCCAGCAGTTGCTGCCAGCGGCGCGAAGCCTTGGTCATGTCGAGAAACTCCTGCGCCGTCAGGTCGGCGCCACTGAAAATGAACAGGACGCGGCCCTGGAAGCGTTGCATCGCGTCCAGCAGGCGCGCCGGCAAGTCGGCACTGAGCGGCGGCGCGCTGCCGTCGCGCGGCAACGGCGCTGGCGCCACGGCCGCTGTTGCCGCCGCTGCCGCCGCCGGGCGGCGCGCCGCGCCCAGCAGGCCGAGCATCGAGCGCAGCGCCGCCCCGGCGGCCAAGCGGCCGCTGAACAGCTTGCGCCACAGCGCCGGGTCGCGCAGGCGCTGCCAGTAATAGTGCTTCAGCGTGCTGCGCGCCAGGCCGGCGGCGGTGCGGGCCCAGGGGTTGAGCAGCACCAGGCCGCGCACGCGCGCATCGCGGTGGCCATAAAACAGGGCGGCGGCGGCGCCGTCGCACAAGCCCCACAACACCACGTCGCGCAAGCCCGGCAAGGCCGCCTGGAACGCGTCGATGGCGGCGCCGATATCCTCGTCCACCTGGTCGAAGCTGCGCGCGGCGCCCGCGCTGTCGCCCAGGCCGCGGTAATCGAAGCGCAGCACCGGGATGCCGCGCGCGGCCAGCGCGCGCGCCAGCAGGGTGAACTGGCGATGGCTGCCGGCGCGGTACTGCGGCCCCCCGACAATCACCAGCACGCCGCGCGTGGCGGGGCCGGCGGTCGGGCTGAGGATGCCGACCAGGGTCTCGCCGCGGCAGGCAAAGCTGAGGGCGCGCTCGTCAAGCATGGCACGCCTGCTCCAGCACCGCGCCGGTGGCCGCCAGCAGGGCCGGCGCTTCGGCCAGCTCCTGGGTGGCCCAGAACTGCGGGCCGGGCGCCAGCCGCACGGTCACGGTGGCGCCGGCGTCCTGCCAGGCCTGCAGCACGCGCGCCGCGGCCGGCGGCAGCGGGCGGCCGGGTGCCGCCACCACCTCGCACCAGTGCACCGGGCAGGGCGGCACCAGGCGGGCCGCGTCCAGGCCGTCGAAGCCCAGCGCCAGGGCGGGCGCCAGCGCATAGCCGGCGATTTCCAGGGTGTCGCCGCGCGCCAGGGCGGCGCGCAGGCTGGCGGTGCCGCCTGCGGCGCGCTGCTCCCCCAGCATCTCGGCCGCCACCTGCAGGCGCAGGAATTGGGTCAGGTGGGCGCTGCCCTGCAGCACCGGTTGCCACAGCAACAGGGCGGCCGGGGCGGCGCCGGCCCGGCTGGCGTAGTCGAGCGCCAGCAGGGCGCCCAGGCGCAAGCCCCACAGGCCGGGCGGCTGCGGCAGTGCCGCGCCAAGGGTGGTGGCCAGCCAGTGCAGGCCGCTGGCGACGTCGGCCAGCCAGCTGTCCCAGCTGGCATCGCCGAAATCGCCGGCGCTGTCGCCGCAGCCATGCGGGTCGAGCTGCAGCACCGCATAACCCTGGCGCGCCAGGGCGGCCGCCTGCAGCGCTGCCATGCGGCGCGCCTTGTTCATTTCCTCGCCGAACGGCGGCAGGTACAGCCAGGCGCCGCGGCACGGCGCGGCCGGGGCGTGGTACAGCCCGAAGCGGGCTGCGCTGCCCTGGCCGAGGAACAAAGGCTGCACCGGCGCCGGCATTATGCAGTCAGCTTGTGCTGCACGAAGGCGGCCAGGCTGCCCAGGGTGGCAAAGGTGGCGGCGTCGATCTCGTCGTCGTCGATGGTGAAGCCGAACTGTTCTTCCAGGGCGCCGATCAGCTGCACCACCGCCATTGAATCGAGCTCGGGCAGGCTGCCCAGCAGGGCCGAGTGCTCGTTCAGGCTGCGGCCGGCGGGACCGAGGGCCAGCACATCGGTCAGGATGGTCTTCACTTCTTCCAAATACATGCGTTACTCCGTAGCAGCAATAAAAGTGACATGGTACATGGTCCGCTTTTTCCCGGTCCAGCGCGCCGGCCGGGGGCCGGCGGCCATGTCTGGCCTCAATTGCATATTGTGCATCATTGTTGTCGTTTATGGAAAGGGCGCGCGCCCGGTTGTGGCGCCGGCCCGCGCTCAGCCCGGCGCGCCGGCCAGTTCGCTGGCGCTGCCGGCGCGCCGTTGGCGCAACAGGCCGCGCAGCGCCAGGTACAGCCGCAGCGCCGGTGCCAGCACATGGCGCCGGTTCAGCACCTCCAGCGTAAAGCAGGGATTTTCCTGCTCCATCCAGAGCCCCTTGTAGGGGTCGGCGCCCAGCATGAAATCGATGCGCTCGACCTGGTCGTGGCGGTATACGTAGTCGATCAGGTGGCCGGTCAGCAGGCTGCCGGGCGAGAAGCGGTCGGCATTGCAATCCTGGGCCAGCTTGAAGATATGGGCCACCCCGTCGTTGACCAGCCAGAGCTGGCTGGCCACCACCTGCCGGTCCAGGTACAGCAGGCCCAGGCGCAGATAGCCGCGCGCCGCGCTCCACTGCATCAGCCAGTCGATGAAGGAGCGCGACGGCTCGCGCCCCTTCCAGCTATGGCTGTAGGTCGACCAGTAATGCTCGACCTGTTCCCGGGTCGGCGCGGTCACCACCTCGAAGCGGTGCGCTTCGCGGGCCAGCGCCCGGCCTTTGCGCTTGAGGGTGTTCAAGAGCTGGGACGGGCGCTTGGCCCAGTAGCTGTCCAGGTCCGGCGCATAGGCCGAGTAATTGGCCGACAGCGGCACCTGCAGCATGGTGTGGCCGCAGGCGGCCAGGCCTTCGCTGGCCTGTTCGGCTTGCGCCAGGCTGGCCGGCGCTGCGCTCAGCTTGAGCCAGCCCTTGTCCAGCTGGTCGAGCGCCTGCAGCAGCAATTGCCAGCCTTCCGCCGCGGACAGCTGGCCGCGATCGGCAAACAGGCCGACGCAGGGGGAATAGAAATTGCTCAGCAGTCGCACCTCCATGCTGCGCAGCAGGCCCGGCAGCCGTTCGACCGGCACCGCCAGGCAAGGCTGCTCGCCGCGCCAGACAAACAGCCAGCTGAAGCGGCGGCCGCTGGCCGGATGCACTTCGCGCTCGAAGCGCACCAGCGCTTGATACCAGTCCAGGGTGCAGAACAGCGGGTCGGGCTGGTGCGCGCGCAGCCAGTCCGCCAGCTCGGGCGGCAGCGGCTGGTCCATCGGCAGCTCGCGCACGCGCAGCGCAGGGTTGCGCGGTGCGCGCGCGCTGCCGGCCAGGCGCTGCAGGCGCGCCCGCAAGCGCCACGCCAGGCCGACCCGGCACGCCTGCAGGAAGGGCCGCGGGTCGCCGGCGCGCCAGTAGGTAAAGGCTGGCCGCTTGCCGCCGTAGGGGCGCAGCGTGCGCTGGGCGCGCACGGCGCGCCAGTAGGACAGGGTATCGTTTTCGGCATCGAACCAGGTGACCGGGCCGCGCCAGGTGCCAGGCTGGGCCGCCTGGCCCAGGGCCAGCTGGTATTCCTGGTGCACCTGGTTGAAGCCGGCCGCCACGCACAGCTCGAGCCAGAAGTCGGTGCGCCCGACGGTCGGCTCGATGACCCAGAAGCTGCCGTCCGGCGCGCGCTTGAGCTCGAGCGACACCGGGCCCGACATCGCGAGGCCGGCGAAGAACTGGCGCGTCAAGGCCAGCACTTCCGGCGCGTCGACGCTTTCCGCCACCGTGGTCTGGCCGCGCGCGGGCGGGAAGGAGGCGATCTTGCGCCCGACCATTTCCTGCACCACCTTGCCGCGGTCGAGCACCAGGGCGCCGAAGTACAGGCTCTGGTCGCCGCCGGCGATGTATTCCTGGGCCAGGATCGGCAAATCGCCCTGGTAGCGCTGCAGCAGGGCCAGCAGTTCCGGCAGGGTGTGCGCCAGGGCCGTCTTGAACGAGGACAGCGGGCGCGCCGGTTTCAAGATGACCGGGTAACGGAAGCCGGCCACCGCCGCCTCGGCCGCAGCGACCTCGCGCAGGGTGGCGGAACGGGGATAATTCAAGCCCTGGCTGCGGGCGGCCTGCTCCAGTTCATTCTTGCGCTGCAGGCGCAAGACATCGGCCACGCAGCCGGCCCAGCTCAGCAGGTAATGCGGCCGCAGCTGCTCGACCCCCTCGCCCATCTGGCGCACATGGGTGTCGTTGCTGGGGAACAGCACCACCTGGCGCTCGGCCGGCAAGCGGGCGCGCAAGGCGGCCAGGGTCGGCACCAGGTCGGCCATCTCCGCTTCGCTGCACAGGAAAGTGCGCACGATGGCATTGCTGCGCACGCCGGGCCGCCACGCATCCTTCTCCAGCGCGTACACTTCGACTCCCGCGTCGTGCAAGCCGCGCACCACGGACAAACCGTGGCTGCACAAGCCGACAACCAGGGCGATGGCCGGCTTCGGCGGCGACGGGGGGCTAACAGGATTTTTCACAACGCGGATTGATTTTGCACAGAAAACCATATATTAAATGCAATACTCTGGCTTGTGCGTGGATTGTTGCAACAATCCCGCATTTGCGCCGTGCTGCGGGCATGATGTACGGCAAGGATCCTATAATTTTGCAATATAATTAATGCAATCCCTATTGACGAAGTAATATGAGCGACCTGATCCATCAATTTATTTTTGCTTCGGCGCAACGTACGCCGCAGGCCGAGGCCCTGGTGTATGGCGAGCGCCGCCTCGACTATGCCGCCCTGGCCGCTGCCGTGCAAGACGCCGCCCATGGCCTGCTGGCGCGCGGCCTGCAGCGCAGCGAACGGGTCGCGGTCTACCTGGAAAAGAATATCGAGAACGTGGCTGCCATGTTCGGCGCGGCCCGCGCCGGCGGCGTGTTCGTGCCGGTCAACCCGCTGCTCAAGCCGGAGCAGGTCGGCTACATCCTGGGCGACTGCAATGTGCGGGTGCTGGTCACCTCGGCCGACCGCCTGCGGCTGCTGGCCGACACGCTGCCGTCCTGCCCCGACTTGCATACCGTGATCGTGACCGGCAAGACGCACGACTTGCCCGCCTTGCCGCACCTGCACGTGCTGCCGTGGGCGGCCGCGATGCAGGAGGCGCCGCCGGCCGTGCCGCACCGCTGCATCGATACCGATATGGCCGCCATCCTGTACACCTCGGGCAGCACCGGCCGCCCGAAGGGCGTGGTGCTGTCGCACCGCAATATGGTGGCCGGCGCCGTCAGCGTCTCGAGCTACCTGGAAAACACCGCGGCCGACCGCCTGCTGGCCGTGCTGCCGCTGTCGTTCGACTATGGCTTGTCGCAGCTGAGCACGGCCTTCCGCGTCGGCGCCACCGCCGTCCTGATCAACCACCTGTTTGCCAACGACGTGCTGAAAGCCGTGGTGGCGGAAAAGATCACCGGCCTGGCGGCCGTGCCGCCGCTGTGGATCCAGCTGGCGCCGCTGGCCTGGCCGGCCGACTGCACGCTGCGCTACCTGACCAATTCGGGCGGCGCCATGCAGCGCGCCACCCTCGACGCGCTGCGCGCCGCGCTGCCGCGTGCCCAGCCGTTCCTGATGTATGGCTTGACCGAGGCGTTCCGCTCGACCTATCTGCCGCCGTCCGAACTGGCACGCCGCCCCGACTCGATGGGCAAGGCGATCCCGAATGCCGAAGTGATGGTGTTGCGCCCCGACGGCAGCGAGTGCGCGCCGCACGAGCCGGGCGAGCTGGTGCACCGCGGCGCCCTGGTTTCGCTGGGCTACTGGAACGACCCGGCCAAGACGGCCGAGCGCTTCAAGCCGTATGTCTCGCCGCAGTATGGCTTGCCGCTGGTCGAGATGGCCGTGTGGTCGGGCGATATCGTGCGCCGCGACGACGAGGGCTTCCTCTACTTCATCAGCCGCAACGATGAAATGATCAAGACGTCCGGCTACCGCGTCAGCCCGACCGAGGTGGAGGAAGTGGTGTATGCGCGCGACAAGGTGGGCGAGGCGGCGGCGCTGGGCGTCCAGCATCCGGGCCTGGGCCAGGCCATCGTGCTGCTGGCTTTCCCGCGTGCCGGCGAAAGCTTGACCGAGGCCGAGCTGCTGGCGGCCGTCAAGCCGCACCTGCCGGCCTATATGCAGCCGCAGAAAGTCATCGTGTCGGCCACGCCTTTGCCGCGCAACCCGAACGGCAAGATCGACCGCAAGCTGCTGTCGACCCAGTATGCGAATATCTTCACGGAGGGCGCATGAGCATGGAAGCCCCGCGCCGCCCGCCCCACGCGCCGCTGCTGCAATTCGCGGTCGAAGACGACTGCCTGCTGATCGGCGGCATCCCGTTGCCGCGCCTGGCCGCGCGCGTCGGCCAGACCCCGTTTTACGCCTACTCGCGCGCCGCCATGACGCAGCGCGTGGCCGAGTTGCGCGCCGCCCTGCCGCCGGACGTGCACCTGCATTACGCCATGAAGGCCAACCCGATGCCGGCCGTGGTGCAGCACCTGGCCACCCTGGTCGACGGCATCGACGTGGCTTCCGGCGGCGAGCTGCGGGTGGCGCTCGACACCGTGATGGCGCCGGCCAAGATCAGCTTTGCCGGTCCCGGCAAGGGCGAGGCCGAGCTGTCCTGCGCGATTGCCGCCGGTATCGTGCTGAACCTGGAATCGGAAGGCGAGATGGAGCGCGCCGCCGTGATCGGCCGGCGCCTGGGCATCGTGCCGAAGGTGAACGTGCGGGTCAATCCGGACTTCGAACTGAAATCGTCGGGCATGAAGATGGGCGGCGGTCCCAAGCAGTTCGGCGTTGATGCCGAGCGCGTGCCGGCCATGCTGGCGCGCATCGGCGCACTGGGGCTTGATTTTTACGGCTTCCACATTTTCAGCGGCTCGCAGAACCTGAAGGCGGCCGCGCTGCAGGACGCCCACCAGAAAACCTTCGCGCTGGCGCTGCGCCTGGCCGAAGCGGCGCCGCGCGCGCCGCGCATCCTGAATATCGGCGGCGGCTTCGGCATCCCGTATTTCCCGGGCGAGGAGCGGCTCGACCTGGCTGCCGTGGGCGACAACCTGGCGCGCATCATGGACGAGGTGCGGCCGCGCCTGCAGGGCGCCGAGGTGGTGATCGAGCTGGGCCGCTACCTGGTGGGCGAGGCCGGCGCCTATGTGTGCCGGGTGGTCGACCGCAAGGAGTCGCGCGGCCAGGTATTCCTGGTGACCGACGGCGGCTTGCACCATCACCTGTCGGCGTCCGGCAACTTCGGCCAGGTGATCCGCAAGAATTATCCGGTGCTGATCGGCAGCCGCGTGGCCGGCGGCCCGCGCGAGCTGGCCTCGGTGGTGGGGCCGCTGTGCACCCCGCTCGACCTGCTGGCCGACCAGATGGAACTGGGCCAGGCGCAGGCCGGCGACCTGGTGGTGGTCTTGCAATCGGGCGCCTATGGCGCCACGGCCAGCCCGGCGGCGTTCCTGAGCCACCCGGCCGCGGTCGAAGTTTTCGTGTAAGCGGAAGGGAAGCATATGAGCGGGATCTGTGGATGGATTGGGCTGGCCGCTGCGCCGGAATTGCTGGAGCAGATGGCGGTGCCGTTGTCCCGCTTCGACCAGGGCGCGCTGCACGCGCGCTCCGGCCAGCGCAGCGGCGTGGCCGTGGCGGCGCAAGCCGGCAGCGCCGACGTGTACCAGCGCGATGGCTTGCTGGTGGCCCTTTGGGGCCAGCCGCGCCTGGACGAGCCGACGCTGGCGGCGCAGGCCGCGGCGCAAGGCGTGGCCGCCACGGTCGCCGCGCTGTGGGCGCAAGGCGCGCAGCGCACCTGCGCCCGGCTCCAGGGCTGCTTCACCCTGGCCATTCTCGATGAGCGCAGCGGCGAAGCCTTGCTGGCCACCGACCGCATGGGGGTCCAGCCGCTGAGCTGGCAACTGGCCGGCGAAACCCTGGTGTTCGCCAGCTCGGCCGACGCACTGGTGCGCCACCCGCTGACGCCCGGCGTGCTGGACCACCAGGGCTTGTACAACTACGTCTACTTCCACATGGTGCCTTCGCCCGGCACCGTGTACCAGGGCCAGCAGCGCCTGCTGCCCGGCCGCTACCTGCATTACCGCCAGGGCCGCGTCGAAGAGCACACCTACTGGCGCATGCAGTTCGAGGAAGACGGCAAGCGCTCGTTCGGCGAGCTGAAGGAAGAATTCCTGTCGGTGCTGCGCCGCAGCGTGAAAGAGGCGGCCGGCGAGCGCAAGGTGGGGGCCTTCCTGTCCGGCGGCACCGACAGCTCGACCATTGCCGGCGTGCTGACCCAGGTCGGCGGCGTGGCGGCCGACACCTATTCGATCGGCTTCGAAGCCCAGGGCTACGACGAGATGGAATACGCGCGCATCGCCTCGCGCCATTTCGGCACCCGGCACCATGAATACTATGTGACGCCGGACGACGTGGCGAACGCCATCCCGCAAGTGGCGGCCGTGTTCGACCAGCCGTTCGGCAATGCCTCGGCGGTGCCGGCCTTCTACTGCGCGCGCATGGCCAAAGCCGACGGCGTGCAGCGCATGTTCGGCGGCGACGGCGGCGACGAACTGTTCGGCGGCAACGAGCGCTATGCCAAGCAGCATGTGTTCGAACTGTACGAGCGGGTGCCGCGCCTGGTGCGCAAGGCGCTGCTGGAGCCGGCCGTGTTCAACTTCCCGGGCGGCGAGCGGGTGCGCCTGCTGCGCAAGGCGCGCAGCTATATCGAGCAAGCCTCGGTCGGCATGCCGGCCCGGCTGGAAACCTATAACCTGCTGGGCCGCTACGGCCCGCAGCAAGTGTTCACCGACGACTTCCTGGCGGCGGCCGATATCGGCAACCCGATCGCCACGCTGGAGCGCAATTACGGCCGCAGCGAGGCGCGTTCCCTGATCAACCGCATGCTGGCGCTGGACTTGCAGATCACCCTGGCCGACAACGACTTGCCGAAAGTGATGAAGGCGTGCGAGCTGGCCGGCGTGGAAGTGGCGTTCCCCTTCCTGCACGACGCGGTGGTGGCGTTTTCGGCCGGCCTGACCCCGCAACAGAAGCTGAACGGGCGGCAGTTGCGCTGGTTCTTCAAGGAAGCATTGCGCGGCTTCTTGCCTGATGCCATCATTACCAAGCAGAAGCATGGGTTCGGCTTGCCGTTCGGGGTCTGGCTGCAGCAGCACCAGGCCTTGCAGCAACTGGCCGCGGACAGCTTGAGCGACCTCAAGGCGCGCAAGGTGGTGCGCGGCGACTTCATCGAACAACTGGTCGGTACCCATTTGAACGAGCACGCCGGCTACCACGGCACCATGGTGTGGGTGCTGATGATGCTGGAGCAATGGTTCCGCGCCCACCGCACCGTATCACAATGACATCACGACACTGAGGGACACTATGGCATATCGCGTTACCCGGCTGGCTGTGGCCGCCACCCTGGCGGCCAGCGCATTGCTGGCCGGCTGTCAATCGGACACGCCGGAAAGCTTGCTGGCCGACGCCAAGCAGTTGCAGCAGAAAGGCGACCGCAAGGGCGCCCAGATCCAGCTCAAGAATGCGCTGGCCAAAGACCCCGGCAACGGCGAGGCGCGCTACCAGCTGGGCAAGCTGTCGCTGCAGTTGGGCGACGCGGTCTCGGCGGAAAAGGAAGCGCGCCGCGCCCTGGAACTGAAGTACCAGCCACAACAGAGCGAACTGTTGCTGGCCGAAGCGCTGTTGCGCCTGGGCGACATGCAGAAGATGCTGGACGAGACGGAAAAATTCCAGCAAAGCCCGGCCATGCTGGCCTTCCGCGGCGAAGCCCTGATTGGCTTGCGCAAGCTCGACGAGGCGAAAAAACAATTCCAGACCGCCCTGGATGCCGAGCCCAACAGCGCCGACGCGCTGACCGGCATGGCGCGCCTGGCGGCCATCGGCAACGACCTGGAGGGTGCCCGGGCCTTGACCGAACAAGCGATTGCCAAGGACGCGGGCAATATCAATGCGCTGACCTTCAAGGGCGAATTGCTGCGGGCCCAGTCCAAGCCGGAAGAGGCGCGCGCCGCCTTCGCCGAAGTGCTCAAGCTCGATCCGACCAATAGCGGCGCCAACCTGGAGCAAGCCTACCTGGACATCGTGGCCGGCAAGCTCGATGCCGCCCAGGCCGCCATCAACGCCGCCAAGAAGACGGCACCGCGCAGCCTGACGACCTTGTACACCCAAGCCTTGCTCGACTATTCCCGCGGCAACTACAAGGCGGCGCGCGACAACCTGCAAGCGATTGCCAAGGGCGCGCCGAACCACCCGCCAAGCATGTTGCTGTCGGGCGCGGTCGACTTCCAGCTGGGCACCCTGAAGCAGGGCGAGGCCAAGCTGCGCAACTATGTCGACAAGGATCCGGGCAATGCCTTTGCCCGCAAGCTGCTGGCGGCCACCCTGCTGCGTGCCAACAACCCGGCCGACGCGCTGAAGGTGCTGGAACCGACCCTGAAGGGCCAGGTCAGCGACGGCAACCTGCTGGAACTGGCGGCGCAAGCCAATATGCTGCAGCGCGAACCGGCCAAGGCGGCGGCCCTGCTGGAGCAAGCCATCGAGCTGAACCCGAAACGGGCGCCGAGCTATATCGCCCTGGGCGGCGCCCGCATCGCGCTGGGTGAGCGCGACAAAGGGCTGGCCATGCTGAACAAGGCGCTGGAGCTGGAACCGGACTCCTTGCCGGCCGCCACCGCGCTGGCGCGCACCTATCTGGCCATGGGCAACGCGGAGCAAGCCCTGGCGGTGCTGGCCAAGCAGGATGCCAAGCACGGCAAGGAAGCCGAGCTGCACGTGCTGCGCGGGCATGTGCTGCTGTCCAAGCAGGACAAGGCCGGCGCGCGGGCCGCCTTCAGCAAGGCAGTCGGGCTGGCGCCGGCCAGCTATGCCACCGTGGTCACGCTGGCCCAGCTCGAGATCATGGAGCAAAAGCCCGAGGCGGCGCGCCAGCTCATGCTGAAACTGCTGGAGCAGGACAAGGACAATGTCGGGGCAATGACGGCGCTGGCGCAGATGGCCGAACGGGCCAAGCAACGCCAGGAAGCGGCCCAGTGGCTGGAAAAAGCCGCCACTGTCGACCCCGAGGCGCTGATCCCGGCGGTGCGCCTGGCGGCGTATTACCTGCAGTCGCGCCAGCCGGACAAGGCGGTCGACCATATGCGCAAGGTGCTGCTGGTGCATCCGGCCGCGCCGCTGGCGCTGGAAGTGATGGGACGCGCCCAGCAAATGTCGGGCGACCTGGCCGGCGCCTCGGAAACCTATAGCAAGCTGGCCGGCGCTGCGCCGAAGGCGGCGCAAGCCCACCTGTACCAGGCCAGCGTCCAGGTGCAAAGGAAGGATTTGCCGGGCGCCCAGGCCAGTGTGCACAAAGCGCTGGCGCTGGATCCGGGGTCGGTGCCGGCCCAGCTGATGCAGGCCGACCTGGCGGTGCTGCAGGGCAAGCCTGAGGAAGCGCTGGCCGTCGCGCGCAAGCTGCAGAAAACCCAGGCCAAGCTGCCGGCCGGCTTCCTGCTGGAAGGCGAGCTGCAGATGCAAGCGGGCAAGCCGGCGCAGGCCGTGGCACCCTACCAGCAAGCCTTCACGCTGGCGGCGCGGCCGGAGCTGCTGTTCAAGCTCACCAGCGCGCTGCGCGCCGCCAACCGCGCCGCCGAAGCCGATGCCCAGGTGGCCAGCTGGCGCAAGGCGCACCCGGACGAGCCCTTGGGCCTGATGTATGCAGCCGAGCAAAACATTGCGGCCAAGCAGTACAAAGCCGCCATCGGCCAGCTGGAAGCCGTGCTGGCCAAGTTGCCGGACAATGTGCTGGCGCTGAATAACCTGGCCTGGTCGTACCAGCAGGACAAGGACAAGCGGGCCCTCGCCACGGCGGAGAAAGCCCAGCAACTGGCCGGCGACAACCCGACCATCATGGATACCCTGGGCTGGATCCTGGCCGAGCAGAACCAGCTCGAGCGCGCCCTGCCGATCCTGCAGAAAGCCAGTGCGCTGGCGCCCAAGGCGGCCGATATCCGCAGCCACTACGCGGCGGCGTTGTGGAAGAAAGGCGACAAGGCCGGCGCGCGCAAGGAATTGCAGGCGGCCATGGCCGACGCCCGCTTCGCGCAGACCGACGAAGCACGTAACTTGCAAAAGCAGTTTGAATAACTAGCAACTTCTACGCAGTCCAGCCCGCCCGCGCACGGCCGCGTGCGGGCTGCCTCCCCTCTCAGTCTATTGTTTGCCTGAAAACAGTAGAGTCATTTTCGCAACATTTGCTTTGTAGGTATTGTGTGGCGAGCGCCACCATGCCAACATGTAGATAGTTGGTAATTTTTACACAACGCACTGGTAAAACCGATACATTTTCGTCCCGGCATCAATCGTGCGCGCCCCCGCAAGGGTAATCAACTATATTTTGCCGTTGAGCACGGCGTCCGCGCCGCTCGCTGTGCTCATTGGTAGTGGCTGGCCGTCAGGCTGGCGGGTACCAAAGGAGGATAGAGCCATGAATGGAACCGCTGTCCCAGTGCTGGAAGCCGAGCCGGTCCGGCAGGCTCCAGCCAATTCCCATGCGCGCGCCACGCTCGAGGACTTGCTTCCGGAAAATATGGAAGATCTGGTCACCGACGAAAAATCTTTTGGTATACGCATGATCGATACAGTCGAGGGCCGCAGCAAGGCCAGCCTGCTAATCAACAAAATGTACTCCTGGCGGGGCTACGCCGGAACCCATAAACTCACCGACGATCCGAACCGGATCACGCTGACCGCCAGCGACAAGGGCGAGGTGGTCGGCACCCTGACCCTGGGACTGGATTCCCCGATCGGCATCATGGCCGATGAAATTTTCAAGGACGAAGTCGATTCGGTGCGCATGATCCCCGGCGCCCGGGTGTGCGAGATCACCAAGCTGGCGTTCGACAATGGCGGCAGCAAGTCGCAGATGGCCTCGCTGTTCCACCTGTCTGTGATTTATGCGCGCGACTTGCACCACTGCACCCATATCTTCATTGAAATCAACCCGCGCCACCGTCGCTTTTATGAGGCGATGCTCGGCTTCAAGCGCCTGGGCGAACTGAAGACCAACCCGCGCGTCGACGCCCCGGCCTACCTGCTGGTGGTGGACCTGTCGTACGTCAGCGAACAGATCGAAAAATACGGCGGCCAGGGCGTGGAAACGGCCATGTCGGCGCGCTCCTTCTACCCGATGTTCTACTCGCCGCGCGAAGAACGCGGGATTGTCCAGCGCCTGATTAACATCCAATAGTCTATTGAGATTTGATAGTCGATTGACAATTATTGTGGTATTGTCAATATCCTGACCACCAAGCAGGGGTTTCCATGCCACGTCGCGAGAACCGGGGGGCGCCGCGCGCCCTCGCCATCTTCGGCAGCCTGATGTTGGCCGCCGGCCTGTCCGGCTGCCTCAAGTCTGAAACCAGTGCCAGCCTGATGGCGCAAGCCCAGCAGCATTTGCAGCGGGGCGAAACCAAGGCGGCCCTGATCCAGCTGCGCAACGCGGCCGCCAAGAGTCCGGACGATGCCGCGATCCGCTACCAGCTGGCCAGCGTCTACAACGCCTACAACGAGCCGGCTGCGGCCGAAAAGGAAATCCGCAAGGCGCTCAGCCTGCACTTCGAGCGCGCTCAGGCCCTGCCGCAGCTGGTGCGCGCGCTGGTGGCGCAAGACAAGGCCCAGGCGGCCCTCGATGAAACTGCCGATGACGCCAAGAACGCCGGCCCGGCCTTGCTGGCCGCGCGCGCCGATGCCTGGCTGGCGGTGGGCGACAGCGACCAGGCCAGGGACGGCTATGCCCGGGCACTGGCAGCACAGCCGGGACTGGCGGCGGCCTTGCTGGGCCAGGGCAATATGGCCTGGATGGCGAAGGATGGCGCACTGGCCCTGACGCTGGCCGAGCAGGCGGTACAAGCCAACCCGAAAGACCCGTCGGTATTCCGCTTCAAGGGTTCCGTGCTGCGCCACCAGGGCAAGCACGAAGCGGCCCTGGACGCCCTCGGCCTGGCCCTGGCGCTGCAGCCGGACCACCTGAGTGCAAGGGTCGAGCGCGCCGACCTGGAAATCGAGATGAAGCGCTACGACGCGGCCAAGGCCGATATCGCCGCCCTCGACAAGATCACGCCCAACAGCCCGTACGCCCTCTACCTGCAAGCCCTGCTCGACCATACCCGCGGCAAATATACCGATGCGCAGGGCCAGCTGCTCAAGCTGCTGAAGCTGGTGCCCAACCATATGCCGACGGTGCTGCTGGCCGGCGCCAACGAACTCAAGCTGGACAACGCGACCGCCGCCCAGGGCTTCCTGAACGCTTACCTGGAACGCAACCCGGATAACATGTATGCGCGCAAGCTGCTGGCGCAAGCCCTGCTCAAGACCAACCAGCCGGCCGAAGCGGCCGCGGCCTTGGCACCGCTGCTGCGCAGCGGCGCGCAGGATGCCCAGTTGCTGGTGCTGGCCGGCGAATCGAATTTGCGCAACAAGGACTACCAGGCGGCCCAGCAGTATTTCGAAAAAGCCGCCGCCATCATGCCCAACGAAGCGACCTTGCATACCTCGCTGGGCCTGGCCCAGCTGGGCCAGGGCCGGGTGCAGCAGGCGGTGGAACAGCTGGGGCGCGCCACCGCGCTCGACCCCAAGTCGGAACAGGCGGCGCTGTACCTGATCCGCTCCGAAATCAGCCTGGGGCGCTATGACAAGGCGCTGGCAGCGGTCAAGGCTTACCAGGCCGCGCAACCGGACAATGCCGTGGTGCGCAATATGGAAGGCGGCATCTACCTGGCCCAGAAGAATGTGCCGGCGGCCCGCGCCGCGTTCGAGAAAGCAGTCGCGCTGCAGCCGACCCAGATGGCCGCCATGCTGAACCTGGCCCAGCTTGACCTGCAGGAACACCAGACCGATGCGGCCCGCAAGCGCTTCGCGACCGTGCTGCAGCACGACCCGCACCATGTCGGCGCCATGACGGCGCTGGCCGATATCGCCGTGCTGCAAAACCAGCCGGAACAGGCCGTGCGCTGGCTGGAGCAGGCGGTGGCGGAACAGCCCAAGGCAGCCGAGCTGGGCATTCGCCTGGCGCGCGCCTACCTGAAAGCGGGCCAGCATGCCAAGGCCACCACGCTGGCGCGCCAATTGCAGGTGGGCGATGCCAAGAGCCCGGCCCTGTCCGAGCTGCTGGGGCAGGTGCAGCTGGCCAACAACGATGGCGCCGGCGCCCTGGAGAGCTTCGGCAAGATGGTGCAGCAAGACCCCAAATCGGCCCCGGCCTGGTTTGGCATGGCGGCCGCCCACCTGATGTTGAAGAATGCGCCGGCCGCCAGCTCCGACCTGAAGAAGGCGCTGGCGATCGACCCGAAATACCGGGCGGCGCGGCTGGCCCTGGCCGAAATCGCGCAACAGCAAAACCGCCCGGCCGAGGTGCTGGCGATTGCGCGCCAGATGCAGAAGGAAGACGGGCAGCAAGCGGCAGGCTATGTGATGGAGGGCGACCTGCTGGTGCGCCAGCAGAAGTACCAGGAGGCCGTGGCGCTGTACGAGAAAGCCTATGGCCTGGACAAGCAGGGCCGCATCGTGCTGGCGATCCACCGCACTTTGCTGGCGGCCGGCTTGCCGCGCGATGCCGACGCGCGCCTGGCGCGCTACCGCCAGGAACAGCCGGGCGACCTGGCCGCCACCATGTACGCCGCCGAACTGAGCCTCTCGCGCAAGCAGTTCCCGGCGGCGGTCGCCGACCTGGAGCGCGTGCTCAAGGCGGCGCCGGACAGCCCGGTGGCGCTGAACAACCTGGCCTGGGCGTATAGCGAAATGAAGGATCCGCGCGCCTTGCCGACGGCCGAGAAAGCCTTGCAGGCGGCGCCGGACAGTGCGGCCATTCTCGACACCACCGGCTGGCTGCTGGTGGGCAAGGGCGACACCGCGCGCGCGGTGCCGATGCTGAAGCGCGCCAGCGCGCTGCAACCCGCGAATGCCATGTTGCGCTACCACCTGGCGGTCGCCCTCAACCAGTCGGGCGACAAGAAAGCCGCCAAGGTCGAGCTGGAAAGGCTGGTCTCGGGCGGCACCCCGTTCCCGCACCTGGACGATGCGATCGCATTGCTGAAAGTCTTGAACGGCAGCTGAGCGCGATGAGCGAACCCTTCATTTACCAGCAAGCCTTCGCCCGCAATATCGGCTGGGTCACCGAAGCCGAGCAGGCCAGCCTGCGCGGCAAGCGGGTGGCGATTGCCGGTGCCGGCGGGGTGGGCGGGGTGCACCTGATGACCCTGGTGCGCCTCGGGGTCGGCGCCTTCCACATCGCCGATTTCGACCGCTTCGACCTGCCCAATTTCAATCGCCAGGTCGGCGCCATGCAGTCGACGCGCGGCTTGCCGAAGATCGAGGTGATGGCGCGCATGGCGCGCGACGTCAATCCCGAACTCGAGATCAAGACCTTCCCCGACGGCATCAACGCCGACAACCTGGAAGCCTTCTTCGCCGGCGTCGACATCTACATCGACAGCCTCGATTTCTTTGCCTTCGCGATCCGCCAACAGACCTTTGCCCTGTGCGCCGAACGCGGCATTCCTGCCACCACGGTGGCGCCGCTGGGCATGGGGGCGGCCCTGCTGAACTTCCTGCCGGGGGGCATGACGTTCGAAGAATATTTCGGCTGGGGCGACCTGCCGGAAGGCGAGAAGGCGATCCGCTTTGTGGTCGGGCTGGCGCCGGCCGGCCTGCACCGGCCCTACCTGGTGGTGCCGTCGGCCGTCAATTTCGCCGAGCGGCGCGGCCCGTCGACCATCATGGCCTGCCAGCTGTGCGCCGGCATCGCCGCCACCGAGGCGCTGAAGATCCTGCTCGGGCGCGGCGACGTGCGGGCCGCGCCGCACGGCATGCAGTTCGACGCCTACCGCAACAAGCTGGTGCGCACCTGGCGCCCCGGCGGCAACAACAACCCGATCCAGCGCCTGGCGATCATGATCGGCAAGCGCGCCTTTGCGAAAATGGCCCAACCATGAACACCATCGAACAGATCCTCGACCTGGCGCGCTGGGCGCCCAGCGGCGACAACACGCAGGTGTGGCGCTTCGAAATCCTGGCGCCCGACCAGGTGGCCGTGCACTGCTACGATACGCGCGACCATGTGGTGTACGACCTGGACGGGCATCCAAGCCAGGTGGCCGTCGGCGCCATGCTGGAAACCATGGCCATCGCCGCCAGCGCCCACGGCCTGCGCGCCGATGCCGTGCGCCGCGCCGACAGCGCGGACACCCATCCCGTGTTCGACGTGCGCTTCACGCCGGATCCGGCCGTCAAGCCCAGCCCGCTGCTGGCGGTGATCACCACGCGCAGCGTGCAGCGCCGCCCGCTCAGCACGCGGCCGCTGACGGCACCGGAAAAGCAGGCGCTGGAAGCGGCGGTCGGCCCGGCGCACCAGGTGCAGTGGATCGAAGGCTTCGGCGGCCGCTGGTCGGCCGCGCGCCTGATGTTCAACAACGCCAAGCTGCGCCTGACCATGCCGGAAGCGTATGAGGTGCACCGCAGCATCATCGACTGGGGCAAGACGCACAGCCCGGACAAGGTGCCGGACCAGGCGCTCGGGGTCGACAACGGCACGCTGGCCCTGATGAAGTGGGCAATGGCGAGCTGGCAGCGCGTCAACACCATGAATACCCTGATGGGCACCTGGGCGCCGCGCCTGCAGATGGACCTGGTGCCCGGCATCGCCTGCGCCGCCCATTTCGTGATCCGCGCCAAGAGCGCGCCGGCCGGCATCGACGATTACGTGGCCGCCGGCCGCGCCACCCAGCGCTTCTGGCTGACCGTGACCTCGCTGGGCCTGCATATGCAGCCGGAGATGACGCCGCTGATCTTCGGCCGCTATGTGCGCAACGCGGTGCGCTTCACGCGCCTCGACCAGTTGCAGGAATCGGCACGCCGGCTGTACGGCCAGCTCAGCGGCGTGATCGGCGCCGCGCCGGAAACGGCGGTGTTCATGGGACGCCTCGGCGCCGGCAACGCGCCCAAGGCGCGCTCGGTGCGCAAGCCGCTGGCTGAATTGATGAAATAAGCCGGTCGCGCGCCATGCCACGCAAAAAAATCCTGTTCGTCGCCGAGGCGGTGACCCTGGCGCACGTGGGCCGCCCGCTGGCGCTGTCCGCCACCCTCGACCGCGCCCAGTACGAGGTGCATTTTGCCTGCGCCGAGCGCTACGCCTTTTGCTTCGAAGGCGCCGATCTGGTGCGCTGGCCGATCCACAGCATCCCGAACCAGCAATTCCTGCAAGCCCTGGCCGACGGTAAGCCGGTCTACGATGCCGCCACGCTGGCGGGCTATGTGGAGCAGGACCTGCAACTGCTGCGCCAGGTGCAGCCCGATATCGTGGTGGGCGACTTTCGCCTGTCGCTGTCGATCAGCGCCCGCCTGGCCGGCGTGCCCTATATCGCGCTGATCAATGCCTATTGGAGCCCGTTCGTGCGCCAGCGCTACATCGTGCCCAGCCTGCCGCTCACGCGTTTTCTGCCGATCGCGCTGGCCAATGCGCTGTTCAACCTGGCGCGCCCGCTGGCGTTTGCGCTGCACACCATGCCGCTGAACAAGGTGCGGCGCCAGTACGGCCTGCCTGGGCTGGGCTGGGACCTGAACCGGGTCTACACCGATGCCGACTACACCCTGTATGCCGACGTGCCGGAGCTGTTTCCGCCGCACGACCTGCCGCCCCATCATGCCTTCATCGGTCCCGTGCTGTGGTCGCCGCCGCTGCCGGTGCCGGACTGGTGGGACCAGTTGCCGGCCGATCGACCGCTGGTGTATGTGACGGTCGGCAGTTCCGGCCATGGCGCCTTGCTGCCCGGTGTGCTGCGCGCGCTGGCCGGCCTGCCGGTGACGGTGCTGGCCGCGACCGTCGGCCTGGTCCAGCTCGATACAGTGCCGGACAACGCCCGCGTGGCCGACTTCCTGCCGGGCGAGGAGGCGGCGCGCCGCGCCGCCCTGGTGATCTGCAACGGCGGCAGCCCGACCAGCCACCAGGCGTTGGCGGCCGGGGTGCCGGTGGTCGGCATCGCCGGCAACCTGGACCAGTTCCTGAACATGCAGGGCATCGTGGCAGCCGGGGCCGGCGCGCTGCTGCGCGCGGACCGCTTTGACGAGGCGGCATTGCGCCAGGCGGTGCAAGGCTTGCTCGGCATGCCGGCGGCAACCAGCGCGGCGCGCGGCTTGAAGTCCATATTCGATAGCTATCGGGCGTCAGAATCTTTTAGCAAGTTACTGTCGAAAATCCTTACAACGACATAAGTTAATACCAACATGGTACTAACATCAATCAGGCAAGCTATTGATTTCTAAGGATACTGAGAGGTTGGCACAACTATTGCTCATAGGAGTCTGTGCCCGCTGCAAGGCCAGATAGCAGCAAAAGGTCATGACAGCCCTTTTTAACCCAGGAGTCAAAACAATGAAGATTTTCCGCAAACTGCTCCCGCTTGCTACCGTCGCCAGCATGCTGTTCGCCGCTGGTACCGCCCAGGCAGACGTGCTCACCCCCTTCAACATCAAAGATGGCGTGGGTAATACCCTGGCCTCCAATGTGGACCGCCTCGACTGGTCGTCCAACGGCAGCGGCCTGGCCCGTGGCATCGGCCCGTTCGGCACCCCGCTGACCGTCGGCCAGAGCTTCGAATTCCTGTACCAGTCGACCCTGGTCGGCAAGAACGGCGGTACCGGCACCCCGAACCTGGGCGGCCGCCTGGACGGCGAAGCCAACGGCGTCGCCACTGGCGACTTCGAATTCACCATCGCTGCCAAGATGACGGAAGTGGTGACCGGCACCTTCGGCCCGACCGCCACCTTCGGCCTGGGCGGTGGGCCTGGCTCGAACAAAGTGGCGATCTACTTCGATACGGCGCGTAACGCCAACACCGCCACCGGCCAGGGCTTCGACGACGGCATCATGGTTGCGCTGCTGACCATCGATTCCAACTCGTCCGTGTTCACCCTGTTTGGCCCGAACAATGGCCAGGGTTCCGCCAAGCTGCATGCCGGCATGCTGCAACCAGGCGACTTCGTGAACCCGGATTACTTTGAAGGCGTGATGAGCCTGATCTTTGGCGTCGATTTCGAATCGAGCCTGAACTATCCAGCCGGTTCGGCAGCCACCACCGGCTTCCACCGCAACGGTTCGAGCAACAATGGCGACCCGTTCTCCACCGTGCTTCCGGTGTTTGG
Source organism: Duganella sp. CF458 (assembly GCF_900113115.1). Taxonomy (GTDB): domain Bacteria; phylum Pseudomonadota; class Gammaproteobacteria; order Burkholderiales; family Burkholderiaceae_D; genus Rugamonas. The sequence continues at coordinate 314,386 of NZ_FOOF01000003.1, read as the reverse complement.
CCCGGGCGGCGACATCATGTTCAAGGTGGACGGCGACAGCGGCTTCACCCGCGTACCGGAACCAGGCACCATGCTGTTGATGGGCATTGGCCTGCTGGGCCTGGCACGCCTGCGCCGCCGCGCTTAATCCGCGACCTGGCCGTTGAATGGGGACGTACCCTCGGGTACGTCCCTTTTTGTTTTACTGTGGCGGCTTGAACATCTTGGCCACTTCCCGGATCACCATGCTGTGCGGGAACAGGCCGGCAAAGAAGCGCTGCTTGTAGGTGCCTTTGATGGAGGCCACCACCGGATCGCCCTTGGCCAGGCCGGCCAGCGACGCCTTCACCACTTCCGCCGTGCTGCCGCGCGTGGTCAGGGCACTGGAATAGGCGCCGGCCTTGGCGTCGAACTCGGTATCGGTCGGCCCCGGCACCAGGGTCTGCACCAGGATGCCGCGTTCCTTCCATTCGCCGTGCAGGGCCTGGCTGAAGCTTTGCACGAACGCCTTGGAAGCGGCATACACCGCCATATACGGCACCGGCTGGTAGCTGGCCTGTGAGGACACATTGATCACCGCACTGCTCGGGTAAGAGGCCAGGTCCGGCAGGAAGTGGTAGCACATCTCCACCATGGCGCGGTTGTTAACCTCGATCATGTCGCGGTAATCGCTAAGCTCCCAATGCTCGAGGCGGTTCCAGCGTCCCATGCCGGCGATATTGCACAGCAGGCGGATGCGGATGCCGGCCGCGTCCAGCCGGGCCTTGACCTGGCCCACCGAACCGGGCAGCGCCAGGTCGAGGCGCACCACCTCGGCCTGCACCCCCAGCTCGTGCACCACGCGCTTGGCCAGTTCCTGCAGGCGTTCTGCGCGCCGCCCCACCAGCACCACGTTGACGCCGTTGCGCGCCAGTTCGTGCGCGAATGCGGCGCCGATGCCGCCGGAGGCGCCGGTCACCAGCGCCCAATGGCCGCGCAAGTCTTCAAGCTTGATCATCGTAAAGTCCTTTTCCCGTCAGGTGGCGTGCCACGCGCAAGGCGTTGGCGGCAATGGTCAGGCTGGGATTGGTCCCGCCGCTGGACGGGAAGAAGGAGCCATCCACCACGTACAGGTTGGACAGGCCGTGGGCGCGGTTGTTGGCGTCGAGCACGCTGTTGCGCGGATCGCTGCCGAAGCGGCAGGTGCCGCACACGTGGGCGATGCGCTGGTTGTTGTCGGCCTGTTTCACCAGGTCGAAGGCATACGGCTTGAGCGCGTCCTTCATCAGGCGGCGCATGGCGGCGATGCGCGCCGCATCGTGCGGGCGCACGCGGTAGTCGAGCGCCAGGCGCGCATCGCCGCTGGCCGGGGTGACGCGGTTGTCGGCGTACGGCAAGTCTTCCAGCGTGGTGGCCAGCACCAGGCGCTCGTGCACGAACTGCTTGAGGACGGGGCGCAGCACCGGCTGCGCCAGCGTGAACAAGGGTGCCAGCCAGGGCAGGGCGCCTTGCCGGATATCGTCGGCCATCGAGGCGGCCAGCACCGGCACCGGCGGCAGGCGGCCAAACGACTGCACCGAGCCGAGCTTGATGCCGTCGCGCTGGTAGAAATCGTTGAAGCCGAATTCCTTTTGCCGGTTGTCGAAACCGGCTGGCGTGTTGGGCTTGATCAGGTACAGGTCGATGTGGTGGCGCATCAGGTTGCGCCCCACCAGGCCGGAATCGTTGGCCAGGCCTTGCGGCCAGTGGGCGGAGCGCGACTGCAGCAGCAGGCGCGGCGTTTCCAGCGCACCGGCGGCCAGGAAGACCTGCTTGCCGCGCAAGGTCAGGCGCTGGCCGCGCTGCTCGCACACCACGCCCGTCACCGCTGCGCGCGTGGCTTCCAGCTGCACCACTTCGCATTCATCCATCAGGGTCGCGCCATGCTGCGCCAGGGCCGGTTGCAGGCAGACGCGGCTGGCGTCGTTCTTGCACGCGCGGTCGCAGAGATAGCCCTGGCAGGCCGCGCAGCCGTCGACAAATTCACAGGCCAGCGGCAAGCGGTAGGGATGCAAGGCGCGCTGCGCGAAGAAGGCGAACAGTTCGCCGGCGGCCGGCGTCAGCGGCGGCGGCGCGCGGAAGTGCGCCGCCCAGTCGCCACCGGGGTCGGCGCGCAGCGGGTCGGGCGTGCCGCGCACGCGGAACAGTTGTTCCGCTTCCGCGTAATGCGGCAGCAGCGCCGCGTAGCCGATCGGCCAGGCGGCCGGCAGCGCGGCGTCGGCCGCGCCGGGATGCTGGGCGCGCGGCGCGAAATCGGCCGGGAAAAAACGTTCCAGCACCATGCCGTACAGCGCGCTGGAGCCGCCGGTGCCGCTGCCGATGAAGGGCACGAAATGCTGGGTGCGCGGGCCGGCGTTGGTGCGGATGGTGTCGCTGTAGCGGCCGGCGCGCTGCAGCGTGGCGCGGTGCTGCGGGCCGGGCGCGGCGGGCGCCGGGAAATGGGTTTCGGCGTAGCTGTTGGTCAGTGCGCCGGGCCGCAGCTGGGACTTGCCCTTTTCCAGGAACAGCACGCGTTGCCCGGCCTTTGCCAGCGCATAGCCGAGTGGCGCGCCGCCCATGCCGGTGCCGATGATGATCGCGTCCCATTCCATCGGGCAAGCATATCACCGGCGTGATCGAATTGCCATCTGGCGCACGCAGCGTTGCGGCACGGCGGCCGCAATCGGATGCAGGGTTTTACCGTACAGCTTGCCGATCCGCCGCACGTAGGCCCGCGTTTCATCGTACGGCGGCACGCCACGGTACTGGTCGACCGCCTGTTCGCCGGCATTGTAGGCGGCGGTGGCCAGCGTGACGTCGCCGCTGTAGCGCGCCAGCAGCCAGCGCAGGTAAGCCAGGCCGCCGCGCAGGTTCTGTTCCGGATTGAAGGCGTCCAGCACGCAAAAGCGCGCCGCGGTGGCGGGGATCAGTTGCATCAGCCCGCGCGCATCCTTGGGCGACACGGCGGTGTGCCGGAAGCCGGACTCGACGGCGATGACGGCCAGCGCCAGGGCCGGCTCGATCTGGTATTCGGGTGCCAGCTTGTCGACCAGGGCGCGCAATCGCGGCGTGGCGGCGCTGTAATCGGGCAGCGGCAAGGCGAGGTCGAGTTCGAGCGCCGGGTCGGGCGCCATGCAGGCCGGCAGCGCCGCGCCGGGGGCGGCAGGCAGCAGCGCCTGCATGCGCAGGCCAGCCGCGTTGCCCTGCTCGGCTGCCAGCCCGAACAGGCGCCAGGCCACGCCATCGTCATGCCCCACGCCGCGGCCGTTGGCATACATCCAGCCCAGCGCATACTGGGCGTCGGGCGCGCCCAGCCGGGCGGCGCGGCAGTACAGCGCGGCCGCCTGGTCCAGGTCGCGCACCACGCCTTCGCCGTGTTCCAGGCGCTGCGCTTGGTCATACAGGGTGGCGGCGTTCTGCGCGCCGGCAGCGTGGGCCAGCAGGCTGGCCGCCACGATGGCAAGGAATCGCATGCCTGCTCCGTGCAAAGCGAGTACCCGGCAATTGTAGCTGGACGGCGCTGGCAGTTGCTGCCGTTATGCGGCCGCGCCCTGCGAGTTTTTGGGTGTCAAAAATGCCTTATGGAACAGGTGGCGCGCCAGGCGCAGCGGCGGCATGCGCAGCCAGTTGCCGCGCACATACAGCAGGAAGTCGGCCACGGCGCTGCCGGCGCCGCGGCAGCTGGGGTGATGCGGCAGCAGCGCGCGCGTCAACAGCGCATCCATCCCGGCCAGCAGCAGGGGCGGCGGCGCATCGGCTGCCATGGCGGCCATGGTGGCCGGCGGCACCTCGGTGCCGAGCAGCATGGCGCTGTAGCGCAAGCCATAGAACATGAAGCGCTGCAACTGGTGCTGGCGCGCGCGCGCCGGCAGCGCTTCCCAGAAGCCGGGCTCATGCCGGCCGAAATGGGTGAGCAGGCAGTGCAAGTCCCACAGGTCGCGCAAGCCCTTGTCGAACTCGCCGTCGGCAAACAGGTGGGTGGCGCTGTGCAGCACCATGTCCAGCGGCGCCAGGATGGCGACCCCGGCTGCCGCGGCCTCGCCCTCGCCCGCCAGCGGCCGGGCGGCGGCACGCAACAGGCGCGCATCGGGGCGCTGGGCGGCGCTGCGCGGCAGGATGGTGTGGTGCACGTCGATGGCGGTCTGGCGCAGCACATGCATCATCGGCGGCAGCTCGTGCATCCATTCGCGGTAATAGCGCTGGTCGTAGCTGTCGTGGTGCGTGCCGACCCAGCCGTGGCGCATCAGGGCCGCTTCCACTTGCGGCAGGCTGTCTTCCGGCACCAGGATGTCGATGTCGGAAAACAGGCGGCCGGCGGCGGGCGGCAAGCCGGCGGCGGCATAGGCCCCGCCTTTCAACAGCAGCAGCGGCACGCCGAGCCCGGCCAGCGCCTTGCCGATCAGGCGGATTTCCCAGTAGGTGGCCTGGCGGTGGCGGCGCGCCATCACGGCGGCCCAGGACAATTGCTCGCGCGCCTGGGGCAGGGCCTGCGCCAGCACGCCGTGCTGCGCCAGCCAGTCGTGCAGGGTGGCGCTGAGGTTGGCATTGGCGGCCTGGCGCAGCAGCAGGTCCCAGTCCGCGGGCGGCAGGGCGGCCAGCTGCTGCGGCGCGCGCAGGGCGCGCAGCAGGAGCGGCAGCTCAGCTTTCATGCAGTCGGGCAAAGGTGTCCAGGGCTTCATCCAGCGCACTATAGCGGAAGCGGAAGCCGGCCGCCTGCTCGATCAGGCGGCCCAGGGCGTGGAAGCCGGCCGCCCCCAGCACGCTGTAGTTGAAGCTGTTGCCGGCCAGTTCCATGAAAGTGGCGGCGCGCGCAAGCGGTTCCAGCGTGGTGGCGGCGCCGGCGCTGTAGTGCGGGAATACGATCCAGGCCGGCCGGGCGCAGTCGGCGGCGCGCGCCACGGCATCGCCCGGCGCGCGCATATGGGCCACGGTGCCCTTGCTGGTGTCGTGCACGGGCGTGCTCAGCACGGCATCGGGCAGGTAGGCGCGGATGATGTCGATGGAGGCATTCTTCAGGCTGACCGGGCGCGGGTTGGGCACCACCAGGCCGGTATCGAGTTCGAGCAGGGTCAGCTCGTCGGACAGCAGGCGCCAGCCACCCTTGCCGCACAGGGCGGCCGTCAGCGTGCTCTTGCCCGAGCCTGGCGGGGCCGGCAGGATGACGGCGCGGCCCTGGCGTTCCAGCACGGCGGCGTGCACGATCAGGTAGCGGTGGGCGCGGCTCGACACGCACCAGTTCAAGCCCCATTCGAACATGGGGAAGGCATGCTGCAGCGGCATCGGCTGGAACATCTCGTAGCCGTCGCAATGCAGCCGCACTTGCGGGCGCAGCCAGCGGCGCGCCGAACGGGGGCGCCGCAACTGCAGGTGGAAATCGGCGAAATCGCTGTCCTGCAGCAAGGGGTAGTCGCCGTACAACTGGCCGATGCCGGCCGCCACGCTCGGCATGTCGGCCTGCAGCCGCACCGCAAAGCGGCCGGTGCGCAGGCGCAGGCCGTCACCCGCCAGGCGCGCCTGCAGCGCTCCCGGCGCCAACGATGCCACGGTCAGCATGGTTCCACCAGGTAGAGTTTGCGCAAGCCGGCCAAGGCCAGCTGGAGCTCAGCGTCGGCCCAGTCTTCGGGCGCGAGGTCGCCCGCGCGCAAGGCGTGCAGCAAATCGAGGGTAGCCTGGTCCAGCAGGTGGGTGGCGCCGGACACTTCGTTGTACAGCACGACCTGGCCGTCCCAGCTGCGATGCAGCAGAGACTGGCCTGCCACCAGTTGCCACTGCTGCGGCATCAACCCATGGTACCGGACAGGTAGTCGACCACTTGCTTGGCATCCCACTGCACGCCGGCAGTCGGGGTGAAGTGGCCGGTGTCGCGCAGCTCGTTCCAGATGTTTTGCAGCATCGGCACGGTCTGGAAACTGGACAGGCCGGCCAGCACGTTCAGGTAAGCCGCCACCAGGTGGGCGCCCAGCTTGTATTTGTCGAAGGTCGGTTCGTTGCCCAGGATGTAGTCCAGGGTGCAATTGTCCGAACCGTAGCTGTTGTTCATCTCCAGCGTGCAGGTGAATACGCTACGGAACTTATCGGTCGGCAAGGCGCCGGCCGGCCACACCTTGTCCGGCAGCGGCGACGGGGTCGGATTCTTGCCACCGCCCTTGCCGCCTCCTTTGCCGCCCTTGCCGGTGCTGCTGCTGTCCGGCGCCGGATCGGTATTCTTCCATGCGCCTGGCGATTTGCCGGCGCAGGCGCCCGGATCGTTGGGGCGAGCGCTGACCAGGCCGGACTGGAAACCCGAAGGGCCGGCGCACACCACCGCAGCCATGCCAGGTTGGCTGTGCAGGGTCAGGAGCACGCCGGATGCGGCGGCACCGGCGCGTGTGAAGCGGCGGCGCGCAGCGCCTTGTGCGCTCAGTTGCTTGCCTGGCTGTTGTTCAATGGCCACGTCGTCGTCCTTGCGAATTAAGAAGGGCAGCGTTGCCGCCCGTGATACTTAGTGAAGAAGCAAGTACCGTTCCAGATACGAGTTTCACCTATGGAATTGCTGGAAAATCAGGTGCTTAGCTAGACCAAGGGGGGCGCTCACGCCCCCCAACCGCCTATCTTATCTTGAACTGTAAGAATTTTCGACACCTACAGGAAACTATCGAATTGGTACTTCCAGTCTAGAAGAAGCTCTCCGGAATTACCAGAATATCGCCGGGGCGCATCGGCACATTGGCCGAAATATCGCCATCCTTGATCAAGTCGTTCAAGCGCACGGTGAATTGCTGCTGCTTGCCGTCGACCTGGCGGATGATGCTGGCCTTGTTGCCGGCGGCAAACTCCGTGACCCCGCCCACGGCAATCATCACGTCCAGGATCGACATATCGCGCCGGTAAGGCAGCGATTGCGGCTTGGCGGCCTGGCCGATCACGCGGATCTGCTCGCCATACGTGCCGACGAAGCCGGTGACGATGACCGTGACCACCGGTTGCTGGATGAACTTGGCCAGCGCTTTTTCGATATCGCGCGCCAGCTCGGTCGAGGTCTTGCCGCTGGCCGGCAAGTCTTCCACCAGCGGCGTGGTGATCTTGCCGTCCGGGCGCACCGGCACCACCTGCGACACTTCCGGATTGCGCCAGACGATGATGCTCAGGTTGTCGCCCGGGCCGATCAGGTAGTCGGTTTGCGGCACGGCGCCGGCGTCCGACGGGGCTCCGCCATGGGGCGTGGAGCAGCCGCCCAGGCCCAGTGCGCCGAACACGACGGCACTCGCGGCCAGCACGCGGGCCAGCTTGGTTTGCATATTCACATTATTCTCCTTGTTTGCTTTTTGGCATTGCCTGTTATATCACGAGTCTTGCTATTTTACCTTGCTATTTTTGTGCCCCGCCCTGTTGCAGCAGTTCATGCACGTGGCGCACCGGGATGGCGTAGCTGATGCCGCTCGGGGCGGTGATCGCGCTTTCCTTCATGCCCTTGACCAGGGTCATATTAATCACGGCCACCACGGCGCCGGTTTCCGGATCATACACGGGGCTGCCGCTATTGCTGGGGTAGGCTGTACCGTCGAGCTGGTAAATCGTGAACGGCGCGCCACGCTGGAGCTGCAGCACGGCGCGCGGATTGAGGCCGCGCGAACTCGGGGTCGGCAGGATGGCGGGCGTTTGCGCCGCCAGCAAGGCGCGGTGGGTGACCGGGTTCAGGCCCAGCAGGATGCCCAGCGGGTAGCCGGTAAACACCAGGTCGCTGCCTTCGTCCAGCATCTCGCTGCTGCCCAGGGCCAGGGCCGGCAAGGGCGCGCCCTTCAGGCGCAGGTGCACCAGGTCGTGCGCGCGGTCGATGGTCACCACGCTGGCTTCGCGAAACTGCAGCTGGTCGCCCTTGCCGGTCACCACGCCCAGGGTTTCCAGTTTTTCCGAATCGAGTGCCGTCACCGCGTGCGCATTGGTGATGACCGATAATCCGTCACCCACCACAAAGCCGGTGGCATGGAATACGATGGCGGGACTGCGCGTGCGGTTGAAGGTGCCGATGCCGACCACGCTGGGTTTGACGGCGGCAATCGTGCGCGGCAGCGGCGCGGCCCCGGCCAGCGGGCTGGCGCAGGCCAGGCAGGCGGCCAGGAATAGTGAAATCAGCTTGAGCATGCCGCCTCCAAAAGTGGTGAATTGCTATAGGGAAATGTTAAATTCTTTTCGTCAGCAGTGCGCAACAGACATAAATTAATAGTAACAGCCAGCGCGTTCTGCTGTATGATAGAGATTAGATGTTATTTAGGCAATATTAGATGTGGGCATTGCGACAGTTTGCCTGCCTAACCAGGGATGAGTGATCGAGATGGCAGAGATTTTGGCATTGCTGTTGACCTTTCTTAAAGCAATCGGGAAATACCGCTGGTATGCCGTGGCAATCGCTTGGCTGGTGGCAGTGATCGGCTGGGCGGTGGTGTACCGCCTGCCCAACGATTACCAGGCGTCGGCCCGGGTGTATGTCGATACCCAGAGTATCCTGAAGCCGCTGATGTCGGGCATGACCACCACCCCCAACGTCGAGCAGCAAGTGATGTTCATGCGCCGCACCCTGATCAGCCGCCCCAATGTGGAGCGCGTGCTGCGCATGGTGGACCTGGACATCAAGGCCAAGGATGGCAAGGAACACGAGCGTCAGGTCGATGAGCTGATGGGCGCGATCAAGGTGATCGGTACCGAACGCGACGACATCTACACCATCTCCTACAACAATGAGAATCCCAAGCTGGGCAAGGACGTGGTGCAGTCGCTGCTGACCATCTTTGTGGAAGGCTCCTTCGGCGGCAAGAAGCAGGATTCGGAAAAGGCCGTGCAGTTCATCGACGACCAGATCAAGATGTACGAGGAGCGCCTGGCCGCCGGCGAAAATGCGCTGAAGGAATTCAAGATCCGCCATATGGGCTTGCTGCCGCGCCAGGGCACCGATTACTCGAGCAACCTGGGCGACCTGTCGGAAAAGCTGAACCAGGCGCGCCTGGAATTGCTGGAAGCCGAACAGGCGCGCAATGCCATCAAGCGCCAGATCGCCGGGGAAGACATGGCGCCGGCAGCCGACGCCACCAACATCGCCAATCCGGAAATCGATGGCCGCATCTCGACGCTGGAGAAGCAGCTTGACAGCCTGCGCATGCAGTACACCGAAGAGCATCCGGACATCGTGTCGTCCAAGCGCCTGATTGCCAACCTGCAGCAACGCAAGAAGGACGAGGCGAAGAAGGCGGCCAAGAGCGGCGATCCGGGCGCCGGCTACAGCCCGATGCTGCAGCAGATGAACGTCGCGCTGTCGGTGGAAGAAGCGCGCGTGGCATCGCTCAAGGCCCGCGTCGGCGAGTATTCGGCGCGCATGGACCGCATGCGCTCGCAGAGCACGGCGGCGCCGGAAGTCGAGGCGCAGCTGGCACAGCTCAACCGCGACTACTCGATCAACAAGGAAAACTATGAAAAGCTGGTGCAGCGCCGCGAAGCGGCCAAGCTGTCCGGCGATCTGAGCTCGGCGACCGACATGATGAGCTTCCGCGTGATCGACCCGCCGATCGTGCCGCAAACCCCGACCGGCCCGAACCGCGCACGCTTTTACTCGATCGTGTTCGTGGCTGCCCTGCTGGCCGGCCTGGGCGGTGCGTTCCTGATGAGCCAGGTGCGTCCGACCTTCCTCAGCCAGCACAGCTTGCGTGAAGTCACCGGGGTGCCGATTCTCGGCACCATCGGCATGAACTGGACCGAGCAGCAGCGCTCTTCGCGCCGGCGCCGGCTGTATGCCTTCGGCTTGGCCGTGGCCTCGCTGCTGACCGCATTTGGCGGTGTCATTACCGTTACCTTGCTGCGCGCCGCCTGAGCTGCGCAACACCCAGGGAGTCTTCAAGTGAGCATTATCGAAAAAGCCGCCAACCGCCTCGGGCAAGCGCGTCCTGCCGACGCCGCAGCCGAAGCCACCATCCCTCCGGCACCGGCCGCGGCTCCGGTAGCGGAAGCAGCCCACGCGGCCCCGGCTGCCGCGGCGCCCGCTGCTGCCCAAGCTGCTACCCCCGCCGCGGCCGCGGCGCCCGTGATGCCGACGCTGGCCACCCTGCAGCCGCACGGCGATGCCAGCCGCCGTACCACCCATACCGTGGAACTGGACCTGATGCGCATGCACGAGTCCGGCCTGGTCACTGCCGCCGGCGGCCGCACCGCGCTGGTGGAGGATTTCCGCATCATCAAGCGCCCGCTGATCAAGCGCGCCTTTGCCGCCCGCAAGCAGGGCGACAACCCGGGCAACCTGATCATGATCACCAGTTCGCTGCCCGGCGAAGGCAAGACCTTCTGCGCCATCAACCTGGCGATGAGCATTGCCATGGAACTGGACCACACCGTGTTGCTGGTCGACGCCGACGTGGCGCGGCCGTCGGTGCTGCGCACGCTGGGCTTGCCGGCCCAGCGCGGCCTGATGGACATCTTGCTGGACGACAGTGTCGACATGGCCGACGTGATGCTGCGCACCAATGTCAATACCCTGTCGATCCTGCCAGCCGGCACCAGCTCGCCGCGTGCCACCGAGCTGCTGGCCTCGCACATGATGAAAAACCTGGTCAATGAGATCGCGAACCGCTACCCGGACCGTATCGTGATCTTCGATTCGCCGCCGCTGCTGCTGACGTCAGAATCGCATGTGCTGGCCTCGAATATGGGCCAGATCGTGATGGTGGTGGAATCGGAGCGCACCACCCAGCACGCGGTCAAGGAATCGCTGCGCCAGCTGGAAGGCTTGAGCAACGTCAACCTGATCTACAACAAGTCGCGTGAATTCCCGGGTACCGAGACCTATGACTATCACTATGGCTAAGCGCAGCCGCCTGGCCCTGCTGCCGCTGGCAGCAGGCTTGGCGGCGGCCTTTCCGGCGCACGCCGCGTGGGATTTCACGCCGACCGCCGCCGCGCGCGCCACGTATTCCGATAATGTCGGCCTGCAAGCCGGCGACCGGGCCGAAAGCGGGTGGGTCCTGCAACTCACGCCGGGCTTCCAGTTGCTCAACCATTCGCAGCGGTTTGACCTCAGCTTCGATTATTCGCTGAGCGTGTACGAGTATGCCGGCGCGCGGCGCAATGGGGCCCAGCGCCACAACCAGAACTTGAACGGCCTGCTCAAGTCGCGCCTGGTCGACGACCTGCTGTTCCTCGATGCCCAGACCGGCATCCACCAGCAAGCCACGTCGGCCTTCGGACCGCTGCAGGCCGGCAACGACTACGTGAGCACCAACCGCACCGAGGTGCGCACCTACCGCATCAGCCCTTACCTGGTGCACCGCTTCGGCGCGTTTGCCAATGGCCAGCTGCGCTATTCGCACGACTCGGTCAGCACCGACAACGCCGGCATGCGCCGCAGCGATGGCAATACCATCAGCGCGCTGCTGGCCAGCGGACCGACCTTCCGCCGCTTTGGCTGGGATGCCATGGCGTCGCGCTCGGTGATCGACGAGCAGTTGCCGGTCATCGGCGGCGGCGAGCGCCAGCAAAGCACCAGTTCCAAGGCGGCCAACCTCAACCTGCGCTATGCAGCCACGCCACAGCTCAACCTCGGCCTGTACGGCGGCTACGACAGCTATGATTTCAGCGGCGTGGGCGGGGCGCAATCGGGCGCGGCCTACGGCGGCTCGCTGCAGTGGACGCCATCGGCCCGCACCTCGGTGCAGGCCACCGCCGGCCACCGCTTCTATGGCCCCAGCTACAGCCTGGCGCTGCAGCACCGCAGCCGCGGCACGGTGTGGAACATCAATTACACCGATTCCGTCAACTCGACGCGCAGCCAGTTCGTGCTGCCGCAGGCGATCGATACGGCCGCCATGCTGGACAACCTGTTCCGCGCCCAGATTCCGGACGCGCTGCTGCGCGCTGCCGCGGTGCAAGCCTATATCCAGTCGGCAGGTTTGCCGCCCTCGCTGGCCACCAGCGTCAACTTCCTGAGCAACCGCTATTCGCTGAACAAGCAGTTAAACGCGGGCATGGCCTGGCAGCTGGCGCGCACCACCACCACGGTCAGCGTGTTCCAGAACAAACGCCAGATGCTGTCGAGCCAGCAGGTCGACAGTGTGCTGCTGGGCAGTTCCCTGGCGACCCTGAACGACAATACCGAGCAGCTGGGCGCCATGGCCAGCATCAGCTACCGGCCCGGGGCGCAAACCGTGGCAACCCTGATCGGCAATGCGATGAACGTCAAATCGTTGAGCGATGCGCGCAGCACCAGGCATCGCGACCTGCGGCTCAACCTGGCGCGGACGTATACCAAGCGCACCAGCGCTACCGTGGAATTGCGCCACGTGCGCGGTTCGCTCGGGCTGGGCGGCCAGAACTACACGGAAAACGCCGTGTCCGCGACTCTGACAACCAGATTCTAAGCATCAAGGTCTTCCCATGTATGAAAGCTACTACGGGCTGAGCGACAAGCCCTTCCGCCTGCGGCCCGACCCGCATTTCTTCTTCGGCAGCAAAGGCCATAAACGGGCCATGGCTTACCTTGAATACGGCCTGTCGCAGGGCGAGGGATTCATCGTCATCACCGGCGAAGTCGGGGCCGGCAAGACCACCCTGGTGCGCAACCTGTTCAACCAGATCGCGTCGGACAAGATCGTCACCTGCCACCTGGTCAATACCCACCTCAATTCCGACGATGTGCTGCGCGGCGTGGTGGGCGGCTTCGGCCTGCCGTGCGAAGACGCGGCCAGCAAGACCACGCTGCTGGGCCGCCTGGAAGTGTTCCTGCGCCAATGCGAGCAGGACGGCAAGCGCGCGCTGCTGGTGGTTGACGAAGCGCAGAACCTGACGCCGAAAGTGGTGGAAGAATTGCGCATGCTGTCCAATTTCCAGACCGACCAGAAGTCGCTGCTCCAGACCTTCCTGCTGGGCCAGCCGGAGTTCCGCGCCACCCTGCACAGCCCCGGCATGTCGCAGTTGCGCCAGCGCGTCATCGCGACCTACCACCTGGGCCCGATGGACAGCAGCGAAAGCAATGCCTATATCGAGCATCGCATGCGCACGGTCGGCTGGAGCGGCAACCCGCACCTGACGCCGGCCGCCTATGGCGCCGTGTTCCAGTACACCGGCGGCATTCCGCGCAAGACCAACCATTTGATGGACCGCCTGCTGCTGATGGGCTTCCTGGAAGAGATGCAAGAGTTCACCGATACCGACGTCGACACGGTGATCCGCGACATCCAGCAGGAATTCCAGCCGCCGCCGGCCTCCGCCGCGGGCGATGGCGGCGCGCCGACGGCTGGCAACGGCGCCGCCCACGACATGGAAGCGGCAACCATGTTCGGCGGCCAGTACCCCGCCGTGCTGGACGAACGCATGATGCGGGTCGAAAAGTCCCTGGTATCGGTGCTGACGATCCTGAAGAAGATCGTGCGTTCACCTTCGTCTTACAACATCCACCAGGACAGCAACGAATGAGTGCCTTGCGTATCCTGTGCGTCGTCGGCGCACGGCCCAATTTCATGAAGATGGCACCCATCATGGCTGCCTTCGCCCAGTTGAAACCGCAGGTCGAGGCGCTGCTGGTGCACACCGGCCAGCACTACGACGTGGCCATGAACCAGCAGTACTTCGATGCACTGGGCATTCCCAGCCCGGACATCAACCTGGAAGTCGGCTCCGGCAGCCACGCGCAGCAGACCGCGGAAGTGATGAAGCGCTTCGAGCCGGCCATGGATGAAGTGCAGCCGGCCGCCGTGCTGGTGGTGGGCGACGTCAATTCCACCATCGCCTGCGCGCTGGTGGCGGCCAAGAAGGGCGTGCCGGTGATCCACGTGGAAGCGGGCTTGCGCAGCTTCGACCGCGCCATGCCGGAGGAAATCAACCGGGTGCTGACCGACCAGTTGTCCGACCTGCTGTTCACCACCGAGGAAAGCGGCGCCGACAACCTGGCCAAGGAGGGCATCGGCGCCGGGCGCGTGCACTTCGTCGGCAATGTCATGATCGATACCCTGCGCGCGAACCTGGCACGCGCCATTCCGGCGCCGCGCATCGCGGCCGATGCCGGACGTGCGGACTTCAAGGCCGGCAAGGGCGAATACGCCGTGATGACCTTGCACCGCCCATCGAACGTGGACGACAAGGCCGTGTTGCAAGGCTTGCTGGAAAGCGCGGCCAGGATTGCCGAACGCACGCCGGTGATCTTCCCGGTGCACCCGCGCACCCGCGCCACCATCGAAAAGTTCGGCCTGAGCCACCTGCTGGACCGGCCGGAAGTGCTGCTGCTGCCGCCGATGGGCTACCTGGAGATGCTGGGCCTGATGAAGGATGCGCGCGTGGTGCTGACCGACTCGGGCGGTATCCAGGAAGAGACTACCGCGCTGGGCACGCCGTGCATCACGCTGCGCAACAACACCGAGCGCCCGATCACGGTCGACGAAGGCACCAATACCATCGCCGGCAACGACCCGGCGCGCATCATGGCGGCATACGAGGCGCAACTGGCCGGCGCCGGCAAGGCCGGCCGCATTCCGCACTTCTGGGACGGCCGCGCCGCCGAGCGCATTGCCGCCATCGTGCTGGACTGGCTGAAGGCGCGGGGCTGAGCATGGGCGCGGCGGTTCGCAATGCGATGACCATCGACGTGGAAGACTACTTCCAGGTGTCGGCGTTCGCACCCCACATCAGCCGCGAGAGCTGGCCGCAGCGCGAGTGCCGGGTGGAAGCGAATATCGACCGCGTGCTCGGCATCCTGGACGACGGCCAGGCCAAGGGCACTTTCTTCACGCTGGGCTGGATCGCCGAACGCTATCCGGAGATGGTGCGCCGCATCGTGGCCGGCGGCCACGAGCTGGCCAGCCACGGCTACGGCCACCTGCGCGCGTCCGACCAGTCGCGCGAGCAGTTCCTGGACGATATCGCCAGCAGCAAGAAGATCCTGGAAGACATCGGCGGCCAGCAGGTGATCGGCTACCGTGCGCCCAGCTTCTCGATCGGCCCCGGCAACCTGTGGGCGCTCGATGTGCTGCAGGAAGCGGGCTATCGCTACAGTTCTTCGATCTATCCGATTGCGCACGACCATTACGGCATGCCCGATGCGCCGCGCTTTGCCTTCCGGCCGAACGGCGAACAAGGCTTGCTGGAAGTGCCGATCACCACCGTGCGCATCGGCCAGCGCAACCTGCCGGCCGGCGGCGGCGGCTATTTCCGCCTGCTGCCGTATGCGCTGTCGCGTGGCATGATGCGCCGCGTAAACCGGGCAGACGGCCAGCCCGCGATTTTCTATTGCCACCCGTGGGAGCTCGATCCCGGCCAGCCGCGCCCGGAAGGCCTGGGGCTGAAGACGCGCTTCCGCCATTACGTCAACCTGCACCGCATGGAGTCGCGCATCAGGGCCCTGACGCGCGATTTCGCGTGGGATCGCATGGACCGCATTTTCCTGGGGCAGCAATGACGTCGATTATCGAAGCGGCGGCAGAACGCCGCGCAGCACGGGCCAAGGCGGAGGCGGAAACGGCGACTGCGCTGGCGGTCGCTGCCGGCAAGCCGGTAAACCAGGGTGAGGCACAAGCGCCTGACACCGGCCACGCGGTTGCCGCCGGCCCGGGCTTGCCGGTTCTGGTGCAATTGCTCGGCAGCGGTGCCGACGAACGTGCACGCTGGGACGCCTTCGTCGCGCACTGTCCCGAGGCGACCTTCTTCCACCGCGCCGGCTGGCAAACGGTCATCGAACAATGCTACGGCCACCCGACCTGGTTCTTCTACGTGGAGGAGGGCGGCGTGATCACCGGCGTGCTGCCGCTGGCGCGCATGAAGAGCCGCATGTTCGGCCACTACCTGGCCTCGCTGCCGTTCTGCGTATACGGCGGCGTGGCAGCCGTCACCGACACCGCGCGCGCCCTGCTGGACCAGGCCGCCGAAGAACTGGCCGCCGCGCTTGGCGTGGGCCACCTGGAGTACCGCAACTACGCGCCGGCCCATCCCGGCGCTGCGAAATGGCAGGGCAAGGACTTGTACTACACCTTCCGCAAGGCGATCAGCGGCGACGACGAAGAGAATATGAACGCCATCCCGCGCAAGCAGCGCGCGATGGTACGCAAGGGCATCAAGCTGAATCTGCAGGGCGAGGTGGACGACAACGTCGAGCGCATGTTCACCGCCTACGCGCGCAGCGTGCACCGCCTCGGCACGCCGGTGTTCCCGAAGAAGTATTTCGCCCTGCTCAAGCAAACCTTCAAGGACGATTGCGAGGTGCGCGTCATCACGCAGGACGGCAAGCTGGTGGCCGGCGTGCTGAGCTTCTTCTTCCGCGACGAAGTGCTGCCATATTACGGCGGCGGCATGGAGATCGCGCGCGAGGTGGCGGGCAACGACTTCATGTACTGGAACCTGATGCAGGCTTCCGCCGCCAAGGGCTACCGCATGTTCGACTTCGGCCGCAGCAAGAAAGGCACCGGCGCCTTCGACTTCAAGAAGAACTGGGGTTTCACGGCGCAGCCGCTGCCTTATGAATACCAGCTGTTCGCGGCCGATGCACTGCCGGACGTGAACCCGCTGAACCCGAAATACCAGCTTTTCATCAAGCTATGGAAGGCGATGCCGCTGCCGCTGGCCAATGCGCTCGGCCCTTATATCGTCAAGAACCTGGGGTAAATCGTGGACGACCTGCTGCTGCTGGTGCATCGCATGCCCTACCCGCCCAACAAGGGCGACAAGATCCGCTCCTGGCATTTGCTCAAGCACCTGGCGCAACGCTATCGCGTCCATCTGGCCACCTTCGTCGACGACCCGGACGACTGGCAGCATGTGCCGACCGTGCAGGCGGTGTGCGCCTCGGCGCATTTCGCGCCCCTGTCGCCGCGCGCTGCGCGCGTGCGCAGCCTGGGCGCCGTGCTGCGCAACCGCTCGCTGTCCTACGACTATTACCGCGACGCCGGCCTGCAAGGCTGGGTGAACCAGGCCATGCAGCAGCATGGCATCAACCGCATCGTGGTGTTTTCCTCGCCGATGGCGCAATACGCCGAAGCCTGGCCGCAGGCCCGCCGCATCGTCGATTTCTGCGATGTCGATTCCGACAAATGGCGCCAGTACGCCGAACGCAAGCCCTGGCCCGCCAGCGCGCTGTTCGGCTACGAGGCCAGCCGCCTGCTGCGCTATGAGCGCAAGATAGCCGGCGCGTTCGACGCCTCGCTGTTCGTGTCGGCGCCGGAGGCGGAGTTGTTCCGCACCCTGGCGCCGGAAAGCGCGGCGCGCACCGGCTGGTTCAGCAACGGCGTCGACACCGCGTATTTCGCCCCCGGCGAATTCGCCAACCCCTACGCCGCCGCCGATAAGGTGCTGGTGTTCTGCGGCGCCATGGATTACTGGCCCAACGTCGACGCCGTGCAATGGTTTGCCTCGGAAGTGTTGCCGCCGCTGCGCGCGCGCGACCCGGCGGTGCGTTTCGCCGTTGTCGGCGCCCGCCCGTCGGCCGAAGTGCAGGCCCTGGCCGCGCAACCGGGCATCACGGTGACCGGCACCGTGCCGGACGTGCGTCCTTATGTGGCGCATGCCGCGCTGTCGGTGGCGCCGCTGCGCGTGGCGCGCGGCATCCAGAACAAGGTGCTGGAAGCGATGGCGATGGCCAAGGCCGTGCTGGTCACGCCGCAGGCCCTGGAAGGCATCGACGCCGGGATTGGCCGCGAACTGCTGCTGGCCGACGATGCGCAGCAATGGCTGGCCGCTGCCGGCGCGGCGCTGGCCGGCCCACCGGCAGGGCTGGCGGCGATTGGCCAGGCTGCCCGCGCGCGCGTTTTGGCGGCGTATAGCTGGGACGCCCGGCTGGCGCCGCTGGATCGCATGATCGACCCCCCCGCTGCGCAGGACGCCGGCGCAGCTCCAGCCCTTTGGACCCCGGCATGAATACCTTACCTTCCACCGGACCGGCCGCCGCACCCGGCGCGGCCGCATCGCATGGGCCCCTGGCCGGCGCGCGCAATGCGCTGCTGGTGGCGCTGGTCATGCTGCTGCCGCTGCTGGTGTTCCATGAGACGGCGTTGAGCGTGGCCCACATCTGGGAGCGCTCGGAGACCTTTGCGCACGGCTTCCTGATCCTGCCCATCAGCCTGTGGCTGGTATGGCGCCAGCGTTGGGCGCTGCAGCAGTTGCCGCTGCAGCCGTGCTGGCCGGCCTTGCTGCTGCTGGCAGCCTTCGGCGCGGCCTGGCTGCTGGCCGACCTGGCGGAAGTCAGCATCGTGCGCCAGTACGCGCTGGCAGCCATGCTGCCGCTGACCGTGCTGGCGGTGCTGGGCAGGCGGATCGCCGGCGCACTGCTGTTCCCGCTGGCCTTCATCCTGTTTGCGGTGCCGGTGGGCGAGAGCCTGGTGCCGCCGCTGATCGACCTGACCGCCGACTTCACGGTCGATGCGCTGCGCCTGACCGGGATTCCGGTGCTACGCGATGGCAACAATTTTTCCATCCCCAGCGGCAATTGGTCGGTGGTCGATGCCTGCAGCGGCCTGCGCTACCTGATTTCGTCGATCACCCTCGGCTGCCTGTTCGCCTACCTGAGCTACCGCACCGCCTGGCGCCGCGCCGCCTTCATCCTGGCCTCGATCCTGGTGCCGGTGGCAGCCAACGGGGTGCGCGCGTATATGATCGTGATGATGGGCCACTTGAGCGGCATGACGCTGGCGGTCGGCGTCGACCACCTGATTTACGGCTGGGTATTCTTCGGTCTGGTGATGCTGCTGCTGTTCTGGGTCGGCAGCTTCTGGCGCGAAGACGGCCCGGCGGCCGCCGCAGCCCCGCTGACCAGCCAGGCGCTGCTGCCGCTGCCGCTGCGCCCGCTGATCGGCGGCGGCGTGGCCGTGCTGGCCGTGCTGGTGGTCTGGCCGGCCTTGGCCGCGCGCGCCGACCAGGCCGCGACCGCCGCCCCGGCCGTCAAGCTGGCCCTGGTTTCACCGACGCCGGCCGCACCGGAGTTCACCGCCTGGCAGCCCGACTACGCAGCGGCCAGCGGTACGCTGCGCCAGTCCTTTGCCGGCGCGCCGCCGGTCGGCCTGACCGTGCTGTTTTACCGCGATGCGCCCGGCAGCGCCAAGCTGGTCAGCTCGACCAACCGCATCGGCCAGCAAAAGGCCGCGTACCGCGAAAACAGCGCCGACCTGCGCGACGAAAGCTTCGGCGGCCGCCACATGGCCGTGCGCGAAGCCATGCTCGGCTTGGAAGGCCGGCGCTTGCTGGTGTGGCAGTGGTACTGGGTCAACGGCAGCATGACCAGCAGCCATTACGTCGGCAAACTGTTGCAGGTCAAGGGCAAACTGCTGTCCGGCAACGGCGACGGCGCCGCCGTGATGGTATTCGCCCCCTACGATGAAGACCCGGCGGTGGCGCGCGCCGCCATGCGTGCCTTCCTGGATCGCAACCTCGCGCCGCTGGACCAGTCCCTGGCCGGCACGCGCCGCCCCTGATTGCGCTGCCATGAACGACATCCCTCTCATCGTCCACCTGACGTATGCGCTCGATTTTGGCGGCATGGAAAACCTCATGGTCGAGCGCATCAACCGCATGCCGGCCGAACGCTACCGCCACGCCATTGTGTGCCTGACGCGCGTCAACCCGGACTTCGTCAAGCGCATCCACAAGCCGGGCGTCACCGTGCATACGCTGGGCAAGCAGCCCGGCCTGTCGCCCGCCACCCATGGCGTGCTGTGGCGCCTGCTGCGCCAGCTGCAGCCGGCCGTGCTGCACACCTATAATTTCTCGGCCATCGAATACGCGCCTGCCGCGCTGCTGGCCGGCGTGCCGGTGCGCGTCAACGGCGCCCATGGCCGCGACCACACCGACCCGGACGGCAGCAACCGCAAGCACAACTTCCTGCGCCGCCTGATGCTGCCGTTCTACGACGTGTGCTATGCCAATTCGGCCGCGATGGAGCAGTGGAACCGCGAGGTGATCGGCGTGCCGGCCGCCAAGAGCCGCATGCTGGCCAACGGCATCGACGCCGAGCGCTTCCGCGTGCGCGGCGACAGCGAGGCGCGTCCCTTCTTCAACGACGGTGAAATCGTGATCGGCACCGTGGGCCGGGTGCAGGACGTGAAAGACCACGCCACCCTGATGGATGCCTTCCTGCTGCTGCGCGAATTGCTGCCGCAGCTGCGCCAGCGCCTGCGCCTGGCGGTGGTCGGCGACGGCCCGCTGCTGCAACAGCTGCGCGACAAGGCGGCCGCGGCCGGCATTGCCGACGCGGTCTGGCTACCCGGCGCGCGCAACGACGTGCCGGACATCCTGCGCAGCTTCGACGTGTTCGCCATGTCTTCGATTGCCGAAGGCACGCCCGGCTCGGCGCTGGAAGCCATGGCCAGCGGCCTGCCGGTGGTGGGCACGCGCGTGGGCGGCATTCCGGAAGTGATCGACAACGGCGTCACCGGCCAGCTGGTGCCGCCGTCCAATGCCGCAGCCATGGCGGCCGCGCTGAAGCATTATGTGGAAGCGCCGGCACTGGCGCGCCGCCACGGCCAGTCGGGGCGCGAGCGGGTGCTGCGCAAGTACAGCATGCCGGCCATGGTGGCCGGCTACCAGGAAATGTACGACAGCTTGTGCGAACGCAAGCTCAAGATAAGAAAGCCAGTACCATCATGTGCGGAATAACAGGGATCATGGATGCGCGCGGCGCGCGCGCGGTGGACGAGGCGCTGCTGCGCCGCATGAACGACACCCAGCACCATCGCGGGCCTGACGAAGGCGATATCTACATCGAACCGGGCGTGGGCTTCGGCCATCGCCGCCTGTCGGTGATCGACATCGCGATGGGCCAGCAGCCGCTCGGCAACGAGGACGGCAGCGTGATGGTCTGCTACAACGGCGAGATCTACAACTACCGCGAACTGACCGCGCAGCTGAAGGCGCTCGGCCACACCTTCAAGACCAAGAGCGACACCGAAGTGATCGTGCACGCGTGGGAGGAGTGGGGCGAGGATTGCGTGCACCACTTCCGCGGCATGTTCGCCATCGGCCTGTGGGACCGCAAGCAGCAGGTGATGTTCCTGGCGCGCGACCGCCTGGGCGTCAAGCCACTGTACTACGCCATGACGCCGGATGGCTGGTTCGCCTTCAGCTCGGAATTGAAGGCGCTGCGCATGCATCCTTCGCTGCCGCGCGATATCGACCCGCAGGCTGTGGAAGACTATTTCGCCTACGGCTATGTGCCGGAGCCGAAGACCATCTACAAGGGCGCGCTCAAGCTGTCGCCCGGATTCCGGCTGACGCAGAAGGTCGGCGCGCCGCTGGCCAGGCCGGAGCAGTTCTGGGACGTGCCGTTCAAGCTGCACGAGAAGATGACCGAGAGCGACGCCCAGGGCGAGCTGGTGGAGCGCCTGCGCGAAGCGGTCAAGATCCGCCTGGTGGCGGAAGTGCCGCTGGGCGCCTTCCTGTCGGGCGGCGTCGATTCCTCCGCCGTGGTGGCGATGATGGCCGGCCTCGACGAAGGCGCCGTGCATACCTGCTCGATTGCCTTCCAGGACAAGGCTTTCGACGAATCGGAATACGCGCGGCAGGTGGCCCAGCTGTACAAGACCGACCATTTCGTGGAAACCGTCGATACCGACGACTACGGCCTGCTCGATACCCTGGCCCACCTGTACGACGAGCCGTATGCCGACAGCTCGGCCATTCCCACCTACCGGGTATGCCAGCTGGCGCGCAAGCGCGTCACCGTAGCGCTGTCGGGCGACGGCGGCGACGAGAACCTGGCCGGCTACCGCCGCTACCGCTACGCCATGGCGGAACAGAGCGTGCGCGGGCGCATTCCGGAAGCGCTGCGCAAGCCGGTGTTCGGCACCCTGGGCCGCATGTATCCCAAGGCCGACTGGGCGCCGCGCGTGTTGCGCGCCAAGACCACCTTCGAGGCGCTGTCGCGCGACCTGGTGGAAGGCTATTTCCACGGCGTCTCGATCATGTCGGACGCCATGCGCGCGCGCCTGTTCTCGGCCAAATTCCGCGCCGGCCTGCAGGGCTATAGCGCGATCGACGTGATGCGCGGGCACGCGGCCAAGTCGCCGACCGACGACCCGCTGTCGATGATCCAGTACCTGGACATGAAGACCTACCTGCCGGGCGACATCCTGACCAAGGTTGACCGCGCCTCGATGGCGCACGCGCTGGAAGTGCGGGTGCCGCTGCTGGACCACAAGCTGGTGGAGTGGATTTCCGGCCTGCCGCCCGAGATGAAGCTGAAGGGCAGCGAAGGCAAGTACATCTTCAAGAAGGCGATGGAGAAGTACCTGCCGCACGATATCCTGTACCGCCGCAAGCAGGGCTTTGCGGTGCCGCTGGCGGCCTGGTTCCGCGGTCCGCTGCGCGAGCGCGTGCAGCAGGCCTTGCTGGGCCCGACCCTGGCCGACACCGGCATGTTCAACCAGGACTACCTGCGTGAACTGGTGGAACAGCACCTGTCCGGCCGGCGCGATTACAGCGCGCCGATCTGGACCGTGCTGATGTTTGAAGCCTTCCTGAAAAAAGAGATGCAGGCATGAGTATCCGTATCCTGCACGTGCTGGACCATTCGATTCCGCTGCATAGCGGCTATACCTTCCGCACGCGCTCCATCCTGCAGGCCCAGCGTGCGCGCGGCTGGCAGACCTTCCACATCACCAGCCCGAAGCAGGGCGCCTCCGGCGCGGCGCGCGAAACGGTCGACGGCCTGGAGTTCTTCCGCACGCCGCCGGCCGGCGGGCCGCTGGCCAGGCTGCCGGTGTTGAACCAGGTGGCTGTCATCAACGCGCTGGCCGCGCGCCTGCTGGAAGTGGCGCAGGAAGTGAAACCGGACGTACTGCACGCGCACTCGCCGGCGCTGAACGCCGTGGCCGCGCTGCGCGTGGGCCGCAAGCTGGGGATCCCGGTGGTGTACGAGATCCGCGCCTTCTGGGAAGACGCAGCGGTCGACCACGGCACCAGCAAGGAATGGGGCTTGCGCTACCGCCTGACGCGCGCCATGGAAACCTGGGCCTTGCAGCGCGTCGACGCCGCCACCACCATTTGCGAAGGCTTGCGCAGCGAAATCATCGGGCGCGGCATCCCGGCCAGGAAGGTGGCAGTGATTCCCAACGCGGTCGACATCGACGACTTCGCCGTCGGCGGGGTGCGCGACGAAGCGCTGGCGCAGCAACTGGGGCTGGAGGGCAAGAGCGTGCTGGGCTTCATCGGCTCCTTCTATGCCTACGAGGGACTGGACATCCTGCTCAACGCGCTGCCGGACATGCTGGCGCAGCGGCCCGAGATCCGCGTGCTGCTGGTGGGCGGCGGTCCGCAGGATGCGGCGCTGCGCGCGCAGGCCAAGGCGCTGGGCATCGAGGACAAGGTGGTGTTCACCGGCCGCGTGCCGCACAGCGAAGTGCAGCGCTACTACAACCTGGTGGACGTGCTGTGCTACCCGCGCCACAAGATGCGCCTGACCGACCTGGTCACGCCCCTGAAGCCGCTGGAAGCGATGGCGCAAGGCCGCCTGATGGTGGCGTCCGACGTGGGCGGCCACAAGGAACTGATCGATGACGGGCGCACCGGGGTGCTGTTTGCCGCCGGCGATGCCGCCGCGCTGTCGAAACAGGTGCTGGCGCTGCTGGCAGCGCCGCAGAAATGGCCGGCATTGCGCCAGTCGGGCCGCCGCTTCGTCGAGGAAGAGCGCAACTGGACCGCCAGCGTGGCGCGCTACCGCAACGTATACGGCAGCATCACGGAGAAGGCACTGGCATGAACGCGCCGCAGCAAGCATTCGCCGCCAAGCCGCACGCGCTGGACATGCCGGAAGTGCAGCGCATTGCGCTGGTCGGCCCGTTGCCGCCGCCGTCCGGCGGCATGGCCAACCAGGCCTTGCAGCTTGCCGGCTTGCTGCGCGACGCCGGCATCGCCGTTGAATTCGTGCAAACCAACGCACCGTACCGCCCGGCCTGGGCCGGCAAGCTGCGCGGGCTGCGTGCGCTGTTCCGCATGCTGCCGTATTTGGCCAGCCTGTGGCGCGCCGCCGGCCGCGTGCAGGTATTCCATGTGATGGCCAATTCCGGCTGGTCGTGGCACCTGTTCGCCGCGCCGGCGATCTGGATTGCGCACCTGCGCGGCACCCCGGTAATGGTCAATTACCGGGGCGGCGAGGCGGCCAACTTCCTCCAGCAGTCGGCGGCCTGGATGCGCCCCAGCCTGCGCCGCTGCGCCGCACTGGCCGTGCCGTCGGGCTTTTTGGCCCATGTGTTCGGCCAGCACGGCATCGACTCCGTGATCGTGCCCAATATCGTCAACCTGGAGCGCTTTGCCGCCGATGCCGCGCCGCGCGTGCGCGGCGCCCTGCGGCTGCTGGTGGCACGCAACCTGGAGGACATTTACGACAACGCCAGCGCGCTGCGCGCCTTCGCGATCGTGCGCCAGAGCCACCCCGAAGCCCAGCTCACGGTGGCCGGTTCGGGCCCGCTGCGCGCCGAGCTGGAGCATCTGGCGCAAGGCCTGGGCGTGGCGCATGCCGTGCACTTTACCGGCCGGGTCGACACGGCCGACATGCCGGCCCTGTACCGCAATGCCGACATCATGCTGAATCCCAGCCTGGTCGACAATATGCCCAACTCCGTCCTGGAAGCGCTGGCCAGCGGCGCCCTGGTGGTCAGCACCAACGTCGGCGGCGTACCGTATGTGGTGGAGGACGGCAAGACCGCGCTGCTGGTGCCGCCGGCCGATCCGGGCGCCATGGCGCAGGCCGTGCTGCGCCTGGCCGAACATCCGGCGCTGGCGGAAGCGCTGCGCAGCGCCGGCCGCGCCAGCGTGGCGCAATACGCCTGGTCCAGCGTCAAGCCGCGCCTGCTGGACGTCTACCGCCAGGCCTTGGCAAGCAAAGGAGGGCGCCGCCCATGATCTATACCGCCCTGGTTTCCGGCATCCTGTTCCCGCTGCATGAAAAGCTCAAGAAGCACAGCAGCGTGGCCGTGCGCCGCCATATGGAACAGACCCAGTACTGGCCGGCGGCCAGGCTGCAGGAACTGCAAATCGAACGCCTGCGCGCCCTGTTGCTGCGCGCGCAGCGCCACGTACCGTATTACCGCGACGCTTTTGCCCGCATCGGCTTCGACGCCGCGCGCGACTTCAAGGGCGTGCCCGACCTGGTGCGCCTGCCATTGCTGGACAAGGCGGCCATCCGTGCGAACATCGAAACGCTGAAAGCCGACGATGCACAGAACCTGGTGCGCTACAACACCGGCGGCTCGACCGGCGCGCCGCTCACCTTCTTTGTCGGCCGCCACCGCGTGAGCCATGACGTGGCCGCCAAATGGCGCGCCACGCGCTGGTGGAACGTCGATATCGGCGACCGCGAAATCGTGATCTGGGGTTCGCCGATCGAGTTGAGCGCGCAGGACCGCGTGCGCATGGTGCGCGACACCCTGATGCGCACCGAATTGATGTCGGCCTTCGCCACCACCGAAGCCGGACTGGATGGCCACGTGGAACGCATCCGCCAGCGCAAGCCGAAGATGCTGTTCGGCTACCCGACCGTGCTGGCGCGCATCGCCGCGCATGCCGAAGACAAGGGAATCCGCCTCGACCAGCTGGGCATCCGCGTCGCCTTTGTCACGTCCGAATGCCTGTACCAGTCGCAGCGCGAACAGATCGAGCGCGTGTTCGGCTGCCCGGTGGCGAATGGCTACGGCGGCCGCGATTCCGGCTTCATCGCCCACCAATGCCCGGCCGGCAAGCTGCACATCACGAGCGAAGACATCGTGATCGAAGTGCTGGACCCGGAAGGCCGGCAGCTGCCGCCCGGCGAGTCGGGCGAGATCGTGGTGACCCATTTGCAGTCCGGCGACTTCCCCTTCATCCGCTATCGCACCGGCGACGTCGGCGCGCTGGACACCGCGCCGTGCAGCTGCGGCCGCACCTTGCCGGTGCTGAAGGAGATCCACGGCCGCACCACCGACTTCCTGATCAACCAGGACGGCACCCTGATCCATAGCGCCGCGCTGGCCTATATAATGCGCGACCTGCCCGCGGTGCGCGCCTTCAAGGTGATCCAGGAAACCCTGGACTGGACGCGCGTGCAGATCGTGTACGACGGCGTTTTCGACGACAAGGCGCGGCTGGCCGTCGAGGCCGGCTTCCATGCGCGCATGGGAACGCAGGTGAAGATCGAGGTGGAACTGGTGCCGGAAATCCTGCCGGAAAAGAGCGGCAAGTACCGCTATTGCGTGACCAAGCTGGAGACTCCATGGAACGCATTGACGAAGTAAGCCGGGAGGCGCCATGCGCGACATAATCATTACCCTGATCGTTTTCGGTTCGCTGCCCTTCATCTTCAAGCGCCCGTTCTACGGTGCCGTGCTGTGGATCTGGATCAGCGTGATGAACCCGCATACCCAGAGCTGGGGATGGGCGCAAAGCATGCCGTTCGCGGCGATCATCGCGGGGACCACCTTGCTGGCGATGATGGCCAAGTCAAAGGATGTCAAGTTCCCGAATACCGGCCTGACCTGGATCCTGGCGGCGTTTACCGGCTGGATGTGCCTGACGGCCTTGTTTGCCATCGGTCCTGAAAGCCCGTTCCCGCTGCTGAACAAGGTAGCAAAAATCATGGTGATGACCCTGGTCGTGGCCATGCTGGTGCGCACCCGCAAGGACATCGAAATGGTGGTGTGGGCGATTGTGATCTCGCTCGGCTTCTATGGCGTAAAAGGCGGCCTGTTCACCATCCGCAGCGCCGGCGCGTACCGCGTATGGGGACCGACCGGCACCTTCATCGAAGGGAATAACGAGATCGCGCTGGCCCTGATCATGGTGGTGCCGCTGATGCTGTTCCTGACAGGCTTGATCGCCAACAAATGGGGCAAGCGCGCAATGTGGGCGGCAGCGGGACTATGCGTGCTGGCTGCCCTGGGGTCCTACTCGCGCGGCGCGGCAGTGGCATTGGCCGCCATGCTGGGCTTCCTTTGGCTGAAGAGCCAGGACAAATTGAAGCTGGGTGCGCTGATGGTGGTGCTGGCGCCGCTGGCGCTGGTCTTCATGCCGGAGCAATGGCATAGCCGGATCGATACCATCAACACCTATGAGCAGGACAGCTCGGCGATGGGCCGCATCAATGCCTGGAAAATGGCGATCAACCTGGCCAACGACCATCCGCTGTTTGGCGGCGGCTTCCAGATCTACAACAAGTACGTGTTCCAGCTGTATGCGCCCAATCCGGACGATATCCACGCCGCCCACAGCATCTACTTCCAGGTCCTGGGTGAACACGGCTATGTCGGCCTGGCGTTGTTCCTGCTGATGTACCTGGTGGTGTGGCGCAACGGAACCTGGGTGATCCGGCACGCCGGCAAGGTGCCTGAACTGGAATGGGCAAGCAAGCTGGTGCGTATGCTGCAGGTCAGCCTGATCGGCTTCATGGTCGGTGGCGCCTTCCTCAGCCTGGCCTATTTCGACGTGCCTTACTACATCATGGTGCTGATGGTCGCGACCCGCCTGCTGGTGCAACAGGCCTTGAATCAACCAGCGGCGCCACCGCGCGCCGCGCAGCAAACGGAGGCGCAAGGTGTGGCTTAAGCGGCAACTGGAGCGCGGTGCACTGTCACTGCTGTCCGGCGGCGGCCGGCGGGCGCCGGCCATCCTGATCTACCATCGCGTCCTGCCGGCGCAAGACCCGCTGTTTCCGGGCGAGGTGCACCGCGAACAGTTCGACCGCCAGCTTGGCTGGCTCAAGTCGCGCTTCAATGTGTTGCCCCTGCTCGATGCCGTGCGGCTGGCTGCCGAGGGCAGGCTGCCGGCGCGCAGCGCCTGCATCACCTTCGACGACGGCTATGCCGACAATGCCGAGGTAGCCCTGCCGTTGCTGCAAAAGCATGGCTTGCATGCGAGCTTTTTCATTGCCACCGGCTTCCTGGATGGCGGCCGCATGTGGAACGATAGCGTGATTGAGTCGGTGCGCCGCGCGCCGGGCGAGGTGTTCGATGCGACGGCACTCGGCCTCGGGCGCCACAGCCTGGCAAGCTGGGAAGCCCGCCGCCACACCATCGGCGCCCTGATCGGCCAGCTCAAATACTTGCCGATGGTGCAGCGCCTGGAACAAGTCGGCAAGGTGGCCAGCTTGTCCGGCGCCGAATTGCCGCGCGACCTGATGATGAGCAGCACCCAGTTGCGCACCCTGCACGCGGCCGGCATGGGCATCGGCGGGCACACGGTCAACCACCCTATCCTGGCGCGCTTGCCGGCCGCGGAAGCACGCCAGGAAATCGCGCAGGGCAGGGCCACGCTGGAAGCGGCGCTCGACGCGCCGGTGCGCATGTTTGCCTACCCGAACGGCAAGCCGGGCCAGGACTACCTGCCGGAGCACGTTGCCATGGTGCGCGAGATGGGCTTCGACGCCGCGGTCTCCACGGCGTGGGGCGCCAGCCGCGGCGCAACGGACTGGTATCAGCTGCCGCGCTTCACCCCCTGGGACCAGGGCATCGGCAAGTTCGGTCTGCGCCTGGCGCGCAATATGCTGCAGCCGGCGGAGCGCGTTTAAGCGCCGTCGCTGTCGCCCTTGCGCAGGCGCGACAGCAGGGCGGCAGTCTGTTCGTTGAGCGGCAAGCCGTGACGCCTGAGCAGCTGCACGTGCAACACCAGGTTTTCCAGCACCAGCTTGGCCGCCACCGCCAGCAAGGTCAGGCGGCGGTCTTCCTCGCTGAAGCTGGCCATGGCGTCGGCCATTTCGCACAGATGGTTGGCGACCAGTTCGCGCAATTCCTGTTCGTTGAAAGGCAGGTCGGCAAAATCGATCGGGTCTTCCTGCTCCACTTCGTGCATCAACAACTCAAGTTCCCGCGGGGTGAGACGCATGTGTGGCTCCGGTTATGCACACGGGATGATTGTAGGCCAAAGCGCGCTAGAATAGCTTTCCCATGGCCCAGATCATCTTCACCCAGCAGTTGGCGCGCTTCCTGCCGGTTCCGACGTTGGAGACCCGGGCGGCCACCTTGCGCGCCGCGCTGGAGGGGGCCTTTGCCGACAATCCGCGCCTGGGGCCCTACGTCCTGGACGAGCAAGGCCGCCTGCGGGCCAACGTCGCGGTATTCATCGACGGCAAGCGCAGTGAACTCGACGCGCCATTGGGCAATGATTCCAAGATCTACGTGCTGCAAGCCTTATCCGGAGGATGACATGGCAGACCGCGCTTTCCTTGCAAGCCGCAAAGGCTTGTTCGAACTGGCTTACCGCAACGGCGAGTGGAAACTGGAAGAGGATAAATCCTTCTTCGGCGATCCGGTTTCGATGGTGCTGCACGACGCGCGCGATGGCGCCGTATATGCATGCCTGAACCTGGGGCACTTCGGCGCCAAGCTGCACCGGCGCGATGCCGGCAGCGCGGCGTGGACGGAAGTCGCGGTGCCGGCCTATCCATCCAAGCCGCAGGACAGCACCGACAAGGTGGACTGGACCCTCAAGCAAATCTGGTCGCTGGAAGCGGGCGGCCCGGACCAGCCCGGCGTGCTGTGGGCCGGTACCTTGCCGGGTGGCCTGTTCCGCTCCAACGACCGCGGCGCGAGCTGGCAATTGGTGGAATCGCTGTGGAACGTTCCCGAGCGCGCGCAGTGGTTCGGCGGCGGCTACGACGTGCCGGGCATCCACAGCATCTGCGTCGACCCGCGCGACAGCAATGCGCTGCTGGTCGGCGTGTCATGCGGCGGCGCCTGGCTGACGCGCGATGGCGGCGCGAGCTGGCAGCTGCGCACCAAGGGCATGGCGGCGCGCTATATGCCGCCCGAAATGCAGGATGACGGGGCGGTGCAGGACCCGCACCGCATCGTGCGTTGCGCGGCCGAGCCGGACGCGCTGTGGTGCCAGCACCATAACGGCATCTGGCAGTCGCGCAATAATGGCGAAAGCTGGGAAGAGGTTACCGCACCGCTGTCGAGTTTTGGCTTCGCAGTGGCGGTGCATCCGCGCGACGGCAAGACCGCCTGGTTCGCGCCGGCGGTGGCCGACCAGCAGCGGGTGCCGGTGGAGGCGGCGCTGGCCGTCAACCGTACCGCCGATGGCGGCGCCAGTTTCCATACCTTGCGCGGTGGCCTGCCGCAGGAACATTGCTATGACCTGGTGTACCGCCACGGATTGGCGGTGGCCGACGACGGCAAGACCTTGCTGATGGCATCGACCACGGGCGGCGCCTGGTTGTCGACCAATGGCGGCGAACATTGGCAAACCATTTCCACCACGCTGCCGCCGGTCTACGCGGTTTGCTTCAATTAAGCCCGTAGTAGGACAGGAACATCTCGACGGTGGCGGTGATGACCGCCTCCTGCTCCTGCGGCGTCAGCGGTTTTTTGCCCATTGCCACTTGCGGCCAGAGGGCGAACGATTTCAACTGGCCTTGCAGCATGTGCGACATGAAGGCCGGGTCGCCCGCCTTCAGCACCTTGTCTTCCTGTGCTGCGCGCAGGAAGCTGGCCACGCCTTCCTCCTTCTTGCCCAGTTTGGTCAGCATGTCGCCGGCGCGTTGCGGCGCATGGATTGCTTCGGCGATGGCAACGCGCACCAGGTCGAGGAAGTAGTCGTCGCGCAGCATGGCCATTTTCTGCCGCATCAGTTCCAGTAATTGCGGTTTGAGCGGCTGGCCTTGCTGGTAGCCGATGGCGTTCAGCGCGGCACTGCAATCCCACAACTCCTGCAGGATCTGCTCGAACAACTCGTCCTTGCTGGCGAAGTGGTTGTACACCGTGCGCTTCGATACGCCGGCCTCGGCCGCGATGCGGTCCATGCTGGTGGCTTCGAAACCGCGGGCACGGAATTCGGCGATGGCGGCGGTGATGATGGCGGCGCGCTTGCGGTCGGTGAGTTTGTCGGGTTGGTTCATACAGAATATTTTACACCGGGTAGTTTACTTTTCCCAAAACAGAAACTACACTGTGTAGTGTAACTCTACTGAACTGAACATGAAACGAACCCTGCTGATTGGAGCGATCTTCATCATGACTTGCCTTGCATACAACGCCGCCGATTCCCGCCCTGCGTACCGCAACGAAGCGCCGCGCCAGCAGCCGGGCTTGCTGAAAATGGTGCAGGTGCTGTGGGACTTGACCTTCAACAAGCCGGCCGATACGGTACCCGCGCAGGCATTGCCGGTGCAAGTACTCACTCGCGAGCAATTGTTGTCTGCGCCGGACAACAGCCTGTTCCGCCTGGGCCACTCCACGATCCTGTTGAAGCTGAATGGCGAGTTCTGGCTGACCGACCCGGTGTTTTCCAAGCGCGCTTCGCCGGTGCAATGGGCTGGCCCGGCACGCTTTCACGCGCCGCCGATCAGCATTGCCGAGCTGCCTCCAATCAAGGGCGTGATCCTGTCGCATAACCATTACGACCACCTCGATTACGCCGCCATCCGCGAGCTGGAGGCAAAGACTGAACACTTCCTGGCGCCGTTGGGTGTAGGCGACACCCTGGTGTCCTGGGGCGTGCCGGCTGGTAAGGTACGGCAACTGGGGTGGTGGGAGTCGGTCTCGGCCGGCGGCCTGAAGCTGACCGCCACCCCGGCCCAGCACTTCTCCGGCCGCACCCTGTGGGACAGCAACAAGACGCTGTGGGCTTCCTGGGTGATCGAGAGCGGCGGCCTGAAGGTCTTCTTCAGCGGCGATACCGGCTACTTCAAGGGCTTCAAGGAAATTGGCGACCGCTTCGGCCCCTTCGACCTGACCCTGATGGAAACCGGCGCCTATGACCCGAACTGGCCCGACATCCACATGCAGCCGAGGGAAACCATGCAGGCCCACATCGACCTGCGCGGCAAAGTCATGCTGCCGATCCATAACGGCACTTTCGACCTGGCCATGCATAGCTGGGACGATCCGTTCGAACAGATCAGCGCCCTGGCCGCCGCGCGTGGCCAAACCCTCGCGACGCCGATGATCGGCGAAGCACTTGATATCGCCCAGCCGCAGGCCACCAGTGCCTGGTGGAGGATGCCATGAAACCGTATCAGCAATTCTTGAAAATGTGGTCCCTGCCGCGTCCGGTGTCCTTGGCGCAGCCCGTCGATGGTGATACAGTCGGGAAATATTTACTTCCTGATAATTGGCCCGATGCGCCTATCGACCTTCCTGCCAGCCGCAGTAGCATGCCTGCTCAGTCTGCCCACACTTGCTGAGGCAGCCACCGACAAGAACCAGACTCCTCTTGGAAAGCTGACTGCCAAGCTGCAGTCTTGCCCCAAGCCGGAGTGGCCGGCCGAGTCCTTGCGGAATGGTGAGGAAGGCGCAGTGGTGCTGGCCTACCTGATCGGGATGGATGGCCGTGTCATCGAGTCCAGGGTGGAGAAATCCAGTGGCCACCCGCTGCTGGACCTGGCGGCGCAGGACGGACTCGCGAAATGCCTGTTCATGTCGCCCGAAACGATCGGCTGGCATGAACCGACATGGACCAAGATGAGCTACGTTTGGACCCTGGAAGGCGGTGAAACACCCGCTGAAGCCAAGGCTCGCCTTGAACAAACCAAGGCGCTTGCAGCGGCAGGAAATGCCGAGGCAATGTACCAGATGAGCTGGCGTTATTTTGCAGGTGATCCGGAAGTCGACAAGAATGTCCCCGAGTCGCTTCGATTGCTGCGCAAGTCCGCCGAATCGGGCTATGTGCACGCGCAAGTGGCCCTGTCGATGGTGCTGGCTGCCGGCCGGGCCGCCGACAAGGATGTGGTGCAGGCGATCGACTGGGCGAAAAAAGCAGCGGACCAGGGTAACGCAAGCGCACAACTGAACCTGGCCAAAATACTGCTTGCTGCACCGGAGGAAGCGCAGGATTACAATCTGATGTTCGACATGTTGGAACGGGCTGTCGACCAAGGTGATCCAGAAGCCAAGACCACGCTTGGAATGCTGTTGATTCATGTCCAGGAAGGTGACAAACAGCGCGGCCTGCAACTTGTGGTTGATGCAGCAGAGGCACAGAACCGCGCTGCGCAATACGACCTGGCGTATCTCTACGAGAACGGTGAGGTCTTGCAGCAGGATATGGGTAAAGCGCGAGCGTTGTATGAGCGCTCGGCCGCCGGCGGCTACGAACCGGCAAAGGATGCGCTGCTCAAGCTTCCACGTTGATCAGCTTGCCGATCGTCTGGCCGAGGCTATTCAGTGTCGGCGGCTTGGGCAGGGCGCTGGACGGGACGCGTTGTTCGATGGCGTTATCAAGGCGCGGCGCGCTCAGGGTTGGCGTGGCGGCGGCTTGGGCGCGCGCGCTGTCCTGCTGAGTCTTCAAGAGGGATTGGGTGTCGAGTTGCAATTGTGAGCGGCTGGCGTCCAGCCTGTCTTCATCCTGCGCCACCTGGTCGCGATCCTGCTGCACCTTGCGCTCGGCAAAGGCCACGGCAGTCTGCAGTGAGTTGACGGAATTCAGCGCGACCACGAATCTACCCTTGATAGTAACCTTTCACTCAGGCACCTTTGTCAGCTTAGGCGAAAAAGACGGTGAATGCTAGAGCTCCGTGCAGGCGAAAAAAAGGGCGCCGCAGCCTTGGAAAATCCTGCGACGCCCGGAGGGGAACTGCTAAGGGACTAAGGGAGGGTTACACCAATCAGAAGCGGTAGGCCAGCGACAGCTCCCAGCTGCGGCCAAACAGCGGACGGGCGTTGATCGGACCGCTGCCGCCGGTGGTCAGGCGCGAGTTGCCTTCGGTCAGGCCGAGCTCGTTGGTGATGTTGTTGCCGCTCAGGCGAATCTCGATCTTGTCGCCGATGGTATACAGCGCGCCCAGGTCCACGGTTTTATATGAAGGCAGGTATTGCAGGTTGGATTGGTCGGCCCAGCGGTCGCCCACATAGGTGTAGGTGCCGTACAGCTTGAGCGCATTGTTTTCACCCAGCGGGATGCGGTAGGTCGGCGTGAAGCGGTATTGCAGCTTTGGCTGGCGCTGCACCAGCTTGCCTTCGGTCAGCGGGTTGTCCTTGTACTTCGAATCCTGCCAGTTGCCGGACAGGCTCAGCGACAGGTCGCGGATCGGGCGCACCGCCAGTTCCACTTCCACGCCATCGCCTTTGGAACCGGATACCGAATTCAGGATGGTGCCGTTCGACAGGATCTGCTGGAAGGCGATGCCTTCAAAGTCGGTGTGGAAGTAGTTGATGTAGGCGCTGTACAACTGGCCGGCGGTCTTGAAGCCCAGTTCGTACTGCTTGATCTTTGGCGTCGGCAGGAAGCTGCGGTCGTCCACCTTGGCCTGGGTGCCGGCGTTGCGCAGGTCGTCGAAGGCGACGAAAGTGTGGCCCATATTGGCGCGCGCGAACACGCTCATGTCCTTGGCCAGCTTGTAGTTGCCGCCGATGGTAAAGCTGTTGGCCGAATCGGTGCGCTTGAGCGCCGTGTTGGATCCGGTCGGCATCGAGGTATTGTTGTTGTAGACCGTCAGCGGGTTATTGTCCGTATCGCCGCTGCTCAGGTTGGAAATTGTCGCATCGAGCTTCTGGCGCTCACGGCGAATGCCGCCGTCGATCTTGATCTTGTCGTTGACCTTCCATTCGTTGGCGAGGAACAGCGCGGTGTTGCTGCCATCGTAGGACGCGACCGGGGCATAGAACACGCTGCCATCCTTGCCGTTGTTGGAAACGATGACGCCGTTGTCCAGCTTGACGTTGATCAGGCGTGCGTTCGGCACGGCCGTCATCAGGTGGCTGCTGCCCAGGTACCACACGTCATCCGAGGAGTAGTTGGCAAAATAGCCGCCCACGGTCAGGGTGTTGTCCTTGATCCACTCCTTGCTGACGCGGATCTCGTCGGTGAAGGACTTCAGTTTCTTCTCAACCGCCCACAAGCCGGCCTGCACTACTTGCTGGTTGCCGGAGACCGGCGTGCCATCCAGGTAGGTCGCCGTGGCAGTGGTGCCGCCGTTGGCTGCCAGCGCGGCGGTGTTATAAGCGGACATGGCCAGCGGGTTGTTACCGGTGAACATGGCGATGGTGTTCAGCTCGCCATCGAAATGGTTGAACTTGTTGGAGACGTTCCAGCCATCGATGTTCTGGTCAAACTCCATGCCCAGCACGGTGGACTTCAGGCCGCGGCCATCGCCCAGGTCGTAATTCAGGGTCTTGCCTGGCGCGGCGTCCACGGTGAAGCGGCGCATCTCGTTGCTCATCAGCGTGCCCTTGAGCGGGTCGAAGCCCGGGAATTCGGTGATGGTGCGTCCTTCATTGCTGGAAACCAGCGGCACGCCGGTGTAGAAGGCGTTCTTGTCGTCGGTTCGGCGTACATAGAAGGTCGCCTCGCCCTGGTCCAGCTTGCGGGTCAGGGTCGCGGTGACCTGGCCGCCGTCATCGGAAGGGAAGCCGGAATCGCGTACGCCATGGGTGTTGCGGTAGAAACCGCCAATGGTGCCGTACCAGCCATCGGAAATCTTGCCGCCGTAGAAGACATCAATGCGGCGCAGTTCGCCGGTGCCGGTGGTGAAACGCACCGAACCCTCCGGCGTGTCGGCGCCCTTTTTCAAGATGAAGTTCATGGTGGCGCCCGGCTGGCCGCTGGAGAAGATGGTGCTCGGGCCGCCGCGCAGCACTTCCACGCGTTCAATGGTGTCGTCCAGGCGGAAGGCCGAAGAGCCCTCGAAGAAGGACAAGGTGGAAACCGGGTACAGCGGATTGCCCTGCATCTGCACCGACACGAACGGCGAATCGGAGCCGGACGGGAAGCCGCGCACCTGGATGTTGGCGCCCGACTGGCCGCCGGTCGACTCGGCAAAGGCGCCCGGCACCAGCTTCATGACGTCGGCGGTGCTGATCGGGGCGGCTTGTTTGAGTTGTTCTTCCGATGCGGTGGTGATGGAGAAGGCGGAGTCCAGCTTGCGCACGCCGCGGGCCGAGGCCACGCCGGTCACCACGACTTGCTGGATTTCTTTCTGGACGGCGGCATCTGCCGCAGCCGGGGCTGGCGCGGCTTCCGCCGTGGCTTGCTGGCCTTCCTGTTCCGCGGCCCGGGCCTGGCCGATCAAGGCCAGTACAGCGATGGAAATGGACGACAACAGGAACTTCCGATGATTTTTCATACGTGTCTCTTCTTTCGTTTTATGTGATTCGGCTTCCAAGGCCTGACC
Organism: Duganella sp. CF458; assembly: GCF_900113115.1. GTDB lineage: Bacteria > Pseudomonadota > Gammaproteobacteria > Burkholderiales > Burkholderiaceae_D > Rugamonas. The sequence continues at coordinate 278,415 of NZ_FOOF01000003.1, read as the reverse complement.
ATTGAAACAAGAAATGATATCGATGTCAAACGAAATGTTATCGATGTCATTTTGTTGTTGCGTGGTTTCGAAATCTGTCATAATGCCCCGCATGGCAGTCAATAAAACTATGGAAGACCTCGCCAAGCTGGCAGGGGTTTCGAAAATTACCGTGTCGCGCGCCCTGCGTGGCAGTCCCCTCGTAACGGAAGAAACGCGGGAGAAAGTGCGCCAGATCGCGGAAGCCCAGGGCTATCGCCTGAACGTGAGCGCACGCAACCTGCGCATGGGGCGTTCGTATTCGGTGGCAGTTGTGGTGGAAATGACACCCGAGAAGGGCCGGCCGATGTCCGACCCCTACCCGCTGGAACTGCTGGGCGGGATCACGCAGGAGCTGACGACCGCCGGCTACAGCGTGGTGCTGACCTCGCGCCAGTTGCTGGATACCGCCCCGGTGCAAGGCGCCGACGGCTTGATCCTGCTGGGCCAGGGTTCGCATGGCGAAGCGGTGACCGCGCTCAAAAAGCGCAGCCAGCCGCTGGTGGTGTGGGGCGCGCCGGAGGCGGGCTCGGACACCGTGGTGGTCGGCAGCGACAACCGCAAGGGCGGTGGCAGTGTCGCCCAGCGCTTCATCGAACTGGGACGCAAGAAGGTGTTGTTCCTGGGCGACGTGGACCATGCCGAGGTGCAGGAACGCTGCGCGGGCTTCATCGACGCGCTGGGCGGGCAGGGTAGCGTGCACATCATGCGGCCGAAGGCATTTACTTTTGAAGCCGGCTTTGATTGCCTCGATTCCCTGCTGAAGAAGAAAGGCTTGTCGTTCGACGGCGTGTTTGCCGCCAGCGACTTGCTGGCGATGGGTGCGATCCGTGCATTGGCCGAGCGCGATGTGCGCGTGCCGGAACAGGTCTCGGTCATCGGTTATGACGATACGCCGGGCGCCGCGAGCTTCGTGCCGCCGCTGTCCAGCGTGCACCAATACCTGCGCGATGCGGGCGTATTGTTGGCCAAGAAGATGCTGGACTCGCTGGAGGGGCGTCCCGTGGCTTCCGAGACCCTGCCCACCGCGCTCATCGTGCGCAGTACGTAAAAATTTTTTATGCCGTATCCAAACCGGTTTGAATGAAAAAGAAGGATGAAGATGCTGCACACTTACCCCCTCGATGCCTGGTGTATCCGCGAAACGTCCTTCGATGCGGCGTCAAATTTCCTGGATGAGACCCTGTTCGCGCTGGGCAATGGCTATATCGGCCTGCGCGGAACGGCGGAAGAAGGCTACGCCGGCCCGGCCGGCACTTCCCTGGACGGTACTTACCTGAACGGCTTCTTTGAGTCGGAACCGATCCAGTACCCCGAAAATGCCTACGGCCTGGCACGCAACAACCAGTTTATGTTGAACGTGCCGAATGCCAAGGGGATCGCGCTGTGGGTTGGCGAGGAGCGTTTTGACTTGCTGCAGGGCCGGGTTGAAAGCTACGAGCGCCGCCTCGACTTGCGCACCGGGCTTCTGGAGCGCGATATCGTCTGGCAGGCGCCGTCCGGTCGCCGCGTGCAGGTGCGCAGCCGGCGCCTGGTCAGCTTCGCCAGCAAGCATCTGTTTGCGATCGAATTCACGGTGACGCCGCTTGGTTTCGATGGCGCCTTGCGGCTGGAATGCACGGTCGATGGCGTGGTGCGCAACCTGGAAGCCGGCGACGACCCGCGTGTCGGTTCCGCCACATCCGGCCCGGCGCTGGCGCTGCTTGGCACCGAATTGGCGCCGCACTTCGCCGCCCTGCAGCAGCGCACCCATAACAGCGGCTTCACGCTGGTAACAGCCGCCGCGCAGGTGATCGATGCGCAGCATATCTTTGCGCAGCGCGCTGAAGGCTCGCGCCTGGCGCAGTCATACGCTGTCGATGCGCGCGATGGCCAGGCGGTGCGCCTGGTGAAATACGGCTGCTATTACAGCTCGCGCGATTATGCCGACGACGAGCTGCTGGCGCGTTCGCGCGCCGAACTGGAAGCGGCGCGCGGTCTCGGTTTCGACAAGCTGGCCGCGCAGCAGGAAGCCTACCTGGCCGACTTCTGGGCGCAAGCCGACGTGGAAGTAGCTGGCGACGACGCGCTCCAGCAGGGCATCCGTTTCAACCAGTTCCACCTGCTGCAGTCGGTGGGCCGCGACGGCAAGACCAATATCTCCGCCAAGGGGGTGACGGGCGAGGGCTACGAAGGCCACTACTTCTGGGATACGGAGATCTACATCTTCCCGTTCTTCCTGTACAACAAGCCCGAGATTGCGCGCAAGCTGCTGGAATACCGTTACGCCGGCCTGCCAGCCGCACGCGAACGTGCACGCCAGATGTCGCATGCCAAAGGCGCCTTGTACCCCTGGCGTACCATCGCAGGCGAGGAATGCTCGGCCTATTTCCCGGCCGGCACCGCGCAGTATCACATCAACGCGGACGTGGCTTACTCCATCAAGCAGTACATGGACGCCACCGGCGACGACGCCTACCTGCTGCAATACGGCGCCGAAATCCTGCTCGAGACCGCGCGCATCTGGCTCGGCATCGGTAGCTACAACCGCGCAGGCGCATTCGTGATCAACGAAGTGACAGGACCGGACGAATACACCGCGCTGGTGAACAACAATTACTACACCAACGCGATGGCCAAGCTGCACATGCAGTTTGCCGCCACCGTGGCCGAACGTATCGCGCGCGAATACCCGCAGGACTGGGCGCGCATTGCCGCCGCCGTTGCGTGGAGCGAGGGCGAGCTGGAAGAATTCCGCCGCGCTGCTGCAGCCATGTTGCTGCCCTACGACGCTGCACTCGGCATCCACCCGCAAGACGACAGTTTCCTCGACAAGAAAGTGTGGGACTTCGCAGGAACTCCCGCCGACAAATACCCGCTGTTGCTGAACTACCATCCGATGGTGATTTACCGCCACCAGGTCTGCAAACAGGCCGACGTGGTGCTGGCCCTGATGCTGTTGAGCGAGCAGTTCACGCTGGAAGACAAGAAACGCGACTTCGATTACTACGAAGCAGTGACCACGCACGATTCCTCGCTGTCGTCCTGCATCTTCAGCATCATCGCCTCCGAAGTGGGCTACGAGGGCAAGGCCTACGACTACTTCATGGAGACCGCCCGCCTCGACCTGGATAACACCCACGGCAACACGCACTACGGCGTGCATACCGCCGCCATGGCCGGCACCTGGCTCGGGGTGGCTTACGGCTTCGGCGGCATGCGCGTGGTGGACGGCGAGGTACGCTTCACGCCGACGCTGCCGAAGCAATGGCAGCACTACCAATTCCGCATCCACCTGCATGGCAGCCTGCTGCAGGTGCGCGTGAGCCCGGGCGGCACGCAATACACCTTGCTGCGCGGCGAAACGCTGGCTTTCCAGCATCGCGGCTTGCCCGTCACCGTTACGCCGGCCGCGCCGGTCCAGGAGCTCGCATGAAAGCCGTTATCTTCGACCTCGATGGCGTGATCACCGATACCGCCCACTATCACTTCCTGGCGTGGCAAGCGCTGGCGCAGTCGCAACAGGTGCACTTCGACGAAGCCTTCAACGAAAACCTGAAGGGCATCGACCGCATGGGCTCACTGGAGCTGATACTGGCCGGGGCGCCGCGCACCTACAGCGACGCCGAGAAGCTGGCGCTGGCCGACTCCAAGAACGAGCATTACAAGACACTGATCGCCGAAATGTCGCCCGCCGACTTGCTGCCCGGCGCAGTGGCAGCACTCGACTGGTGTCGCGCGCAAGGCTTGAAGGTGGGCCTTGCGTCAGTCAGCAAAAACGCCTTCACGGTGCTGGAAAGCCTCGGCATCACTGAGAAGTTCGACTATGTCGTAGACGCGGCGACGATCGCGCGCGGCAAACCCGATCCCGAAATCTTCCTGCGCGCTGCGTCGGAACTGGGCGTAGACCCGGCCGATTGCGTTGGCGTGGAGGACGCCGTTGCCGGCGTGAGCGCCATCAAGGCGGCCGGCATGTACGCCATCGGCGTTGGCCATGCGGCCACGCTGTGGCAAGCAGACACGGTGATCCCGGGATTGGAACAATTCAAAAATATAATGGAGACACTATGCAAAACCGGCGCATCATCTGGGTCCTGTTCCTGATCTATTTCACCTTCGCCATCCTGTTGAACAGCGTTGGCACGGTGATCCTGCAGGTCATCGGCAACTACGGCGTCAGCAAATCCTCCGCCAGCGTACTGGAAGGTTTCAAGGACTTGCCGATTGCCGTGGTGTCCTTCCTGGTGGCGAGCTTCCTGCCTCGCATCGGGTACAAGAAGGCGATGCTGACCGGGCTGGTCATTGTTACGGCGGCCTGCCTGTCCATGCCGCTGCTGCCTTCCTTCCTCACTACCAAGATGTTGTTCCTGTGCGTTGGCGTGTCCTTCGCGCTGGTCAAGGTGTCGGTCTATTCCACGCTCGGCCTGGTCGCCGCCGATCGCCGCCAGCATGCAGGCATCATGAACACGCTGGAGGGCTTCTTCATGGTGGGCGTGCTGTGCGCCTACTGGGTGTTCAGCTTCTTCATCGATTCCACCAACCCGCGCTCGCAAAGCTGGCTGCATGTTTACTGGGTGCTGGCCGGCCTGTGCGCGCTGACCTTTGCGCTGCTGCTGGCAACGCCATTCGATGAACGGCTGGCGGCACCGCCGGAAGCGCGCAGCTTGGCGCAGGAATTCACCGCCATGCTCAAGCTGTTCTTCAAGCCGCTGGTATGCGTGTTCGTGCTGACCGCTTTCCTGTATGTGCTGATCGAGCAAAGTGTGGGCACCTGGCTGCCGACCTTCAATAACGAAATCTTGCACCTGCCGGCTGCCATGAGCGTGCAGGTCACCAGTATTTTCGCCGCATGCCTCGCAGTCGGCCGCCTGTCGGCCGGGGTCCTGATGCGGCGCATCAATTGGTACCCTGTGATGAACGGCTGCCTGCTCGGTATGGGCGCTGTGGTGCTGGTCGCATTACCGATGACGCATGACGTTGCGGTCCCGGTCGACGCGGGCTGGGGCGATGCACCGCTGGCTGCTTTCGTATTCCCGCTGATTGGGCTATTCATGGCACCGGTGTACCCTGGCATCAATTCGGTCATGCTCAGTTCCTTGCCCAAGCACCAGCACTCGGCGATGACCGGCCTGCTGGTGATCTTCTCGGCGCTGGGCGGCACCACGGGATCGCTGATTACCGGTTATGTGTTCGGCGCCTTCAGCGGGCATTTCGCGTTTTACCTGACGCTGGTGCCGATCGCGATCGTGCTGGTCACACTTTACTTCTTCAAGCGCGCGGTGGACGGCAGTGACGACGGGCTCGATGCACCCGCTATAATTTCGCCATGAATCTGAAGAACCTCGCCGACACACTCGGCATGTCGAAGACAACCGTCAGCCGCGCGCTGAACGGCTATCCCGAGGTCAGCGAGTTGACGCGCGAGCGCGTGTTGCGTGCCGCCCGCGAATCCGGCTATGAAGCCAATCCCATGGCGCGCAGCCTGGCCGTTGGACGCAGCAATGTGCTCGGCACCATCTACCCGCTCTTGCCGGCCGACCTGGGCGACGCCATGTTCCTGGAAGTGGTGGGCGGCATGTCGGAAGCGTTGGAGCAGAAGCGCATGAACTTCATCATCGCCCCGGTGTCGCCGTCCAACGAAATGCCATCTTATGAGCAGATGGTGCGCGGCCGCCGCGTTGATGGCCTGGTGGTGAGCCGCACGCTGGTGCAGGATGAACGCATCGCCTACCTGGCGCGCGTCGGCTTCCCCTTCATCGCCCATGGCCGCACCCAGCTCGACGCGCCCTACGCCTGGTTCGACTACGACAATGAAGCCGGGATCCGCATGGCGTCGGAGCGCTTGCTGTCGCTAGGCCACCAGCGCATCGCTATGATCAGCGCGCCGCTGGCGATGAACTTTGCCGCGCAGCGCCGCGCCAGCTTCCTCGCGACGATGTCCAGCGCAGGCCTGGCGGTCGATCCGCGCCATCTGGTCGACGACTGCATCGACCGCCGCGCCGGGCACGCCGCAGTGCAGGCGCTCCTGGCGACGACCCCGCGCCCGACTGCGATCGTGGTCGATAACCACCTGGCCGGTGTGGGCGCGGTGCGAGCCCTGCTCGACGCCGGAGTCGCGATCGGCAAGGACCTGTCCCTGATCGTATGGGGCAGCATGGCCGACACCCTGGCCGACATCGACGTCACCACGATCGACCAGCCCAACGCCCGCGCTGCCGGCGCCAAGATGGCCGACATGCTGCTGGCCCTCATCAACGGCAAACCGGCAGCAAGCCTGCAGGAGCTGTGGCAACCAGAATTGACGGCAGGTGCGACCGTTTCAGTGCCTGGAGTGCGCTCATGAGTTGGTCGATGGCAGATCGTCGGCCGGTAAATGCTGGCGTACCGTCGCCTTCAACTTTTCTGCCATCTCGTACAGGTCGTCAAGGTGGGCGAGAGGAATTTTCTCTTCCTCTCGTTTATCGTTGAATATCCCGACTGCCAGTTTTTCAGTGTTGTTGAAGCGGAGGCGGCATATTGGCTTTCGATTATTATCGTCGAGAAGAATTGCGCAATAGCTTTGCGCATCGCGCATGAAAACGCGCCGAGTGTTGACGACATCTCGCAGGATCGACCGAACGATGTGAAAACCTTCAATTTCCTCGGCTGTAGTTACGATTGTTTGATCGTTTGTGTCCTCGAATTTAAGCTCCACAGGGCTGGCTATCGATTCCGGTTCGTTAACCAATGCGCCTTTCAAACGCTCGTTAATTCTTTCTGTTAGCAACTGCTCAAAGGCGCGCTTCGTTATGCCAGTAAACTGGTCGCGAACAGCCTGCGTAAAACGCCTTCCTCCCAATAGCTCGCCAGAAAGAATCTTCACGAAATCTTCAGTTGGATTGTTGAGTAGATCGGCAATCTTATTTTGAATCGCCCGTGTATATTTAAGCTCGCTGGCAGTTGTCAGGATCGTATCGACGTCAAAAGTGGTTTTCGCAAACTTCTTTAATTCTTCTACATCGCGTTCTTTAAAATCCAGAAGATCGAACTCGAAGAACGGCTTTTCGTCCATCTTGTTCGGCTGCTCGAGGTCGGTGAAAAATCGATATACGGAACCGTTCGTGAGAACGCCGAAGCGCGCCGCGGTAACGTGAAAATATCGAAACAACTGGCCAGCATGGTTGATGCTGAGATCTCCACCAAACTTTTTGCATTCGAAGAGCATGATGGGGTGCCCGTCACGTAAAATCGCGTAGTCGACTTTTTCACCTTTTTTGGTACCAATATCGGCAACCAGTTCCGGAGTGACTTCAGTCGGGTCGAAGACGTTATAGCCTAGAAGCTGAATGAACGGCATCACCATCGCATTCTTTGTCGCTTCCTCTGTTCTAATCAGGTCTTGTGTGGAATTGATACGAGCCGCGAGTGCACGAAGATGATCGATAAAGTCCATGAACCATTCTCCTGCTAGTTAGTAGGAAAAAAACATTCACTTTTGCTTACGTGGACTTGGAATTTTGCTCCCTATCGGAAGATGGTGCCAATGGGAATAAAGTATTTACACTCGTCAGATGTTGTATTTTTGCGCTCCGCTGAACTTGCGAACCAAAAGCAAGCATTTGATTCGCATGTGGCTTTCAGAGCGTTCATTCGAGCGGCAGGATCGCCTGGCGATAAGGCTGTGCTTCATTCTCGACATACCAGTTGGCCCACAGGCGGTTGCGCGAGCGGCCGTCCACGATGCGGTCCGGCTCGAGGCTCAGGTAATTGCGCGCGCCGATGTAGCGGTGCGAGGTGCCGGGGAATTTGTACATCGCGGTCGTGATGCCGCCTTCCAGTTGTTCCACCTTGTCGCCGACGTGTTCGAGGTAGAACAGCGCCATCGCTGGCGGCGGCGGGTGGACCACGCCGGACGAAGTCAATTGGTGGATCGTGATCGGCTTGCCCTGGTACTGCTTCTGGCTCGATTCGATGGCGCCGATCGCACCCACGTGCACGTCGCCGGAGAGGATGGTGACGCGGCCGCCGCTACTTTGCGACCATTCCTGCAGGCGGTGAATCAGGCGCAGGCGCTCCCATTGGTGGGTGCGGCTTAGCCAATGGTCTTTCAGGTCGTCTTCCAGTTCCTGCTGGCCAGGCAAGGCGCACAGCAGCATTTCCAGCGTGCTGAAGTCAGGGTGCACGACGGGGATGCTGGACATGATTAGCAAGTGTTTGCAGTCCTGCTGCGCTTCCAGCCAGGTATAGGCGGCTTGCCACGATTGATCGCCCATGACGACGTCCGGCGTGCGCTCGCTGCGCAAATCCAGCACCAGCAGCCCGTATTCACCGACGCGCAATGCCTGGGTGAAGCCTGGCTGCAATGGCAGCCGCAGCGGCACATCGGCTTCCGTTGTGCTGTGCTGCTGGAACAGCAGGAAGTAGTCGCGCGCGATGTTGTAGATCGCCTTGAATACGGGCGACTGTTGGAACTTGTCCGGGTAAGAACCCCAACCATCGATGATGTCGTGATCGTCCCACATCATCACCGTCGGAACGGTGGCGAACATGCGGGCGACATGCGGATAGGCCCACACCTTAAGGTAATTCCCGAAGAAGAAATCGTCGATTTCGGTTTGCAGTGATTTGCTGACCGGCTTGTTGGCGAGTTTTTTGTCGTTCGGCGCGGCAGCCCAGTCGTTGAGGGAGGTCGTGGTCCACATCGCGTCGCTGTAGACCTGGTCGCCGCCCATCAACAGCAGGTGGTATGGACGCTGCACGTGGTTGTCGTGCATCTTGTTCCAGACCGGGTCCTGCGGGATGTCCTTCATTTTCTTGTAGTCGGAGAAGCCGTTGCAAGAGGTGTAGGCGCAGGTGGGGGCGTTGTCGCGCGCCGGCACGGTGAAAGTGAAGGCTTGGCCGTCGACGATGTATTGGACTTGCTGCTCGCGCGTGGCGTGCTGCTCGATGGTGAATCGCCAGCTTTCGACGGTATGCACGGTGCGCCTGTGCAAACGGGTGCGCAAGCGGCGGGAGGCGGTGGCCAGGGGGCGCACTGCGGCAGCCGTGCCGGGCAGCACGGCTGCGGTGACGGCGGGCGGCACGTCGCCCATCCACACTACCAGCGCGCTGACAGTCCACATGCCGTCGTCACAGCCGCAGAACTTCAAGATTGGTCCCAACACTACTGCCATTGCCGTCCTCGCATCATTATCAAATCGTTAAATGATAACTTGTTCGTCGGGCTGCGTGTGTTCCAGCTAACTGACGGCCTACGGTGCGAGTCGTAGCCTGTGACTATTGTTTAACGTCACAAGGAGGCGATCATGGGGAAGTATTTCTTGGCTTGGCTGCTGGGGGTGCCGGGGATTGTGCTGTTGCTGGTGTGGTTGTTCTTCCACTAAAACCGGTAAAGCGGTGTCAGACCCCTGGGGTCTGACACCTTCCTTCGGTTACATGTTGCGGCGATATTGGCCGCCGACTTCGAACAGCGCGGTCGTGATCTGGCCCAGCGAACAGACGCGGGCTGCGTCCATCAGCTTGGCGAACACGTTTTCGTTGTCGATGGCGGCTTTTTGCAGCGCAGCCAGGGCGGCTGGTGCCGCGTCCGCATTGCGGGCGTGGAAGTCCGCCAGGCGGGTCAGCTGCGATTGCTTTTCATCGTCGGTGGAACGGGCCAGTTCGATGGTGGCCGGGGCTTCCGAACCTTTTGGGTTGCGGAAGGTGTTCACGCCGATGATAGGCAGCGAGCCGTCGTGTTTCTTGTGCTCGTACAGCAGCGACTCTTCCTGGATCTTGCCGCGCTGGTAGCCGGTTTCCATTGCGCCCAGCACGCCGCCGCGTTCGGCGATGCGCTCGAATTCCTGCAGAACCGCTTCTTCCACCAGGTCGGTCAGTTCTTCGATGATGAAGGCGCCCTGGTTCGGGTTTTCGTTCTTCGCCAGGCCCCATTCGCGGTTGATGATCAGCTGGATCGCCAATGCGCGGCGGACGGATTCGTCGGTTGGCGTGGTGATCGCTTCATCGTAGGCGTTGGTGTGCAGCGAGTTGCAATTGTCGTAGATTGCGATCAGCGCCTGCAGCGTGGTGCGGATGTCGTTGAAGTCGATCTCCTGTGCGTGCAGCGAGCGGCCCGAAGTCTGGATGTGGTACTTCAGCTTCTGCGAGCGGTCGTTGGCACCGTATTTCTCTTTCATTGCGACGGCCCACAGGCGGCGCGCAACGCGGCCCAGCACCGTGTATTCCGGGTCCATGCCGTTGGAGAAGAAGAATGACAGGTTCGGCGCGAAATCGTCGATATGCATGCCGCGCGCCAGGTAGGCTTCCACGAAGGTGAAGCCGTTGGACAGCGTGAAGGCCAATTGTGAGATCGGGTTCGCGCCGGCTTCCGCGATGTGGTAGCCGGAGATCGACACCGAGTAGAAGTTGCGTACCTGGTGGTGCACGAAGTATTCCTGGATGTCGCCCATCACCTTCAGCGAGAACTCGGTCGAGAAGATGCAGGTGTTCTGGCCCTGGTCTTCCTTCAGGATGTCGGCCTGCACGGTGCCGCGCACGTTCATCAACACCCAGTCCTTGATCTTCTGGAATTCGTCTTCCGAAGGCTGGCGCTTGTTCTCGGCGACGAACTTCTCGACCTGCTGGTCGATGGCGGTGTTCATGAACATCGCCAGGATCGCCGGGGCAGGGCCGTTGATGGTCATCGACACCGAGGTGCTTGGGTTGCACAGGTCGAAGCCGTCGTACAGCACCTTCATGTCGTCCAGGGTCGCGATGGACACGCCGGAGTTACCGATCTTGCCGTAGATGTCAGGACGGATCGCAGGGTCGGCGCCGTACAGGGTGACGGAGTCGAATGCGGTCGACAGGCGCTTCGCATCCATGCCGGTGGACACCAGCTTGAAGCGGCGATTGGTACGGAACGCATCGCCTTCGCCCGCGAACATGCGGGTTGGGTCTTCGCCTTCACGCTTGAAGGCGAACACGCCGGCGGTGAACGGGTAGGAGCCTGGAACATTCTCCAGCATCAGCCAGCGCAGCAGCTCGCCGTGGTCTTCATACTTCGGCAGCGATACCTTGCGGATCTTGGTGCCGGACAGGGTGTGCTGCACCAGGCCGGTGCGGATTTCCTTGTCGCGGATTTTTACGACGTATTCGTCGCCGGCGTAGGCCGCCTGCATGTCCGGCCATTGGGCCAGCAGCTTCTTGGCCGCGCCGTCCATGGCGTGATCGCGTTCGATGATCAGGTCGTCGAAGTCGGCCACCGATTTGCCGGCGACAGCCATCATGCGCTTGGATTCCTGCAGCTGTTGGCGTTCGCGTGCCAGCTTGGCTTGCGCTTGCGTCTTTTTATGATAGCCGCGCACGGTGTCGGAGATCTCGGCCAGGTAGCGCGCGCGTGCCGGAGGAACGATCACGTTCTTGCCGGAGCTGAAACGCACGTCCATCGGAGCCAGCACGCCCTTGGTGGTCTTCAGGCCTTTGCCCGCCAGTACCGGCAGCAGGCCCTGGTACAGGGCTGTCACGCCGTCGTCGTTGAAGCGGGAGGCCTGGGTGCCGAATACCGGCATTTCTTCCGGACGCTTGGTCCACATTTCGCGGTTGCGCTGGTACTGCTTGGCCACGTCGCGCAGTGCATCCTGCGCGCCCTTGCGGTCGAATTTGTTGATCGCGATGAAATCGGCGAAGTCGAGCATGTCGATCTTTTCCAGCTGCGATGCGGCGCCGAATTCCGGCGTCATCACGTACATGGACACGTCGACGTGCGGCACGATCGCGGCATCGCCCTGGCCGATGCCGGAGGTTTCCACGATCACCAGGTCGAAACCGGCGACTTTGCAGGCTGCGACCACGTCAGGCAGGGCCTGGGAGATTTCGGAACCGGCTTCGCGGGTCGCCAGGGAACGCATGAAGACACGGGTCTTGCCGTTCCAAGGGTTGATCGCATTCATGCGGATACGGTCGCCCAGCAGCGCGCCGCCCGATTTGCGGCGCGACGGGTCGATCGAGATCACGGCGATGTTCAGCGCGTCGGCCTGGTCCAGGCGCACGCGGCGGATCAGTTCATCGGTCAGCGAGGATTTACCTGCGCCGCCGGTGCCGGTGATGCCCAGGGTTGGCGCGGTGACGGCCTTGGCTGCCTCCGTCAGTTCGGCGCGCAGCTTGTCGGATGCCTTGCCGTTTTCCAGTGCGGTGATCAACTGGGCCAGGGGGCGGTGGCGCTGTTCGATATCGCCGCTGCGGATGGCATCCAGCTGGGTCGGGGAGTAGGTGGACAGGTCGACGTCGCATTGCTGCACCATCCACTGGATCATGCCGACCAGGCCCATGCGCTGGCCGTCTTCCGGCGAGAAGATGCGGGTCACGCCGTAGTCGTGCAAGTCCTTGATTTCGCTTGGAACGATCACGCCGCCGCCGCCGCCGAACACCTTGATGTGCGAACCGCCGCGCTGGCGCAGCAGGTCGATCATGTACTTGAAGTATTCGACGTGGCCGCCCTGGTAGGAGGAGATGGCGATGCCTTGCACATCTTCGGTCAGCGCCGCGGTGACCACTTCGTCCACCGAGCGGTTGTGGCCCAGGTGGATCACTTCGGCGCCCTGCGATTGCAGGATGCGGCGCATGATGTTGATCGAGGCGTCGTGGCCGTCGAACAGGGACGCGGCGGTGACAAAGCGGACTTTGTTCGCGGTCTTGGCCTGCTCTGGCTCAGCGGACAGTTTCTTGGCGTTGGCGAGGTCGTTCATGTTTTGTGTTCCTTGGAACGGGGAATGTTGATTATATGACGTTTACGTTAACGTCAAGTCAAGCAAAACCGGCAGATCGGTGTCAGACCCTGCGGGTCTGACACCGGTTTACCGGTTTTCAGGCAGCGTGTGCGTGAGAGCCGTCTTTGAACACAGCCATCAACTTCGCCTTATTCACCTGATACTCGGCCACAGCCTTTTCCTTCACATGGCCAAAGCCACGAATCTTCTCCGGCAAATTGGCGAGCGCCACCGCCTGTTCATGGTTCGCAGCAGACAGCCCACCCAGCAGCTCAGCAATAACGCCGCGGAACTCGGTGATCAGCGCGCGTTCCATCTTACGCTCCTCGGTATAGCCGAAGATATCGAAAGTGCCGCCACGCAGGCCCTTGAACCTGGCCAGCAGGGTGAACGCCTTCCACATCCACGAACCATATTCCGCCTTGACCAGGTGGCCCTTGGCATCCTTCTTCGCGAACAGCGGCGGCGCCAGGTTGAATTTCAGCGAGAAATCGCCTTCAAACTGGGTCTTCAGCTGCTCGACGAAGCGGCCATCGGTGTACAGGCGCGCCACCTCATATTCATCTTTATAGGACATCAGCTTGAACAGCGACTTGGCCACCGCGGTCGACAGCTTGTTGCCCAGGCCCAGCAGGGTCTCTTTCGAACGCACTTGCTGCACCAGGTCTTCATAAGTCGCGGCGTAAGCAGCGTCCTGGTAAGCGGTCAGGAACTCAACGCGCTTCTTGATCACGTTTTCCAACGACTGTGGCATCTGCACCACGACGGCCTGGGTCGGGGTTGCGATCTTTTCCACGCGCTTGAAGTCGACAGCGGCGCGACGGCCCCACAGGAAGCTCTTCTTGTTCGACTCAACGGCCACGCCATTCAGCTCGATGGCACGCAGCAGGGCGGCTTCGCTCAGCGGAATGCGGCCCTTCTGGAAGGCGTAGCCCATCATGAACAGGTTGGACGCAATCGAGTCGCCCATCAGTGCAGTCGCCAGCTTGGTGGCGTTGATGAAGTCCACAGACTGCGCGCCGCCGACGGATTCGGTGATCAGCGCTTCCACGCTTTCAGCCGGATACTGCCAGTCGGCGTTCTGCGCGAAGGTGCCTGGCGGCTGCTCATGCTGGTTGACGATGGCGAAGGTGCGGCCCGGGCGCATCTTCGATACGGCGTCGTAGGCGCCGGAGGTCAGCATGTCGCAGCCCAGGATCAGGTCCGCTTCGCCGGTGGCGATGCGTTGCGCGCGCAGGTGGGCCGGGGTCTTCGCCACTTTGACGTGGGAAGTCACGGAGCCGTTCTTCTGCGACATGCCGGTCATGTCCAGCACCGAGGCGCCTTTACCTTCCAGGTGCGCGGCCATGCCCATCAGCGCGCCGACGGTAATCACGCCGGTACCGCCGATACCGTTGATCAGGATGTTGTATGGCTGCTCGATACTTGGCAGTACTGGTGGCGGGACATCGCCCCAGTCGTCGGTCTTCGCGGTGCCGGTCTTGGTCTTCTTCAGCGTGCCGCCTTCGACGGTGACGAAGGATGGGCAGAAGCCCTTGGTGCACGAGTAGTCCTTGTTGCAGCTCGACTGGTCGATGGTGCGCTTGCGGCCGAATTCAGTTTCCTTCGGCAGGATCGACACACAGTTGGACTGGATGCCGCAATCGCCGCAGCCTTCGCATACGGCTTCGTTGATGACCATGCGCTTGTTCGGGTCAGCGAACTCGCCCTTCTTGCGGCGGCGGCGCTTCTCGGCGGCGCAAGTCTGGTCGTAGATGATGACGGTGCAGCCAGGCAGCTCACGCAGTTCGCGCTGCACGGCATCCATCTCCTTGCGGTCATGCAGGGAAACGATGGAAGGCAGGGCGGAACGGTCGGTGTAGCGCGACAGGTCTTCAGTCACCAGCGCGATGCGTTTGATGCCTTCGGCCGCCATCTGCTGCGCGATCATCGGCACCGACACGGTGCCGTCGACCGGCTGGCCGCCGGTCATGGCCACGGCGTCGTTGTACAGGATCTTATAGGTGATGTTGACTTTCGCAGCAACGGCGGCGCGGATCGCCAGATAGCCGGAGTGGAAGTAAGTGCCGTCGCCCAGGTTCTGGAATACGTGCGGCACTTTGCTGAATGCCGCCTGGCCGATCCACGGCGTGCCTTCGCCGCCCATATGCGTGGTCAGCTTGTTCATCTCAGGGTAGATCGAAGTTGCCATCACGTGGCAGCCGATGCCGGCCAGCGCGAAGGAACCTTCCGGTACCTTGGTCGAAGTGTTGTGCGGGCAGCCGGAGCAGTAGAAAGCCGGGCGGAACGGCGTCTCGATCGCCTTCTTCAGCACGGCGTCTTTCGCTTCCAGGAAGGACAGGCGGGCCTTGATCTGGTCCTGGATCGAAGCGTCGGCGATGTAGCGCGCCACGCGGCTCGCAATCACGCGCGCCACTTGCGATACCGAGAAGTCCGCTTTCGGCGGCAACAGCCATTCGCCGCGCGGGGCAACCCACTCGCCCTTGTCGTCGAACTTGCCGATGATGTGCGGACGCACGTCGTCGCGCCAGTTGTACAGCTGTTCCTTCAGCTGGTATTCGACGAACTGGCGCTTCTCTTCCACCACCAGGATTTCGTCCAGGCCCTGTGCGAATTCACGCACCGAGTCCGGCTCCAGCGGCCATGGCATGGAGACCTTGAACAGGCGCAGGCCAACCTTGGCGGCCATGGCTTCGTCGATGCCCAGTTCTTCCAGCGCTTCCAGCACGTCCAGGTAGGACTTGCCGGAGGCGATGATGCCCAGCTTGGCGTCCTTGGAATCGATGGTGGTGTGATTCAGCTTGTTCTCGCGAGCGTAAGCCAGGGCCGCGTAGATTTTGTAGTCCTGCATCAGCGCTTCCTGGTTGCGCGCTTGCTGGCCCAGCGGGATCGAGGACAGGCGGGCATTCAGGCCGCCTTCCGGCATCACGAAGTCTTTCGGGATCTTCACCTCAACGCGGAACGGATCGGCATCGATCGAAGCGCTCGACTCCACGGTGTCCGCCAGCGCCTTGAAGGCGACGGCGCAACCGGAGAAGCGCGACATGGCCCAGCCGTGGATACCGAGGTCGATGTATTCCTGCACATTGCATGGATACAGTACCGGGATCATGCAGGCGGAAAAGATGTGGTCCGACTGGTGCGGCAGGGTGGACGAGTAAGCACCGTGGTCGTCGCCGGCCACCAGCAGGATGCCGCCGTTCTTGGACGTACCGGCATGGTTCATGTGCTTGAAGACGTCGCCGCAGCGGTCCACGCCCGGGCCCTTGCCGTACCACATCGCGAACACGCCGTCGTACTTGGCCGGGCCAATCAGGTCAACCTGCTGCGAGCCCCAGACGGCAGTCGCCGCCAGGTCCTCATTCACGCCTGGGACGAATTGCACATTGTGCTGTTCCAGGTGCTTTTGCGCCTTCCACAACGTCTCATCCAGGCCGCCCAGCGGAGAGCCGCGGTAGCCGGAGATGAAACCGCCGGTGCTCAAGCCGTCGCGCGCATCGCGCAATTGCTGCATCATTGGCAGGCGCACCAGCGCCTGGATGCCGGACAGGAAGACTTTACCGGTGGTGGAAGTGAATTTGTCGTCGAGGGTGACGTCGTTTAGTACAGGCGAGTTGCTGCCGTCTGGCATGGTGGCTGTCTCCAAAATCATGATTCGGTGCGTGCCTGGCATTGGTCGGCGCCGGGTAAGCGCGTCCTTGCCTAAGTCACAATGCCTGCGGGTGTGCAAGCCTTTTCAACTTTTAAGTTTACGGGTTACTTTACGTATACGGAAATACGGTTTGGGGATGGGGGTATAAGAAAAAATGATGGCTCGACGAACAATTCTGGTGGCGGCAGCAGTGTGCTTAGCCAGCCCGGCGCTGGCCTTGGCCGGCGTGGCGCGCAAGATGCAATTGGTAACCAGCCACTTGCCCTCGCTGGTACATGAAAGCGGCGATCAGGGCGCCTTGCAGGAGATCGTGGCGGAGTTGTGCCAGCGGGCCGGCCTGAAGCCTGCGACCCAGTTCGTACCCTGGCGCCGCGCGCAGTTCCTGGCCACCACCATGCCAGCCACCGCCATCTACCCGCTGACCCGACTATCCGAGCGTGAAGCGCACTACCGCTGGCTGGTGCCGCTGTTGGACGAGAATTATGTCTTGCTGGCCGTGCGCGGCAAGCTGCTGCCGGTGGAACAGATGAAGGGCAAGCGCATCGCCCTGCTGCGCGGCGCCGCCCAGGCCGCTATCCTGAAAGAGCAGGGTTTCACGCGCTTTGTCGAAGCCAGTTCGATCGACGAAGTGCACCGCTTCCTGCTGGGCGGCATGGCCGACGCGGCGTTTGGCGAGCGCCGCATCATCGCCGCGTCCCTGAAAGGGCACGGCTCGGATGCAGGCGACTTCGAAACCAGCGCCCCGGTACGCACCACCACGGCCTGGTTGGCAGGATCCCTGGACTTCGACGACACCGACAGCGCCCTGTTCCAGCGCGCGTTAGACAACATGCGCGCTGACGGCACCTTGCGCCGCATTCTGGCAAGACATAAGCTGACCTAACACAGCCCAGCCCGTGTCCCACCATGGGGTCACACCCGAAATGGGACACGAACCCGGCCGTAAATAATTCAGTTGGAAAGCAAACGGGCACCAGGCCAGGTATTGCGCTGGCAGAGGTCGGTCGCCACTTGTTGGGTCAGCGCGGCGATCGCGTTGGCGGCGTTGGTCAGGGGGATATTGCGGGAGGCGCACAACACCACAGTGCGACTGATGGCGGGGTTGTTGATCCGCACGCTGCGCATCTGGCCAAGTTCGATTTCCGGCAGGACCGGCGCTACCGGCAGGATGGTCGCGCCCATGCCGGCCATGATGGCGGACTTCAGGATGGCGATCGAGTTGATTTCGATGACATTTCCGATGGACAGGCCGGCGGCGCGCGCGATGGCTTCGATGCGTGGCCGCACGCCGTGTTGCAGTCCAGGCAATATTAATGTGGTGTTCAGGGCTTGCTGCAGCGTGACGCTTTCGTTGTCGCTGAACCACACCGCGTCATGGCGGCAAATGAAGCGCAGTTCTTCTTCCGCCAATGGGGTGGTGGAGAACGGAGTCAACTGGCCGTCGTCGAACAGCACGGCCAGGTTGACGCGTCCGCTTTTGAGCTGTTCTGCCAGGTTTCCGGTCAGTTCTTCGGTCAACTGCAGCGTAATGTCGGGATATTGCTCGCGGGCAGCGGTCAACAGGGGCAGCGCCAGGGCACCGGAAATACTGTGCGGCAAGCCCATGGTGACGCTGCCCGACGGGCGGGCCGACTGGGTAACGGCGGAGCGGGCGTCGGCCACCTGCTTCAAGATCGCCTGGGCATGGTCGTAAAACACTTTGCCGGCATCGGTGCTGACGACGCCTTGGGCACTGCGGTGCAAGAGCTGGGCGCCCAGTTCTTCTTCAAGCTGGCGCAATTGCTGGGTCAGGGCGGGTTGCGCAACGTGCAATACCAAGGCGGCGCGCGACAACGATCCGTGGTCGACGATTGCAACAAAATAGCGCAGTTGGCGAAGTTCCATATTCCCGTAGGATAACATTGTGTATACTTATTCTAACGTTCTTCACGGATTTATCTCGCGAGCCTCACCATGTTAAAGAAAGTCGATTCGGCGCAGTTAAAGGTCGGCATGTATATCCACGACCTGAGCTGTGACTGGATGACCCACCCGTTTGTCCGCAACCGCTTCGAGATTTCGAGCCAGGAGCAGATCCAGAAAATCATCCAGGCCGGCATCCACGACGTGGTGATCGACGCGTCCAAAGGGCTGGACGTGGAGGATGCGCCGTCGCTGGCCGAGGCCCAGGCCGCGACCGAGCGCGAAGTCGAAGCGATCGCCAAAGAGCCGTCGCGCATCATCCGGACTTCCCTGGGTGAAGAGTTGCAGCGCGCGGCACAGATCCGCACGCAGGCTGCCGGGGTGGTGCGCAATGTGATGGCCGATGCCCGTCTCGGCAAGGCAATCGAAATCGGTTCCGTGCAGCCGGTGGTGCAGAACATCACCGAATCGATCTTGCGCAACCCGGGCGCCTTGCTGGGCCTGCTGCGCATCAAGTCCAAGGACGATTACACCTTCCTGCATTCGGTCAGCGTGTGCGCCTTGTTGGTGGCGTTCGCCAATGCGCGCAACCTGGACCAGGACATCATCCGCGAAGCCGGCCTTGGCGGCTTGCTGCACGATACCGGCAAGGCCCTGGTGCCGGACGCGATCCTGAACAAGCCGGGCCCGCTGACCGATGAAGAATTCACCATCATCAAGAAGCACCCAGTGGATGGCTTCAACATCCTGAAGCAGTCCCCCGAGGTGCCGGCACTGGCGCTGGACATTACGCTGCACCACCACGAGCGGCGTGACGGCACCGGTTACCCGGACAAACTGGCGGGGGACGAAATCAGCGAAATCGCGCAGATGGCGGCAATTGTCGACGTTTACGACGCGATTACGGCAGACCGCGTCTATCACAAGGGACTGCCGGCAGCGGCCGCCCTGCGCAAGATCTACGAGTGGAGCAAGCACCATTTCAATCCGCAGCTGGTGCAGGAATTCATGCGCTGCGTCGGCATCTACCCGGTTGGTACCCTGGTGATGCTGGAATCGGGCCGTCTCGGCGTGGTGGTCGAGCCGCACGAAAGCAACTTGCTGGCGCCGAAGGTGAACGTGTTCTTCAATACGAAAAACAATGTGTACATCAAGCCGGAAACTGTCGACCTGTCGCGCGGCCTGGGTTTTGGCGGCGGCGACAAGATCGTCGGCCATGAATCGGCGGCGAAATGGCAGGTGGACCCGATGCGCTTCCTGACGCTGGCCTGAGCCTGAACCTCAGAAGAATTCGGCGGTATCGTTCGATTCGACGGTCTGCAACTGGCCGCCGCTGACCAGCTCGTCGTAATGGCACGCCATATTGCGGCCATGGCTCTTGGCGTAGTACAGCGCCTGGTCGGCACGGCCGAGGATGATTACCGGCGCTTCATAGGCGCTGATGCTGACGAAGCCGACGCTCACCGTGACCTGCCCCACTTGCGGGAACTCGTGCTGTTCCACGTTCATCCTGAAGCGTTCGATGATCTTCTTGGCGTTATCCAGGGTGGAAGAGCGCAGCAGCACCACGAATTCCTCGCCGCCGAAACGGAACACGCGGTCCTGCGCGCGGAACGAGGATTGCAGCAGGTTGGCGATCAGGATCAACACTTCATCGCCGTATAAATGCCCGAATTTGTCGTTAACTGCCTTGAAATGGTCGACATCGACCACCGCCAGCCATTGTTTTTCCTGCTCCTGCGGCGTGCGGCGCTCGTGGCCGTCCGGCGGCAGCGCTAGCACGTCGTGCTCGGCTGAGGCCTGCAGCATCTTGGCCAACTGGTCGTCGAAGGTCTTGCGGTTCAGCAGGCCCGTCAGCGAGTCGCGCTCGCTGTAATCGAGCAGGTTCTGGAAATTGCGGTACACGCTGACAATGCCGCCAATGATATGGATGGTGTCGCTGGTGTACGGGGTCGGATTGATGATTTCCAGGCAAGTGTCGGCCTTGTCGCCCATCCAGATCGGTAGCCAGAGTGTGTGCTCACCCTCGGGCGACATGTAGTCTGCGCTCGATTCATGGTGGGCCAGGCAGCGCGCCAGGGCAGGGAAGTTGCTGACCGGGTCGCCCGCAATGGCCGGGTCCATGTAGTCCTCCATGCGCGCAGGGCGGCCTTGCTCGATCACGGCGCGCGCACGTACATACAGCTGGCCTCGCACATTGACGATGCTCAGCACGCGTGCCTGCGTGGCGGACGCCAATTCCGCTACCGCCGAGATCACCGAGATGTCGAGCATCGTGTGATCGCGGTGGCCGGTCATGTCCACCATATGTTTCAGAAGGGAATCCATGTGAGTGTCCGGTAACTAGGCGCTCAGCGGCAAAGCAAGGGGCTTTCTAAAGAATAGCTGATCAGGATAAATCTTTTTTGCATTCTCGGCAATTAACTTTGCGTGGTTTCATGCAAAACGCAACCTCATTGCAACACCCCTCCCATACCTCCAGTGTGACATAGAACACCGCACAGTGAGAAAAAGTTCTGTGCGGAAAGCTTGCGCAATATCAACTTGCTCGTAGGAATGGCTCCTATAGTGAAGTCAATGATGCGCAGCCCAGGTGTCAGAGTTTTCCTAGCGAAGGAGATCATCATGAAAGCACTTTCTGCAGTGAGGCGTTTCATCAGGGATGAGCGGGGCGTGACGGCAATCGAGTATGGCCTGATCGCGTCGCTGATTGCACTGGCAGTAGGCACGGCCATGACCAGCGTCTCGACCGAGCTGACTGACGTGTTCAACCGCGTGGTCGACGCACTGACGCCTTGATGGGCTGGCTGGCGCCCGGCGGCGGCCGGGTTGCCAGCCTTTTCGCCATGAGCGGACTTGAAATCATCCTGCTGTGCCTGGTGCTCCAGGCAGCAGTATCGGACCTGGCCTGGCGCCGGATTCCCAATGTACTGGTGGCGGCGGGCCTGTTGCTGGCGCTGGCACTTCACTGGCGCCTGGGCGGCGCCAGCGCACTGCTGGCGCAGGGATTGGCCGGTGCGACAGTAGGTTTGCTGCTGTTCCTGCCTTTCTATGTACTGGGCGGCATGGCGGCGGGCGACGTCAAGCTGGCGGCCATGGCGGGCAGCTTTGTCGGGCCTTGGCAGGCGCTGCAGCTTTCCTTGTTGAGCGCGATGGCGGGCGGCGTACTGGCCCTGTGTTACCTGCAAATGGCGCGCTGGCGTGGCGGCAAGGCGGAAGGCATGCCCTATGCCGTAGCGATTGCAGCCGGCACCTTGGCCACCGTTGCGTTGGCGCATCGCTGATCTTTGCTCCGCCTCAATATCCAACTGGAAACCCATGGCTATCATCGTTTCCAACAGGAGGTCACCATGATCGATTTTGCAGACGACGAGCAGCCGCTATTGCCGACCCCGCCGCGCACGGTGCGCGACACCGGCCTGGAACCGGCCATGCTGGCCGAGCTGGCGGGCAAGGCCTTGCTGGGGGCCGGCAAATGCCATTTATCGGCGCTGACCAGCCGCCTGCGGCTGTCGATCAATGTGTTGCGCGAGGTGCTGGACACTTTGCAAGGCGAGCAACTGGTGGAGGTGGCATGGCGCGGCGATTCCGAGATCGACGTGCAGTACCAGCTGACCGGTATCGGCCGCCAGCGCGCGGCCGAGTGGCTCGACCGCGCGCCGTATGTCGGCCCGGCACCGGTCCCGCTCGAAGCCTGGCGCGCCCAGTTGCAGCGCCAGGCCCTGCAACTGCCGCCGGTGCTGGCGGCCGACGTGGCCGGCGTGTTCGCCGACGATTGCCTGCCGCCGCGCATCCATGAATTGGTGGGCGCGGCCATGCATGCGGGACGTTCGGTGTGCCTGTACGGGCCCTCCGGCAGCGGCAAGACCACGCTGGCGCGCAAGCTGGGACGCCTGCTGCAAGGCGTGGTGGCGGTGCCGTATGCGGTGGCGGTGGGCAGCGCCATCATCCAGTTGTACGACGCGGCGGTGCACCTGGCGCCGCCGCCGTTGCCGGGCCGGCCCGCCATTGCCCGCAGCGGCGATATGCGCTGGTTGCTGTGCCAGCGCCCCGTGGTGCAGCTGGGCGCCGAACTCGAAGGCGCCATGCTCGACCTGCGCCACGATGCGGCTGGCGGCTGCTACCTGGCGCCGCCCCAGCTCAAGGCTTGCCATGGCTTGCTGATCATCGACGACCTGGGACGCCAGCGCGTGCCGGCCAGTGCGCTGCTCAACCGCCTGGCGCAATTGCTCGATACCGGCACCGACCAGCTTGCACTGCCGGGCGGCCATGCCTTCAGCGTGCCGTGCCAGGCAGCGCTGGCGTTTGCCACCAACCTGGCGCCGCACACCTTGCTCGATGGGGCTGCGTTGCGCCGCATCGGTTACAAGGTCGCGCTGGGGCCCTTGCCGGAAGCCAGCTACCGCAGCCTGCTGCGCCAGCAATGCCGGGCGCGCGGCATCGAGGCCGACGAAGCGGCGCTGGCCTACCTGGTCGGCGAACTGCACCAGGGCAGCGGCCAGCCCTTGCTGGCCAGCCTGCCGCGCGAAATCGTGGCGCGCGTGGCCGAATTTGCCGGCTTCGCCGGTACCGTGCCGAGCCTGAATCCCGCCACGCTGGACCAGGCCTGGTCCAGCATGTTCGCCGATGGTGCCGTATGAAGAGCCGGCGCGCCTTGCTGATGCTGGGACTGGCGATGGTGCTGGGACTGGCCGCCGTGTTGCTGGCGTCGCGCTGGCTGCGCCAACCCGCTGCGTCCACCGTGCGCATCGCGGTGGCGGCAGTCGATGTCGGCCTGGGCCAGCGCCTGGCGCCGGAGATGGTGTCGCTGGCCGAGTGGCCGGCCGGCAGCGTGCCGACCGGCGCCCAGCGCGAACCGGCAGCGCTGGCAGGCCGCGTGCTGAAGGCCAGCGTGCAGCGCGGCGAGCCGGTGACGGAAGCCAAGCTGGCGCCGGCCGGCACGCTGGGCGGGCTGTCGGCCCTGATCGCCGAAGGCAAGCGCGCCATCACGGTGCGCGTCAACGACGTGGTGGGCGTGGCCGGCTTTGCCTTGCCGGGCAACTTCGTCGATATCCTGGTGTATGCGCCGGCGCAGAACAACGGCAGCAACGGCAGTGAAGCCGCGCTGTCGAAGATCGTGCTGGAACGCATCCTGGTCCTGGCCGTGGCGCAGGAAGTGGCGCGCGACGACACCAAGCCGCGCGTGGTCAATGCCGTCACGCTGGAAGTCACGCCCGGCCAGGCCGAGCAACTCGACCTGGCGCGCAGCGTCGGCACGCTGTCGCTGGTGCTGCGCAACCAGGTCGACCCGCAGCCCGGCGCGACGCCGGGCGCCACCCGCCACAGCGTGCTTGGCGCGGGCGCCGCTGCGGCGACCGCAACTGCCGTTGCCGCAAGCTTGCCGGCCGCGGCGCCCCCCGCCGCACCGCGCCTGGCGCGGGCCGTATTGCCACCTTCCGCCGAGCCGGCGCGCTACTGCATCGGCGTCATCGACGGCAACCGCAGCGGCAAGGAATGCTTGTGAGGAGCCGACATGCGATTCGCACCTACCTGCCTGCCGGCCGCGCTGGCCCTGTTGCTCCTCCCGGCCGCCCCGGCGCATAGCGACAGCCTGCGTTGCGCCGGAGCGCCCGCCGTTCCCGGCAAGCTGGCGCTGGAACTGGGCAAGTCCACCTTGATGCGCCTGTCCGACACCGTGAGCGGGCGCAGCATCGGCAACCCCCACGTGCTGCAGGCCACCCTGGTGGCGTCCGATACGCTTTACCTGGTCGGTGCCGAGATCGGCAGCACCAACCTGATCGTGCAAGTCAAGTCGGGCGCCTGCAGCGTCGTGGAAGTCGCGGTGGCGCTCGACGTCTCGCCGCTGCGCGCCAGCCTGGCGGAACTGCTGCCGCAGGAGCGCGGCATCAAGGTCAGTGCCGCTGCCGATGCCATCGCCCTGAGCGGCAGCGTGAGCGATGGCGCCACACTGGCGCAAGTGCTGGACCTGGCGCAAGCCTTCGTGCGCCAGGCGCCGCAGCCGCTGGCGCGCAAGGAAGGCGCGCCGGCGCAGCCGTCGGCGCCGGGCCCGCGGCTGGTCAACCTGCTGGCGGTCAGCGCGCCGCAGCAGGTCAAATTGGAGGTGAAGGTGGCCGAAGTGTCCAAGACCCTGCTCGACAAGCTGGAAGCGGGCCTGTCGCTGCGCCACGCCAGCGGCAGCTGGAGCGCCATGGTGCTGGCTGACTTCCTGAGCGGCACGCTGGGCAGCGGCCTGCGGTTGACGAAATCGAACGGCAGCAGCGTGCGGCTCGATGCGGAGCGGCAGGACGGCCAGGTGCGCATCCTGGCCGAGCCGACCGTGATGGCGCTGAGCGGGCAGGAAGGCAACTTCCTCGCCGGCGGCAAGGTGATGGTGCCGGTGGCGCAGGAGAACAACCGCATCACGCTGGAGGAGAAGGAATTCGGCGTCGGCCTGAAATTCACGCCCACCGTGCTGGCGGGCGGGCGCATCAACCTGAAAGTGGCGCCGGAAGTATCGGAGTTGTCGCGCGACGGCATCGGCGTGAGCAACGGCAGCATCAGCGGGCGCGCCATCTTCCCCCTGATCACCACGCGCCGCGCCAGCACCACGGTGCAGCTGCAGGACGGCCAGAGCTTTGCCATCGGTGGCCTGATCCGGCACACGCAGGTCAACAACATCAAGGGTGTGCCGTTTCTCAGCGAAATACCGGTGCTGGGCGCGCTGTTCCGCAGCACCGACTTCCAGAACGATCGCAGCGAACTGCTGTTCGTGATCACCGCCCACCTGGTCAAGCCGGAAGGCGACGGTGCCGGGCTGGATGGCGCGGCGGCGGCGGCGGCCCAGGCGCGCTACCGAAAATCCTTCAGCGATCCGGCAGCGGACCTGGGAGAACGCAAATGAAGCGGCAGCGCGAGCGCGGCGCGATCCTGATGCTGACGGCTTTCGTGCTGCCGCTGGCGATCGGCGTGTGCGGGCTGGCGCTGGAGCTGTCGATGGCGTTCCAGCGCCAGGGCCAGTTGCAGCAGGTCGCCGACGCGGTGGCGCTGAGCGCGGCCCAGCAACTCGATGGCACGGCCAGCGGCGTTTCGGGCGCGGTGGTGGCCGCCAGTGCCGCAGTGCTGAACCGCCGCGTGCGCGGCGTCGACCGCGTCGTGCTGAATCCCGCGGTGCTGTCGTTTGCCGCCGATCCGGCCGGCCCCTGGCTGGACTTCAGCGCAGCGCAGGGAGCCCCTGGCGGGCTGCGGTATGCGCGCGCCGACATGGCCGGGCAGGGCGACGCCTTCACTGTCCTGCCGGTGGCGTTCGGCCGCCTGCTGGGCGGCGCGGCCGCCACCATGGTCGGCGCCCGCGCCGTGGCCGGCCCGAACGGCTTGCGCGTGCTGCCGCTGGCGATCTGCGCACCGAGCAGCGTTGCCACCGCCACCCGCTTCAACGGCGCCGGCCTGGACGAGCGCATCGATTACGGCTTGCGCTTTGGCCTCACCTACAACCTGCTGGCACTGAATCCGGCGCCCGGTGCCGGCAGCGGCGAGTACTTCCTGATCGATCCGGCCAGCCCGCCCGGCAGCGCCGCGGTGCCGGCCAGCAGCGCCGACAGCCAGGTGGCGCCGTTCATGTGCGTCGGCAAACTGGCCTACCCTTCGCTGGCCGGCGCCCTGCATTTGCGCCGCAACGCAGGCTTCGGCCTGTGGCAGCAGCTCAACTCGCGCTTCGGCATATACAACGGCAGCGATGCCTGCGATCCCTACACGGCGCCGCCGGACAGCAACGTGCGCGAGTACCGCGGCACCCTGGCCAGCTGGATGAACAGCTACCCGCCGCAGGCCGCGGCGGCCGCCGGCACGCCGGCCGCCGGCAAGCCCCTGATGACAGTCGCCGACGGCGCCTATCCGCTGCCGGCCGTCGCCGCGGCGCAGTACGGCACGCTGTGGGCTTACGGGCCTGCCAGGCGGAGCAACAACAGTGCCTTCCTGTTCAGCCATTGGACCAGCCTGTATCCCGCCGCACCGGCCTTCAGCAGTACGGGCACCAACTGGCCGGCGTCGGGCGCCTACAACAACACCGGCTTCAAGACCGCGCCCACGGGCTACCCGGGCCGCAAGGACCGGCGCCTGCTGTATGTTCCCCTGCTGGCATGCCCGGTCGCGGCCGGCGCCAATGTGGATGGCACGGTGTTGGCCGTGGCGCGCTTTTTCCTGACGGCGCAGGCCACGGCCACGGAAGTGCCGGGCGAGTTCGCCGGCATCCTGAGCGCCAAGGAGCTGGCGGCGCTGGCGACCGACGTGGAACTGCTGCGATGAGGCGCCGGCGCTGCCGCGGCGTCGCCGCCATCGAGGCTGCCCTGGTGATGGCGGGGCTGGCGCCGTTGCTGGTGCTGGCACTGAACATGGGACGGCTGGCCATCAATGGCGCGGCGGTGGACCGGGCCGCCAGCAATGCGGCGCGCTTCCTGTCCACCGTGCCGCTGGAAATCCTGCGCGACGGCAGCCGGCGCACGGTGGCACTGGACAGTGCGCGTGCGCTGATCGACCAGACGCTGGCTGCGGCGGCAGTCGATGTCCAGACACTGCGCGTGGAATTCCTGTGCGACCCGGGCAATTGCAACGCGCTGCTGCTGACCGATACGCCAAGCAAGGTCGGCGTGCTGGTGAGCGTCGACAATCAGGCCATCGTGGATTTTGGCACCGTGCCGGTGACGCTGGCCGTGTATGCGGAGGTCGGCCGTGATGACTAAGCCCGGCCTCCAGCGCGGCAGCGCGACGGTGGAATTCGGCCTGGTGTGCGTGGTGTTCATGCCCTTGCTGTTCGCCATGTTCGAATACGGGCGCCTGCTGTTCCTGTGGAACACGCTGCCGGAAGTGACCCAGCGGGCGGCACGCGCCGCCGCCATCACGGACTTCAGCAACCCGGCGGCGATGCAGGCGCTGCGCCGCTCGGCGCTGTTCCGCGACGACGATGGCGCTTTGCCGCTGGCGCCGAACGTCAGCAGCGCCACTATCCGCATCGAATACCTGTGGCAGAACGCCGCCGGCGAACTGGCCCGGCTGCCCCTGCTGCCGGCCTGCCCCATGGCCAACCGCATCAATTGCGCACGCGATTCGCACGGCCCAGGCTGCATCAGCTTCGTGCGGGTCAGCCTGTGCGGCAGCGGCGCCGACTGCCCGGCACTGGCCTATGAGCCGTTGCTGCCCATGGTGCCGGTGCCGGGGGTGATGCCGTCCTCCAGCACGCTGGTGGCCGCCGAATCGCTTGGCTATACGCCGGGCCAGGCGCCTTGCCCCTGAACCTGCAAGCAAAGGAGGTCCCATGAAAGCGCTGTTGATCAGCAACGACGAACGCTTGCAGGCGGAGCTGGCGGCACAGGGCTCGGCGCGCCTGCCGGCGCTGCTGCTGGCGCATACGCGGCGCGACTTGCGCGATGCACTGGAACGGCTGCTGCCGCAGCCGCCGGAACTGGTGCTGTTCGACGCCAGCGAAGTGGCGCCGGCCCAGGCCGAGCTGCTGGAACCGTTGGCGCGCCATTATCCCGACGCCTCCTTCATCCTGCTGACGCGCGCGCCGCAACACGAGCTGCTGATCCGCGCCATGCGCGTCGGCATGCGCGAAGTGCTGCAGCTGCCGCTGGTGCACCGTGCCCTGCACGAGGCGCTGGACCGCATCGAGATCGAGCGCGGCGTGACCGCGGTGCGCGAGGGCAAGGCGCTGGCCTTCATTTCCTGCAAGGGCGGCAGCGGTGCCACCTTCCTTGCCACCAATTTCGGCTACGCACTGGCGGCGCTGGCCGGGCGCAAGGTGCTGCTGCTCGACCTGCACGGCCAGTTCGGCGATGCCACATTGTATGTGTCGGACCAGAAGCCGGCCATGACCCTGTCCGATATCTGCAGCCAGATCGGCCGGCTCGACCCTGCCTTCCTGGAATCGTGCCTGGTGCATGTGGCGCCCGGCTACGGCGTACTGGCGGCGGCCGACGACCCGGCGCTGGCCACGCAAATGAAGCCGGACCACATCGACGCCATCCTGCGCGTGGCGCGCCAGCATTACGACTACGTGCTGCTGGACGTGGGGCGCCAGATCGATGCGCTGTCGCTGCGCGCGCTGGACCAGGCCGACGCCATCTATCCGGTGCTGCAACTGGCGCTGCCCGATATCCGCGACGGGCGCCGCCTGCTCGACATCTTCCGCTCGCTGGGCTACCCGCAGGAGCGCACCCGCCTGATCGTCAACCGCTACGAAAAGGGCGGCAAGCTGCGCCTGGCCGACCTGGAACAGGCGCTGGGCGCCGACGTGCTGCACACGGTGCCCAACGATTACCTGTCCGCCACCGATTCGGTCAACCAGGGCATTCCGCTGCTGCAACTTGCCCGCAGCAGCCCGGTGGCGCGCAGCCTGGCGGAGCTGGTGGAGACGGTGACCGAGCGCCGCCTGCCCGAAAGCAAAGGCTTGTTCGACCGGCTGTTCGGCCGCGCCGAAACTTCGATGGGAGAATGACATGAGCTTGCGCGAACGCCTGGCCCTGGGCGACGATGGACAGCAGGCGCCGAGTGCCCCGGCCATGGCCGACGGCGCCTACCAGGAGCTGAAGAAGTCCATGCACCAGATGATCCTGGAGCGCATCGACCTGGAACGCCTGAAACGCCTGACACCGGAACAGTTCAAGCACGAATTGGCGCTGCTGGTGGCGCGCATCGTCGACGACGAACGCATTGTGCTGAACCAGGGCGAACGCCATAAGCTGGTGCTGGACATCCAGAACGAGATGCTGGGCTTCGGGCCGCTGGAACCACTGCTGGCCGATCCCGGCGTGTCGGACATCCTGGTCAATACCCATGCCCAGGTCTACGTTGAACGCACCGGCCGGCTGGAGCTGACCGGCATCAGCTTCCACGACAACACGCACCTGATGAAGATCATCGAGAAGATCGTCTCGCGCGTGGGCCGGCGCGTCGATGAATCGAGCCCGATGGTCGATGCCCGCCTGCCGGATGGTTCGCGCGTCAACGCCATCATTCCGCCGCTGGCGGTGGACGGACCGATCCTGTCGATCCGCCGCTTCTCGGCGCAGCCGCTGTCGATGGAAAAGCTGCTGGAGTTCAAGAGCCTGACGCCGCCCATGTCGGAAGTGCTGAAGGCGTTGGGACAGGCGCGCCTGAACGTGCTGATTTCGGGCGGTACCGGCAGCGGCAAGACCACGCTGCTCAATGTGCTGTCCGGCTTCATCCCGTCCAGTGAACGCATCGTCACGATCGAAGACGCGGCCGAGCTGCAACTGCGGCAGCCGCACATCGTGCGCCTGGAAACCCGCTTGCCGAACGTGGAGGGAAAAGGCGAAGTGACGCAGCGCGCGCTGGTGCGCAATGCGCTGCGCATGCGCCCCGACCGCATCATCCTGGGCGAAGTGCGCGGCGCCGAGGCGATCGACATGCTGCAGGCCATGAATACCGGCCACGAGGGTTCGTTCGCCACCATCCACGCCAACTCACCGCGCGATGCGTTGTCGCGGCTGGAGAGCATGGTCGGCATGGCAGGCGCCAACCTGGCGCCGCGCACCGCGCGCCAGCAGATCTGCTCCGCCATCACGGTGGTGATGCAGCTCTCGCGCCTGACCGACGGCACGCGCAAGCTGGTCAGCCTGCAGGAAGTCACCGGCATGGAAGGCGACACTGTGGCGATGCACGAGATTTTCCATTTCGAGCAGACCGGCGTGGATGCGCAGGGCAGGGTGCAGGGGCACTACTACGCCACCGGCGTGCGGCCGCGCTTTGCCGAACGCCTGCGCATGTTCGGCGTGCCGGTGCCTGACAGCGTCTTCGATCCCGGCAGGGTGTACGAATAAGGAGGCGGCCATGAATTTCGCCTGGACCGGTTTTTCCGTCCTGCTGTTCGCTGCAGTGATCTGCTTGTGCGAGGGCGTGTGGCTGTGGTGGAGCAGCACCCATGGCAACGGCGCGCAGCGTATCGCACGCCGCTTGCGGCTGATGTCGGGCCGTACCGACAGTGCCGGCGGCGGCATCAGCATCCTCAAGGAGCGCCGTTACGCCAAGTCGCCGGCCCTTGACGCGCTGCTGCGGCGCATGCCGCACATCGGCACGCTGGACCGGCTGCTGCTGCAAGCGGGACTGGGCTGGCAGGTGGCGCGCTTCCTGCAAGTGCAGGCAGCTGCTGCGTTGGCCGGCCTGCTGGTTCCAGCCGTGTTGCACTTCCCGCCGCTGCCTTCGGTCATTGCCGGCGCGCTGTCATTGACGGCACCGGCCTTCCTGCTGCTGCGCGCGCGCGCCGCCCGTGTGCGCCGCATCGAGTCGCAGTTGCCGGAAATGGCCGACTTTCTGGCGCGCGGGCTGCGCGCCGGCCACTCCTTCGCCAATGTGATGCAGATGGCGGGCGACGAAGTGGCCGATCCGCTGGGCGGCGAGTTCCGCGCCACCTACGAGGAAGTCAATTTCGGCGTCACCATGCAGGACGCCCTGCACAACCTGGCGGCGCGCGTGCCGCTGACAGACCTGCGCTACCTGGTGATCGCAGTACTGATCCAGCGCGAATCGGGCGGCAACCTGGCCGAGTTGCTGGACAATGTGTCGCGCATGACGCGCGCGCGCCTGCAGCTGTTGGCGCAAGTGCGGGTGATGTCGGCTGAAGGGCGCATGTCGGCCTGGGTCCTGACCTTGATGCCGCTCGGACTGATGGCTGCGATGCAGGTGACCAACCCGAAATACAGCGCAGTCCTGTGGCAGGACCCCAATGGGCAACGCATGCTGTGGTACGGTGCCTGCGCCATGGTGGCCGGCATGTTGTGGATGCGCCAGGTGATCAGGGTGCGCGTATGAGCGGCGCCGACCTGCGCGGCATCCTGCTCCTGCTGCTGGTGTTTGCCGTGGTGACGGGCCTGGCGCTGTGGGCGATGCTGGCCCTGTCCAGCGTGCCTTTGCGCGAGCGCCTGAAATCCTTCACCGGCTCCGCCGAAGCAACGCCCACGCCCGGCCAGGGCGAGTGGATCGAAAAGGTGGCGCGGGTGGCGGAGCCGTTCAGCCGCCTTTCGCTGCCCGAAGACGGTTGGGAGCAGTCGGCATTGCGTACCCGCTTCATGAACGCCGGCTGGCGCCATCCAGCCGCGCCAAAGCTGTATTTTGCAGCCAAGACCCTGCTCGCACTGGCCCTGCCGGCGCTGGTTGCCACGCTGGCAAACAACGCCAGCAACGGCCATCTGCTGCTGGTGTTGTTTGCCAGCGCCGCCATCGGTTACTACCTGCCGAACGGAGTCCTGGCGCGTCGCGCCGAGATGCGCCAGCGCGATATCTTCGAAAGCCTGCCGGATGCGCTCGATTTGCTGACCATCTGCGTCGAGGCAGGTTTGAGCATGGAGCGCGCGCTGGCCAAGGTCGCCGGCGAAATCCACATCAAAAGCCTGGCGCTGGCGCAGGAGTTGCAGCTCGTGCTGATGGAGATGCGCTCCGGCTTTTCCAAGGAGCGTGCGCTGCGCAACCTGGCCTTGCGCAGCGGGGTGGAGGATGTCGATGCGCTGGTGGCGATGCTGGTGCAGGCGGAGCGCTTCGGCACCAGCATGGGCGACTCTTTGCGTGTGCACGCGGATAACCTGCGCCGCAAGCGCGCCGTGGTGGCGCAGGAGGCTGCGGCCAAAGTGGCGCTGAAGCTCCTGTTTCCGCTGATCTTCTGCATTTTTCCCGCGCTGCTGATCGTGTTGCTGGGGCCAGCATCGATCCAGATGAAGGCCGTATTCCATCCTGTTGCGCAAAGCGCGCGTTAGGAGCTTGCCATGCGTAAGACGATCATTGCTGCCGGTTTGGGGATGATGGCTGCGTGCAGCATGCCGGTGCTGCCGCCGGCGCCGGCCATCGTGCCCGCCGGGGCAGCGGTAGCCGCTGCGCCAGCCCCTGCCGCGCTGGCCAGGGACGGGCGCTACGACGAAGCCATCGCTTTGCTGGAGGAGCGTGTACGGCGCACCCCTGGAGCGGCCCAGCTTGGCGACCTTGGCTACGCTTACTACCTTGGCGGATATCCGAAGCAAGCCCAGGCCGCGTTGGAACGCGCCTGCCTGCTGGCGCCATCCAACCCGGTGCCCTGGGAGCGCCTGGCGGCGCTGCTGGAGGCGACCGGCGACAGCGGCCGTGCGCTGGAAGCAATGCGCCAAGCGCGCATGTTGCGTGAACGGGAAGAAGGCGGCCCGCGCAACGACAAGCCCGGTGAAGCTGCCGGCAGCCTTTGGCCGGACGGGATGGCGCGCGTTGAAGTGCGCCAGGTCGGCGCGGGCCTGGTCGAAGTTGCGCGCGTGGAGCCGGCGGCGCGCGTGCCGCGTGCGTCCAGCGTGGCAGCAACGTCGGCGCGGCTGGAGGTCAGCAATGGCAATGGCATCCGCGGCATGGCTGCCGCGGTGGCGCAGCGCTTGCGGGCGGAAGGGATGCAGGTGGTGCGCCTGACGAACACCATCCCCTTCAATGTGCAGGAGACGCGGGTTGAAGTACGCGGCAGCGGTGAGCCGCAACTGCGCATCGTGTTGGGCAAGGACGCCGGAATAAAAAAGCCGCCCGGGGTTAGCGGGCGGCAAGCACCGTGAAACAACTCACGAGTTGGTAGGGAGACGTTGGCGTCAGTTCCAGGACACGCTGCCCAGGCCGCGTGCGGTGGACTGTCGGTTGGCCGGATTGCCGTACACTGTTGCCGAACCCATGCCGGAGAGGCGCAGGTTGGCGGAAGTCTTTGCGTTGAAGGTGGCGCTGCCAAGGCCGGTCATGTCGGCGTCCACGCTTTCGCTTTGCAGTTGCTTCGCATCGAGGCTGCCGATGCCGCCCAACTTGGCGTTCAGCTGCTTGCTCTGACCGGAGATCGCAATCTGGCCGGCACCTTTCAGGTTCAGGTCCACCACGTCAGCTTTGGTATCGCTGACGGTCATGCTGCCCACGCCGGTCAGGCGCGCGTCGACCCTCTTGTAGCGCGATGCCATGCTCACGGCACCGGCGCCTTCCAGGGAGAGGCGAACTTCATCGCCGTCGAATCCCTTCACTTCGGCCGAGCCCACGCCGGCGGAAACCAGTTCGCGCAGTTGCGGCAGCGTCAGTTCCGCTTTCAGGTTGCGCGGGCCGATGTGGATGCCGCGCATGTTTTCAGTACCGATGCGGATGGTGTCGCCGTTCTGCGTCACCGTAATCTTTTGCAGGAAGCGCTTGTCGCCCGAGAGTACCAGGGCCGGTGCGCCTTGTTTCAGCTTCAGGTCTACCACGCCATCCAGGACTACTTTCACAGGGCGGCCGTCAACTGCGCGCACCTCGGTGATGATCTCGTCCGCGCGGGCGGCGCTGCCGGCGGCGAACATCATTGCGGTCATCATCGTGGCGGTGAAGAACTTTTTCATGTTGAGGCTCCGTGAAGTGTCGGTGTGTTTGCGTTACAGCGCGGCTTTTTCAGCAGCGGTCAGGCGCTTGGCGGTGACGGTCACCACCGGCATTGCCTTGGTTTCCGCCTTGGCGACTACGGCTGCCGGTGCGCTGTGTTTCAGCGGGGTGGCGGCGGTGGCGAAGCCGGTTGCGCTGATGACGGCAACTGCTGCGAGGAAGATGTATTCCATGTTTTTGGCGATGTTCATTTTGCTCTCCATTCGGTTGGGTTAAGTTCATTTCGCGTTTCGTTGATTGAACTATAGATATGTGCGGTGTCCAGCACTACCGGTGTGCGACGAAATGCAGAAATGGCGACCTGAAATGCAGGAAAGCCGGTGTGACGAAGGCGGATGCCCGTGTGACGGGGGACGTCGGGCCCGATGGAAAGCCCCGGTATACTGTCCAGCCATGAGAACCTTGCATTTCCTACGTATCCTCGGCATCAGCCTGCTGGCATGGAGCGTCATCTGCCTGACCGGAGCCGCATCTTCCTACGGCGCGCTGCTGCAGCGGGGCGCCAATCCCTCGTATTGGGAGCTGCTCGGCGAATGGGGCAGTGCGCATGCCCTGATGGTGGTGTTCAGCGCCGTGTTGTACCTCGCCCTGCAGCGCTGGCCGCAGTCGCTGGCCAGCCCGCGCGGTATCGCGCGTACCTACCTGCTCGTGCTGGTCCTGTTCCTGCCGCTGGAATGCGCCTTCGTCTCGCTGCAGCAGGACCGGAGCTGGTTCGCCATCTTCCTCGAACTGACCTGGACCACCTTCACCTTCGTGACGGTGGCCGGCATCCGCATCTGGCAGATCCAGCGCGCACGCGAGACCGACAACCTGACCTTGCGCCTGGAACTGGAACAGCAGCGCCTGGCGGCACTGCGTGGGCAACTTGAGCCGCATTTCCTGTTCAACGCCCTGAATGCGGTCAGCGCCCTGGTACGCATGGACGACAAGGGCGCGACACTGAGCGCCATCAGTCGCCTGAGCGGTTTGCTGCGCTACGCCCAGGCAGCCAGTTCGCGCGATTGGGTCACGCTGGCCGAAGAACTGCAGTTCGTGCGCGATTACCTGTCGCTGCAAGCGATGCGTTACGGCGACCGGCTGCACGTGTCCATCGAAGGCGACAGCGGTGCGGTGCTGGCCGCCGACTGCCCGCCCTTGCTGCTGCAGCCCCTGGTGGAGAACGCGTTGCGGCATGACCTCGATTGCCATGATGGCGACAGCGATATCAAGCTGCGCTTTTCGGAGCAGGGTGCCATGCTGCATATCCATATCAGCAATTCCGTGCGCGATGTGCCCTCCAATCCCGGCATGGGAATGGGCTTGCATAATATCGAAGCGCGCCTGCGCATTGCCTGCGGCAGCGGCGCCGGATTGCGCACCGCGCGTGCCGATGGGCGCTTTGTCGCCGAAATCACCATGCCGATGTACTTCGCCG
This sequence comes from Duganella sp. CF458, assembly GCF_900113115.1. GTDB lineage: Bacteria > Pseudomonadota > Gammaproteobacteria > Burkholderiales > Burkholderiaceae_D > Rugamonas. The sequence goes on along the minus strand of NZ_FOOF01000003.1, from coordinate 243,344 downwards.
CATGAAGATCCGCGCCCTGATCGTCGACGACGAAGAACCCGGCCGCATCAACCTGCGTTACGGGCTTGCACCGCATGAGGGCTGGCAGCTCGTCGGGGAATGCGCCAGCGCCGCGGCCGCGCGCGCCGTCCTGGCCGGGCAGGAGGTGGATGTCATCTTCCTCGACATCCAGATGCCGCAGGAGACCGGCCTGGCACTGGCGCGCGAACTGGCGCAGCGCGAAGAGCCGCCACTGGTGATTTTTGCCACCGCCTATAACGAGCACGCCATCGAAGCCTTTGAAGTGCATGCACTGGATTACCTGCTCAAGCCCTTCGACGACCAGCGCCTGGCGCAAGCCCTGGAGCGGGCCGCCGCCATGCTGGAGCAACGCCAGCGTGCCGCCTATGCGCGCGCCATGCGCGCTTTTGCAGAGCCGGCGGGGCAGGAATATATGCAGCAGTTGAACGTGCGCTCGGTGGGCCGGATCGAATGCGTGCAGGTGTCTGAAGTGCTGTGGATCGAAGCGGCGGGGAATTACGTCGAGCTGCGCCTGGCGCAGCGGCGTGTGCTGCATCGCGTACCGCTGGCGCGGCTGGAGCAGCACCTGGATCCAGCCAGCTTCCTGCGCGTGCACCGGCGCGCGCTGGTGCGGCTGAGCGAGGTGGCGTCGCTGGAGCGCGACACCGAGGGTGCCAGCCAACTCGTCCTGCGCTGCGGCGACCGGGTACCGGTCAGCGAGCGTCACTTGCCGGCCGTGAAGGCCGTGCTGGGTGCCTAAACCAGGGCGGCGATAGCCTTGCCCATTTCGGTGGTGGAGGCAATGCCGCCCATGTCCGGCGTGCGCGGGCCTTGTACCAGCACGGTTTCGATCGCGCGCATGATGGTGTCGTGCGCCTGCGTGTAGCGGGCGTCGCCATCGCCGAGGAAGTCGAGCATCATGGCGCCGGACCAGATCATGGCGACCGGATTGGCGATGTTCCTGCCGTAGATATCCGGCGCCGAGCCATGCACCGGCTCGAACAGCGAGGGCAGGGTGCGTTCGGGATTCAGGTTGGCCGACGGCGCGATGCCGATGGTACCGGCGCAGGCGGGGCCAAGGTCGCTCAGGATGTCGCCGAACAGGTTGGACGCCACCACCACGTCGAATCGCTCAGGGCTCAGTACGAAGCGCGCCGCCAGGATGTCCACGTGGTACTGGTCCCAGCGCACGCCAGGGTAGTTGGCGGACATGGCTTTCACGCGCTCGTCCCAGTACGGCATGCTGATCGCGATGCCGTTCGACTTGGTGGCGGACGTCAGGTGCTTCTTCGGGCGCGATTGCGCCAGGTCGAAGGCGAACTGCAGGATGCGGTCGACGCCCTTGCGGGTGAACACGGCTTCCTGCAGCACGACCTCGCGCTCGGTATTTTCGAACAGGCGGCCGCCGACGGAGGAATATTCGCCCTCGGTGTTTTCACGCACCACATAGAAATCGATGTCGCCCGGCTTTTTTCCCGCCAGCGGACAAGGCACGCCCGGCATCAGGCGTACCGGGCGCAGGTTCACATACTGGTCGAACTCGCGGCGGAACTTGATCAGCGAGCCCCACAGGGAAATGTGGTCGGGCACCGCATCGGGCCAGCCGACCGCACCGAAGTAGATCGCATCGAAGCCTTTGAGCTGGTCGAACCAGTCGGCCGGCATCATCTGGCCGTGCTGCATGTAGTAGTCGCAGTTGGCCCACTCGAAGGCGGTGAATTCCAGCGGCAGGCCGAAACGCGCTGCGGCGGCCTGCAGGGTGCGCAAGCCTTCCGGCATCACTTCCTTGCCGATGCCGTCGCCGGCGATGACTGCGATGCGATGGTTGCTCACGCTGCCTCCTGTTCTTCGACCGGGGCGGCACGCATCCACTGCACCAGCGGCCAGGCGTCCTTGAAGGCGCCGATGATCATGCCCTGCAGCTCATCCGGCTTGTTCAGCGGCAGCTTCACTTCCTGGTAGACGAAGAAGCTTTTCAGCTTGATGAATTCAATGTGCTCATGCTCCGGGTCGAAGCCTTTCGGCGGTCGTTGCAGCTTGTGTTCTTCGGTGATCGAGCCGTAGCGCGCCTTGAGCGCCTTGTTGGCCAAGGCCTTCTTGAAGCCGGCGGCATCGTTGACCATGTGGTTGCGCAGCGCTTTCAGGCGGTGCGGCGGCGGGATGTATTCGCCGGCGCCGATGCCCAGCACGCCGTCGGGACTGATCTGGAAATACCAGGTCGGGCCACCTGCCATGCTGGGCCGGCGCATATCGTTGGGCGCGATGGCGGCCGAGAAGTGGGTCTTGTAGGGACTTTTGTCGTGGGCGAAGCGCACGTCGCGGTTGATGCGGAACATGGCCTTCTTCGGATTGCAGAACTTGACCTGGGCATCGAACTTGCCCAGCTCCGCGATCACCTGGGTCACCAGTTCCAGGAATTCCTCGCGCAGGATGTCGTAGCGCGGTTTGTTCATCACGAACCAAGGGCGGTTATTGTTATCGGACAGTTCCGTCAGGTAGCGGGTGAGGTCGCGCAGGTGCATATTATTTCTTGGCTGGGGGGCGTTTGCCCACGGTGAGTTGGAGATCGCTTTCGCGGCTCTTGCGCAGGATGCGCATGGTCGACTGGCCGCCGGGCGAGAGCTGGGCGATCAGGTTCAGCATTTCATTGGTGTCCTTGACCGCCTTGCCGTCCACCGACAGCAGGATGTCGCCCGGCTTGATGCCGGCCTTGTCGGCCGGGCCGTTGCGCACCACGCCGGCGATGATGGCGCCCGAATCTCGGTCCAGGCCGAAGCTGTGCGCCAGTTCCGGCGTGATCTCCTGCGATTCGACGCCGATCCAGCCGCGTACCACGTGGCCATCCTTGATAATCGCGTCCAGCACATTGCGCGCCGTGCTGACCGGGATCGCAAAGCCGATGCCGACCGAGCCGCCGGTCTGGGAGTAAATCGCCGAATTAATGCCCAGCAGGTTGCCCTGGGTATCGATCAGGGCGCCGCCCGAGTTGCCGAAATTGATGGCAGCGTCGGTCTGGATGAAGTTTTCGAAGTGGTTGATGTGCAGGTTGTTGCGGCCCAAGGCGGAGATGATGCCCATGGTGACGGTCTGGCCGACGCCAAACGGGTTGCCGATGGCCAGGACCACGTCGCCCACCTTGGCCTGTTCGACCTGGCCCAGGTTGACGACCGGCAGCTTGTCGAGCTCGATGCGGACCACGGCCAAGTCGGTTTCCGGGTCGGTGCCGACCATCCTGGCGGCAGCCTTGCGGCCATCCGGCAACACCACCTGGATCTCGTCGGCCGCTTCCACCACGTGGTAATTGGTCAGGATATAGCCTTGCGGGCTGACGATGACGCCGGAACCGAGGCTGTTCTGGTCGTCTTCCTCGTCACGGTCGCCGAAAAAGCGTTTGAAGAACGGGTCGCGCGACAGCGGATGGCGCTTGCGCACCGCCTTGGTGGTCAGGATATTCACGACGGCCGGCATGGCGCGGCCGGCCGCGGCGCGGTAAGACCCGGGGGATGGCGGGGCGCTGGCGTCGGCCAGCACTGCCGTGTGGGCGGCGAGCGGCACCGGCTTGGGGAGCACGGACGGCCGCTGCACGGCCGTGTATACAAAGAACAGTGCCAATGCGATGGTCACCGTTTGTGCAAACAATAACCAGAGTCTTCGCATGGCGGTATTGCTACAAAATGGGCGTTAACTCCTATTTTCGCAAAGAATCGCGAATTTCGCGCAGGAGCACAATATCTTCTGAAGGCGGCGCGGGTTCTGCCGGAGCGGCAGCCGGCGCTTCCTCGCGTCGCAATTTCGCCACCAGGCGTACCATCTGGAAGATCACGAAGGCCAGGATGACGAAATTCAGCAGGATGGTGAAGAAATTGCCATAGGCGATGACCGCGCCCAGCTTCTTCGCTTCGGCCAGGGCCAGGTTGTGCGCCTGTCCGTTGAGAGGAATGTAATAGTTGGCGAAATCGAGACCGCCCAGCAGCATGCCGATCGGCGGCATGATGACGTCGGCCACCAGGGAATCGACGATTTTGCCGAAGGCTGCGCCAATGATGACACCGACCGCCAGGTCGATCACATTGCCCTTCATGGCAAATTCTTTAAAGTCTTGCATCATTCCCATAACACATTCCCCCCAAAAATTTATGGATTTGTATCAACTTTGCTGCAAATTCATCGAACACGCAAGGGGCGCAACATTGGGATGGATTGGTTAATTGCAAGGTTTTGCTTTAAATCGCATCTTCACTACTTTATAATTTAAGGTTGCTAGAAGCTTTGTTAACAATAAAGATTTTGGATTTTTGACTGATTGGGGTTTGTATGAGTAACGAGAAGCAGGTCGATTCGAGCCGTCGCGGTCTCCTCGTCGCAACATGTGCGGCAGGTGGTGTGGTCGGTTTGGGTGCAACTGGCGCCCTGGTAAGCACGTTCCAGCCGTCCGAGCGCGCGAAGGCAGCTGGTGCACCGGTGGAAGTGGATATCTCTACGCTGCAGCCGGGCGAAATGAAAACTGTCGAATGGCGCGGCAAGCCAGTCTGGATCCTGAAGCGTACCCCGGAAATGGTGGCAACGCTGGCGAAAGACGAGGCTGAACTGGCCGATCCGAAATCCGAGCGAACCCCCGACGACCTGACGCCGGAATACGCCCGCAACCAACATCGCTCGATCAAGCCCGAAATCCTGGTCGCCGTGGGCATCTGCTCCCACCTCGGCTGCTCCCCGTCGACGAAATTCGCCCCAGGCGCCCAGCCTTCGCTGCCGGACGACTGGCTCGGCGGCTTCCTGTGCCCATGCCACGGCTCGACCTTCGACCTGGCCGGCCGCGTATTCAAGAACAAGCCTGCTCCGGACAACCTGCAAGTGCCGCGCCATATGTTCCTGGGCGACAGCAAGCTGATCATCGGTAAAGACGAGAAAGGCGAGGCATAATCCATGGGCGCATTCAAGGAAACCAAATTCCCCGCCGACGCACCTGCAGCGAAGAAGCTGATGGGCTGGGTCGACGACCGCTTCCCTGCCACCAAGCTGTGGAACGACCAATGGGGCAAATACTACGCTCCGAAAAACTTCAACTTCTGGTACATCTTCGGTTCGCTGGCCATGCTGGTGCTGGTGCTGCAGATCGTCACCGGCATCTTCCTGACCATGCACTACAAGCCGGACGCCGGCCTGGCGTTCGCATCGGTGGAATACATCATGCGCGAAGTGCCATGGGGCTGGCTGGTGCGTTATATGCACTCGACCGGCGCCTCGGCCTTCTTCATCATCGTGTACCTGCACATGACCCGCGGCCTGATGTACGGTTCCTACCGCAAGCCACGTGAGCTGATCTGGCTGTTCGGTTTCGCCATCTTCCTGTGCCTGATGGCCGAGGCCTTCTTCGGCTACCTGCTGCCATGGGGCCAGATGTCGTACTGGGGCGCCCAGGTGATCGTCAACCTGTTCGGTGCGATCCCCCTGATCGGCCCGGACCTGTCGCTGTGGATCCGCGGCGACTACGTGGTGTCCGACGCGACCCTGAACCGCTTCTTCGCCTTCCACGTGATCGCCATCCCGCTGGTCCTGCTGGGCCTGGTGGCTGCCCACCTGATCGCGCTGCACGAAGTGGGCTCGTCCAACCCGGACGGCATCGAAGTGAAAGAAAACCTGGGTCCGGACGGCCACCCGGTCGATTCCATCCCTTCGCACCCGTACTACACCGTGCACGACCTGTTCGGCGTGTCCGTGTTCCTGACCATTTTCTCGGCGGTGGTGTTCTTCGCGCCTGAGATGGGCGGCTACTTCCTGGAGTACAACAACTTCCTGCCGGGCGATTCGATGAAGACCCCGCCGCACATTGCGCCGACCTGGTACTTCACCGCGTTCTACTCGGTGCTGCGTGCCACCACGTCGGACTTCCTGTGGGTGCTGATGGTGGGCATCGCCGCCTACACCGCCTTCCTGTGGATGAAGTCCAAGCTGTCGAGCATGGTCAAGATCGCTGTCAGCGTGATCGCGCTGGCCATGATCGTCGGCATGGTGCCGGGCGCGCTGGACGCGAAGTTCTGGGGTGTGGTGTTCTTCGGCGGTTCCGTGGTGATCCTGGCCTTCCTGCCATGGCTGGACCACTCGCCGGTGAAATCGATCCGTTATCGTCCTGATTGGCACAAGTATGTGTACGCCGGCCTGGCCGTTTCCTTCGTCGCCCTGGGCTACCTGGGCACCCAGCCGCCAAGCCCAATCGGCACGATCATCGCGCAGATTGCAACCCTGTACTACTTCGGCTTCTTCCTGCTGATGCCATGGTGGAGCGAGATGGGTACGTTCAAGAAGGTGCCGGACCGCGTTGTGTTCCACGCGCACTAATCGGACGACCAGAACGCTAAGCAAAGGACTAATAAATGATCTTTTCGAAGAAACTGCTGGCCCTCCTGGCCCTGGTACCGGCGCTCGCCTTCGCTAATGAAGGCGGCTTCCCGCTGGAGAAGGCCCCGGACCGCTCGCACAATATGGCTGCCCTGCAAAACGGCGCCAAGCTGTTCGTGAACTACTGCCTGAACTGTCACAATGCGTCGTCCATGCGTTACAACCGCCTGCGCGACCTGGGCTTGAGCGAAGACCAGATCAAGAACAACCTGTTGTTCACCGGCGAGAAAGTGGGCGAAATGATGACCACCGCCATGCCGGCCAAGGACGCCAAGGCCTGGTTCGGCACCGTGCCGCCTGACTTGTCCGTGATCGCGCGCGCCAAGGCCACGCCGTCCAACACCGGCAGCGACTACCTGTACACTTACCTGCGTACCTTCTACAAGGACGACACCCGCCCAACCGGCTTCAACAACATGGTGCTGCCGAATGCGGCCATGCCACACGTGCTGTGGGAGTTGCAGGGCGTGCAGGCTGCCAAGTTTGAAGAAGTGGCCGACCCGCACAATCACGGCAAGAAGGTGCACAAGTTCGTCGGCTTCGAGCCAGTCACGAAGGGCAGCATGAACAAGCTGGAATACGACACTGCCGTGGCCGACATCGTTGGCTACATGGAGTGGATGGCCGAGCCAGCCGCACAGAAGCGTAAGCAGCTGGGCGTATGGGTCCTGATCTTCATGACTATCTTCGCTACCCTGGCATGGCGCCTCAACGCGTCGTACTGGAAAGAAGTCAAATAATCGCTTGCGCCGGTGATCCGGCGCGTGTTTGCGCCGCCTGCTTGGTGCGGGCGGCCCAACTGGGGTGAACCGTTCGCGGTCTCGCCCCCTTTGTTTCTAAGGAACTAGGAAAATGATGGTTCTCTATTCGGGCACGACCTGCCCATTCTCCCAGCGCTGCCGCCTGGTCCTGTTTGAAAAAGGCATGGACTTTGAAGTGCGCGATGTTGACCTGTTCAACAAGCCGGAAGACATTTCGACCATGAACCCGTACGGCCAGGTACCCATCCTGGTCGAGCGCGAACTGATTTTGTACGAATCGAACATCATCAATGAGTACATCGACGAGCGCTTCCCGCACCCGCAGCTGATGCCGGCCGACCCGCTGATGCGCGCCCGTGCCCGCCTGATGCTGTTCAACTTCGAGAAAGAGCTGTTCGTTCACGTGCACACGCTGGAAAGCGAGCGCAACAAGACGAACGACAAGAGCCACGACAAGGCCCGCGCAGAAATCCGTGACCGCCTGACCACGCTGGCTCCACTGTTCTTGAAGAACAAGTACATGCTGGGCGACGAGTTCTCCATGCTGGACGTGGCAGTGGCTCCGCTGCTGTGGCGCCTGGACCACTACGGCATCGAGTTGTCGAAGACCGCAGCTCCGCTGATGAAGTACGCCGAGCGTATCTTCTCGCGCCCTGCCTACATCGAAGCGCTGACTCCGTCGGAGAAAGTAATGCGCCGTTAATTACGGCCCCGGCGGCGCGCCTTTGCTTGCAATGAGCGCGCCGCACCATATAGTTTGAACATGTCAGAAATCTCCACCAAGCCCTACATGCTGCGCGCCATCTACGAATGGTGCACCGATTGCGGCTATACCCCCTACCTGGCGGTCAAGGTCGACGCAGCAACCCAGGTACCGATGGAATACGTGCGGAAGGGCGAGATCGTCCTGAATATCAGCTTCGGCGCCACTTCCGGCCTGAAGATGGATAACGACGCCATCCACTTCCACGCCCGTTTCGGCGGCGTATCGCGCGAGATCTACGTGCCGGTCAATAACGTGATGGCGATCTACGCCAACGAAAACGGCCAGGGCATGGCGTTCGAACCGTTGCTGGACCAGGCGCCCGTAGCGAAAACGCCTGCGCAAGTCGAAGACATTGCGCCCGTTCCGACCTTGTCTTCCGTGCCCAGCGCCCCGGCGCCACGCAACGATGACGAGAATGGACCGGACGATGGCGGCGAACCGCCCAAGAAAGGTGGCCGTCCAACACTGACGCGCATCAAGTAATCCCAACTTGTCTTCAGTCAATGGCTTACGTGGTCTACCCGTAAGCCATTTGTCATTTTGTGGCACACTAAGACCAGTCGATCAATTTTCATTCAAGGGGGGGCGCAATGGCATATTCAGCAATGGCTGTGGCAAACGCCTTCATCAAGCGTGCCCAAGAAGGTAAGCTGCGCGACCTGACTCCGATGAAGCTGCAAAAGCTCCTATTCTTTGCACAATCATGGTGCCTGGCCAAGGAGCAGGAGCCGTTGATGGATGACGTGTTCTGCCGTTGGCAATATGGTCCCGTCATCCCTTCGCTTTATCACGAGTTCAAAGAGTACGGCGCAAGACCGATTGCTGCGCTGGGCGGACACCTTGTCGAGCGCGACGGCAAGCTGCTGAAGGTGACGCCGTATGTCGGCGCTGATGACAAGGAAAGCTGGGCGCTGGTCGACGAGATCATCCGTGTCTACGGGGAGTATTCTGGCGCGCAGCTATCGTATATCACGCACCAGGAAGACTCGGCTTGGTTTAGGACCGGCGGAGCCGACGGTGGCCCCATGCAAAACGAAGAATTGGCGCAGCATATTCATCAGGATCCACACTTTGCCTTTGAGGCCGCGCGTTGAGCGATCAAGCGGGCAAACCACTGCCGCCCTGCAAGCCGCTATACCGGTGAGCGAAGACGCTCCTCCACCCAATGTACCGGGAGCTGCCGTTCCAGCCGCTGCGGCGATTCCGAAGGACGTGGTCGAAGCAACGCAGCAAGCCCCGCGCCGCAAAGCTGACCTGTTCGAGACGGAAGAGGTGCGAGACAAGCGCGCCAACCGCCAGCTACGTGATATTTACGCCGCCAAAGCATATGAGTTGGCCGCGGACTGCATTCATTTCTGGATTTTCCTCATCCTGGCGAATGGCTTGATCGCCGCAATGCTTGGCAAGCAGGTTATCAGCGATGCCGCTTTGATCGCGATCACGACGGGCGTCACGGTCAATGTGCTGGCGGCCTTCCTCGGCGTGATACGCGGTTTGTTCCGCACCGAGACGGCCAGCAAGGCCGAATCGCTGGAAAAATCCGAAGTCAGCAAAAAGTAGCGTATAATTCGCGGCGAAAGTTTCACAGCCGGCTTAGCTCATCAGGTAGAGCAGTTGATTTGTAATCATCAGGTGGCGGGTTCGAGTCCTGCAGCCGGCACCAGCATTTTGAAAGCCCAGCCCTCACCGGCTGGGCTTTTTCTTTTAGCCCATGATCGCCGCACCACAGCGCCAGGAAAGCCCTGGCATCCTCGACTGTCATGGAATTCATCGCTTCAACAGCTGGTCCAGTGAGAGTTTTCCACCCCCTTGGGCGATCAGGGGCAGCAGCAGGGCGGCCCAGCTCAGATGGGTAGGCCAGGCTTGGGGGTAGACGAAGATTTCGATGACGGCTGTCATAGCCAGTAGGCCGAGAGCGGCAAAGCGGGTGAACAGGCCTGCGACCAGCAACAGCGGCAGGGCGTGTTCGGCGAAGGTGGCCATCGGCGCCGCAATCTCGGGCGGGATCAGCGGCAGCATGTATTCGTAGCGGAACAGGTCGATTGTCGAATCCTTCAGCGTGAACCAGCCCTCGACTTTGGTGCGGCCTGAGAGGAAGAAGATTGCGGCGATGCCCAAGCGGGCGGCCAGCAATTGCACGGAGGCGGGCAGCAGGCGCGCGGCCAGTGCGTGAAGCGCTGCGATGCGGGTTGACACGATGCCCGCGGCGGGACGTGCGGTGGCTGGGGATGGGGCGAAATTGGTGTTCATGCTGGTCTCCGTGTAGTCAGGTGTCAGGTGCGCCATTTACCCTGGCGCGCGAGTGTGATGGCGGCGTCGGCAATCTGTTGCGCCGAGGCGCCGGCGGCGAGGCCGATGGTGGGGACGGACGTTGGCGCCGCGCCGGAGTCTGACAATACGAGCCCGATGACGCGCGTGCGGCGATGCGTGGCGGCGGCACGTGCTGCTTGCGCGCCATGGCCGCTGCCGACGAAGACGGCTTCCGGAATGTGCAGGCTGTCGATGAACGCGAGCAGGTCCTGGCCGGGCACGGCGGCATCCGCTTCGCGTAACGTAGGCAGCAAAACGAAGTAGCCTTGCGCCGCCAATAGGGATGCGATCTCAGTGTAGTGGTCGATGGCTTCACCGGCGCTGCGGGCGAGCACGATGGGGCGGCCATCGTCCGGGCCGGCGGCGTGGTAGCTGAGCGCCGGTTGTGCGGCCGCTACGGCGCGCAGGACTTCGGTGGCGCTGCGGATCGGCAGCGCGGCTCCGGCGAGCGCCGGGGCGAAGGCGAGGCTTGCGGTTCCTGCCAGCCCGGTGAGGGCGGAGAGCAGGAACAGGCGGCGGGTTTCATTCATTTTCAACTCCGGTAATGAGTTCACTGCCAAGCCAGTCGGCCAGCATGGCGCCGGCGCTGGCAATGCCTTGCTCTTCGCCGACACGTTCTACCAGCAGCGCGCACAGGCCGGCGAAGCTGCCATCGCGCTGGACTTGCGTCAGCGCGGCGAATTCGATGGCGTCCAGCGCGCGCAGGCAGGAAACGAAGCCGCGGCGCCACACCAGCAGGCCGCCAGGCGCGGGAAGCATCTCGCCTTCGACGTTGCCGCTGCCGTCGCGCAGGGCGAACCACAAGTCGGCGGCGTTGGTGGTGGCGATACGCAATTGCAGTGTTGGCGTCAGCGTCAGGCGGGCGTGCTCCCAGTCGGTGGCGGCCAGTGCTTCGGCGGCGGCAGGTGCGGCATCCGGGCCGATGAACGCCTGGCTCAGCGCGTGCTCGATCCAGGCCAGTTCGTGCAAATCGGGATTGTCGGGAAACAGGGCCTGCAGCGTGTCGCAGAAATCATCGGCGTAGGCGTCCAGCGTCCAGGCGTGGGGAGGGCTGCGCTTGATATGCGTGGCTGCGGCGTGCAAAAAGGCTTCTTCGCCGATGAAGGTGCGCAGTTGCGGGTAGCTCTCTTCGAGGCAGCCGACCAGTTGTGCGCGGTAGTTGTTCTGGTACACCGCGCGGCCCGGACCGGCCGGCACGCCGGCAACTGGCGCGGAGGCCGCCAGCATGGCGCGGAAGTCGCCCTGGAGGTCGGCGAGGTTCATGCTGCCTCCCTGTGCGTTGCGAGACGGCGTGCGGTATCGAGTTCGGCCAGCAGGTCGGCCAGCGGCGGAATATCGCCATCGCGCTCGATCATGGTGGCAACGGGGCCGCAGCGTGCGATCGTCTGCTGGTACAGCGACCACACAGCGTCGTTGACGGCGCTGTCGTGGGTGTCGATCAGCAGGCCGTCGCCCTGGCTATGGCCGGCGAGGTGGATCTGGCATACCCGGTTCATGGGCACGCCGCGCAGGAAGTCGAGCGGGTCGAAACCATGGTTGCTGGCGCTGACGAAGACGTTGTTCACATCCAGCAGCAGGCCGCAGCCGGTGCGCTTGGCCATTGCGGAGATGAATTCCCATTCCGTCATGGTGGATTCGGCATATGCCAGGTAGCTCGAGGGATTTTCGACCAGCATGGTGCGTCCCAGCGCTTCCTGCGCCTGGTCGATGTTGTTGCAGATGATGTCGAGCGCCTCCTGCGTGTAAGGCAGCGGCAGCAGGTCGTGTGAGTTGAAACCGGCGATGCGCGACCAGCTCAGGTGATCGGAGACGAACATCGGCTCGATCTCCTCCACCAGGGCGCACAGGCGGGCCAGGTAGTCCCGCCGCAAGCCGTCGGCTGAACCGAGCGACATCGACACACCATGCAGCACCACGGGATGCTTTTCCCTCACGCGGCGCAGGATGTCGCGTGGCTGGCCGCCGGCGACCATGAAATTCTCCGAGATCACTTCGACGAAATCCACCTCAACGTCGCCTTCGAGGAAATCGCGGTAGTGTTCGCGGCGCAGGCCGAGGCCAAAGCGGTGGGCGTGCATGGTGTGTCTCCGTCGAGTCTTACTTGGCTTCGGTCAGGGTGCCGCCCAGTGCCTTGCACTCGGTCGGGGTTTTTACCAGCACGCCTTGGCCCTTGCACTGGTTCAGGCCTTTGCAGTCGTTCTTGGCGGTGGCGCACAGGCTGGTGCCCTTGCAGGTGTTGATGCCGTAGCAGCGGCCTGGTTCTTCCTTCGCTTTTTCCGCAGCGAAGCTTGGTGCCGACAGGGAAGCCAGTGCGATCAGGGCGGCGGCGCCGGCCAGGCCAGCGCGGGTTTTGGTAGCGATGCTCATGATGAATCTCCTTTGGTTGGGGTGGGACTTACAGGACGCTAAGGGCAGCGTCTTCGATGACTTTCGCAACCGCTTCCGGCTGCGATACTTGTAATGCATGGCTTGCTGCGATTTCGGTGATCTTGGCGCCGGCGCGCTGGTACATCCAGCGCTGCAGCTCCGGGTTCACCAGGCGGTCTTGCGTGGCGACGATGCCGAAGCTCGGCTTCTGGTGCCATGTGGCGAACCAGCTCGGCGTCCCCATCAGCACATTGCTGACCGGGACTTGCGAGGCCGCCATGAAGCCGACGCGGTTCGGCGTCAGGTCGGCTGCCAGGTCGGCGTGGAAACGCGCGGCGTCGTAGTACTGGAAGCCCGCGCGGTCCGGCCTCACGCCTTCGCCGGCGCCGGGCATCGACGACAGCAGTTGCTGGGAGGTTTCGCCGACTTCAGGCATCAGGGCTGCGACATACACCAGTGCTTTCACCTTGTCGCCGGTGGCCACGTTCGACATCACCGCGCCGCCGATCCCATTGCCGACCACGACCACGTTGCCGACCTGCTGGAAGATCGCCTTGCGGGCGATGGCAATGTCGTCATCGAGCGAGGTGTGCGGCAATTGGGCGACGGTGACGTTGAAGCCTTTCAGGCGCAGCGTGTCGTGCACCACGCGCCAGCTGGAGGCGTCAATGAAGGCGCCCGGCACGATCACAATGTTTTTCGCGGCCGGCTGGGCGGCTGGAGCGGCGGCCTGTGCCGCGCCGGCAAGGCCTGCGGCCAGCGCGATCGCGGATGCAGTGGCACGCTTCATCACTTCGCTTTCAGCGAGCCGTAGCCCTTGGGGGTTTTGATGGAGGTGCAGGTGCCTTTTTCTACCAGCACCCAGGCGTCGCCCTGGTAGTCGACTTTGGAGGTTGCGGCGCACGAGGTGCCCGGCCCTGCGGCGCAGTCGTTATGGCCGGCTTTCGCCACGCCATAGCACTTCTCCATTTCTTTCTTGGGTTCTGCGGCATGTGCGGCGGAGGTGCACAGTGCGATAGCCAGGGTGGCTGCGAGTCCTGCGTAAGTGGTTTTCATAATCTTGGTCTCCTTGGTTAAGGTGTGACCAGATTAAGGGGGCAGTGTGTATCGCTTGTGTCGGTGGCGTGGGGCGATTCCGCAAGTTGTGTATCTGGCATGGCGCCAGATACACTGGGATACAAAAATCTCTACGGCAGGGTGCTGACATCCACCGTTGGGGCCTGTCCCGTTGCCGGGCGAGCGAAGTTCTGCTTGATCGGCACGTGCGGGCTAAAGAAACCGCCATTGCGCAGATAGAATCTGCCGTTCTGCAAGCCTCCCGCGTAGTCCATGCGCTGGGCGTTGGCAGCAGTGGCATCGCCGGTGAAGCGTGCGTTCACCACTTCGCTCCAGGCTCCGCCAGTGCTGCGTGCCCATTGGTTGTTGAACTGTACGCTGCGGCCAAGGTAGCCGTTGCTGTCGATGAAGTTCTCCAGGAAGGAATACACGCCGGCATGGTAAGTGGTGGTGGCGGGGCGCTTCCAGGTGGCGATGAAGCGCCAGGCGTTGGTTTCCGGGGCGTAGAACCAGGCTGAGAAGTCGGTCCCGCCTGCGCCGTCCGGCAGCGTGCGGGTGATGAAGCGGTAGGTATTGCCGGCTACCCAGTTGTACAGCAGGTAGGACTGGCCGCCGGTGCCTTCGCCGCCGAACGTGTTGTCGACCACGTTCGGGCCCTTGCGCACCAGCGTGGTCTTGGCGCCGCTGTCGGCATCCCAGATCGAGAACAGCACGCGGCGTTCGGTCGGCGAATTGACCTGGATGCCGAAGTAGCCGCCGTTGAATCCGTTTGCCATGAAGTAGGAGCCGATCTTGTCTTCGCCGAGCGGCACCGTCACCTCGTTGTAGAAGTACTCGGTGTTGGCCGGCACCGCATAGCCCATGTGGACCGACGGGCCGCGGCGCGACCAGTAGTAGTTGGCGGCGTCGTCGGCGTAGTCCAGTGCTGTGCTGGTGTTGACGCGCAGCGCTGCCACGTCGCCGAAGTAAGAGCCGGACTTGCTGATGCCCTGCAGGTCAACCCGCACATAGCCGGCGGCAGGCACGTTGATGGTGCCGACCGCGTAGGTCTTGGTCCTGCCCTTGGTGAGGGTGATGGCGAACGGGGTGCCGTTGGCGGTGACGCGGATCTTGCTGGATTTGCTGCCGGCCAGGCTGGCGTCCAAGGACAGCGTGGCATTGCCTGCGGCGGCCATGCGGAACCAGACGCTGGTGACGGTGCTGGCGCTGGTCCAGTTGGCCAGGCCGTTGTTGTTGATGACTTCCGTCGAGCCGGAACCGGTGCGGGTGATAAAGCCGTTGCCAGCCAGGGCGACGACCGCGTCTCCGCTTGCGGCCGGCTGGCCCGCCAAGGCCGTCATGGCGGAAAACGCAAGGATTAACAGCGAAATTCTTCGTTTCATCTCCGTATCCTTTCAGATTGTTTGCAATGCGAAAGGTAAGCTACGATGAATCGAAAGTAAACGCAACTGGTTTCACGAGCGCTGGCTTAGTTGCGCAGGGCGCTAATGGCTTGTTGCACGCGCACGCCGTCCACGCGCTTGGCCAGCTTGCGGCCCTGCTCGCGCATGCGTTCGAATGCTTCATCGAGTTCGGTCGCGCTGGGCTGCAGCGGCGCCAGCGAGCGGGCCAGCTTGGGCAGGATGGCCCGGACCAGGAAGCGTTCTCCCATCTGGCTCAATTGCCAGGCCACGGCGCCCAGGCTGAGGAAGAAGGCGATGATGAAACCGTTATCCATGTTTTCCGGCGCCTGCTGGCGCAGCGCCATAAGCACCAGGGCGCAGAATGCGAATGCGCCGCCGATGGTCCACCAGACCTCGCGGTCAAGGCGCGTGGTTGCCTCGAATTCGTCGAGCGCATCGGCTTGCAGGCGCAGTGCGGCATCGATCTGGCGCCGGCGTTCCGATTCATCGAGCAGTAATGGCGCCTCGCGCAGGCGCGCAGCAGCGGCCAGTGCGTCGGCGTGGCGGATCGATAAATGGGGATTGGTGGCTTGCTCCAGCTGCACCAGCGGAAGCTGTTCGGCGCTCAACCGGGTGTAATGGCCGACTTCCATTGGCAGCACCATGCCGCAATCGCAGCACGTGCGCTGGTATCCGGCCAGCTCGCCTTTGGAAACGGTGACATAGTAGACATGCCAGGCCATGCCGATGCGCTGCACGGAGAACGCACGGCTTGCCCGGCATACGGGGCAGAAGTCTGCGACGTAGCCGGCGTGGGTATAGACCGCCTTCCTGCCCCAGACGAAAATCATGCGTGCTTGTGGTGAGTGGTTGCCTTCGCGGCCTTATGATGCGCGGCGGCCTTCTTTTTTGCCACGTGGTGCTTGCTGCTGGTCGAGCTTGCCTTGTGGTGGCTCGTGGTGGTTTTGGCGTGCGTGGTACTTGCAAAGGCCGGCACGGTCAGTGCGAGCGCCAGGCTTGCTACGATCAGTTGTTTCATGCGGAATCTCCGAGGGCGGCAAAGGCGTGCCGGTTCGCCCAGCCATTATAGGCGCCGTTACCCGGGATGTTCCATAGGCACAAACCGTAAGGGAAGCCCTTTAAGTGTTGGTTAAAGCTTGCGGCGCGCGCGGCGCCGCTGGCTTATGCGGCGGCTTTTTCTTCGATCGGCGCTTCGCGTAGTTCGCGCCGCAGGATCTTGCCGACGTTGGACTTGGGCAGGCTGTCGCGGAATTCAATGTGCTTGGGCTTTTTGTAGGCGGTCAACTGCTGCTTGCAGAAGTCCATCAACTGCTCGCTGGTGAGCAAGGTGTCCTTGCGCACGACGAACAGCTTCACGGCCTCGCCCGAGTTGGCGTCCGGCACGCCAACGCAGGCGCATTCGAGCACCATCGGATGCGCCGCCACCACGCACTCCACTTCGGTCGGATAGACGTTGAAGCCGGACACCAGGATCATGTCCTTCTTGCGGTCGACAATGCGCACATAGCCTTGTTCATCCATGATGCCGATATCGCCCGACTTGAAGTAGCCGGAAGGCGTCATCACGATGGCGGTTTCGCTTGGCCGGCGCCAGTAGCCGGCCATGACTTGCGGCCCGCGGATCGCAATCTCGCCAGGTTGGCCGAACGGCACCGGCTTGCCGTCATCGTCGAGAATCGCTACTTCGGTGGAGGGCACCGGCAAGCCGATGGTGCCGCTGAAGCCTTGCTGGTCCGGGCGGCATAGCGTGGCCGTGGGCGACGTTTCCGACAAGCCGTAGCCTTCCAGGATCGGGCTGCCGGTCAGTTTCAGCCAACGTTCGCTGACCACCTGCTGCACCGCCATGCCGCCGCCCAGCGTAATGCGCAGGCCGGAGAAGTCGACCTTGGCCAGCTCCGGCTGGTTCAACAGCGCATTGAACAGCGTATTCACGCCCGGGAAGAAGTTGACCCGATACTTGGCCAGCTCTTTCGCAAAGCCGGCCATGTCGCGCGGATTCGGCACCAGCAAGTTCATGGCGCCCCAGCGTGCGCCCATCAGCATGCAGGCGTTCAGCGCGAGGATGTGGTACAGCGGCAGCGCGCATACCGTGATGACCTGCCGGCCATCGCGCTCCTGGAGCAAGGCCGGCCCGGCCCACGCATCGTTCTGCAGCATATTGGCGATCACATTGCGGTGGGTCAGAACCGCACCTTTCGACAGCCCGGTCGTGCCGCCCGTGTACTGCAGGAAGGCGATGTCGTCATGTCCCAGGTCGGGCTTGCGCAATTCCAGCCCCGCGCCGGCGCGCAAGGCTGCGCGGAACGACACCGCATCCGGCAGGCTGAAGCCGGGCACCAGCTTCTTCACCTTGCGCACCACGAAATTCACCAGGGCGCCTTTGCCCAGGCCCAGCAGGTCACCCATGCTGGCGACCACGATGTGCTTGACCTGCGTGTGCGGCAGCACCTTCTCCAGCGTGGTAGCGAAGTTCTCGAGAATGAAAATGGCCTCCGCACCGGAGTCGGCCAACTGGTGTTCCAGCTCGCGTGCCGTATAGAGCGGATTGACGTTGACCACCGTGAAGCCTGCGCGCAGCACCGCTGCCACCGCGATCGGGTACTGCAGCACATTCGGCATCATCACCGCCACCCGCGCACCTTTCGGCAGGCCGCGCTGTTGCAGCCAGGCGGCGAGGTTGCGCGAATGGCGATCCCATTCGCGATAACCCATGGTGCTGCCCATGCAGGCGTATGCCTTGCGTTCGGAAAATCGGGAGAACGATTCTTCCAGCAGGTGCGGCAGGGAACCATACAGCTCGGGATCGATGGTGGCGGGAATGCCATCGGGGTAGGACTTCAGCCAGACTTTGTCAGCGGTCATGCAGTCTCCTCTCTTATGCGCACCAGGGCGTGCGTCTTGTCATCGGCGCCGGGGCCGGCCACCGTCTCGATCTGTTCGGGTTGCAGCGCGCGGCCATCCGCCGCGAGAATGCCGACGCCGGCCACCGGCAGTCCGGTAGTCTTTTCCACCATCGTCAGGCGTGCGCCTTGCGGGTTCGGCGCCCACTGCTCTCCCCACTGCGTCATGGCAGCCAGGATGGGGGCAAGCGCGCGGCCTTTTTCAGTCAGGCGGTAATGGACAATGCGCGCGTCGTCGGCCGAGGGCTGGCGCAACAGGATGCCGTTCTCCACCAGCTTTTCCAGCCGCCGCGCCAGGATGCTGGTGCTGATGCCCAGGTGGCGCTGGAAATCCTGGAAGCGGCTCATGCCGCAAAACGCATTGCGCAGGATGACAAAGGTCCACCACTCGCCCACCTGTTCAAGGGTTTGGGCGATGGGGCAGTTCATCTCCACGAACGAATTCTTGCTCATGGGTTGAATTTATTGCAATTACTTCGGTAACGCAAGCGAAATTTGGGCGCGTGCTATTCCTGCTTGAAGACTGTGCCGGCGGCCATCACGAACGGTACCTGCTTCAGGACTTTCACGTCCTTCAGCGGATCGCCGTTGACCGCAATAATATCGGCGGCCTTGCCCGCTTCCAGCGTGCCGGCCACGGCGGATACGCCCAGCAGGTCGGCGGCATTCACGGTGGCAGCCTTGATCGCTTCGGCCGGGCTCATGCCGAATTCCACCATGTATTCGAACTCGTCGGCATTGCGGCCATGCTTGGACACGCCCGCATCGGTGCCGAAGGCGATCTTCACGCCGTTCTTGTGCGCCAGCTTGAAGGACTTGCCGGTGATGCCGATGCGCCATTTGATCTTTTCCAGCACCGCAGGTTCGTAGGCATTCGGGTTGGCCGCCAGGCGTTCCTTGTAACCGTTCACGGTCGACATGGTGGAGACGTAGTAAGCGCCCGCTTTCAAGAACAGCTTGACGCTGCCTTCATCGAGCAAGGTTCCATGCTCGATCGAATCGGCGCCCATGGTCAGCGCCAGGTCGACCCCATCCTTGCCATGCGCGTGCACGGCGACTTTCTTGCCGTACAGGTGGGCGGTCTCGATCAGGGCCTTGGCTTCATCATCGAACATCTGCTTGTTGACGCCGGCGCCGATCTTGCTGTTCACGCCGCCGGTGGTGGCGATCTTGATCACGTCCACGCCGCGGCCGATTTGCAGGCGCACCGCTTTGCGGCATGCCTCGGCGCTATCGCACACATTGTCGGTGTGGATGGCTTCCTGCACCCAGTCGGCGTAGCCGAGGCGGCCGTCCATATGGCCGGAGGTGGTCGAGATCGGTGTGCCGGCATCGATGATGCGCGGGCCTTTGGCCCAGCCCTTTGCAATCGCGTCGCGCAGCGCCAGGGTGATGCCCTGGTCGCTGTCGCCCAGGTTGCGCACGGTGGTGAAGCCTGCGTTCAGCGTTTTGCCGGCGTTCATTTCCGCCTCGTAGGCCCAGGCCGCGGCACTGGTGGTGACACCGGCCAGCGCGCCTTCCATGCCGGCGCGGTCGGACACCAGGTGCACGTGGCTGTCGATCAGGCCCGGCAGCACGAAGCGCTGGCGCAGGTCGATCACCCTGGCGCCGGGATAGCGCTCGGCGCCGACAAAGCCGTCCAGTACGGCCTGGATCTTGCCGTCTGCCACCACCAGGGTCGAGTTGCCACGCGGCGCCTGGCCCGGTTTGTCCAGCAGGGTGCCGGCCTGGATCAGGGTTGGCGCGGCAGACGCCGCGCCGCAAGCGACGGTGAACGCTGCAGCAAGTGCGGTACGCAAGGTGAAGGAGGACGGCATGGCATTCCTATCGTGGTGAAAGTTCACAAATGTAGCACGCTGCCGGTCGTGTGTGTTCCGCATTGCAACACATTATATTGTTGTCATTTCCGCCATTTATAGTTAGTCTGTTTGTGGATTACCAACAGTCAACGGAGGTCGACATGCAAAAACTGGGTGCGGAATTCTTTGGTACGTTCTGGCTGGTATTGGGCGGTTGCGGCAGCGCGGTGCTGGCGGCGGCATTCCCCGGCGTGGGGATCGGCTTGCATGGCGTGTCGCTGGCCTTTGGCCTGACGGTGCTGACCATGGCCTTCGCCATCGGGCATATTTCGGGCTGCCACTTGAACCCGGCGGTGTCGGTCGGCCTGTGGCTGGGCGGCCGCTTTCCGGCCAAGGACTTGCCGGGCTATATCGTGGCCCAAGTACTGGGCGGTATCGCAGCAGGCGGCGTACTGTATCTGATCGCCAGCGGCAAGGCCGGCTTCGATGTCGCCGCCGGCTTCGCTTCCAACGGCTATGGCGAGCATTCGCCGGGCGGCTACAGCCTGATGGCGGCCCTGGTGACGGAAGTGGTGATGACGGCCTTCTTCCTGGTGGTGATCCTGGGTGCGACCGACCAGCGTGCGCCAGCCGGCTTCGCGCCGATTGCGATCGGCCTGTGCCTGACCCTGATCCACCTGATTTCGATCCCGGTCACCAACACCTCGGTCAACCCGGCGCGCAGCACCGGCGTGGCGCTGTATGTCGGCGGCTGGGCCGTGGCGCAGTTGTGGCTGTTCTGGGTCGCGCCGATCATCGGTGCCGGCGTCGGTGCCGGCATCTACCGCTTTATCAGCCGCGAACAGAAATAAGCCTGGCGGCGCCTGCTGCTATCATGGAAATTCTCCAGGGAGGGTATATGGCGCTACCACACGCATCATCCGGGCAAGTGGTCCGGATCAGCCGCGAGGCCGGTGAAAGCCTGTCGCAGTTTTCTTCGATTGCACTGGCCAAGACGGAACAGCTCGAATTGATCCGCATGACCGTGCCCGCGGGCCGCGCCTTGCCGGCACACGCGGTGCGCGGCCAGATCACGCTGCAATGCCTGGAAGGGGAAGTGTCCTTCGATGCCCATGGCCGCACCACCATCCTGCGTGCGGGCGAGCTGCTGTACCTGGAGGGCGGCGCGCCCCATGCACTGCAGGCGAACGCCGACTCCCTGTTGCTGCTGACTATTTTGCTGCCGGATTGAAGCTTTCGTAGCGCGGGTCGCGTGCCAGCAGGCCTTGCACCAGGTCGGCCGGGTGCAGGCCGTCGAACAGCACGCTGGCAACGGCATTCGTGATCGGCATTTCCACGCTGAGGCGGCGCGCCAGTTCGCGCACCGCTTTCGCGCAAGGCACGCCTTCGGCCACATGGCCCAGTTCATTGACCACGGTTTCCAGCGACTTGCCTTGCGCCAGGCCCAGGCCCACGCGGCGGTTGCGCGACAGGTCGCCGGTGCAGGTCAGGATCAGGTCGCCCATGCCGGTCAGTCCCATGAAGGTTTCGACATTGCCGCCCAGCGCGGTGCCGAGGCGGGTGATTTCGGCCAGGCCGCGCGTGATCAAGGCGGCGCGCGCGTTCAGGCCCAGTCCCATGCCATCGGCCACGCCGGTGGCGATGGCCAGCACATTCTTCACCGCGCCGCCCACTTCCACGCCGACGATGTCGTCGCTGGAATAGACGCGCATGGTGCCGCCATGCACGGCGCCCACCACCAGTTCGCACAGGGCGGCGTCGCCGGAGGCGATGGTCAGGGCGCAAGGCAGGCCTTTGGCGACTTCCTGCGCGAACGATGGGCCGGACAGCGCGCCGGCCGGCACGCCGTCGCCCAGCACTTCACGCACGATCTGGTGCGGCAGCATGCCGGTGTCGTATTCGAAGCCTTTGCACAGCCAGACGATGTTTGGAATCGGCTTGCCCTTGAGCGATTGCAACAGCGGGCGCAGGCCGGCGACCGGGCAGGCAGCGATCAGCAGGCCATCCTGGCCGGCATGGGCCACGGCGGCGTCGAAATCGGCACTGACCTGCAGCGCAGGCGGGAAAGGGTAGCCTTTCAGGTAGTGGGTGTTGTCGCGGGCGGCCGCCATTTCGGCCATGGCGGCGCCATCGCGTCCCCACAGCACCACGTCGTGGCGGGCGGCGACCGCGATGGCGACTGCCGTGCCCCAGGCGCCGGCGCCCAGCACGCTGATCTTGCGTTTGCTTTCTTGCTGCATCTTGCTCAATTACCCCAGATGTCGTTGCTGCGCACAAAGCCGACCAGGCCGTCGCGGTGCTTCACCTTGGTCCAGCCATTGGCGACCGAATCGGACAGCTCCAGCAGCACGCCCTTGTCGGCGATGAACACCACCGGCGAGGTATCGTCGGCGGCGCCGCGCACCTTGGTGTTGGCTGCGCGCACGATCACATGACGCTGTTTGTTGCTCAAGCCTTTGGCTTCGGTCCAGGCCAGGTCGCCGGCCATATCGCGTACCTTGACCCATTCGCCATACGTCAGCACCACTTCCAGCGGGGCGCCGGAGGGAACGATGTACTGCTTGGCAGCCCTGGTCGACGGGGCGCCGTACAGCACGGCAGGATTGGCGCCGACCGACCGGTAGTCGATCGCCTGGGCGCTGGCGCAGGCCAGCAGCGTTGCGGCAAGGGCGACAATGCGGCGTAAATTCATCGATTAGAACCTTAAAAATGCGCAAAGGCCCACTGGGGCCTTTGCATTCCGGGGAACCGTGGTTCCCCATAGTATCGCAGAAGTATTACTGAACGGTTGCCGAGCCTTCGACCGGGGTCGCGCCGGCTTCGGCAGCCTGCTGCTGGGCGATGGCTGCCAGGCGCTGCTGGTAGAACACTTCGAAGTTGATCTCGGCCAGGTGGATCGGCGGGAAACCGGCGCGGGTGATCATGTCGGCAATGTTCGAACGCAGGTATGGGTACACGATGTTCGGGCAGCCGATGCCCAGCAGTGGATCCAGCTGTTCGGCTGGAATGTTGCGGGCTTCGAAGATGCCGGCTTGTTTGCCTTCAACCAGGAAAGCGACTTTGTCCTTGATCTTGGCAGTCACGGTCACGGTGACGGTGGACTCGAAGATGCCTTCGGACAGCGGCTCAGCGCCAACGTCCAGCGCCACTTCGATCGAAGGGGCTTCCTGCTCCAGGAAGATAGCTGGGGAATTAGGCTGTTCCAGCGACATGTCTTTCAGGTAGACGCGTTGGATTTGGAACACAGGTTGCAGGTTTTCTTCAGACATGGAACGCTTTCGTATCAGTTATATAGTTAATGCTTGTCCAGGCCACGAGGGTCAGCCCAAGTCAAACGCGACGGCAATTGTAGCAAAACTAGTTTATTTTCCAACGTTTTACCGGTTTGTCCGTTGTATTTGGGGGCGTTTAACCTTTTAACAAGGGGTCGAGGCCGCCGGCCTGGTCCAGTGCATACAAGTCGTCAAAACCGCCAACGTGGGTGTCGCCGATATAGATCTGCGGCACGGTGCGGCGGCCGGTCTTTTCCATCATCAGCTGGCGCTGGGCCGGGTCGAGGTCGACGCGGATCTTGTTGATGGCGGTGACACCCTTGCTTTCCAGTAAACGTTCGGCGCGCACGCAATACGGGCACACCAGGGTGCTGTACATGGTAACGTTGGCAGTCATTTTCTTAGCTCCGTGTCAGTGGCAGGTTTTGCGACTTCCAGGCATCGATGCCGCCTTCCATCACGACAACGTCGGAGAAACCGGACTTTTCCAGCATGCGGGCAGCGCTGAAGGCACTGGTCCCTTTATCGCATACCACCACCAGGGTCTTGTTCTTGAACTTGTCCAGTTCGCCCATGCGGTTGCCCAGTTCGGCCAGCGGAATATGCTTGGAATCGATGATACGGCTTTCCGCCTTGTCCTTGGCGCGCACATCGAGGATGCCGGCTTTGCCGCGGTTGATCAGCAGGGTGACTTCGGCCGGGGAGGCTTTTTTGCCGCGTTGGGTCAGGACTGGGAACAGCAGGGCGCCGCCGGACAACAGGACGATGGCGATCAGAAAAATATTGTCGATGATGAATTTCACGGTAATCCAATGGTTGAACTTAATCTGCGCATTATAAAATAGATGCTTGTTCGTGGCTTCGGCGGCGATTTTCACCCATTTCCAACTCTATTGTTATAGCTCTATGTATAAAATCGTATTCATGCGTCACGGCGAGTCCACCTGGAACCTGGAAAATCGCTTCACCGGCTGGACCGACGTGGACCTGACCGAAAAAGGCGTCAACGAGGCCAAATCCGCCGGCAAAATCCTGAAAGATGCCGGCTTCTCCTTCGACCTGTGCTACACCTCCGTGCTCAAGCGCGCCATCCGCACCCTGTGGCTGACCCTGGACGGCATGGATGAAATGTACGTGCCGATCAAGCATGATTGGCGCCTGAACGAGCGTCATTACGGCGCGTTGCAAGGCCTGGACAAGGGCGAAACCGCTGCCAAGTTCGGCGACGCGCAGGTGCTGGTATGGCGCCGCAGCTACGATATCCCGCCGCCAGCCCTGGAAGCCGGCGACGACCGCACCTCGTTCAACGATCCGCGCTATGCCGGCCTGCCGCAGGATGCGATCCCGCTGACCGAATGCCTGAAAGACACCGTGGCGCGCGTGATGCCAGCCTGGGACGATGACATCGCCCCGGCCATCAAGGCTGGCAAGCAGATCCTGATTTCGGCCCACGGCAACAGCCTGCGCGCCCTGATCAAGATGCTGGACGGTATCAGCGACGCAGAAATCGTCGGCCTCAACATCCCGAACGGCCAGCCGCTGGTGTACGAACTCGATGCCGACCTGAAGCCGATCAAGCACTATTACCTGGGCGACCCGGCTGCCATCGCCGCAGCGCAGGCTGCCGTGGCCAACCAGGGCAAGGCCAAGTAATTCCCGTGGCGCTGCATCCGATTCGCCGGGGGCGCGTCCGGTATTGGCGCGGCCTGGCGCTGGCTGTGCTGCTGGCGCTGGGCACGGCGCAGGGCGCCTACGCCGCCCGCGCCGCCAGCAAGCCGACCGAACGCAGCAAGCAAAAGGCTGCTGCCGAGACGGAGCGCGCGGCACTGTCGCGCAAGCTGGCCACCCTGAAGGCGGAAATCGGCAAGACCGAAAGCGCCAAGGAAGACGCGGCCGATACGCTGGCCGAGTCGGAGGAAGCCATTTCCGACGCCAATCGCACCCTGCGCGATTTGGCGGCGGAGCAATCCCAGCTCAATAGCAAGGTGGCCGAACTGGCCGCCGAGCAGTTGCGCCTGTCCGCCACGGTGGCGGCGCAGAAGCAGCAACTGGCCAAGCTGCTGCGCGAGCAGTACGTGGCCGGCAACGAGGACCGCATCAAGCTGCTCCTGTCGGGCGACAATCCCAACCGCATCAACCGCGAATTGCAGCTGATGGCCTATGTGTCGCAGTCGCAGGCGCGCCTGCTCGATTCGCTGCGCGCCAACCTGAAAAAGGTCGAGGAAAACCAGGCCGAGGCCCAGAACGCCAAACAGGAACTGGACGAAATCGCCGAGGAAGAGCGCCAGCAAAAGGTCAAGCTGGAACAGGAAAAGGGCCGCCGCGCCGCCGCCCTGGCCAGCCTGTCGAAGAAGCTGGTGGCCCAGCGCAAGGAAGCCGGCCGCATGGAGCAGGACGCCCAGCGGCTGGATGCACTGGTCGACAAACTGAACAAGCTGATCGAAGAGCAGGCGCGCATTGCCGCCGCCGAAAAAGCCCGCCAGGAAAAGCTGGCCGCCGAACGGGCCGCCAAGGCCAAGGCGGACGCCGAAGCGCGTGCGCTGGCCCGCGCCAAGGCGCAGGCCGAGCGCGAGCGCCTGGCGCAGGAGGCGAAAAAGGCGGGCAAGCCGGCGCCCAAACCGCTGCCGGCAGAAGAAGAGCCGAAGGCCGCCGCCAAGCCGGAAACCTCCGACCAGCGCGACGAGAAGTCGCCGCGTCCATCCGAGGTGGCGCTGGCGCCGGTGGTGCCGGACGGCGTGTTCGCCAGGCTGAAAGGGGCCTTGCCGATGCCGGTCAACGGCAAGGTGGACAAGCGCTTCGGCAGCAAGAATGCCGACGGCGTGGCCTGGAAAGGCATGGTAGTGAAGGCCGCGGCCGGCGCCGAAGTGCGTGCCGTGGCGGCAGGCCGCGTGGTGTACGCCACTTCGCTGCGCGGCTACGGCAATTTCATTATCATCGACCACGGCGGCCAGTACTGGAGCGGCTACGGCTACAACGAGTCTGTGCTGAAACGCGCCGGCGACGTGGTGAAAGCGGGCGAGGTGATCGCCACCGTCGGAAATACCGGCGGTTACGAAGAATCGGGTTTATACTTTGAGATGCGCCACCAGGGCAAGCCGATAGATCCGGCCGGGTGGGTCAAGTTCTAGCGGCGGAAAGCAATCAATGGGCAACAAAACGAAGAGTCTCGGCCTGGTCGGCCTTGGTATGGTGGCTGGCGTAGCCGTCTCGATGCAGTTTTCCGCCCTGGCGCAAAAGGCTGCCACGCCTTTGCCGCTGGAAGAACTGCGTACCCTGTCCGAAGTTTTCAGCCTGATCAAGTCCGACTACGTCGAACAGGTCGACGACAAGAAGCTGCTGCAGGACGCCATCGCCGGCATGGTCTCTTCGCTCGATCCCCATTCCACCTATCTCGATAAGACCGCATTCAAGGAAATGCGCGAATCGATCCACGGCAAGTTCGTCGGCATCGGCATCGAAGTCGGGGTGGAAGACGGCTACATCAAGGTAGTGGCGCCAATCGAGGATTCACCGGCCTGGCGTGCCGGCATCAAGGCGGGCGACCTGATTACCCGCCTCGACAGCCAGCCGCTGAAAGGCCTGTCGCTGGACGACGCGATCAAGAAAATGCGCGGCGAACCGCGCACCAAGGTAGTGCTGACGGTATCGCGCAAGGATGAAGAGAAGCCGCTGCTGATTCCTATCGTGCGCGAAGAGATCCGCGTGCAGAGCGTGAAGGTGAAGATGGTGGAGCCGGACTACGCCTGGCTGCGCATCTCGCAATTCCAGGAACCGACGGTGGAAGACATGGCGAAGAAGCTCAGCGCCCTGTACGCCAGGAACCCGCATATCAAAGGCCTGGTGCTGGACCTGCGCAACGACCCGGGCGGCGTGGTGCAGGGCGCGGTCGGCGTCTCGGCCGCCTTCCTGCCGAAAGATGCGTTGGTGGTGTCCACCGACGGCCAGTTGGCCGATTCCAAGCAGGCTTTCCACGCCACCTCGGAAAACTACTCCAGCCGCAGCGGCGGCGACCCGCTGGCCAAGCTGCCGGCCGCGCTGAAGACGGTGCCGATGGTGGTGCTGGTCAACGGCGGTTCCGCCTCGGCTTCCGAGATCGTGGCCGGCGCCCTGCAGGATTACAAGCGCGCCATCGTGATGGGCAGCCAGACCTTCGGCAAGGGCTCGGTGCAGACGCTGCGCCAGATCACCGCCGATTCGGCCGTCAAGCTGACCACCGCGCGCTACTTCACGCCGCACGGCCGCGGCATCCAGGCCAAGGGCATCGTGCCCGACGTGCTGGTGGACGAGACCTCGGAGGGCGACGCCATCAACAGCCTGCGCCTGCGCGAAGCCGATTTGCAGAAGCACCTGGCCAACAGCGAGGGTGAAGAGGACAAGCAAGGCCGCATCCGCCGCGACGAACTGGAAGAAGAGCAGCGCCTGCTGGCCGCCGCGAAAAAACAGAAGCCTTTCGAATTCGGCGGCAAGGACGACTTCCAGCTGGAACAGGCCCTGCGTCATTTCAAGGGCTTGCCGGTCAAGACAGCTTCCAAGCCCGAGTTGGCAGCGAAGTAAATGAACGACCAGCAGCTGCTGCGTTATTCGCGCCATATCCTGCTCGACGAAATCGGCATCGAGGGGCAGCAGGCGATCTTGCAGGGCCGGGCGCTGGTGATCGGCGCCGGCGGCCTCGGCTCGCCGGCAGCGCTCTACCTGGCATCGGCCGGCATCGGCCAGCTGACCATCGTCGACCATGACAGCGTCGACCTGACCAACCTGCAGCGCCAGATCGCCCATACCACCGAACGCGTCGGCCAGCCCAAGGCTGAATCGGCGCGTACTACGCTGAACGCCATCAATCCGGAATGCCGGGTGAGCGCCCTGGTCGAGCGGGTCGACGACGCGCGCCTGGCGGCGCTGGTGGCGCAGCACGACGTGGTGCTGGACTGCACTGACAATTTCAAGACCCGCCATGCCGTCAACCGCGCCTGCGTGGCGCACCGCGTGCCGCTGGTGTCCGGCGCCGTGATCCGCTTCGACGGCCAGGTCAGCGTGTTCGATACGCGCCGCGCCGATGGCGGGCAGCAGCTCGGGCCTTGCTACTCCTGCCTGTTCCCGCAAGACCAGCCTTTCGAGGACGTGGCCTGCTCCACCATGGGCGTGTTCGCGCCGCTGGTGGGCGTGGTCGGCGCCATGCAGGCGGCCGAAGCGCTCAAGCTGGTGATGGGCATCGGCGAATCGCTGTCCGGCCGTCTGCTGCTGCTGGATGGATTGCGCATGGAGTGGAGCAGCATTAGCATCACCCGCAACGAAGCCTGTCCTGTCTGCGGGACACAACATCCATAATCAGGAGATCCAACAATGAAGCGAGTTTCCGCCGTCCTGGCGCTGGCCATTGCGAGTGCGTTCAGCGCACAAGCAGCAGTCACGCAAACCACCCGCTACGTCATCATTTCCGAGAACAACGGCAAGCAGATGGGCGAGCAAGTGGTGGAAAGCCACGACGACGGATTGACCAAGGTTCGCTACATCTACAAGGACAACGGCCGCGGCCCGGAACTGACGGAGGAATTCCGCCTGGCCGCCGACGGCACCATGTCCTACTACCACTCCAAGGGCACGTCGACCTTCGGCGCGGTGGTGGACGAGTCCTTCGAACGCAAGGGCGGCAAGGCGCAGTGGACATCCACCACCGAGCAGGGCGCGCAAGACGTCAGCGGCCCGGCCGTCTATGTGGCGCTGAACGGCAGCTTCGAAGTCGATTCGCGCGCGATCGCCGCGCTGGCCAGGACGCCCTCGGCCAGCATCCCGCTGCTGCCCTCCGGCACCCTGAAACAGGTGGTGCTCGATGAGGCGCAGGTTGCCGGCCCCAAGGGCCAGTCGCAACAGGTGCAACTGGTGGCGCAGACCGGCCTGGGGCTGAGCCCGAAATTCCTGTGGATCACCAAGGGCGCCCATCCTTCCCTGTTCGCAGTGGTGGAACCGGGCACTTACGTGTTCGCCATCGAAGGCTGGCAGGACAACGGCAAGCTGCTGGCCGAGCGCCAGAAAGTCGCCGAGGCGAAAATGCTGAACGATATGGCGGCCAAGCTGCAGCACCCGCTGCAAGGCCTGACCGTGGTGAAGAACGCCCGCATCTTCGACAGCAACAAGGCCACTGTCGGGGCGCCGTCCGACGTGTACGTGCTGCGCGGCCGCATCGCCGCCATCCTGCCGGCCGGCGCGCCGGTGCGCGGCGCCGTCAACGAGATCGACGCCGGCGGCCGCATCATGCTGCCGGGCCTGTTCGACATGCACGGCCACATCGGCCGCTGGGAAGGCGCGCTGCACGTTGCCGCCGGCGTGACCACGCTGCGCGACATGGGCAACGACAACGCCCAGCTGCAGATGATGATCGACGAAACCGCCGACGGCGAGCTGCTGGCGCCGCAAATCGTGCCGGCCGGCTTCCTGGAGGGCGAAAGCGCGTATTCCTCCAACGGCGGCTTCGTGGTGAAGACGCTGGAGCAGTCCAAGCGCGCCATCGACTGGTATGCCGAACATGGCTATCCGCAGCTCAAGATCTACAACTCCTTCCCGAAAGAGATCCTGAAGGACACCGTGGCCTATGCCCACTCGCGCGGCATGCGGGTGTCCGGCCACGTGCCGGCCGGGCTGCGCGCGCAGCAGGCGCTGGATGCCGGCTATGACGAACTGCAGCACATCAACCAGGTCATGCTGAACTTCCTGTTCAAGCCGGGCGTGGAAACCCGCAGCCTGGAACGCTTCTACCTGCCGGCCGAGAAAGTCGCCGGCCTGGACTTCAACTCGAAGGAAGTGAAGGACTTCGTCGCCACGCTCAAGAAAAAGCAGATCGTGATCGACCCGACCCTGGCCACCTTCGCCTTCCTGAAGCAGAAGGACGGCGACGTCAACGAGCCGTGGGCGGCAGTGGAAGGCAATATGCCGCCCGACGTGGCGCGCGGCTTCCACGTCGGCACCATGAAGATCCCGGATGCGGCGACCCAGGCGCGCTACGAGAAATCGTTCGCCAAGATGGTGCAGTTCGTCGGCATCCTGCATAAGGCCGGCGTGCCGATCGTGGCCGGCACCGACGACCTGGCCGGCTTCACCCTGCATTCGGAGCTGGCGCTGCTGGTCAAGGCCGGCCTGACCCCGGCCGAAGCAATCCAGGTGGCGACCCGCAACGGCGCCCGCTACACCCGCACCAGCGCCGACCGCGGCAGCATCGAGACCGGCAAGCTGGCCGACCTGGTGCTGGTCGACGGCGACCCGACCAGGGATATCGAAGACCTGCGCAAGGTGTCTGCCGTGATCACCCGCGGCCAGGTGATCTATCCTAAGGAAGTGGACGAGGCGCTGGGCATCAAGCCTTTCGTCGCCAACGTGCCGGCGGTGAAGCCGCTGGAAGCCGTGCCGGCCAATATCGCCGGCTCGAACGACGGCGTGTTGCGCCGCGCTGGCGCAATTGGCCGCAAGCACGATTGAATCACTTATACTGCCAGTTTAATTTTTAGTGAATCTTATGCAAAAACCAAGCAAACGCCGCTCCGGCGGCTTCACGCTGATTGAAATCATGGTGGTTGTCGTGATCATGGGCGTGCTGGCGGCACTGGTGCTGCCTAAGGTGCTGGACCGCGTCGGCCAGTCCAAGACTGCCGCTGCCAAGGTCGAAATCTCCACCATCATGCAGGCGCTGAAGATGTACAAGCTGGATAACCAGCGCTACCCGACCACCGAGCAGGGCCTGCAATCGCTGATGGCCAAGCCGACCGCCGGCCCCGCCGCCAACGGCTGGAAGGCGCCGTACCTGGAAAAAATGCCGAAGGACCCGTGGGGCAACCCGTACCAGTTCCTGTCCCCGGGCGTAAAAGGTGAAATCGATGTGTTCTCCTATGGCGCCGACGGCCAGCCAGGCGGCAGCGGCGACGATGCAGATATCGGTTCCTGGGAAATCTAAGCGTTCGGCCGCGCGTTGGGCCGCGCATCGGGACGGCTTTACGCTGATCGAGCTGCTGGTGGTGCTGGTCATCATCGGCATCACGCTCGGCCTGACCGTGATGAATGTCGCGCCGTCCCAGGCGCAAGCCATGCAGAAGGAAGCGCAGCGCATCGCGCTCCTGATGCAATTGGCGCGCGATGAAGCCATCGTGCGCAACCGGCCGATCGCCTTCGAGGCAGGACCGGACAGTTACCGCTTCCTGGTGCGTAACGACAAGACCTGGGAAACGCTGCCGCAGGACGACCTGCTGCGCGAGCGTCCTTTTCAGTTCAGCCCCATGACCCTGCTGCTCGACCCGCCGACCAATGTGCCGGGCAGCATGCGCATCGTGTTCGGCCGCGAGCCGGTCGACCGGCCTTTCGCGCTGACCATGGCCAGCGGCGACCTGCGCGCCGTCATCCGTGCCGACGGTGTCGGCCATTTCACGGTGGACTGAACTATGCGGCAACGAGGCTTTACCCTGCTGGAAGTGCTGGTGGCGCTGCTGATCGTCTGCACCGCGCTGGGCGCCGCCTTGCGCGCCATGGGCAGCCTGACCCAGAACAGCGAAGGCCTGCGCACCAATATGATGGCCATCTGGTCGGCCGAAAACCGCATGGTGCAGGTGCGCCTGGCCAAGGTGTGGCCGGCGCCGGGCAAGACCACCTTCGAGTGCCCGCAAGCCGATTTCAACTTCATTTGTGAAGAAGTGGTGTTCACGCTGCCGAACCCGCGCATGCGCCGGATCGAAGTGAGCGTCTTCGAAGCGAGCGCGCCGCAACGCCGCATCACGTCCCTGAACCAACTGGTGCTGCAGGAATGAACAGCGCGCGCGGCTTTACCCTGATTGAACTGCTGGTGGCGATCACCGTGCTGGCCATCGTCGCCGTGCTGGGCTGGCGCGGGCTGGACGGCATCGTGCGTTCGCGCGAGCAGTTGACGCAGAACATGGAGCAGACGCGCGGCACCCAGCTCACCTTCGCCCAGCTGCAAAGCGACCTGGAACAGATCGCCGACAAGACGCTGCTGCGCGAACGCCAGAACATGCTGGCCGAAAGTAACCGCCTGGTCTTTGTGCGCACCGTGCTGGTCGAGAATGCGGCGTCGCAGCTGCAGGTGGTCAGCTACACCATCCGCGACGGCCTGCTGGCGCGCACCGAGTCGCAGGGTGCGCGCGACCTGCTGCAACTGGACGCGCTGTGGAAGGCCGCCCTCGAACAAAGCACGACGCAGTCGATGGTGGGCTTGCAGGCCGGCGTGGCCAATATGGAATTCCGGGTGTGGGAAGGCGGCGGCTGGCGGCAGCCGAACAATGCCGCCAGCGAGCCTGCCGCACCGAAATGCGAAGATCCCGACCCGAACAAGTGCAAGGACTTCACCCCCAAGCCAGCGAACAAGGCGGAAGGCCCGACCGGGCTGGAAATCTCGCTGCAGATCCAGGGCCAGCCGGCGCCGCTGGTCAAAGTTTTCCTGCTGGGGTCCGTATGAAACCACGCTTTGCGGCCCGCCAGCGCGGGGTAGCTGTTGTTACGGCGCTACTATTGACCACCCTGGCCGTGACCATCGTGGCCAGCCTGTTCTGGCAGCAGCAGGTGCAGGTACGCTCGATCGAAAACCAGCGCCTGCATTCCCAGACGCGCTGGATCGTGCGTTCCGGCCTTGATCTGGCGAGGCTTATCCTGCGCCAGGACATGCTGGATAGCCGTACCATGACGCGCGCCGACGGCCTGTGGGCCACGCCGTTGGCCGAAACCCGGCTCGACGACTTCGTCAAACGCGAAAAGATCGAAGGCGAAACTTTCGACGCTACCATTTCTGGACAGAATTACGACGCACAATCGCGCTACAATCTTGTAAATCTGGCCAGTACGACCGGGGCTGGCGGCATCAACAAGAAGCAGATGGCGGTCTTTGCGCGGCTGCTGCAGATCCTGCAGCTGGATCCGGCGCTGGCCAAGGCGGTCGCGACCCAGGTGGCGCGCAGCGAGGGCGCCGGCTTGCTGCAGCCGCCGCCGGGAACCCCGCCCACGCCGGACATCGAGCCGGTGCTGCCGGGCAGCGGACAGCCGATGAAGATGCTGCGGGCCGAGGACCTGCTGTCGGTGTCGGGTTTCGACCAGAAAGCCATCGACAAGCTGCGCGATTTTGTCGTCGTGCTGCCGGCGGCGACGCCGGTCAACGTCAACACGGCGCCGGCGGAAGTGCTGGCGGCCCTGATCAACGGCTCGCTGTCGGAGGGGCAGAACCTGGTGGTGGCGCGCAAGCGCGCCCCGTTCCTCAACGTCGGCAACTTCAAGCAGAACGCGGGTAAGCCGCCGCTGCTGCAGGACAGCGATATGGATTGCCGCAGCGATTACTTCCTGGTGATGAGCCGGGTCAAGCTGGATCGGGCGGAACTGGTGTCGTGGTCGCTGATCCATCGCGACCAGAACGGCACCCAGGTGGTGTGGATACGGGAAATTTAAGGAATAGGGAAGGCCAGCTTTGACAACACTCTACATTCGGTATCCGGCCCGCGCCGCGGCCGCCGACAACGGCGTGCCGGCGAGTTGCCAGTTCGCGCTGGTGGGCGATGGCGGCAACGTGATGCAGCAGGGCGCCGGTGCGCTGGGCAACCTGGGCCAGCTGGTGTCGGGCGCGCGCCGCGTGGTGCTGCTGCTGGCCGCCGCCGATGTCTCGCTGCTGAAAGTCAAAATGCCGCCGCTGTCGGGCGCCCGCTTGAAGGCCGCCCTGCCGAACCTGGTGGAAGAACAAGTGCTGGGCGATCCGGCCGACTGCGTGCTGGCCTTGGCGCCGGCCAGCGGCGACAGCGACGAACGCGTGGTGGCGGTGGCCAACCGCGCCTGGCTGGAAGTGCTGGTCAAGGCCCTGGTGGCGCAAGGCGCGCACGGCGTATCCGCGCTGCCGGTGCAACTGAGCCTGCCGCTGGCGCCGGGCAGCGTGTCGGCCGCCCTGGGCGTGGACGACGCCGGCCTGGAACTGACCTTGCGCAGCGCCCCCAATGAAGGCCTGGGCCTGACCCTGCCGAATGCCGCCGAAGCGGCGCTGCACACCCTGCGCGCACTGGCCGGCGAGGCTCC
Source organism: Duganella sp. CF458 (assembly GCF_900113115.1). Classification (GTDB taxonomy): domain Bacteria; phylum Pseudomonadota; class Gammaproteobacteria; order Burkholderiales; family Burkholderiaceae_D; genus Rugamonas. Next base: position 209,271 of record NZ_FOOF01000003.1, on the reverse strand, counting down.
GGTCACGCTGTACGTGGCGCCGGCCCAGCGTGCCGAATATGCGGCGGCAGCGGCCAACGTGCCCGGCATCACGCTGGAAGAAGACAACTGGGTGCACCGCATCGCCGCTGCGAAAGCGGTACCGTTCGACCTGGCGGCCGGCCTGGGCGCCGTCAGCGGCGCTACCGCGCGCGCCTGGGCGCGCTGGAAATGGCCTTACCGCATCGCCGTCGCCGCCGTGCTGGTCAATATCGTCGGCATGAACTGGGAATGGATGCGCCTCAAGCGCGAGGAAAGCGCGCTGCGCCAGAACATGACGCAGGTGTTCCGCTCCGCCTACCCGAACCTGCCGATGATCGGCGACCCGGTTGAGCAAATGCGGCGCAATATCGCGGTGGCGCGCGCCGGCAGCGGCGGCGGCACGGCCGACGAATTCACCACGATGAGCGCGGTGCTGGGCGAAGCGCTGGCCGTGCTGCCCAACCGCGAAGCGGTGGCGGGCATCGATTACAAGGAACGCAGCATGACGGTCAAGTTCAAGCCGAACAGCGTCGACGCCAACGCGCTGGCGCAAGTGCAGGCCGCGCTGGCCCAGCGCAAGATGAGCGCCACCGAAAGCGGCCCGGGCGTGTGGCTGGTGAAGGCAGGGGGCAAGTAATGGCGCGCCTGAACGACAAGATCAACGGCTACCGCGCGGCGGCCGCCGCCTGGTGGGGCGCGCGCAACGAACAGGAGCAGCGCATGCTGGCCATCGGCGGCATCGTGGTTGCCCTGGGCCTGGTATGGGGCGTGCTGATCGACCCGGCCTTGACTGGCCGCGCCAGGCTGCAAAAAGACCTGCCGCGCATGAACCAGCAATTGGCGGAGCTGCAGGCGCTGGCCGGCGAGGCGACCCAGTTGGCGGCCCAGCCGCCGGTCCAGCCGCAGCCTTTGAGCAAGGACGGTGTGGCGGCGCGGCTGCAAGCGGCCGGCCTGGCCACGCAAAACCTGGCAGTCACGGGCGATTACATTAAAGTGGAATTCAAGGGTGTGCCGTTTCCCGGCCTGGTGACCTGGCTGGACGCGATGCGCCGTGAGCAGCGCGTGGTGGTGCAGGAAGGCAGCGTGACGCAGCAAGGCCCCGCCGGCCAGGTGGATGCCAACCTGACCCTGCGCCAGGAGTCTTCCGCACAATGAAGCGCGCGGTCTTGTGGTTGCTGGCCATTGTGCTCAGCGCAGGCCTGACGGTGCTGGTTTTCCTGCCCGCCAGCTGGATGGGGCAAGTGGTGGAAAGCCAGAGCGGCGGCCGTTTGACCCTGGGCGATGCGCAGGGTACGCTGTGGCGCGGTTCCGCCTTCATCGGCGGCGCCGCCAGCAAGGATGGCGCGGTGACGCCGCTGCTGCCCGGACGCTTCAGCTGGCGCTTGTCGCCGTTGGTGCTGTTCGGCAGCGTGGACGTGGAATTGCAAAATCCGGACGCGCTGACGCAGCCGGTGTCGCTGCGCGGTGGCTGGAGCAGCTGGGACGTCAGCCCGGCCGCCCTGATGCTGCCGGCCGACGGCCTGGCCGGACTGGGCGCGCCCCTGAACACCCTGGCGCCGAGCGGCCGCATGAAATTGTCCTGGTCGTCGCTGCACCTGGCGCGCGCAGGACAGGCGGTGTCGCTGAACGGGCGCACCACGCTGGAAATGCAGGACATGTCGTCGCGCCTGACGCCGGTGAAGCCTTTGGGCAGTTACCAGCTGGCCTTCGACTGGAAAGGCCAGCAAGCCGCGCTGGCGCTGAATTCGCAACGCGGCCCGCTGCTGTTAAGCGGTGCGGGAAAGTTCGCGCAGGGCCGCTTGGAGTTTTCCGGCCAGGCGGAAGCGGCAACAGGATTTGAAGACCAGCTTGGCGGCTTGTTAAGCATGCTGGGCCAGCGTAAGCCAAACAGCGTTAAAAACGTCATTGCACTAGAGTTCCGATAATGAAAACACACACTGCAAGCCCAACCTCCTTCCCGGCGCTGCGCCGCCTGAGCGCTGCCGCGCTGTTGTGCTGTGCGCTGGCGCCTGCCGCCGCTCCGGTGCCGGCCTGGGCCCAGCCCAATGACGAAGCCGCGCTGAATTTTGTCGGCGCCGACATCGAATCGGTGATCAAGGCCGTCGGCCACTACACCAACATCACCTTCCTGATCGACCCGCGCGTGAAAGGCACGCTGACCCTGGTGTCGGAAAAATCCATCACCAAATCGCAAGCCTTCCAGCTGCTGGCCTCCGCGCTGCGCCTGCAAGGCTACGCCATCGTCAGCGGCGACGGCTACGCCAAGGTGGTGCCGGAAGCGGAAGCCAAGCTGCAGGCGTCGCCGACCGTGATCGGCGGCCAGAAAAGCCCGCAGGGCGACCAGATCGTGACCCAGGTGTTCCACCTGAACCACGAAAACTCGGCCAACCTGGTGACCGTGCTGCGGCCCCTGATCACGCCGAACAACACCATCAACGCCAACCCGGGCAACAACACCCTGGTGATCACCGACTATTCGGACAACCTGAAGCGCCTGGCCAAGATCGTGGCTTCGCTCGATGCGCCGTCGTCGGCCGACCTGGACGTGGTGCCGGTGCGCTACGCCATCGCCAGCGACCTGGCGGCCATGATCAACAAGCTGATGGAACCGGGCGCCGGCGGCGACTCCGGCCGCGTCACCCTGGTGCCGGACCCGCGCACCAATTCGCTGGTGGTGCGGGCACCGTCGGCGGCACGCGCCAACCTGGCCAAGTCGCTGATCGCAAAGCTGGACCAGCCGACCGCGCAGGCCGGCAATGTGCACGTGGTCTACCTGAAGAATGCGGAAGCCACCAAGCTGGCCGAGACCCTGCGATCCGTGGTGTCGGGCGATGGCGGCAGCAGCCAGTCCGGCAGCAATAGCGGCAGCCTGTCCTCGCTGGGCGGCGCCGGCGCCGGCAACAGCCAGATGGGCCAGTCCGGCCTGGGCGCATCCTCGCAGTCGGGCAGCGGCCAGAATGGCCCGAGCAATCCTGCGCTGCAAAGCGGCAGCCGCAGCGGCTCGCAGGGCGGCGGCGGCGGTTCGGCCGGCTATATCCAGGCGGACGCCACCACCAACACCCTGATCATCACCGCGCCGGAAGCCGTTTACCGCAACCTGCGCAGCGTGATCGACCAGCTGGACGTGCGCCGCGCCCAGGTCTATATCGAATCGATGATCGTCGAAGTCAACGCCGACAAGCTGTCCGAATTCGGCGTGCAGTGGGCCGGCCTGAGCGGCAACTCCAACAGCAGCTACCGCATCGGCGGCGGCACCTCGTTCGCCACCGATTCCGGCAACAACATCATCAGCCTGAACAACCTGTCCAACGGCGCCACCGGTACCACGCAGCCGACGCCGCCGGGCGCCGGCCTGACGCTGGGCGTGTTCAAGCAGCTCGCGAACGGCAAGCTGGGCCTGGGCGCGATCGCCCACGCGCTCGGTTCGGACGGCGACAGCAACATCCTGTCCACGCCGAACATGATCACGCTGGACAACGAAGTGGCGACCATCAAGGTCGGCCAGAACGTGCCGATCGTGACCGGCTCCTACAACACCACGGCCGGCACCACCAGCAATCCGTTCACCACGGTGGACCGCAAGGACGTCGGCATCACGCTCAAGGTGCGGCCGCAGATTTCCGAAGGCGGCACCATCAAGCTGGCCATTTATAACGAGAGTTCGAGCATCGATGCCAGCGTGACCTCGACCAGTGGCCTGATCCTGAAGAACCGCGTGATCGAAACCAATATCCTGGCCGACGACGGCCAGGTGCTGATCCTTGGTGGCCTGATCCAGGACGACACCAGCGACGGCGTGGAAAAAGTGCCGGGCCTGGGCGATCTGCCGATCATCGGCAACCTGTTCAAATACCAGAAGCGCAGCCGCAAGAAAACCAACCTGATGGTGTTCCTGCGTCCGGTGGTGGTGCGCAACCGCGAACAGCAAATGAGCCTGACGGCCGACCGCTACGACTTCATCCGCGCCTCGCAGGAAGCGTCCAAGCCGGAATCGAGCATGGTGGTGCAGGACCTGGGCCGCCCGACCTTGCCGGAACTGGTGAACGGCGAGCCGAATGGCGGCGGCCAGATGGTCCGTCCGATTCCACCGGCGCCGCGCACCGTGCCTGAACAGAAGCAACAGCAATGAGCAACCTGCTGCCCTACGCCTTTGCGCGCGACTTCCTGGTGCTGGCCCAGCCCAGCGCCGAAGCCGAGCACGCGGTCGATGTGATGATGTCGGCCGCCACGCCTGCTTCCGCGATTGCGGAGGTGTCGCGCCGCTTCGGCCGCATCAACCTCAAGCACCTGTCGCGCGCCGACCTGGAAGCGGCCATTGCCACCGCCTATGCCAGTGCCAGCGGCGACGCTTCGCAGGTGGCGGAAGAATTCGACGCCGACCTGGACCTGACCAAGCTGCTGCAGGACGTGCCGGCGATTGAAGACCTGCTGGAATCGTCCGACGACGCGCCGGTGATCCGCATGATCAATGCGCTGCTGACGCAGGCGTTGCGCGATGGCGCATCGGACATTCACATCGAACCGTTCGAACAGACCTCGGTGGTGCGTTTCCGTGTCGACGGCGCGCTGCGCGACATCGTGCGCCCGCGCAAGGCGATCCACGGTTCGCTGATTTCGCGCATCAAGATCATGGCGCAGCTCGACATCGCCGAAAAGCGCCTGCCGCAAGACGGCCGCATCACGCTGCGCGTGGGCGGCAAGCCGGTGGACGTGCGCGTCTCCACGCTGCCGACCGGCCACGGCGAACGCGCCGTGCTGCGTCTGCTGGACAAGGAAGCGGGCCGGCTCGACCTGTCCCACCTCGGCATGAGCGAGAAGATGACGGGGCAGTTCAATAGCCTGATCAACCAGCCGCACGGCATCGTGCTGGTCACCGGCCCGACCGGCTCCGGCAAGACCACCACGCTGTACGCCGCGCTGTCCATGCTGAACAACACCTCCACCAACATCATGACGGTGGAAGACCCGGTCGAATACGACCTGCACGGCGTCGGCCAGACCCAGGTCAACGCGCGTATCGACATGACCTTCGCCAAGGCCTTGCGCGCCATCCTGCGCCAGGACCCGGACGTGATCATGATTGGCGAGATCCGCGACCTGGAAACCGCGCAGATCGCGGTGCAGGCTTCGCTGACCGGCCACCTGGTGCTGGCGACCCTGCACACCAACGACGCGGCTGCCGCCGTGACGCGTTTGCTGGACATGGGGATCGAGCCGTTCCTGCTGTCCTCGTCCCTGCTCGGCGTGCTGGCCCAGCGCCTGGTGCGCAAGCTGTGCCCGAGCTGCAAGAGCTTCGACGGCACGCAATGGAAAGCCGTGGGCTGCGAGCATTGCGGCAATACCGGCTACCAGGGGCGGGTCGGCATCTACGAGCTGCTGCAGACGGACGAACATATCCGCGCCCAGATCCACGACCGCACCTCGGAAGCCGAGATCCGCGTCACCGCGCAGCAGCATGGCGGCATGATCACCATGCGCGAAGACGGCGAACGCTGGCTGCAGCAGGGCGTGACCACGCCGGCCGAATTGCTGCGCGTGACGAAGGACTAAGCGATGCCGGCCTTCCGTTATGAAGCCGTCGACGCGGCAGGCGCCACCAAGAAGGGCGTGGTCAACGCCGACAGCGCCCGTTCCGCGCGCGCCGACCTGCGTTCGCAAGGCCTGGTGCCGATCAAGGTCGACGCCATTGCGGCGCAGGTCGACGCCAGCGGCGCCACCTCGCGCCGCGGTTTCGGCGAAAAGCTCAGCACTACCGAGCTGGCGCTGTTCACGCGCCAGCTGGCCAGCCTGCTGGAAGCCGGCCTGCCGCTGGAGCAGGCCTTCACCGCGCTGCTGGAGCAGGCCGAACGCCCCTACGTGCGCGACCTGGTGGCCTCGATCCGCTCGGAAGTGATGGGCGGCTCCTCGCTGTCGGACGTGCTGTCGCGCCATCCGCGCGACTTCCAGGAAATCTACCGCGCGCTGGTCGCGTCGGGCGAACAGATCGGCCAGCTGTCGCGCGTGCTGTCGCGCCTTGCCGACTACATCGAACGCCGCAACGCGCTGGTGCAGAAGGTCAAGCTGGCCTTCACCTACCCGGCCATCGTCACCGTGGTGGCCTTCCTGATCGTGATCTTCCTGCTCACGTATGTGGTGCCGCAGATCGTGTCGGTGTTCGCCAACACCAAGCAAAAGCTACCGCTGCTGACGGTGATCATGCTGGCCATTTCGGACTTCGTGCGCAGCTACGGCTTTGCCATGCTGGGCATCCTGGTGGCCGGCGGCTTCGTGGTGCGGCGCATGCTGCAGAATCCCGAGATCAAGCTGCGCTGGCATACCTGGCTGCTGACCGCTCCGCTGTACGGCAAGTTCGAACGCAGCCTGAATACCTCGCGCTTCGCCAGCACCCTGGCGATCACCACCGGTTCCGGCGTGCCGATCCTGCGCGCGCTGGAAACCAGCCGCGACACGCTGTCCAATGTGGCCATGCGCGACCTGGTCGAGCAGGCCAGCGACTCGGTGCGCGAAGGCGCCAGCCTGGCCCGTTCGCTGTCGGCGCAAAAGCACTTCCCGCCGATGCTGATCCACATGATCCGCGCCGGCGAAATCACCGGCGAACTGCCTGCCATGCTGGACCGCGCCGCCAGCGCCCAGGAAGCCGACCTGGAACGCCGCACGCTGACCATCGCCGGCCTGCTGGAGCCGATGCTGATCCTGGCGATGGGCGTGGTGGTGCTGCTGATCGTGTTGGCCGTGCTGATGCCGATCATCGAAATCAATCAGCTCGTGCGCTGAACCTGGAGAATTGAATTGAAACGTTTGCCTTTGATCTGCAGTGTGGCCGCCGTCGCGGTGCTGTCTGCCTCGCTGGCCTACTGGGGCATGCAGCTATTCAGGCCGAAGCAGCGCCCGATCGCCGCAGTGCCGGTGGCGCAGGTGCCGGAAGCGAATATGGATGCCGCGCGCGGGCTGTTTGGCGGGAATACCGCGCTGGCCGCCGTCAGCAATTACCAGTTGCGCGGCGTGGTGGCCGATACCCGCGGCCATGGCAGCGTGGCAATCATTTCGGCCGATGGACAGCCGGCCAAGGCCTTCCCGGTCGGTTCCGAACTGTCGCCGGGCGTCAGCGTGAAGGAGGTGCAGCCACGCCATGTGATCCTGATGGAAGGCGGGGTGCAGAAGCGCCTTGACCTGATGAGCGACCAGGGTGTGAGTTCGAGCGGCGGCATCGCGTCGCCGCTGGGCATGGGCGGGCCGCAAGAACCGCCGCAGCCGCCGCCATTGGGCACGCCCGCGCCGCCGCAGATGGCGCCGCCGCCGGTGCAGATGGCACCGGCCCAGCCGCCCACCACCTCCGCGCAGCCAACCGGCGGAGCACAGCAAGCGCGATGAGGCGCGTAGTCCTAGCCCTGCTCCTTTGCGCAGGTCTTGCTTGCGCTGCCGACCAGCCGTACCCCGATACGCGACTGCTGCAGGCTGGTGTCGGACCCAGTGGGTCTGACACCGGGGTACCGGTTCAAAAGCGCCCAAAAGTCGCCCTGGTCCTAAGTGGCGGCGGCGCCCGCGGCTTCGCCCACGTCGGCGTCCTGCGCGCCCTGCAGGAAATGCGCATCCCGGTCGATATCGTGGTCGGCACCTCGATGGGCAGCGTGATCGGCGGCGCCTGGGCCGCCGGCGCCTCGGTCAAAGACCTCGAGCGCATGGCGGCCACCACCGACTGGGACAGCGTAGTGGCCGACCGTCCCGCGCGCGACGAACTGCATTTCCGCCGCCGCGACGAAGACATCCAGATCCCGTCCCGCATCGAGTTCGGCATCACCCGCAACGGCGTGCTGGGCCCGCCCGGCGCCGCCAGCAATGCCGCACTGGAAATGGCCCTGCAGCGCCTGCTGCCGCGCGGCACGCGCGACCTGCCTGTCAGCCAGTTGCCGCTGCCGTTCCGCTCGGTGGCCTCCGACCTGCTGACCGGCGAGCTGGTGGTGCTCGACAACACGCCCCTGTTCCAGACCATCCGCGCCTCGCTGGCCGTGCCGGGCGTGTTCGCGCCGGTGCGCATCAAGGACCACCTGGTGGTGGATGGGGGCCTGGTACGCAACCTGCCGGTCGACATGGCGCGCGCCATGGGCGCCGACATCGTCATCGCGGTCAACGTCGGCACCACGCTGGCGCCGGAAAAGGAATTGGGCAGCGCGCTGGGCGTCGCCAACCAGATGCTGCAGATCCTGACCGAGCAGAACGTGCAGCGCTCGCTCAGCGAATTGCGCAAGGACGACATCCTGATCGCACCCAAGCTCGATGGCATCACCTTCCTCGATTTCTCCACCTGGGACAAGGCCATGGCCGCCGGCGAAGCAGCCGCGCGCGAACTGGCGCCGCGCCTGGCTGCGCTGGCCCTGCCCGAACGCGACTACATCGGCATGGAAAGCCTGCGCCTGGCGGCGCCGGTGGATTCCGACCGGCCGGTGAAATTGGCCAAGGTGCAGATCCAGGGCACGCGTGAAGTCAATCCCGAAGTGCTGGAAAAGCAGTCCGGCCTGGAGCCCGGCAAGCCGACCACGCGCGAGCAGGTGCGGCAAGCGGCCATGGCGCTGTACGGCCGCGGCGACATGGCGCGGGTGGAAACCGATATCGACGACGTGGACGGCGAGCGCACGGTCACCATCCGCACCACGGAAGCCGAATGGGCCCGCAGCCGCATGCGCGTCGGGCTCGAACTGGCCAGCGACTTCCGCGATTCGAACAACTTCGCCATCAAGGTGATGCATGTGCTGTCGGCCCTGAATAGCTGGGGCGGAGAACTGCGTACCGAAGGGCGGCTGGGCAATGAGCGCGGCCTTGGCGTGCAGTGGTGGCAGCCGCTGGGCGCCGGCTCGCAATGGTTCGTGATGCCGTCGGCCCAGGTCGGCAGGATTGCCGGCGATATCTTCCAGAAGGAGCAGCGCATGGCGCGCGTGGCTTACAGCACGCGTGCCGCGTCGATTGCGCTGGGGCGCCAGTTCGGCAACTGGGGCGAATTGTCGGTGGGCGTGACGCGCCAGGCCAATTCGGTGCGGCGCCTGATCCCGCAAGACCCGACCTTGCCGGTGGAGCGCGTCTACGACAGCAAGAGCTTTGCCCGCTTCCGCGTCGATACGCTCGATTCGCTGGCCTTCCCGACGCGCGGCACGCTGATCACCATCGGCCGCGAGCAGACGCCGGGCAGCGGCAGGGGCGTCGGTACCGGTGGCGTCAACTGGGGCGCGACCGCGCTGCAGGCTTTTGCCTGGAATGACTGGGCCGGCCACGTGTCGCTGGAATGGGCCAAGGCGCAAGCCGGCGCTTCGCCGGTCACGCTGGGCGGCTTCCTGCGCCTGTCGGGCACGCCGACCGATTCGATCCAGGAGCCGACCATCCTGTTGGGCCGCCTGGTGCTGGCGCGCCGTATTGCTTCGCTGCCGAGTGCTTTCGGCGGCAATATGCGGGCCGGCTTCTCGCTGGAGACGGGCGGCGGCTTCGACCGCGGGGTGAGCGCCACCGGGCGCGCCTTGAAACAGGCAGGCAGCGCTTTCCTGTCGGTGGAAACCCGTTTCGGCCCCCTGTTCCTCGGCGCCGGCGCCACCCGCGACGGCGAACAGACGCTTTACCTGTTCCTCGGGCCGATCTGGTAAGGCTCTTTGCCCTCGTCGTCGCCGTCCAGCTTCTTGTCGATCAGCTTCTTGGCGGCCTGGCGTTCGGCAGTGCTGCGGTTCTTGTCGTGCGGACCCGCCGCACGCGCCTTGGCCAGCGCCGCAATCGGGTTGCGGGGCTTGCCAAAGTTCTGCGAGGGCTCGACGCGGATCCGCATCTTCTGCCGGGTTGCCAGCTGCTTGTTAGCCATGACAGTACTTACAGTACATAACGCGACAAGTCTTCGTTGACGGCCAGCGCATCCAGCCGTTGGTTCACATAGGCGGCATCGATGGCAAGGGTCTGGTCGCCGGTTTCGGTGGCAGTGTAGGAGATCTCCTCCAGCAGCTTTTCCATCACCGTGTACAGGCGGCGCGCGCCGATGTTTTCGGTGCGCTCGTTGACCTGGAAAGCGATTTCCGCCAGGCGGGTGATGCCGTCCGGCGCGAACTCCAGGTGCACCCCTTCGGTCGCCAGCAAGGCCTGGTACTGCTTGGTCAGGCAAGCGTCGGTGCTGGTCAGGATACGCTCGAAATCGGCGATCGCCAACGATTCCAGTTCGACGCGGATCGGGAAGCGGCCCTGCAGCTCGGGGATCAGGTCGGACGGCTTGGCCAGGTGGAAGGCGCCTGAGGCGATGAACAGGATATGGTCGGTGCGCACCATGCCGTACTTGGTGTTGACGGTGGTGCCCTCCACCAGCGGCAGCAGGTCGCGCTGCACGCCGGCACGCGACACGTCGGCGCCGCCCGCCTCCGAGCGCGAGGCGATCTTGTCCACCTCGTCCAGGAACACGATGCCGTTCTGTTCCACGTTGGTGAGGGCCTTCTGCTTCATTTCGTCTTCGTTGACCAGCTTGGCCGCTTCCTCGTCCAGCAGGAACTTCATGGCTTCCTTGATCTTGACCTTGCGCGCCTTCTTGCGGCCGCCGCCCATGCCGGAGAACATCGACTTGATCTGCTCCGTCATCTCTTCCATGCCTGGCGGCGCCATGATTTCCATGGTCGGGCTTTGCTCGGCCAGCTCGATCTCGATTTCCTTGTCGTCCAGCTCGCCCTGCCGCAGGCGCTTGCGGAAGGTCTGGCGGGTAGTGTCGTCGGCGCGCGGTTCGGCCGAAGCATTGGCAAAGCCGAAATCGCGCGGCGGCGGCAGCAGGATGTCGAGGATGCGGTCTTCCGCCGCATCTTCGGCGCGCGCGCGCACCTTGGCCATTTCCGACTGGCGGGTCTGTTTCACGCCGATGTCGATCAGGTCGCGGATGATGGTGTCGACGTCGCGGCCCACATAGCCCACTTCGGTGAACTTGGTGGCTTCCACCTTGATGAAGGGCGCATCGGCCAGCTTGGCCAGGCGGCGCGCGATCTCGGTCTTGCCGACGCCGGTCGGGCCGATCATCAGGATGTTTTTCGGGGTGATCTCATGGCGCAGCGGTTCTTCCACCTGCTGGCGGCGCCAGCGGTTGCGCAGCGCAATGGCGACCGCCTTCTTGGCCTTGCCCTGGCCGACCACATGTTTGTCGAGTTCGCCGACGATTTCTTGCGGGGTCATGTTCATGCTTGGTCCAGGGTCTCGATGATGTGGTTCAGGTTGGTGTAGATGCACAGCTCGCCAGCGATGGTGAGCGACTTCTTCACGATGTCGGTCGGCGACAGGTCGGTATTCTCGATCAGGGCCTTGGCGGCCGATTGGGCGTAGCTGCCGCCGGAGCCGATGGCGCCGACGCCGCCTTCCGGTTCCAGCACGTCGCCGTTACCGGTGATGACCAGGGTGGCATCCTTGTCGGCCACCAGCAACATGGCTTCCAGGCGGCGCAGCACGCGGTCGGTGCGCCAGTCCTTGGCCATCTCGACCGAGGCGCGCAACAGGTGGCCCTGGTGTTTTTCCAGCTTGGCTTCGAAGCGGTCGAGCAGGGTGAAGGCGTCGGCAGTACCGCCGGCAAAGCCGCACAGGACTTTGTTCTGGTACAGCTTGCGCACCTTGCGGGCGGTGCCCTTCATGACGATGTTGCCCAGCGTGACCTGGCCATCGCCGCCGATCGCGACATCCGTGCCGCGACGCACGCACAGGATGGTGGTGCCGTGAAATTGTTCCATGTTAATGCCTTTGTATGAGGATTAACGCGGTATTTTGGGGCCGCAGCCCCAAAATTCAACTGCTCAGTACTTGTGGGGGAAGAGCCGCGCTATTTCAGCATAGCCCAGCAGGCGCATCAGTGCGGCGACCAGGTGGTTCAGGTCGCGGAACTCGACGCGGCGCTCGCCGCTGGCCAACTCCGCCACCTTGTTCTGCAGCGCGCTGGCCGCGCCAAACTCCATGCGCGCCAGGCGGCCGCAATCGAATACCACCACCGGGTTTTCGCTGGCGTAGGCATCGATGGCGCTCAGCAGGCCGCCGATGTCGCCTTCGATCAAGGCCGGCAGCATGAAGCGGTCGGAAGCGGCCGCCGTGGCCTGGCGCGGGGCATTGGCAACCTTCTTGGGCGCGACGAACGGCGGCGGCGACACCTCGAAGGTGACGCAGTAGTCCATCGACGCTTCCTCGAATTCCTTTTCCTGGTTCAGCAGGCGCAGTAGTTCGAGATACAGCAGCCACGGTCCCTCGCCCACGTCGCGGTTGCCGATGCTCAGGATATCGCGCACCTGTTCGGCCAGTTCGGCGGCACCGACCACGATCAGTTCGCGGTCGCTGGCCTGCACCTTCTTCAGCGCTGCCAGCAGCAGGGCGCTGCCGTCCGGATCGACGCCGTTGACGCGCGAGAAGTCCAGCCGCAGCGGCTTCTTCTCGTCCATGCTGTCGAGCCGTTCCAGTTGCGGCGCCACCGAAGCGTTCAGCACGCCGCTCAGGCCCAGGGTAGGCGCCACGCCGGAGTAGCCGCGCGCCACTTCCGGCTTCTTGCTGTCGGCGCTGGCGGGCGGAATCCAGGACGGCGGCGAGGTTTCGTACTGGCTGGCGTAATCGATCGATACGTTCTCGAACGATTCCTGCCGGCCCAATACCTGGTAGAGGTCGAACAACATCCACCACACGGTGCGGTCCTGCGCCGAGTCCGGCAGGCTGCCCAGCAGCATCTGTTCGGCCACTTCCGCCTGGCCATTGGAATACAGGATCGCGATCTCTTCCACGATCGGCGCGCTTTCGGCGGCCGCCGCTTCCAGAGGCACATCCTCATCGCCCAGCAGTTCGGTGGTGTATTGGTCCAGCAGGGGCAGGGTGGCGCCGTCGTTGGCGGCAGCGGCCGAAGCTGGCTGCAGCGTGCGCGGCTTGCGGGCCCAGGCTGGTTCCGGTTCGTTAAAGATGTCCGCCGCCATCGCCGCCTCGATGGCGTCGATCTTCATCGCGGTGGCGCGGGCGATTTCGCGTTGCAGGTCCGACTGTTGCGCGCGTTGGCGCTCCAGTTCGCTGTTCGCGGCCAGGCGTGCAGCGTCCGCATCGTCAGTTTCGACGACGCTTTCCTCAACCTTGCCTTTTTTAAAGATGGAGAACAGTCCCATAGGATCACTAGTGTAGCCCAACGGAAAATTATAAGGGCGTACCGTACGTGTAAAGAAAAGAAAAAAGCACGCCTAAGCGTGCCTTTTTCTCGTTTTGTGGCAGATCAGTCGCCGTACAGCTTCTGTTTCAGCTCGCGACGCTGCTGTGCTTCCAGCGACAGGGTAGCCGTTGGCCGTGCGATCAGGCGTGGAATGCCGATCGGTTCGCCCGTTTCCTCGCAATAACCATAGTCGTTATTGTCGATGGCCGCGATCGATTGCTGCACTTTCTTCAGCAGTTTGCGTTCGCGGTCGCGGGTACGCAATTCCAGTGCGTGCTCTTCTTCGATGGTGGCGCGGTCGGCGGGGTCCGGCACCAGCACGGTTTCGCGCAGGTGTTCGGTGGTTTCGCCAGCGTTTTTCAGCAATTCTTTTTCAAGGTTTTGCAGCTTGTTCTTGAAAAACGCCATCTGGGCCGGGTTCATATAGTCCTTTTCGCTCATCTTCAGAATTTCTTCTTCGGTGAGCAGGACATCCGCGGCGGGGGTCGATTTATTTGCTTTTGTCATGACTTCGCTTACCTTCGATACGACGGAGTTTTCAAATTTCTGCGTGGGTGGCGCCAAAAAAACGCCTTAGTTTATACCAAACATTGTTCAAGGCCAGTAATAAAGATGTCTTTCGGGAGATTTTTGCCAATAAACACCATTTTGCTGGCCCGTGTCTCGTTTTCGCCCCATTTTGCACCCAGGTCGCTGCCCATCAATTGATGCACGCCCTGGAATACCACTTTCCTTTCTGCGCCCTGCATCAACAATACGCCTTTGTAACGCAACATGCGAGGACCGTACACATCTACCAGACCGCCCAGGAATTCATCCAGCTTGGCCGGGTCAAACGGGCGTTCGCTCTTGAACACGAAGGCCGCGATATCGTCGGTGTGATGGGCGTGGTGGTGGTCGTGATGGCCGCAGTGCTCGTCGTGCACATGGCCGTGCTCAGGGTCGTGCCCGCAGTGCTCATGGTCGTGCTCGTGGCCGTGCTCGTCCTCGGCCAGGAAGTCGGGGTCGATTTCCAGCTTTTCGTTCAAGTTGAAGCCGCGCAGGTCCAGCACCTCGGCCAGCGGTGCCTTGCCGAAATCGGAACGGCCGATCGGCGCGCGCGGGTTGATGCGCTTCAGGCGCGCGCTCAGCGCGTCGACCGCGGCGGCATCCACCAGGTCGGTCTTGGACAGCAGGATCTTGTCGGCAAAGCCGACCTGGCGCTGGGCTTCTTCGTGTTCGTCAAGCTGCTGCATGGCGTGGCGCGCATCGACCACCGTGACCACGGCGTCGAGCATATAGTGAGCGCCTACTTCCTCGTCGATGAAGAAAGTCTGGGCCACCGGACCGGGATTGGCCAGGCCGGTGGTTTCAATCACCACGCGGTCGAATGCGATCTCGCCGGCGGCGCGGCGCTTGGCCAGGTCGCTCAGGCCGACGATCAGGTCGCCGCGCACGGTGCAGCAGATGCAGCCGTTGTTCATCTCCACGATTTGCTCGCGCGATTCCTGCACCAGGATCTCGTTGTCGATATTCTCCTGGCCGAATTCGTTTTCAATCACGGCGATCTTCATGCCATGCTCTTCGCGCAAGATGCGGTTCAGCAGCGTGGTTTTGCCGGCGCCAAGAAAGCCGGTCAGGATGGTGGTTGGGATCATGGCCATAGTGGTACGGGAAGCATTGGGAATCGGTCGATTATGCCGGAATTCTGGAAATGCTGGCAAATGGGCAAACTTGAGCAGGATCAAGTTCCCGGCTATTTAATTTTAGCCCTTGGGTGGGCCTTGTCATAGACCAGCGCCAGGTGCTGGAAATCCAGCGCGGTGTAGACCTGGGTCGAGGTAATGCTGGCGTGGCCCAGCATTTCCTGCACCGCGCGCAGGTCGCCCGACGACTGCAAGACATGCGAGGCAAACGAGTGGCGCAGCATGTGCGGGTGCACCGCGACCGGCGCGCCGGCCTGGATGCCATGCGCCCTCAGCCGCAACTGCACCACGCGCGGCGTGACGCGGTTGCCGCGCTCGTTGACGAACAGTGCGCTGCTGCCATCGGCCGGCGCGGGGCGCACCGCCAGCCAGGCTCGCAGCGCCGCGAGGGCGGCGCTGCCGACCGGGACGCGGCGCATCTTGCTGCCCTTGCCGGTGACCACCACTTCGGCGTTGTCCAGTTCCAGCCAGCCCAGCGAAGCGGGCTGGCCGTCGCCGGCCTTGCGGAATTCGCGGTCCAGGCCGGCCAGTTCGGACACCCGCAAGCCGCTCGAGTACAGCAATTCGAACATGGCGCGGTTGCACAGCCGGGCCGGTTCGCCCGCGCCCGCCTGCGGCGCAGCGGGGGCCACCAGTTGCACCGCATCGTCCACCGACAGGGCCTTGGGCAGGGTCTTGGCGCGTTTCGGGGCGCGCACGCCTTCCACCGGATTGGCCGCCAGCGTGCTGTGCTGGCCGAGCCAGGCGAAGAAGCCGCGCCAGCCGGACAGCTTGCGCGCAATGCTGCGCGCATCCAGGCCGCGGCCATGGAGCTGGGCCGCATAGCGGCGGATATCGAAGTGGGTGAGGGCGTGCCAGGCCTTGCCGTCGGACAGGGCGGCCAGCTCGCGCAGGTCGCGGCCATAGGCGGCCACCGTGTGCGCGGACAGTTTGCGCTGGGTGGCCAGGTGGGCCAGGTAGGCGTCGGCCTGTTCCAGCTTGCCGGCGCCGCTCATGGCATCAAGCGAGCAGGGGGGCCAGGGCCACGCTGGCGGTTTCGCCGATGTGGACCAGGAAGTCGGTCGCCATCAGGGAAGTGAAACGTTCCGGGTCGGGCGAACCCATGATCAGCAGGCCGAAGGCCGGGCCCTTGGAGCCTGGCTTGCGCAGCGGCAGGATCACGGCGGACTTGACCTGCTCCGCCTGGTCCAGCCAGCGCACGGCTTCGAAATCGTTATTGCTGCCGCAGTACGGTGTCAGCAGGCTGTTGGCGAACAGGCGGGCGTCTTCCGACACGCCGCTGGCAAACCATTCGCCGGCGAATTCCGGCGCCACGTTGAACAGGCGCAGGGTGGCCGCCGGCACGGTGAAGCTGTCGACCAGGCCTTGCGCCACGGCGCGCGGCACGGCGGCATCGTCGCGCGTTTGCAGGATGGCCCGGTTCCAGCTGTGGAAACGGTTGGCGATGGCGGCGTTGGCCTCGGCATGGCGGGTCAGGTCGGCCATGCGCAATTCCAGCGCTTTATATTTGTCGCGCATGACTTCCATCTGGCGCTCCTGCAGCGACACCGCGCGCCCGGTCAGCGGGCTGGACAGCCTGACGTCGCCCAGCAGGTTGGCGTGTTCTTCGAAGAAATGCGGATGGTCGGCCAGGTACTGCGCGACGATTGCGGAATCCAGGGTGTCGGTCATTGTTGATGTCACATCGAATATTGCAGGCGTGGACATTTTAACCGAAGGGGCAGGCGCTTGGTGGACCAGGCCCTGCGGGCCCGGCCGCCATGTGCAGGTTCAGAAGTTGTGGTGGATGCCCAGCGCGTAATGGTTCTGGTTGACGTCCGAGGTCGACGCCGCGGTGAGCGGCAGTTTCTTCTGCGACAGGTCGAGGTACAGGTAGGTGCGCGGCGAGAGGTTGTATTCGTAGCCGACCGAGAACTGTTTGGTCTTGAGCTGGCCGTCCGGATCCTTCTGGCCGTAGCCCACGCGGAACATGCCGGGACCATAAGTGTAGTTGGCGCCCAGCATCCAGGCAGTGATGCCGTCGTTGGCGGCCATGATGTGGCCCAGGTCCTGCTTGCCGTAATTGGCCATCAGCTTCAGTTCCGGCATCGGACGGAAGTAGGCGCCGACCGAATGCCACTTGACCTCGGTCGCATTGCGTTCGGTACCGGCATAGATGGCCCACTGCGGCGCGGTGCCCGGCGCCATATAGGTGGCGCTGACCGAATACGGATAGGCGCCGGCCAGCGAGCCCACCGGATACTGCGGCGCCGCCACGGTGCCGCGGCCGACGATGGCCGTGGGCAGGCCATTGTTTTCCTTGCTGCCGATGTTGACGTTCAGCTGGAAGCCGTTGAAGACCGGCGTGTTGTACCAGATCGCGTTGGAGAAGCGGTTGCCGGAGTTGCCGGCCTGGCCGAACGGATCGGAGCCGCTGCCGGACAGGGAGGTGCGGTAGCCGGAGACCATGATGTCGGTCTGGAAGCCGGCCTGGTTCGGCATGCCGGACCATGGTTCGAACTGGGTGCTGGTTTCCTGCAGCGAGGTCAGCGCGCGGCCGGCGCGGATGGTGCCGAAGCCGCCTTGCAGGCCGACCCGGCTCTGGCCCTGGAACAGCGGACGGTTGACGCCTTCGATGGTGCCGGTGTCGGGTTCGAAGCGGATCTCCAGGTGGAACAGGGCCTTCAGGCCGCTGCCCAGATCTTCGACGCCGCGGAAGCCCAGCCTGTTGTTGTCGCGTTTGGCTTCCTGAATGGCGGTGTTCGCCGTATTGGTGGTCTTGGTAATGCCGGCATCCAGCGTGCCATAAATGGTGACGGAGGATTGCGCAAAGGCAGCACTGCTGAAGGCGCCCATCAAGGCCAGGGCCAATAACGATTTCTTCATGTGTTCGTCCTTTTGATAAGTCAAACCGGGTACGGGGATGGTTATACGATAAGTGCAGATCGCGCCGCATCCGGGCCGATTGGTCATGTAGCTGCACGAAAAATGGTCAAAAGCGGGCGCCCCTGTTGTATTTTTGAAACGCTTGCCAGCCTGCTCATTTCGTGCAAGACCTGTAAGGAAGCCGAAAGCTAGGCCTGTCACATTTGTCACACATCAAAAAGTCCGGGAGTCATGCGCCACCCTTTGGTGGGGCGGCTACACTGGACATGCAGCTTATTCCTTGGAACCGGATACATCGATGGCAAATCGAGACGAGCTGGTGATCATCAGGGGAGCGCGGTCAGGAGACGCCGCAGCCCAACTCGCGTTGGGCAAGCTCTACCTTTTCGGCGGGGCCAGCCTGCCACAAAACATGCCGACAGCCTTGCATTGGCTCTGCCGCGCCGCGACCCAGGGCGTGGAAGAAGCCTGGCGACTGATTGGCGCCCATATCCCCTTCGAAGTGGCGCAGCCTGCGCGGGCCCAGGCCTTGCAGTGGTTCGTGCGCGCCGCGCAGGAAGGCATCCCGGCAGCGGTGCGGGTGCTGGGGCAGTTGCGGCGCGTCGAGCCGGCGCCGCCCGCCGCGGCCGGCCAGTCGCGCCAGGCCGCCATGCCGGCCGCGCCGCCACGTGCGGCGCTGCCCGGCCCGGAGCTGCCGGCCAGCGTGCCGGAGGCCTGGCGCGCACTGGAGGCCGAGCCGGACGCCGACCAGGACGAACTGCTGCGCTTGCGCACCCTGGCCGCCCAGGGCGGCGACCGCGATGCCCAGCTGACGCTGGGCCTGCACCTGGCGCGCATGAACAGCGAGGGCGACCGGGTGGAGTCCAGCAGCGGCACGGTCAACTTCAAGCGCGCCCTGCGCTGGCTGGCGCAGGCCGGCGAACAAGGACTGGCGGACGCCTGGTTTGCCATGTCGCGCATTTATATCCGCCCCGAATTTTCCCAGCGCAGTGCGAGCGAGGCCCATGCCTGCCTGGAGCGCGCGGCGGACATGGGCCATAGCGGCGCGCAGCTCGAATGCGGCATCCATGCCTGGCGCGCGCGCCGTGGCGCCGAAGACAATGATGTCCGGGCGGTGTACTGGCTGCAGAAAGCAGCGGCGCAGGGCAGTGCCGAAGCACAGCAGGCGCTGGAGCGGATCGCGCCGCCACCGCCGCCGGCCGGCTGGGCCGATCCCTTGTTGCCTTTGCTGACGCGTGAAATCCTCAGCAGCCAGCCGTTGCTGGCGGCGCGCATCGAACTGGCGGCCATGTTCCGCCTGACGCGGGCCGAAGCGTTGCTATTGGATGTGAAGGCGGCCGACCAGGGCCATTGCCTGGTGGTCGATATCCGCGCCAGCTATGGGCGCAGCAAGCGCCGCCTGGTGTTGGTGCGCACCGCGGCGGAGCGGCAGAAGCTCGATCGCATCGTACGGCTGTTCGAGCAGGTCGATGCGGATATGGAAGGAAACTACCGCCAGCGCCTGTACCGGCTCAAGAGCTGGCTGGGCGCCGACATGATGGCGGCTGCGTGAAACCCGCTTGACCGGTTTTAGACGGTGATCTCACCCTCAAAGACCGTCACCGCCGGCCCTGTCAGGTAGACCGGCCGGCCTTCGCCGGCCCAGGCAATCGACAGCTGGCCGCCGCGCGCATCGACCCGCACCGGTGAATCGAGCAAGCCGCGGCGGATGCCCGCCACCACCGCGGCGCAGGCGCCCGTGCCGCACGCCAGCGTTTCGCCGGCCCCGCGTTCGAACACGCGCAGCTTCACATGTTGGCGCTCCAGCAGTTGCATGAAGCCGGCATTGACCCGCTTCGGGAAGCGTGGATGGTGCTCGATCAGCGGGCCCACCAGTTCCACCGGCGCACTGTCCACATCGGCCACCACCTGCACCGCATGCGGGTTACCCATCGACACCACCGACACCTGCACCGACTCGCGCTGGCCGCCCAGTTCCAGCACCAGCGGCCACAGGGTTTCGCGGCCTTCCGGCTGGCCCTGCAAGCCGTCGGCATCGAACGGCACTTGCGCCGGCTCCAGCACCGGCGCGCCCATGTCGACGGTAATGCTGCCATCGTCCTCCAGGCGCGGTTCAATGATGCCGGCCAGGGTTTCCACCCTGATCTTGCGCGCCGCGGTCAGGCCTTTTTCCACCACGAACTTGACGAAGGCGCGCGAGCCGTTGCCGCACTGCTCCACTTCGCCGCCGTCGTTGTTGAAGATGCGGTAGCGGAAATCGCAACCCGGCACGCTCGACTTTTCCACCACCAGCATCTGGTCCGCACCCACGCCGAAACGGCGGTCGGCCAGCGCCTGCCATTGGGCCGGGCTGAAGTCGACTTGCTGGTTGATGGCGTCAATGACCACGAAGTCATTGCCGGCGCCGTGCATCTTGGTGAATTTGAGTTTCATCGTTTCTTCGAATAGAAGGAAGGCTGGCCTTCCGGGCGGGTCTTGAAGCGCTTGTGGGTCCAGAAGTATTCGGCAGGCGCTTCCCTGACGCGTTCTTCAATGAATTCGTTCATGCGGCGCGTTGCCGCCACCATGTCGGGCCCCGGGTAATTCTCCCACACCGGATAGAACTTCACACGGTAACCCGCATAATCGGGCAGGAAGGTGGCGATCACCGGCATCACCTGGCCGCCGGTTGCGGCGGCGATGCGCGCGGTGGCAGTCAGGGTGGCGGCAGGCACGCCGAAAAAGGGCACGAATTCGGCATCCTTGTCGCCGAAGTCCATGTCCGGCAGCATGAAGTAGGGCAGCTTGTCCTTCAGCGCACGCAGGATGGGCTTGATGCCGTCCTGGCGGGTGAACAGCCTGACCGGCTTGAAACGCGCGCGGCCGGCGCGCAGCACTTCATCGAAGACCTTGTTCTTTTGCGCGACGTACATGGACGATGCCGACGCTTCCATGGCGATCGCGGCACCGCCCACGTCGAGGCAGACGAAATGCGGGCACAGCAGGATAGTCGGCTGTTGCGTCATCGCGGCCACCGGCACCTGGCCGGCCGGCATGCCGGCGCTGGTTTCCACCTTGATCAGCTTGCGCAGGCGTGGTTCGGAGGCCCACCACAGGATCGAACGTTCCAACACGCTGCGCGAGTAAGCCTGGAAGTGCCGGCGCGCGATGTCGCGACGCTGCGCTTCGGTCAATTCCGGCATGGTCAGGCGCAAGTTGGTCAACGCGATCTCGCGGCGCGGGCCCATCACCACAAACAGCAGGTTGCCGACCGCCTTGCCGAGCCGGCCCAGCACCGGCAGCGGCAGCCAGTGCAGCAGCCACATCATCCCAAGCAAGAGCCTCATGCCGACGCCTCCTGCGCCGCGGCGCCCGGACCGGCCACGCCGGCCGGTACCTTGTAGCGGTTATAGCTCCAGTAATACTGGGCCGGGCAGCGCGCGATCAGTTTTTCCATTGCGGCGTTGATGGCACGCGCCTGGGCTGCGGAATCGCCAGCCAGCGAGCCTTCGAACGGCACGAAGCGCACCACATAGCCTTTGCCGCCGGGCAGGCGTTCGGCGTAGACGATCAGGATCACGGCATCGCCCAGTTGCGCCATCTTGGCCGGCAAGGTCATGGTGTAGGCAGTGCGGCCAAAGAAGTCGGCCCACACGCCTTCGCCTTCCTGCGGCACCTGGTCGGGCAGCAGGCCGATCGGCCGGCCCTTCTTCAGGAACTTGGCCAGCATGCGCACCCCGCTCATATTGGCTGGCGCCAACAACAGGTTCTTGCGGGCACGGGCGCCTTCGATCAGCGGCTTCATCGCTTCCTTGCGCGGCGGGCGGTACATCACCATCAGCTCGGTGCGGTGGGCGATTTCCTGGGCGGTGATTTCAAAGCAGCCCAGGTGCGGCGTCAGGAACACGATGCCTTGGCCGGCATCCAGGTATTGCTGCACCAGGTCCCAATTCTCCACGGTGGCGCGGTCGGTCACGCGCTGCGGGTCGGCACACCAGATGAAGGGCAGTTCGGCAATGGCCTTGCCGGCTTCGCCGATAGCGCTGCCGAGTTGGGCGGAAAAGCCGGCCTGGGTCAGGTTGGCGCGCATGCGGCGCCGGTACGCAGGAGACAGCAGGTAGACCAGCCAGCCGAGCCCGACGCCCAGGGCGTGCAGCAGCGGCAAGGGGAAGATGGAGAAAAAGCGAAATATTCTTAACAGCATTTCTTAATTTATAAGAGCATTTTTACGTTGCTCTGCACAAAAATTTTTTAAGAAGCGTAAAATACCACGTTGCAGTAGCCGCTGAGTTAACAGACAACTTGCGAGGCGGGATACAAACTTCGCTAAAGCGTCGCAAGCTATATTGGTTTTGCGACAATGTTATTTAGAACCAAAGTCAGGAGCTTGCGATGTCCAACGATTTCCTTTTCACTTCCGAATCCGTTTCTGAAGGCCACCCGGACAAGGTAGCCGACCAGATTTCCGATGCGATTCTGGATGCCATCCTCAGCCAGGACCCACGCGCCCGCGTCGCCGCGGAAACGCTGTGCAATACCGGCCTGGTGGTGCTGGCAGGTGAAATCACCACCCACGCCAACGTGGATTATATTCAAGTAGCGCGCGATACCATCAAGCGTATCGGCTACGACAACACCGAATACGGTATCGACTACAAGGGCTGCGCCGTGCTGGTTGCTTACGACAAGCAATCGCCGGACATCGCCCAGGGCGTCGACGAAGGTGCCGGCATCGACCTGGACCAGGGCGCCGGCGACCAGGGCCTGATGTTCGGCTACGCCTGCGATGAAACCCCGGAACTGATGCCGGCGCCGATCTACTACTCGCACCGCCTGGTCGAGCGCCAGTCGCAGCTGCGCAAGGATGGCCGCCTGCCATGGCTGCGCCCGGACGCGAAATCGCAGGTCACCCTGCGCTACGTGAATGGCCGCCCGGTTGCCGTGGATACCGTGGTGCTGTCGACCCAGCACGCGCCCGAGATGAGCCACTCGCAAATTGAAGAGGCGGTGATCGAAGAGATCATCAAGCCGGTGCTGCCGGCCGAATGGATCAAGGACACCAAGTTCCTGGTCAACCCGACCGGCCGCTTCGTCATCGGCGGCCCGCAGGGCGACTGCGGCCTGACCGGCCGCAAGATCATCGTCGACACCTACGGCGGCGCAGCCCCGCACGGCGGCGGTGCGTTCTCCGGCAAGGACCCGTCCAAGGTGGACCGTTCGGCAGCCTACGCCGCCCGCTACGTGGCCAAGAACGTGGTGGCTTCCGGCCTGGCGCGCCAGTGCCAGGTGCAGGTGTCGTACGCGATCGGCGTGGCACGCCCGATTAACATCACCGTGTACACCGAAGGCACCGGCGTGATCTCCGACGAGAAGATCGCCCAGCTGGTGCAGGAGCACTTCGACCTGCGCCCGAAAGGCATCGTGCAGATGCTGGACCTGCTGCGCCCGATCTACGCCAAGACCGCGGCTTATGGCCACTTCGGCCGCGAAGAGCCGGAATTCAGCTGGGAGCGTACCGACAAGGCAGCGATCCTGCGCGCTGCGGCCGGCCTGTAAAGCAATTGTCCCGAGCAAAAAAAAACCGGCCAATGGCCGGTTTTTTTTATCCTGCTTCAGGCCTTGCGGCGGCGCACCAGGGCCAGGGCGGCCAAACCGATGGCGGTCAGCAGCGGGGTGGCTGGCAGCGGAACGTCGTTAGGCGGGGTGCCCCGGTCGACGCTGATTTCCAGTGCCTGGTAGGTACGGTTGCCGCCGCCGGCGTAGTCGACGATGATTTTGCTGTCGTCACGCACGAAGAAGCCTTGGCCGAAACTGTTCTTGATGGCGGCCATGGTGGTCGGGAAGCCGGCGATGTTGTTCGTCACGAAGCTGTCGGTCGCGGAATTGAAATTCAGGTAGTTCCAGACGGTGAAATTGCCGGAGTTGATGAAAGCCAAATCATAGCTCGAGGTCGAGGCACCCTGGAAGGTCAGGTTGAAAGCGCTCAGATCGGAATAGTCGATCAGCGTGCCATCCAGGCTCGAATCATAGGTGAACGAACCGGTCGCCACGTTGGTGAATGCGAAGGAGACGTTGATAGGCGAAGCTTGGGCGGCAATGGATGCGCCCATCAGGACTACGGAGGCCAACAGTTTTTTCATGTATTTCTCATTGACAAGGTTGAACGGACTTCCTTGCTAAGCAAGTTGCAGGCCAGGAACGTAAGTAATTGAAAACATTCAATTCTTGTTTCATCTGAGAACTTGAGTGTAAATATTTTCGACAGTCAACTTTTAGTGCCGCAGGCCGCTGCTGTGTGCTTGGGAACGTTTGAGTGATACAATCCCGCATCTCCGAGGAGCGCTGCGACCAGCAAGCCTGGCCAGGCTCGGAATCATCAACACCGCGCTCACGTTACTTTTTTCAACACACTGAAAGGAGGGCGTGATGAACGCCGTACTCAAAGACTCCCAAGACTACATCATCGCTGACATCGGCCTGGCCGCCTGGGGCGAAAAAGAGATCAAGATCGCCGAAACGGAGATGCCGGGCCTGATGGCCATCCGTGAGGAATTCGCCGCTGCGCAGCCGCTGAAAGGCGCACGCATTACCGGCTCGCTGCACATGACCATCCAGACCGCAGTGCTGATCCGCACCCTGGAAGCACTGGGCGCGCAAGTGCGCTGGGCGTCCTGCAATATCTACTCGACCCAGGACCACGCCGCCGCGGCGATCGCTGCCGTCGGCACGCCGGTGTTCGCTGTCAAGGGCGAAACCCTGGCCGACTATTGGGACTACACCCACCGCATCTTCGAATGGCCAGGTGAAGGCGTGTACTCCAACATGATCCTGGACGACGGCGGCGACGCCACCCTGCTGCTGCACCTGGGCGCCCGCGCCGAGAAAGACATCTCCGTGCTGGACAAGCCGGGTTCGGAAGAGGAAATCTGCCTGTTCAACTCGATCAAGGCCCACCTGGCCAAGGATGCGACCTGGTACTCCAAGCGCCTGCCGCACATCCTGGGCGTGACCGAAGAGACCACCACCGGCGTGCACCGCCTGTACCAGATGCACAAGGAAGGCAAACTGGCCTTCCCTGCCATCAACGTGAACGATTCCGTCACCAAGTCCAAGTTCGATAACCTGTATGGCTGCCGCGAGTCCCTGGTGGACGGCATCAAGCGCGCCACCGACGTGATGGTGGCCGGCAAGATCGCCGTCATCGCCGGCTACGGCGACGTGGGCAAGGGTTCGGCGCAAGCCATGCGCGCCCTGTCGGCGCAAGTGTGGGTGACCGAGATCGACCCGATCTGCGCCCTGCAGGCCGCCATGGAAGGCTACCGCGTGGTGACCATGGATTACGCCGCTGAACATGGCGACATCTTCGTGACCTGCACCGGCAACTACCACATCCTGACCGAACAGCACATGCTGAAGATGAAGGACCAGGCGATCGTCTGCAACATCGGCCACTTCGACAACGAGATCGATGTCGCTTCCCTGAAGAAGTACCAGTGGGAGAACATCAAGCCGCAGGTCGACCACGTGATCTTCCCTGACGGTAAGCGCATCATCCTGCTGGCCGAAGGCCGCCTGGTGAACCTGGGTTGCGGCACCGGCCACCCTTCGTACGTGATGTCGTCCTCGTTCGCCAACCAGACCATCGCCCAGATCGAACTGTTCGCCAACACCAAGGCTTACCCGGTCGGCGTGTACACCCTGCCGAAGCACCTGGACGAGAAGGTCGCGCGCCTGCAGCTGAAGAAGCTGAACGCGCAGCTGACCACCCTGACCGAAGAGCAGGCGGCGTACATCAACGTCAAGGTCGAAGGCCCTTACAAGCCTGAACACTACCGTTACTAAAACCAGTAAAGCGGAACTGCCGCGTTTCAGGTGCCTGACCCTGCGGGGCAGGCACCGGTTCCCCGGTTTTCAAGAAGCGAGAATGAATATATGCGTTTGGTCCTCACCTGGATAATCAATGCCGCCGCGCTGTTCGCGGTGCCTTACCTTATGCATTCCGTCAGTGTCACAAGCATTGGCGCCGCTTTGGTTGCTGCCCTCCTGCTTGGCCTGGTCAACACCCTGGTGCGCCCGCTGCTGCTGCTGCTGACATTGCCGGTGACGGTGCTGTCGCTCGGCCTGTTCATCTTCGTCATCAACGGCCTGATGTTCTGGCTGGTGGCGAAAGTGGTGGACGGCTTCCACGTCGACAGCTTTGGCTATGCCATCCTTGCCGCGCTGCTGTACAGCGTGATTTCCTGGGCCTTGTCTACCCTCCTGTTGAAAGACAATGATGGCTAACCATAATTTCAGTATCGAGTTCTTCCCGCCCAAGACGGCGGAAGGGACGGAAAAGCTGCGCGTCGTGCGCGCCAAACTGTCCGAGCTGCATCCCAAGTATTTCTCCGTGACCTTTGGCGCCGGCGGGTCGACCCAGCAGGGTACCCTGGACACCGTGCTCGAGATCATGGAGGCCGGCGAACAAGCCGCGCCGCACCTGTCCTGCATCGGCGGCACCCGCGAATCGATCCGCGCCATCCTGCAGCAATACAAGGCGCACGGCATCAAGCGCCTGGTGGCGCTGCGCGGCGACCTGCCTTCGGGCTACGGCATGTCGGGCGAGTTCCGCTACGCTAACGAGCTGGTGGAATTCGTGCGCGCCGAAACCGGCGACTGGTTCCATATCGAAGTGGCGGCCTATCCTGAAGTGCATCCGCAGGCCCGTTCGCCGCAGGACGATATGCAGGCCTTCGTGCGCAAGGTGAATGCCGGCGCCAATGCCGCCATCACCCAGTACTTCTACAATGCCGACGCCTACTTCCATTTCGTCGACGCGGCGCAGAAGGCCGGTGTCAATGTGCCGATCGTGGCCGGCATCATGCCGATCACGAACTACACGCAGCTGATGCGCTTCTCGGACATGTGCGGTGCCGAGATTCCGCGCTGGGTGCGTTTGAAGCTGGCGTCGTTCGGCGACGATTCGGCCTCGATCAAGGCGTTTGGCCTGGACGTGGTATCGGACCTGTGCGAACGCCTGCTGGCCGGCGGCGCACCGGGGTTGCACTTCTACTCGATGAACCAGGCCGTCGCCACCACGGCGTTGTGGAACCGGCTGGTCTAGAACCGGCAAACCCGTGTCGGGCCCGCAGGGTCTGACACGGGGGGCTGACACGGGGGCGGCGGCCGCCGCAGGCCGGTGTCAGTCTTCGGTGATGATGCGGTCGAGCGCAACATCGTGCTCGCCCGCCCCGAATTCCACCGTCAAGCAGCGATAGGCCACCCCCACGGTGACCGGGCGCGGTTGGCGCGCCAGCGTGCGGTCGTAGAAACCGCCGCCATATCCGAGCCGGTAGCCCTGTGGGTTATAGCCCAGGCAAGGTATCAGCAAGGCCGGCGGATAGTGCTCCGCCAGCCGCAACGTGGCCGGCACCGCCACCCCCATCGCATCCTTCACCATCGGCTCGCCGATCGTCCATTCCGCGAACGCCAGCGGCGCATCCTTCTCCAGCACCACCGGCAGCAGCAGTTTCACGCCAAGTTGCGCCAATTCCGCATAACAGGCATGCAGGTGCGGCTCGTCGCGCAAGGGCCAATACACCCCCAGCGCGCCGACACCGGATGCGCGCCACCACTGGACCACTTTCGCACCAATTTCACGGTCCCACCGCGCCCGCGTTTCCGGCGCCAGCGCGCGGCGCGCCGCCAGCATCAGCTTGCGCAATTCCGCCTTGCCGGATGCTGGCTGGCCGTCGGGGTTGCGTGGTATCCTAGTTGGGCTGGTCATATCGTGAATTACCTTGAGAGTCGTACATTGATTTCCACCTCGAAATGGATAGCCGGCGCACTGATGGTTGCAGCATGCGCCGCCGCGCCACTGGCCATGGCGCAGGATAACGCAAGCGACAGCCGCAAGGAAGACGATGCCTTCCTCCTGCTGCGCGATTCGGTACGGCGCGACGACGCCGCCAAAGCCGAGTTTTACGCCGCCCGCCTGGCCGATTACTCGATTCCTTCCTACGTCGACTACTATCGCCTGAAAGCCCGCTTCAAGGAAGCGACCGATCCCGAAGTGCGCGCCTTCCTGGGCAAATACCAGGGCAGCGCCATCGCCGACCGCATGCGCAACGACTGGCTGCTGGAACTGGGCCGCAAGCGCGAGTGGGCCACCTTCGATGAACAGTTCCCGCAGTTCGTGCTGCAGGACGATACCCAGGTCAAGTGCTACAACCTGCTGTCGCGCCTTTCCAAGGGCCAGAACGTCGCCGCCGACGCGCGCGTGCTGCTGGTGTATCCGCCCTACTATGGCGAAGGCTGCGGCGCGCTGATCGCGGCGCTGGCGCAGGCCGGCCAGTTCACCGAGGAAGACTTGTGGACCCAGGTGCGCCTGGCCGGCGAAACCAATGCCACCGGCCCGGCCAAGCGCGTCGTGATGCTGCTGAATGGTTCGGACAAGAAAATGGGCCAGGCAGTGGACTTGCCGACGCTGGCGCTGGCCAAAGGCGCAGGCAGCACGCGCGCCGACCACGAGATCTTCCTGGTGGCGCTGGGCCGCGCTGCCCGCACCAGCATGAACCTGGCGCGGATGGCGCTGGAAAAGAATGCGCCGCACCTGACGCCGCAGGAGCGCGCCATCGGCTGGGCCAACCTGGCGCTGGTCTCGTCCTATTCCTTCTCGCCCGACACGGCCGGCTACTGGGCCAAAGCGGCGGGAGCGCCGTTGTCCAGCGACCAGATGCAATGGAAGACCCGCATCGCCCTGCGTGAACGCGACTGGAAAACGGTGAAGGCCACCATTGCCGCCATGCCGCCGCAACTGCGCAAGGATCCGGCCTGGACTTACTGGAACGCGCGCGCCAATGCCGCCGAAGCCGGCAGCAATACGCCGGAGGTGCTGGCCGCCTACCGCAGCATTGCCGAGCAGTCCAGCTACTACGGCATCCTGGCCGGCGAAGAGCTGGGCCAACTGGTGACCATCCCGCCGCCGGGTCCGGCGCCGACGCCGGCCGAAATGGCAGCCATCGCCACCAATCCGGGCCTGCAACGCGCGCTCAAGTTCTTCGAAATGCGCCTGCGCTTTGAAGGCACGCGCGAGTGGAACTGGGAAACGCGCCGCCTGAACGAACGCGAACTGATCGCCGCCGCCGAATTCGCGCGTGCCAGGCATGTGCTGGACCGCATGGTGTATACCTCCGAAAAGACCCGCCTGCAGGCCGACTACACGCACCGCTATCCGGTGCCGCACGACGACATCATGCAGCCGACCACCAGCACCCTGGGCCTGGACCGCGCCTGGGTGTATGGCCTGATCCGGCAGGAATCGCGCTTCGTGATGGACGCGCAATCCTCGGCCGGCGCCTCGGGCCTGATGCAGGTGATGCCATCCACGGGGCGCTGGGTGGCGCGCAAGATCGGCTTGACCGATTTCGTGCAGGGCATGTTGACGGACGTGAAGACCAATATCCTGCTGGGCGCGAACTACATGAACATGGTCCTGGGCAGCATGGACGGCTCGCAAGTGCTGGCCACCGCGGCCTACAACGCCGGGCCGGGCCGGCTGCGCTCCTGGCGCACGCAGTTGACCAAGCCGATGGACAGCACCATCTTCATCGAATCGATTCCATTCTCGGAAACGCGCGGCTACGTGAAAAACGTGATGGTCAACGCCACCTACTATGCAGCGTTGTTCGATGGCCGCCCGCAATCGCTGAAGGCGCGCCTGGGCAGCACCGTCACGCCGAAGGGCTACACCGAGCAGGAACAACAGGAAGCCGCCTACGGCGGCCGTTAATACCAGACCAGAGGAACCATGCAGACCACAGAACTCGACCCGAAACTTGCCGAAACCCTCGCCGCGGCGCGTGCGCCGGGCTTGACCCTGATCATCGGCAACAAGAACTATTCCTCGTGGTCGATGCGCCCGTGGGTTGCGATGAAGGCCTTCAATATCCCGTTCACCGAAGTGCGCGTGCTGCTCGACCAGCCCGACACCTCCAACAATATCGCCAGGTACAGCGCCAGCGGCCGCGTGCCGGTGCTGCTGGCCGGCGACCTCGCGATCTGGGACAGCCTGGCGATCTGCGAATACCTGGCCGAGCAGTTCCCCGACAAGCCGATGTGGCCGCGCGACGTGGCGGCGCGTGCACTGGCGCGCTCGGTCTGCGCCGAAATGCACAGTTCCTTCGGCAGCCTGCGCAGCACGATGTCGATGAACATCAAGGGCAGCTACCCGGGCAAGGGCCGCACGCCGGCCACCCAGGCCGATATCGGCCGCATCAGCGAAATGTGGGAGGAGTGCCTGAGCCGCTTCGGCCACAATGAATTCCTGTTCGGCGAGTTCTCGATTGCCGACGCCTTCTTCGCACCGGTGGTGTGCCGTTTCAAGACCTACGGCGTAGTGCTGCCGCCGGCGCTGGCGGCCTACTGCGAGCGTATGCGCAGCCACCCGGCGGTCGAGGCCTGGATTGCCGGCGCGCTGGCTGAAACTGAAACCGCGCCACTGCAC
The DNA here is from genome assembly GCF_900113115.1 of Duganella sp. CF458. Classification (GTDB taxonomy): domain Bacteria; phylum Pseudomonadota; class Gammaproteobacteria; order Burkholderiales; family Burkholderiaceae_D; genus Rugamonas. Next base: position 179,102 of record NZ_FOOF01000003.1, on the reverse strand, counting down.
GACGCGGAGATGCCGGACGATTGATGGTGATGAAGACTTACGTGGTCGGCGGCGCGGTGCGCGATGAATTGCTTGGCCTGCCGGTCAAGGACCACGACCACGTGGTGGTTGGCGCTACGCCGGAAGATATGGTGAAAGCCGGCTTCCGCCCTGTCGGCAAGGATTTCCCGGTGTTCCTGCACCCGCAAACGCAGGACGAATATGCGCTGGCGCGTACCGAGCGCAAGACGGCGCCCGGCTACAAGGGCTTCGTGTTCCACACCTCCAGCGACGTGACGCTGGAGGAGGACCTGGTGCGGCGCGACCTGACCATCAACGCCATCGCGCGCGGCGACGACGGCACGCTGGTCGATCCCTACAACGGCCGGCAGGACATCAAGGACCGCATTTTCCGCCACGTGTCGGACGCTTTCGCCGAAGACCCGGTGCGCATCCTGCGCCTGGCGCGCTTTGCCTCGCGCTACCCGGATTTTCGCGTGGCGCCCGAAACCAACGCGCTGATGCAGCGCATGGTGGAAGAGGGCGAGGTCGATGCGCTGGTGCCTGAGCGCGTGTGGCAGGAAATTGCGCGCGGGCTGATGGAGCAGAAGCCTTCGCGCATGCTGGAAGCGTTGCGCGATTGCGGCGCCCTGGCGCACATCATTCCTGAAATCGGCGACGGCTTCGCCGTGGCGCCGGTCATCGACCGTGCGGCGGCAGCGGACGTCGACTTGCCGGTGCGCTTTGCCGCGCTGACGTTGGCGCTGGCGGTGGCGCAGGTCGAGCAGGCCAGCAAGCGGCTGAAGGTGCCGACCGAATGCCGCGACCTTGCGGTGATGACTGCGCGCGAGCGCGGCAGCGTGGATCGGGCCCTGGCACTGGACGCCGCGCAGCTGGTCGGCCTGTTCGAGCGCTGCGATGGTTTCCGCAAGCCGGCGCGCTTCGCGCAAATGGTGGCGGCCGCCGAATGTGCCGGCGGCGCATCGTCCGCCCAGCGCGCGTTGCTGGCCAAGGGGCTGGACGCCGCGCGCGCCGTCAACGCAGGTGACATCGCGCAAGGCTGCGCGGGTCAACCACACATGATTCCTGAACTGGTGCGTGCGGCGCGCGTGCAAGCGGTGCGAGCGACGATCGGCGCGTAGGAGACCCCGATGACCAGCCTTAACTTCTTCCGCAATCCCTTGCGCGGCCTGTTCGGCGGCCGGGACCGGCCGACCGTGCCGGTCAAGGAATTGCGCGAACGCGACCGCCGCCGCATGCTCAAGCACTTCCTCGCGCTGGAGCGCCACGACCGCCTGCTGCGTTTCGGCTCGCCGGTCAACGACGAGCAGATCACGCGCTACGTGGGCGGCATCGATTTCGACCGCGACCTGGTGTTCGGCGTCTACAACCGCGTGTTCACGCTGGTGGCGGTCGGCCACCTCGCCTTTGCCGAGCGCGACGCGGACAAGCACAAGGCCACCGCCAAGGACCAGGTGGCGGAATTCGGCGTGTCGGTCTCCAGGTCCGCCCGCGGGCTCGGCATCGGCTCCCGGCTGTTCGAACGCGCCAACATGGCCTGCCGCAACAACGACGTCGACACCCTGTACATGCACTGCCTGTCGTCCAATGCCACCATGATCCATATCGCCAAGAAGGCCGGGATGGAAATCCACCGCGACTACGGCGAAGCGGACGCCTACCTCAAACTCGGCCCTGCCGACCCGGCCAGCGTGTTGCAGGAAGCGATGGAAGAGCAGCTCGCATCGTTCGATTACGCCCTGAAAGCCAACGTCCGGGCCGCCACTAAACTACTCGACAAGATCCCTGGAGTAAAATCGGACGAAAAGTAGAGGAGGCTTTCATGCCATTCGCCCTGCGCAGCATTGCTTTAGCCGTCACCATGGCCGCACCGCTGGCGTTGGCGCAGGCGGCGGGCGCGCCCTTGAAATTCTGCTATGAAGACATCCCCCAGGCGCCGTGGACCATGCCGGACGGTACCGGCCTGAATATCGAATTGCTGAAACGCGCAGCCAGGATCACCGGCGACCAGATCAATTTTGTCGCCCGGCCGTGGAAGCGCTGTGAAGAGGAAACCCGCACCGGCGTGATCGACGCCATGGTGGGCCCGTCCGACAATCCCCGCCGGCGCACCTACAGCCGGCCGCCGACCAAGGCCGATGGCTCCCAGGACCCGGAGCGCGCCATGTACCGCGATCACGTCGACCTGTACCTGCGCGTCGACAGCGCTGCCAGCTGGGACGGCAAGACCCTGGTCAACCCGCGCAAGCTGGTGGTGGCGCAGCGCGGCTATTACATCGTGGACATGCTGCAGGCGCGCGGCCAGACTGTGATCGACACGCCCAAGACGGCGGAAGAGGGTTTGCGCCTGCTGGCTGCCGGCAGCGCCGACGTCGCTGTGCTGATGGGGCGCGATGCGGAAAACCTGCTGAAGGAAGACCCCCGCTTCCTGGGCCGCGTGGTGCTGGCCAAGCAGCCGTTCGCCACGTTCGACTTCCACCTGATGGTGGGGAACAAGGCCTACGACAAGGAGCCCAAGCGTTTCGAGGCGATCTGGAATGCGATCGCCAAGGTACGTGCTACGGCGGACTACCAGCGCCTGGAGCAACCGCTGGTTCGCCAGCATGAACACGATTGACCGCGCGGCGCATGCCATAGGCGAACGCCAGCCCGCTGACGTACATCAGCACCCCGTACAAGGCGCCCGGCAGGGCGAATGCATCCTGTTTGAGCACACTGCTGCCTATCACCATCGCCAAGGTGCCGTTCTGGATCGCCGTTTCGATACCGAGCGTGACCGATTGCTGGCGCGAGAGACGGGCCAGCCAGGCCATGCCGAAGCCGCAGGCCAGCATGGTGACGTTCAACGCCAGGGCGAACGGCGCCAGGGTATGGAAGTTGTCACGCAAGAGCACCCAGTTCTTCGCTACCGCCGCCACGACAATGAGGATGAACAGGACCGACGCGATCTTCGTGCAAGTGCCTTCGATGCGCTGGCCCAAACCAGGCTTCCAGTAGCGCAGCGTCATGCCGATGGCAACCGGCAGGCCGAGCATCAGCACCATCTGCTTCATCATGGCGCCCACCGGCGCCGCCACCTTCTGGCCGCTGCCGGCAAAAAACTCCAGCGCGAAGGAGACGATCAGCGGCAGCGTGAAGATGGTCAGCACGCTGGCCACGGCGGTAAAGCTGAGGGCCAGCGCCACGTCGCCGCGCGCGATGTAGGTGAGCAGGTTGGAGGTGGTGCCGGTGGGGCAGGCGGCCAGGATCATGAAACCCACCGCGAAGGCGCCGCCGATACCCGCTACCTGCAGCATGCCGAAGCAAGCCAGCGGCAGCAGGATGAAGTGGCATGCCACTCCCACCAGCAGGGCGCGCGGCTGCCGCACGATGCGGCCAAAGTCGGCCGGCGTCAGGCCCAGCCCAAGGGAAAACATGATGAAGGCGAGTGCTAGCGGCAGCAGCACGGTTGAGACGATGTCTCCTTGCATGGCGGGGTCTCCTTGTTGCCCGCGTATGGCGAGCTTGTCATTGTCTTAATATTGACACGACCCGGGCGGCGCCGGCAACTACCTGGTGAGCAAGGCGAAGGAAAGCAGGCCGATGATGGCGGCGCCCAGCAAGGCCAGCACGTTTACGCTCCATGTCATCAGGCGGTGGCGCGGCTTCCTGAGCCAGATTGCGCCTGCCACCGCGCCCAGGATGGCCGCGGCCAATTGGCCGGCGAGCAGGAACAGGACCACCACGGCGCCGAAGCCGGTGCCGGCATAGCCCGACGGGGCCGGCCCGAGAACGCGGTCTCCCGCCAGGATCAGCACTGGCAGCGCCAGCATGGGAGCGGCCAGCGCCCCTTTCAGCATGGCAAGCCACAGGGAAGGCCCGGCGCCGGCGTTCATTGCGCGCGCCGGCTTGCTCATTTACCGGACACCATGCACAGCTGGTTGCATTTGCGGTCCTGCATGGCCTGCACCACTTGCGCCAGAAGCTTTGCCTGTTCGGCGGTGACCATGCCCTGCGCGGTGCTCGCCAGGCTTTTCAGCTGGTCGCGCATGGCCAGGGGCAGGATCGATGCATACGCCGGCGCCGACATGGCGACGCTGCGTGTGATGCGCACCAGTTGAGCCTCGTCCATCTCCTTGTGCGCCAGCATGGCAACGGTGCCGCGCACGGTATCGAATACTCCCTGTTGCATCTGGCGCACGCCGGCAAGGCGCGGCTCGTTGACCTGTTCCGGGGGCAACTTGGCGATGAACGCCTCGGTGACCGGGACGAGGTGTGCATTGCAACGGGCGGCGAAGGGAATCAACTGCGACAGTTCGTCCTGGAACACCCTGGTGTTTCGCGTTGCCTGCGCGATGACCGCGGCGTTGGCCTTTTGCTGGTCCTTGCCCGCAGCCGCGGCGGCGGCCTGCGTACCTTCCAGCATGTAGGCCGCCATCAGGTTTGCCGACGTCCCGCACATGTCCCGCAGTTTTGCCATGTCGGAAGCCGCAAAGCTGCGGCTCTCGAGGAAGCGCCGGCTATCCGTCAGAATCGCAAACAATGGCGCCGCTTTCGGCGAGGCAGCCCGGGCCGGTTGCGGCAACGCACGGAATTGCGTGGCGGCCAGTTTGTAAGCTGCAAATTCATCGGCCGACGCCAGGGACGTGGCGCCGCACAACAGGATGGCAAGGGTGAGTTTGAGTTTTTTCATCATACGAGAGGCAGGGCGGTGGTGTCTTTGATGCGTTGCAGGGCGAAGGAAGACTTCACGTCCAGCACGGCCGGGTGGCGCAGCAGGGTCGCCATCATGAAGCGCGAGAAGTGGTCCATGTCTTCCACGTGCACGCGCAGCAGGTAATCCATTTCGCCGGTCATGGCATAGCAGGCCACCACTTCCGGCCACTGTTCGACGGCCACCGCGAAGTCGGCGCGCGGCGAGGTGCCGGTCGGGTTCACGCCCAGCGCGCGCGCGTTGCTGTGTGCGGCGGCGTCGCTGTGCTTTTCGAGGCGCACATTGACGTAGGCCAGCAGGCCCAGGCCGATCTTGTCCGGATCCAGCAGCGCCACGTACTGGCGGATCACGCCTTCCTCTTCCAGGCGCTTGATGCGGCGCAGGCAAGGGGAGGGGGAGAGGTTGACTTGCTCTGCAACATCCTGGTTGGACAGCCGGCCATCCGTCTGCAAGATGGACAATATCTTGCGATCCGTTTTATCCAGCGCAATCTTGGTCATAAATTCCTCTTTCGATCGGTGTTCTCGCAATATTATTGCTCAATCCAAGCAATGTTGGGAAATGTTTGCAATTAAATGTCGCATGCAGGGGACTATACTGTGCGCAATTCTAATAGGGAGACGCACCATGAAATTCACCCCCTGGGAAAACCCCATGCGCACCGACGGCTTCGAGTTCGTCGAGTTCGCGGCACCCGATCCAAAAGCCCTGGGCAAGCTGTTCGAAAACATGGGCTTCACCGCTATCGCCCGTCACCGCCACAAGGACGTGACCCTGTACCGCCAGGGCGATATCAACTTCATCATCAACGCCGAACAGGATTCGTTTGCCCAGCGCTTCGCCCGCCAGCACGGCCCGTCCGTGTGCGCCATCGCGCTCCGCGTGGACGATGCTGCCTTCGCGTACCAGCGCGCGCTGGAACTGGGCGCGTGGGGTTTTGACAACAAAACCGGCCCGATGGAGCTGAATATCCCCGCCATCAAGGGCGTGGGCGACTCCCTGCTGTATTTGGTCGACCGCTGGCGCGGCAAGAATTCGGCCGACGGCAAGCCGACCGGCGCCATCGGCGATATCTCGATTTACGACGCGGACTTCGTGGCCATTCCAGGCGCCGCAGCCAACCCGGTCGGCAATGGCCTGACCTATATCGACCACCTGACCCACAATGTGCACCGCGGCCGCATGAAGGAATGGGCCGACTTTTACGAGCGCCTGTTCAACTTCCGCGAAGTGCGCTACTTCGATATCGAAGGCAAGCTGACCGGCCTGAAGTCGAAGGCCATGACTTCGCCATGCGGCAAGATCCGCATCCCGATCAATGAATCGTCGGACGACAAGTCGCAGATCGCCGAGTACCTGAATGAGTACCACGGCGAAGGCATCCAGCACATCGCGCTGGGCACGGATGGCATTTACGATTCGGTGCAGGGCCTGCGCAACCAGGGCATCGTGTTCCAGGACACGATCGAGACCTACTATGAGCTGGTCAACCGCCGCCTGCCCAACCATGGCGAAAACGTGGAAGAGCTGCGCCGCCTGCGCATCCTGATCGACGGCCATTCGAATGAAACCGAGCGCGAACTGCTGCTGCAGATCTTCACCCAGAACGTGATTGGGCCGATCTTCTTCGAGATCATCCAGCGCAAGGGCGACCAGGGCTTCGGCGAAGGCAACTTCCGCGCGCTGTTTGAATCGATCGAGCTGGACCAGATCCGCCGCGGCGTGCTGGACGACCCTTCGAAGTCGGCCGCCTGACACCGGCTTACCGGTTGAAAGAATCCCGGCAGCCCCGCACATAAGAACGGGGCGCCGCTCACAACTTGAAGAAGTTTTTGGAGACACACCTGATGAACGCACCCGTCAAGAGCGGCGAGCTATCGCCTGCGCACGACATTACCCTCGACGACAAGTGGACCCTGGAGCGCGGCCGCGCCTTCATGACCGGCACGCAAGCCCTGATCCGCCTGCCGATGCTGCAGCGTGAACGCGACCTGAAAGCCGGCCTAAATACCGCCGGCTATATCACCGGTTATCGCGGTTCGCCGGTCACCTCGGTCGACCAGACCGCGATGAAGGCCAAGAAGCACCTCGACGCGCACCACGTCAAATTCCACCCCGGCATGAACGAAGACCTGGCGGCGACCGCCGTCTGGGGCACCCAGCAGACCAACCTGTTCGAAGACGCCAAGTACGATGGCGTGTTCTCGATGTGGTACGGCAAGGGCCCGGGCGTCGACCGTTGCGGCGACGTGTTCAAGCACGCGAATAATGCGGGGAGCTCCAGGCACGGCGGCGTGCTGGTGCTGGCCGGCGACGACCACGCCGCGAAGTCGTCCTCCACCGCCCACCAGTCGGACCACATCCTGAATGCCTGCGGCATTCCGGTGCTGTATCCATCGTCGGTGCAGGAATACATCGACTACGGCCTGCATGCCTGGGCGATGAGCCGCTACACCGGCCTGTGGGTGTCGATGAAATGCGTGACCGACATCATCGAATCGGGCGCCGTGGTCGATTTCGACCCGGACCGCGTGCAGATCCAGATGCCGGACGACTTCGAGCTGCCGGCGGGCGGCCTGAATATCCGCTGGCCGGACACCGTGCTGGACATGGAAGTGCGCATGAACAGCTACAAGTGGTACGCCGCGCTGGCCTACTGCCGCGCCAACAAGCTGAACAAGATCATCTGGGATGCGCCGAAGCCGAAGATCGGCATCATCACCGCCGGCAAATCCTACCTGGATACCCGCCAGGCGCTGGCCGACCTGGGCATCGACGAGCAGGCAGCCGCCGATATCGGCATCCGCCTGTACAAGATCGGCATGACCTGGCCGCTGGAAGCGGACGGCGTGCACGAATTCGCCAAGGGCCTGGACGAAATCCTGGTGGTGGAAGAAAAGCGCCAGATCCTGGAATACGCGCTGAAGGAAGAGCTGTACAACCTGCCGGACGGCGAGCGTCCACGCGTGGTCGGCAAGTTCGACGACACCGGCGAGTGGAGCAACAAGGGCAAGACCGGCCACGGCGACTGGCTGCTGCCTGCGACCTATGAGCTGAACCCGGCCCAGATCGCACGCGCCATCGCATCGCGCATCGAGCACTATTGCAAGGACCATCCGGTTGCGGCACGCGTGAAAGAGCGTATCGCCTTCCTGGAAGCCAAGGAAGCGGCGCTGAAAAGCCTGCCGGCCAAGGCCAATCCGGAGACCGACCGCATTCCTTACTTCTGCTCCGGCTGCCCGCACAACTCCTCGACCAAGGTGCCGGAAGGTTCGCGCGCCATGGCAGGTATCGGCTGCCATTACATGGTGCTGTGGATGGACCGCGAAACGTCGACCTTCACCCATATGGGCGCGGAAGGCGTGACCTGGGTCGGCCAGGCGCCGTTCACCAATGAGAAGCACGTCTTCACCAACCTGGGCGACGGCACCTACTTCCACTCGGGCATCCTGGCAATCCGCGCTGCCGTGGCGGCGAAGGTGAACATCACCTACAAGATCCTGTACAACGACGCCGTGGCAATGACCGGCGGCCAGAACGTGGACGGTCCGCTGGACCCAGGCATGATTTCGCGCCAGATCGCGGCGGAAGGCGTGACCCCGATTATCGTGGTCACCGACGAGCCTGAAAAATATCCGGACGATTACAACTGGGCGCCGGGCGTCACGGTGCGCCACCGTTCCGAGCTGATGGACGTGCAGAAAGAGCTGCGCGACAAGCCGGGCGTGTCGGCCATGATCTACGACCAGACCTGCGCCTCCGAGAAGCGCCGCCGCCGCAAGAAAGGGGAATTCCCCGACCCGGCCAAGCGCGCCGTGATCAATGAAGCCGTCTGCGAAGGCTGCGGCGACTGCTCCGTGCAGTCCAACTGCCTGTCCGTCGAGCCGCTGGAAACTGAGCTGGGCCGCAAGCGCCAGATCAACCAGTCCAGCTGCAACAAGGACTTCTCCTGCGTGAACGGCTTCTGCCCGTCCTTCGTGACGGTGGAAGGCGGCGGCCTGAAAAAGCCGAAGAAAGCCGCGGCAGCGGGCGGCGGCGAAGTGCCGGCCCTGCCATCGCCGGCCCTGCCCTCGACCGCCAATCCATACGGCATCCTGATCACCGGCATCGGCGGCACCGGCGTGGTGACCGTGGGCCAGATCCTGGCCGTGGCAGCGCACGTCGAAGGCAAGGGCGCCATCGTGCTGGACATGTCCGGCCTGGCCCAGAAGGGCGGCCCGGTGATGTCGCACGTGCGCCTGGCCGACAAGCAGTCCGACCTGCACTCGACCCGCGTGGGCACCGGCAGCGCCAACCTGGTGATCGGTTGCGACCAGATCGTGACCGCATCGAAAGACGCGCTGTCACGCATGGGCGAAGGCCGCACTTACGCCGCCATCAACTCGACCGGCGCCACCACCGCGGCGTTCGTGAAGAACCCTGACTGGCAGTTCCCGGGCACTTCTTCGCAGGCCGAGATCAAGCGTGCCTGCGGTGAAGCCAACGTGGACTTCGTCGACGCCGGCAAGATCGCCACCGCGCTGATGGGCGACTCGATTGCCACCAATATGTTCATGCTGGGCTACTCCTTCCAGAAAGGCCACGTGCCGCTGTCGGAGGCAGCGCTGATGAAGGCGATCGAGCTGAATGGCGTGCAGGTTGGCTTCAACAAGTCGGCCTTCAACTGGGGCCGCTACTGCGCGCACGACACCGCCGCTGTGGCCAAGCTGGCCACCCCGGCAACCGTGATCGAATTCAAGCGCACCCAGACGCTGGAAGAAGTCATCGCCAAGCGCGTGGAACTGCTGACCGCCTACCAGGACGCCGCATACGCCAAGCAGTACAGCGACTTCGTGGCGCAGGTGCAGGCGGCAGAAGGCGCCCTGGGTTCGAAGAAGCTGACCGAAGCCGTGGCCCGCTACTTCTACAAGCTGATGGCCTACAAGGACGAGTACGAAGTGGCACGCCTGCACAGCGACCCGGCCTTCCGCGCCAAGATCGAAGGCATGTTCGAGGGCGACTACAAGGTGAAGTTCCACCTGGCGCCGCCGCTGCTGGCGAAGAAGGACAAGGAAGGCCACCTGGTCAAGCAGGAATTCGGTCCATGGATGCTGAAAGCCTTCGGCGTTCTGGCCAAGTTCAAAGGCCTGCGCGGGTCCGCCCTCGACGTGTTCGGCTACACCGCAGAGCGCAAGATGGAGCGCGCCCTGATCGGCGAATACCGCAACACCGTGTCCGCTCTCCTGGCCAAGCTGACTGCCGATAACCTGGCAACCGCCGTGGCGATCGCGCGCATTCCTGAAGACATCCGCGGCTACGGCCACGTCAAGGAGCGCCACCTGAAGGCGGCCAAGCAGAAGGAAGCGTCGCTGCTGGCGGAGTTCAGCAAGCCGGCAGTCGCAACGCACGCGGCCTGATATTTGGCGAACGCATAAAAGCCGGGGCTGGTCCCCGGCTTTTTTCATAAGCATCTGCAAAATCATTCGTTCAGTAATAAAGACGGACTTGTTAAGGTGGCGCCTCTTCACAAGAGGACCACTTCAATGCAGACAAAATTCAAATTGAAACCACTGGCGGCAGGCGCTTTCGTTTTGCTGGCCGGCGTCGCGCAGGCCCAGGCGCAGCCGCAGGATGCCGCAGCGCCGGCGGCCGTCGTGATCACCGGCTCGCGCATTCCGCGCGCCGGCCTGGAAGGACCGTCGGCAGTGACGGTCCTCACCGGCGAAGACATCACCAAGCAAGGCTACAAGAACGTTTTCGACGCGCTGACCAACCAGTCGCAGAACAGCGGTTTCGTGCAAGGCGCCGACTTCGGCAACACCTTCACCCCGTCGGCCAACGCCATCAGCCTGCGCGGCCTGGGCCCGAACCACACGCTGGTGTTGCTCAACGGCCGGCGCCTGGCCGATTTCCCGATTGCCTATGAAGGCACCGTCAACTTCACCAACCTGGCCAATATCCCGTCGAGCGTGGTGGAGCGCATCGAGATCCTGAGCGGCGGCGCGTCGGCCGTCTACGGCTCGGACGCGATTGCGGGCGTGGTCAACATCATCCTGAAGAAGCAGGCGAACGGCTACGACATCAACCTCAAGGCAGGCACCACCACGCGCGGCGGCGGCGGCGACAAGCGGCTGCAGTTCACCGGCGGCCAAAGCTTCGACAAGTTGAACACCCTGTTCAGCGTCGAATTGCTGGAACGCGACCCGCTGTGGAGTGCCGACCGCGATTTCATGGCCAGCAAGACCGGTGTGGCGCCGACTTCGGTCCTGGCGCGCAAGAACGTCAGCAGCGGCAAATACATAGACCTGGGCGATACCTGCACCGGCATCGGCGACCTGTTCGGAGGCAGCACCGTCAAGTACACGGCCAAGGCAGGCAGCTATTGCGCCAGCCCGAAAGTCGGCCCGACCTATTGGACCATCCAGACCAAGAACAGCAGCCAGAACCTGTTCGGCAGCGCGAACTACGAGCTGTCCGACACCGCAACGCTGTTTGCGGAGGCGCTGTACGGCAACAACCGCAGCAGCAACAACACGCGCGGCCCATCGTGGACTTCGCGTTCGGCCACCGACAGCTACTTCTGGAACCAGAACACCAGCCGTTACGAGGCGTGGAGCCGCTACATCTCGCCGGAGGAAATGGGCGGCGTGGGGCGCTATAACCGGCGCTGGGACGACCAGGCCGCATCGCTGTCGCTCGGCCTGCGCGGCCAGATTCCAAATACCACGTGGAGCTACGAAGCCGGCTACACCGCTTCGCAGTACAAGAGCCAGAACCACACCCAGCGCGCGCTGGCCAATATCGACGGCTTCTTCCTGGGCCCGCAACTGGGCGTGAATGCCAGCGGCGTTGCCATCTTCGCCCCCGACCCGGCGCGCCTGACCACGCGCCTGACACCGGGCGAATTCAATGCGATCACCGGTGAATCGGTCAGCGACGACAAATCATGGACCAATACCCTGAGCCTGACCGCCAATGGAGAGGCCTTCAGCCTGCCGGCCGGCCCGGTCAAGGTGGCCACGGTGGCGGAACTGGGCAAGCAGGGCTTCTCCAACGTACCCGACCCGCGCATCAACCAGGGCTACTTCAATACGCTGGCGCCGTCCGACGTCACCGCCGGCACCCGCAAGCGCTACGCCATCGGCGCCGAGGCCAGCATCCCGCTGGTCAAGGCACTGGCCGGTACGCTGGCCGGCCGCTACGACCGTTACTCCTTCGCCGGCCGCGACGACGGCAAGTTCACTTACAACGGTGGCCTGGAATGGCGTCCGGCCACGCAGTTCCTGCTGCGCGGGAATGTCGCCACCAGCTTCCGTGCGCCGGACATGAACTACATCTACAAGGCACGCGGCACCGGCTACTATTCGTCCACCACCGATTACTACCGTTGCGCCAAAGCGGGCCAGCCGGTGGCCGATTGCGACTTCGCGAATTACTCTCCGGGCGCCGACTACGTGCAGACCGGCAGCAAGGACTTGCGCTCCGAGAAGGGCCGCTCGGCCGGGCTGGGCGCGGTATGGTCGCCAAGCGCCGATTTCGACGTGACGCTGGACTACTGGAAGATCCGCATCGACGACCTGGTGACCAACCTGAGCGCGGACAAGCTGTTGCGCGACGAGGCCGAATGCCGCGTCAAGGGCGACCTCACCTCGCCGACCTGCGCCGACGCGATCCGCCGCATCGTCCGTTATGCGGACAATGCGCTGAACAAGCCGGGCGAGATCAAGCAGATCCTGGTCAATCCGATCAACGCGGCGTCGACCAAGGTGAGCGGCATCGACGTATCGGCCAAGTACGTCCTGCGCACCACGGCGTACGGCAACTTCATCACCAAGGTGAATTACTCGAAGACCTTGAAACAGGAATCGCGCCAGTTCGCCGGGGACCCGCTGAACAACGACAAGGACGACCTGGGCAACAACGACTGGCGCGACAAGCTGAACGCCAGCCTGACCTGGAATGCCGGCGACTGGTCGAACACCCTGTTCCTGCAGCGTTACGGCAAGGTGCCCAACGCGGCCGGCGCAGCCTGGCTGACGCCGACCACCCTGGTCAACGCCAGCGCGCTGTACCAGGTGAACAAGCGCGTCACCGTGTCGCTGGCCGTGAACAACCTGTTCAACCGGGTCAAGCAGGACGAAAGCGGCGGCTGGCCTTATTACCCGGTCGGCAATTACAGCCCGGCCGGCCGCCAGGTCTGGCTGGAGCTGAATTACCACTTCGGTTCTTGACCTGTTGTAAATTTGATTGAATTATTTACAATTAACTAGTTACTCCATAGAATCATTGGATGCAATAATTCTATGGAGTGCATCATCGAAACCGCTATCCCCTCCCAGTCGGCCGTGCTGGCCGAACTGACTCGTCCCACCGCCGCATACCAGCGCAGCGCGCGCCTGGCCGTGGCAGGTTTGCTGGCCTTTGTGCTGCTGTATTTCGGCCTGGCAGGCTGGTTCCTCTTCAGTGCCTGGCGCCTGGTGCATGCCAGCCAGCACGGCGGCAACGGTTTCGCCAACTGGTGCGCCGCCATCGTGGCGGTGCTGCTCGCGATTGTCATGTTGAAGGCGATCTTCGCCGTGCGCCACGCAATGTCGCCCGGCGTGGTGGAAGTGAAGCGCGAAGAGCAACCGCGCCTGTTCAATTACCTGATGGAGCTGGCGGATGCGGCCGGAGCACCCCGTCCGCACCGTGTCTTCCTCTCCAATCGCGTGAACGCCGCGGTGTTCTATGACCTGTCGCTGCTTAACCTGATCTTCCCTTCGAAGAAAAACCTGGAAATCGGCCTGCCGCTGGTGAACGCCATGCCGCTGGGCGAACTGCGCGCCGTGCTGGCGCACGAATTCGGCCACTTCGCGCAACGCTCGATGGCTGTGGGGCGCTGGGCTTACGTGGCCCAGCAAGTGGTGCAGGAGATGGTGGCGCGCCGCGATAAGCTGGACGACCTGATCGAAGGCATTGGCCGTCTCGATATCCGCCTGCGCCTGGTGGCCTGGGTCTTGCAGATCATCGTCTGGTCCCTTCGCTCGCTGGTGGAACAAGCCTTCCGTCTGGTGGTGTTGATGCAAAGGGCACTGTCGCGCGAGATGGAAATGCAGGCAGACCTGGTGGCGGTGTCGCTGACCGGCAGCGATGCCTTGATCCACGCCTTGCATCGGCTGGGTGCTGCCGACGACGCCTGGGAGCGCACTGTCGGCTTCGTGTTCGGTGAATTCGGCGCCGGCCGCGCCACCGTCGATGCCTATGCCATACAAAACCATGTCACGGCGCGCATGGCCGGAATCCTGGATGATCCCTATTACGGCAAGGTGCCGCCGCTGCCGGCGCTTGAGCCCGAACAGCACCGCGTTTTCAAGGCGGAACTGGGCCAGCCGCCGCGCATGTGGCAGACCCACCCGCAAAACCACGAGCGCGAAGAGAATGCCAAGCGGCGCTACCTGCCCGCTGCGATCGACCAGTCCAGCGCATGGTCGCTGTTCGACGATCCCGCCGGCCTGCGCCAGCGCATGACCACCCACTTGCTGGAAGGGCAGGAGGGCAAGGCCGAACCGGTCGAGCTGGAAGAAAGCCTGAAACGCCTGGCGAAGGAGTATCGGCGCGAGCATTTCCAGAGCCGCTACTGCGGCGTTTATTTCGGCCGCTCGCTGACGCGCCATGCGGCGCAAGCCGCGGAGCTGCGCGCCGCCCGCCATGCGCAACCCGCTGCCGAGGCCAGCGCGCTGTATCCGGTTTCGCTCAAGGACGACGTGCGCCAGTTGCGCCAGCTGCAGGAAGAGCGCGCGCAATTGTCGGCTGTGATCAACGGCCACGCCAAGGTACAGGGAAATCGCGTGCAGTTGGGCGGCGAAGAATACCGCGTGAACCAATTGCCGGCGGCACTGCAGCGCACCGATGAACGCATCGCCGAACTGGAAGTAAAGCTGCGCCGCCACGATGCGACGGTGCGCGCCTGGCACCATGCGGCTGCGGTCAAACTGGGCGAAGGCTGGCCTGCCTACCTGGATAGCCTGCTGGACGCGCTGCATTACGCCGAACACGGCGCCGCCAACCTGCGCGATGCCTGGGGCCTGGTGTTGAATACCCGCGCGGTGGTGACTGCCGTGGCGCGCCAGAGCGAGAACAATATCCGTCGCCTGATCGCAGATTGCAGCAGCTTGTACGTGGTGCTGGACGAAATCTATCGCGGCAACGGGGCGGTGCAGTTCGACCCGCGGCTCATGGAACGCCTGGAAATGAAGGAGAGCTGGCAAGCCACGCTGCAGAAATTCACGTTGCCGCCGGTTTCCCGCGACAACATCAACGACTGGCTGCAAGCAGCCGCCAACTGGACCTCCCACACCAGCAACTGGATGGGCGCCCTGCGCTCGGCGGTGCTGGAACAAATGCTGGTCAGTGAAACGCTGCTCGCCAGCCACGCACGCGGCGGTACGCCGATTGCCGCGGCGCCGCAACCGTGCCAGGTTCCCACAACGTACAGCGTCCTGCTGGCCGGTAGCGAGCGCAAACTGCAAATGTCGCTGGACTGGTGGTCGCGCTTCCAGCGTGCGGACGGCTGGTTTGCCGGCGGTGCGCGCCTGGCCGTTGCGGGCGGCGTGGTGGTCAGCGTGCTGGGCATGGGGCTGGCGCTGGGCACTTCGACGGTGATGGTCTACAACGGCCTGGGCACGCCGGTACGGGTGACGATCGACGGCAATGCGAGGCTGGTCGATCCGGGGCAGCACGTCACGCTCGATGCCAGCCCGGACCAGCAGCACACGGTTGAAGCCCGGCTGCTGGACGGCCGGCTGCTTGAGAGCTTCCGCCCCAGCGATGGTTCGAACCAGTCGGTGTACAACATCGCCGGCGGCACCGTGATGGCGACTGGCGTGGTGCACTACGGCGGTCCTGGCGATGAGCAGAACACCGTACTCGGTGCACCGCGCTGGTTCGACACCGACGCCGACGTGCTGTTCGAAGAACCGCCAAAATCGGTCAGCAGCAAGAGCAAGAAGTGGCGCAAGGTTCTTGTCGCCGCATCCGGCATGGAGCCGGAGCCGCTGTCCAGGCTTGTCAAGGACGATGCGCAGCGCAAGGCCATGGTGCTGGCCCATGCGCGCTGGGACAATATCAAGATTCCATCGACCTACACATGGCTGACGATGGCGCACGAAGAGGGCGCAGGCGACGTGCTGGTAGAGCGCCTGAAGGAAAGTCCGGAAAACGTCCAGCTGCGCCGCGCCGAACAGGACGTGGCCAAGGAATCGCCGGAGATTTGTGTTGCCGCGCGTGAGCGGGCCAAGGCGCGCCCGGACGACGGCGACCGGCTCTATCTGGCATTGCGTTGTGGCCAGGCCGCCAGCAGCGAGGAGGTCGCAGCCGCGCGGGTGCGCTTCCCCGACAATGCCTGGCTGACCTACCTGTATGCGCGCAACTTGCTGGACCATGGCGCATGGAACGAAGCCCTGGAACCGCTGCGCAAGGTGCAGGGCAAGCTGCCGTATGAGAACGCCGATTTGGAAATGCAGTTGGAGCGTTTGCGGCGCCTGCTGGACGGCCAGGTCAAGAACCGCCTGTTGACCGAGGGCTCGCGCGTCGCCGCCATGGCGCAGGCGGAACGTGATGCGAGCGATCCCTATAGTGTCCTGTCGCGTGGCGAGATTGGCAAGGCCCTGGAAGCGAGCAAGGACGACCCGCGCCAGGCGGCACGCATGCGCCGGCTGGCTGGCGCGTCGGATGGCGCCAGTGCCGCCCAGGTGCAGGCTGCGCTGGAGGAACCGATGACGAATGGTATCGACCAGGTGACGTTGGTGGTCGGCGCCGCACTGGCGTTGCGCCATGGCCGCGACGCCGAGCCCTACTGGGCCCAGGCGAGTTCGATGCGCGAATATGCGCCGCGCCTGCGGCGTTTCATCGAGGCAGCCAGGGCCGGCAGATACCAGGAGGCGGAAATGGAGCTGGGCCCAATGCCGATGGAAGCGCGCGCGCTGGCCTATGCCGCGGGCGCGGTGGCGGCAGGTGATGCTGCGCCGGCCCGTTGGCGCAAGACCGCGCGCCTGGTGCTGTTCGCGCCTGAGCGGCCATATCTGCGAAGCTGAAGCGCACTATAATGCTCCGGCGTTTTCCAACAACCGCCGGAGCATTGAGATGATTCGTTCTGCCGTACTGCTTTCCCTGTTTGCCGCTTTTCCATCAGCGCATGCCGCGCCCGACCTCAGCACCGTCGCGGAACGCTCCGGCTACCACGCCACGGGCCGCTATGATGAAGTGCAACGCCTGTGTGCCGCCTACCAGGCGTCTTACCCGAAAGCGGTGCGCTGCTTCTCGTTCGGCGAAACGCCGGAAGGGCGGCCGATGCTGGCACTGGCGATCTCCCGCACCGGCGCGCTGACTGCCGCCGCGGCCAGGCAGCGCAAGTTGCCGGTGCTGCTGGTGCAGGGCGGCATCCATGCCGGTGAGATCGACGGCAAGGATGCCGGCTTATGGGCCTTGCGCGAGGCGCTGGACGGCAAGGCTGCCGCCGGTGCGCTGGACAAGCAAGTGGTCTTGTTTGTCCCTGTCTTCAACGTCGACGGCCATGAGCGTTTCGGCAAGAACAACCGCCCGAACCAGCGCGGCCCTGCGGAAATGGGCTGGCGCGTCACGGCCCAGAACTACAACCTCAATCGCGACTACGTGAAGGCCGACGCGCCTGAAATGCAGGCCATGCTCAAGCTGGTCAACGAATGGGACCCGCTGGCCTACGTCGACCTGCACGTGACCGACGGCGCCAAGTTCCAGCCTGACGTATCGATCCAGGTCGAACCGGTGCATGGCGGCGATGCCGCATTGCTCCCGCTTGGCAAGGAGATGCGCGAGAACGTCATGGCCGACCTGCGCAAGCAGGGTTCCGACCCGCGCCACTTCTACATCTCTTTCGACAAGACCGACCAGCCGGATTCGGGCTTCGTCGACAGCATGTCCACGCCGCGTTTCTCGACCGGCTATTTCCCGCTGCGCAACCGCTTCGCCATGCTGGTGGAAACCCACGCGTGGCGCGACTACCCGCACCGCGTGAAGGTCACCCGCAATACCATCGTGTCGATGATGGAGCAGTTCGCGCAGCACGGCGCGGCATGGGCCAAGGCCGCGGCGGAAGCCGATGTGCGCGCCGCCAAGCTGGCCGACATGCCCCTTAGCTACAAGACCACCGAACGTACCGAGATGATCGACTTCCCGGGCTACGAATACACGCGCACCCCGTCCGACGTCTCGGGTGGCGTATGGACCCGGTATGACGAGTCCAAGCCGCAGAAATGGACCGTACCGCTGCGCGACGAAGTGGTGCCGGACGTGGTGGCGAAAGCACCCGCCGGCGGCTACCTGGTGCCGGCAGCGCAGGCTGCGCTGGTCGAGCCGAAGCTGAAGGCGCACGGCATCGCGTACAAGCGCCTGGAGCGGGCGCCGGGCAAGGTGGCGCTGGAGGCCTTCCGTGCCGACGAAGCCAAGCTGACCGCAACGTCATTCGAAGGGCACCAGCTGGCGAGCTGGAAGGGCGCCTGGAAGGCCGACCAGCGTGAAGTTGGCAAAGGTGCCCTGTTCGTGCCGATCGCCCAGCCGAAATCGCGCCTGGTGATGACCATGCTGGAACCGGCCGGCGCCGATTCCCTGGCGGCCTGGGGTTTCTTCAACAATCACCTGGAACGCAAGGAGTACATGGAAGAATACGTGGCCGAGGAGGCTGCGCGCGACATGCTGGCGGCCGACCCGGCGCTGGCAGCCGCCTTCAAGGCCAGGCTGGAAAGCGACCCGGCCTTTGCCAGCAATTCGCGCGCCCGCCTGGACTTCTTCGCCCGCCGCCACGCCACCTGGGACGAACGCCACAACCTGTATCCGGTGTACCGCACCGCCCTTGTTTACTAAACTTTCTGAAACATCGCCGTTTCCGTCACTTTCGATTGCGAGGAAATATCGGGTAAAGGTATAAAAGCAGCATCATAAAAGGAGACACCATGGGTATCCGACCTTTCGTGGCGCTGTTTACTGCGACGCTGCTGGCCGCCGCTGCGCAAGCGGCGCCGGCGGGCAGTCCGGCAGCCGCCGTCAATGTGTTTATCGGCACTGGCGGCGACGGCCACACCTTCCCCGGCGCCAGCCGCCCCTTCGGCATGGTGCAATTGAGCCCGGATACCCAGGTGCGGCACTTCCGCCAAAGCTACCCATGGGCGGCCGGCTACCGCTACGAGGACAACTCCATCCTCGGCTTCTCCCATACCCATTTTTCCGGCAGCGGTCACTCCGACCTGGGCGACATCCTGCTGATGCCTTTCAGCGGCGAGACCAAGCTGGAGCCGGGTTATCCGGAACGTCCGTTCAGCGGCTACCGCTCCCGCTTCCGCCACGAGGATGAACGCGCGGAGCCCGGCTACTACGCGGTGCGCCTGCAGGACCATGAGGTCGAGGTCGAACTGACGGCCAGCGAGCGCGTCGGCCTGCACCGCTACCGCTACGCCAAGGGCGCTGCAGCCAAAGTCATGCTCGACCTGCGCCAGAGCATCTACGATTACGCCGGCAAGAACCTGTGGTCTTCGCTGCGTGTACGGGACGACTCCACCATCACTGGCATGCGCATTACGCGCGGCTGGGCGCCGGGTCGCCAGGTCTACTTTGCGATGAAATTCTCGCGCCCCATGGCCAGCCGCGCCTTGCTTAACCGCGAAGAGGGCGTTGAATACAAAGGCTTCGCCGGCCCGGGCAAGACGCCGGCCGGCAAAGTCCAGGCGGAAGGCAAGGCGCTGGTGGCCGCCCTCGATTTCGGCACGCCGGAAGACAGCACCCTGCTGGTGAAGGTCGCGCTGTCCGGCGTCAGCGAGGACGGTGCGCTGGACAACCTGGAAGAAATGCCGGGCTGGAACTTCGACGCGGAACGCCAGCGCGCAAGCGGCGCCTGGAACGACGCGCTGTCCGCTGTCTCCATCGAGGCGCCGGCCGATATGCGCAGCATGGTCTATACGAGCCTGTACCACGCCATGCTGGCGCCAAGCCTGTTCATGGATCGTGACGGCAAGTATCGCGGCCCAGACAGCCAGGTGCACCAGGCCAAAGGCTTCCGCTACCATTCGACGTTCTCGCTGTGGGACACCTACCGCGCGCTGCATCCCTTGCTCACGCTGGTGCAGCCGGAGCAGCGCAATGCCGACTTCGTGAACTCGCTGGTCGCTTCGCGCCAGCACAGTCCGCACGGCATCCTGCCGGTGTGGGCCTTCCATGGCCTGGAAACCTGGTGCATGATCGGCTACCACGCGGTGCCGGTGATCGCGGACGCCTACATGAAAGGCATCAAGGGCATCAATGCCGATGCAGCGCTGGCCGCCATGGTCGCCAGCGCCGACTACGGGCCGTACGGCGGCCTTGAACACTACAAGAAGCTGGGCTACGTGCCGATCGACCTGGAGCCGGAAGCTGCCTCCAAGACCGTGGAATATGCCTTCGACGACTGGACCATCGCGCGCATGGCCGAGAAGATGGGCAAGCGGGACGTGGCCGCGCGCTTCTACCAGCGCGCGCAGAATTACCGCAACGTGTTCGATACCAGGACGGGCTTCGTCCGTGCCCGCAAGTCGACCGGCGAGTTCCGCGAACCATTCAATCCGGTGCAGTCCAACTTCGGCAGCGATTACACCGAGGGCAGTGCCTGGCAGTATTCCTGGTATATGCCGCACGATAATGCAGGCCTGGTCGGCATGCTGGGCGGCGATGCCGGGCTGCAGTCGAAGATCGACCAGGTGTTCGACGCCAAGGTCGATGAAAACGTCTACGCCCACATGGAAGACATCTCCGGCCTGATCGGGCACTACGCGCACGGCAACGAGCCTTCGCACCACGTGGCCTACCTGTACAACTACGCAGGCGCGCCGTGGAAGACCCAGGCGCGGCTGACGCAGATCGTCGCCAGCCAGTACCACAACAAGCCGGACGGCCTGGCGGGCAATGACGACCTGGGGCAGATGTCCGCCTGGCTGACCTTCACTGCGCTGGGCTTCTACCCGGCGGCGCCGGGCAGCAATGAATACGTGATCGGCCGTCCCTTCGTGGACAAGGCAGTCCTGAACCTGCCGCACGGGAAGCGCTTTACCATCCGTGCCGAGGACCTGAGCGCCGCCAACGCCTACGTCGGCAGCGTGAGCTTGAACGGAAAGCCGCTGTCCCGCACCTTCCTGCGCCATGAAGACATCACTGCTGGCGGCGAGCTGGTATTCCGTATGCAGGCCACGCCGAACAAAGACTGGGGCCGCGAGCGCAGCGCCCGTCCATATAGCCAGACAGGTTACCAGCAATGAAGACATTCGCATTTGCATTGGCCCTCGCATGTGCGGCGGCACCCGCTGCAGCACAATTCGTCGGCAAGATCAGCGACCCGGTCGAATGGGTGAATCCCCTGATGGGCACTTCCAGCAAACCGGAAATGTCGAATGGGAATACCTATCCCGCTATTGCGGTCCCCTGGGGCATGAACCTGTGGACGCCGCAGACCGGCAAGATGGGCAATGGCTGGACCTACCAGTACGAAGCCGACAAGCTGCGCGGCTTGAAGCAGACGCACCAGCCATCGCCCTGGATGAACGATTACGGGCAGTTCGCGGTCATGCCGGTGACAGGCGCCAAGCGCTTCACGGAAGACGAGCGCGCCAGCGTGTTCTCGCACAAGGCGGAAATTTCCAAGCCATACTACTACAGCGTCTACCTGGCAGACGCCAACGTCACTGCGGAACTAACGCCGACCGAACGTGCCGCCCAGTTTCGCTTCACATTCCCTGAGTCGGACAAGAGCTATGTGGTGGTGGATGCGTTCGACAAAGGTTCCTACGTCAAGATACTTCCAGAGCAGCGCAAGGTGATTGGCTACAGCACGCGCTATGCGCGCGGCCCGCTCCCATCCAATTTCCGCCTCTATTTCGTAATGGTGTTCGACAAGCCTTTCGCCTCCACCGACGTATGGCGCGGCAAGGAACTGTTGGAAGGCGCGCTTGAAATGGAAAGCCAGCATAGTGGCGCCATCGTCGGCTTCAAGACCAGGCGCGGCGAGCAGGTACACATGAAGGTCGCGTCTTCCTTCATCAGCCCGGAGCAGGCCGAACTGAATTTACAGCGCGAACTCGCGAACGACGACTTCGACACCACGCGCGCCCGCGCCAAGGCAAGCTGGAACCAGGTGCTGTCGAAAGTGGAAGTGGAGGGCGGCAGCATCGACCAGATGCGCACTTTCTACTCAAGCCTGTACCGCATGGTGCAGTTCCCGAACAAGATGTATGAAATCGATGCGGCCGGCCAGCCGGTGCACTGGAGCCCTTACAACGGCAAGGTATTGCCAGGTTACCTGTTCGCGGGCACCGGCTTTTGGGACACTTTCCGCGCCCTGTATCCCTTCCTGAACCTGGTCTATCCATCGATCAACCGCGAAATGCAGGCCGGCCTGGCCAATGCTTATCGCGAAGGCGGCTGGCTGCCCGAATGGTCGAGCCCCGGCTACGCCGACATCATGGTCGGCAACAACTCCGCCTCGGTGGTGGCCGACGCCTGGATCAAGGGCAGCCGCAGCCCGGACATCGAAACCCTGTGGCAGGCACTCAAGCACGGCGCCGACAACGAAGGCCCGGTAAGCGCCGTGGGCCGCGCGGGCGTCAAGTACTACAACGAGCTTGGCTACGTGCCGTACGACGTGAAGATCAACGAGAACGCCGCCCGCACGCTGGAATATGCCTACGACGACTTTGCAATCTATCAGTTGGGTAAGGCGCTCGGCAAGCCCGAATCGGAGATCGGGGTCTACGCCCGGCGCGCCATGAACTACAAGAAGCTGTTCGACCCCGAGACGGGCCTGATGCGCGGCCGGAACAAGGACGGCAGCTTCCAGTCGCCGTTCAATCCCGTCAAATGGGGCGATGCCTTCACCGAAGGAAACAGCTGGCATTACACCTGGTCGGTGTTCCACGACATCGACGGCCTGGTCAACCTGATGGGCGGCCGCGCAGCCTTTGTCGACAAGCTGGACACCGTGATGAGCATGCCGCCCGTGTTCGACGAAAGCTATTACGGTTCCGTGATCCACGAGATCCGCGAGATGCAGGTGGCGAACATGGGCCAGTACGCCCACGGCAACCAGCCGATCCAGCATATGCTCTACCTGTACAACTACGCGGGCGCGCCGTGGAAATCGCAGTATTGGATCCGCGAAACGCTGAACCGCATGTACAAGCCGACGCCGGACGGCTACTGCGGCGACGAAGATAATGGTCAGACCTCGGCCTGGTATGTGTTCTCCGCGCTGGGCTTTTATCCGGTGACGCCGGCAATTGGCCAGTACGTGGTGGGCGCACCGCTGTTCCAGCACGCTACGGTGCACCTGGAGAACGGCAGGCAGATACGCGTCAATGCACCGGCCAACGGCGCCAGCATGCGCTACATCCGCGCCGCAAAACTGAATGGCCGCGCGCTGCAGCGCAACTGGCTGGGGCACGACGAGCTGTTGCGCGGCGCTACCTTCGATGTCGAGATGTCGGCGCAACCGAACCGGCAGCGCGGCATCGCGCCGGCCGACGCGCCTTACTCCTTCTCGCGCGAAGGCCAGCGCTAACCGGCGGCCCGGGGCGGACTTATTCCGCTTGCAGCGGGATCACGCCCGGCATGGTTGCCGGCGTGGAGCAAGGCTCTTCGTCGAAGGCGATATCGCCCAGCGGGTTGGCGATGCCGTCGGTCTTCAGGTCCTTGAAGCCGAACAGCTCGCGGTCCATCAGGTGCGACGGCACCACGGTGGACAAGGCGGAGAAGGTGTTCTCCACGCGGCCCGGGTGCTTCTTCTCCCAGTCGCGCAGCATGGCCTTGATCTGCTTGCGCTGCAGGTTCTCCTGCGAGCCGCACAGGTCGCACGGGATGATCGGGAAGTTCTTCACCGCGGCATAGCGCTCGGTGTCCTCTTCCTTCACATAGGCCAGCGGGCGGATCACCATATGCTTGCCGTCGTCGGACACCAGCTTGGCCGGCATGCCCTTGATCTTCCCGCCGAAGAACATGTTCAGGAAGAAGGTCTCGAGGATGTCGTCGCGGTGGTGGCCCAGGGCGATCTTGTTGCAGCCCAGTTCATCGGCCACGCGGTACAGGATGCCGCGCCGCAGCCTGGAGCACAGCGAACAGGTGGTCTTGCCTTCCGGGATCAGGCGCTTGACGATCGAGTAGGTGTCCTGGTTCTCGATGTGGAACGGCACGCCCAGTTTTTCCAGGTAGGCCGGCAGGATGTGGGCCGGGAAGTTCGGCTGCTTCTGGTCCAGGTTGACGGCCACGATCTCGAAGTTGATCGGCGCGCGCTCGCGCAGCGTCATCAGGATATCGAGCAGGGCGTAAGAATCCTTGCCGCCGGACAGGCAGACCATCACCTTGTCGCCGTCTTCAATCATGTTGAAGTCGCCGATGGCCTGGCCGACCAGGCGGCACAGGCGCTTGTGCAGCTTGTTGTTCTCGTAGGCGGTCTTGTCTTCGGCCTTGGTGTCCACTACCGCGTTCATGCTGCGTCCTTGATCTGGAATACTTCCACGCCCACGCCTTCGCAATCCGGGTACACATCCGGCTTCATGGTCGATACGCGGGCGGCGCGCACGCTTGGATGCGCCAGCATCGCCCGCACCACGTCGTCCACCAGGGTTTCCTGCAGGTGCACGTGGCCTTCGGCCATGCGGCGCGCGATGGTCTCGCGCATGAAGTCGTAGTCGACCACTTCGTGCAGTTCGTCGGCCTTCGGGGTCGACACGGACAGCGGGATGTACAGGTCAACGTTGATCAGGACGCGCTGCTCGCCTTTCTTCTCGAAATCGTGCACGCCGATATTGATCAGCACTTCATAGTTGCGCAGGAACAGCCGGCGGCAGTCTTGCAGTTGCGGGTGAATCAGGGCGGACAGCATGGTGCGTAAACCTTCAATGAAGTTATTTGGTAAGGAACATCACATCGCGCGGCGACGGCAGCAAATGCTGGCCGCCATCGACCAGCAGGGTGGTGCCGGTCACCGCACGCGCGCCTGCCGCATAGACCACGGCGGCGGCAATGTCCTCGGGAGTACTGGAACGGCCCAGCGGCGTCTGGATGTGCGCCTTGGCAAAGCCTTCCTCGCTCTGGTCTCCCGACACCATGGTGATGCCGGGCGCCACGCCCACTACCCGGACCTTTGGCGCCAGCGACTGGGCCAGCATGGTGTTGGCCGCCTGCAGCGCCGCCTTGGACAGGGTGTAGGACAGGAAATCAGGGTTGAGATTATAAAGCTTCTGGTCCAGCAGGTTCACAACCACGGCCTGGCCGCCTTCCGGCGTGGCGTCGTACAGGGCGCGCGCCAGCTGGATCGGCGCCGCGACATTGGCGTGCATGTGCGCGTCGAGCCGGGCCTGGCTGAAATTCAGGTCGCTGTCGTAATCGAACAGGGAGGCGTTGTTGACCACGCAGTCGACCCGCTCCAGCGCCTTCAGCGCCGCCGGCAGCAGGCCGCGCACGGCTTCTTCATCGGACAGGTCGCATTGCAGCGTGACGGCACGGCGGCCCAGGGCGGCCACGGCTTGCGCCACTTCGCGCGCCTCGTCGTGCGAGTGGCGATAGTGGACGGCGATATCCCAGCCGGCGCGTGCCAGGCCGAGCGCGATCTCGCGTCCCAGGCGGCGGCCGGCGCCGGTCACCAGGGCCACGCGCGGATTTTCCAGAGAAGTTGTAGTCATAGTCAACACGAGCAAAATGGCGCCGGGCAGCGCTGAACCGCTACAATGCCGGCATGTCTTTACCAGCACCTTCCCCCGACGCGCTGGCCGCGTCCCAAGCCTTGCAGCGCCTGATTGCCGACGACATCGCGCGGCAAGGTGGCGCCGTCCCGTTCTCGCGCTTCATGGAACTGGCGCTGTATGCGCCCGGCCTGGGCTATTACAGCGGCGGGGCCGCCAAGCTGGGCAAAGATGGCGATTTTACAACTGCCCCTGAGCTGAGCGCCCTGTTCGGGCAATCGCTGGCGCATGTTGCAGCCGCTATTATGGCCCAAAGCGCGCCGCATATCCTCGAATTCGGCGCCGGGACCGGCAAGCTGGCCAAGGACATCCTGAGCGAGGCGGCCGGTGCAGGCATCGTGGTCGAGCGCTATTTCATCGTCGAACTGTCCGGCGAGTTGCGCGCGCGCCAGCAGGAGCTGCTGCGCGATTTCCCGCAAGTGCGCTGGCTCGATGCGCTGCCCGAATCGTTCCAGGGCGCGGTCTTCGGCAATGAAGTGCTGGATGCGATGCCGGTCGACGTGGTCACCCTCACCGAACAGGGCTGGCAATCGCTGCACGTCGCCGCCACGGAAGCCGGCTTCGCCTGGCGTCCCGTGGCCGCCGACGCCGCGCTGCTGGCGCAAATCGAACGCCAGGTGCCGGATGCCGGACGCCTGCCGGTCGGCTACGTGACCGAAGTGCATGCCGCCGGCTGCGCCTTCATGGCCACGCTGGCCGCCATGCTGGCGCAGGGCAAAGGCGCCGCCTTCCTGTTCGACTACGGCTTCCCGGCGCGCGAGTACTACCTGGGTGACCGTGCCACCGGCACCCTGATGTGCCACTACCGGCACCATGCCCACGCGGAACCGTTCTACCTGCCCGGCCTGCAGGACATCACCGCCCACGTCGACTTCACCGCGATGGCGCTGGCGGCGCAGGATGCAGGGGCCGAGGTCATGGCCTATAACAGCCAGGCCGGCTTCCTGCTCGGCGCCGGCATCGGCGAGCTGATCCAGCGCTACGACCCGGCCGACGCGCTGCATTACCTGCCGCACGCCAACGCACTGCAGAAATTGCTTTCTCCGGCCGAAATGGGAGAATTGTTCAAGGTGCTGGTGATTGGCCACGGCAGCGAGCTGCCCGCGCAATTGCTGCGTAGCGACCGCAGCCACCGTTTGTAATATGATTGAGAGATGGGAAAGATACATACTCACTATGA
Organism: Duganella sp. CF458; assembly: GCF_900113115.1. Lineage (GTDB taxonomy): Bacteria > Pseudomonadota > Gammaproteobacteria > Burkholderiales > Burkholderiaceae_D > Rugamonas. The sequence goes on along the minus strand of NZ_FOOF01000003.1, from coordinate 152,485 downwards.
CAACCTGAAGGTAGCGCGCGGCGCGCCACAGGAAGTCATACGTGCCGCGTACAAAGCGCTGAGCCAGAAATATCATCCTGATAAGAATCCGGGGGATGAGAAGGCGGCCCGCATCATGGCGATCGTCAACACGGCCTATGGCACCTTGTCCGATCCGCAACGGCGCAAGGAGCACGATGAGTGGATCACCCAGGAAGAATGGGAAATCGAATGGCTGGAAAGCACCAGGCACGAGCCGGCGCATGAACCGGGCTGGTCGGACCAGCTCGACCTGCCGCGCCGGCGCCGGGTGCTGAAGTCCTGGCGCTTCTGGGGCACGGTGAGCGGTGCCGCCGCCGCCGGCTGGCTGGGCGGCGTGTTGACGGTGACGGAGCCGCGCGCCATGTCCAGCGTGCTGGCCGGCGCCTGGGGCGGCAAGCCCCCTGCGGAGCTGACGGCCACCGCCGCCGCCACCCCGAAAATCCATCCGCCGCGGGTGGAAAAGGTCACGCCGGACGATGGCTGGGCCGTAGCCAAGCCGTATTCGCCGGAACCGTCGATCGCCGCAGCCGCGGCCCCGCCGATCAAGGTGCTGGCCCTGTCGCAAGTGGTGCTGCCTGGCGCCGCCGTCGATTGCGAAGCCGAGGTCTCCCCGGCCGTCGCGCCGAACGGCGAACCGTGGCCGGTACAGTCGGGCTATGTGGAAGGTTTCCCGGTCGGGAACAAGGGCGAAGACATGCAGCTGACGCTGGACAACAGCGCCAACGCCGCGCCGGTGTTCATCAAGGTGTACGACCTGGAGCGCCGCTCGAACGTGCGCTACGCCTATGTGCAGCCGCACGACAAGCTGGTGGTCGACCAGCTATCGAACGGCAAATACGAAATCCGCTACCAGAACCTGAACCTGGGCGCCGGCCAGAGCGGCTGCACGCACAAGAACGGTTAAGCGGTGCCGGCGGCCAGGGTCTCGCTCAGGCCCATTTCCGGGCTGGCCATCAGGCGGTAGATATCCACCAGGATCAGCATGCGCTCGTCGATGGTGCCGAGGCCGATCATGTATTCCGAGCTGAAGGCGGTGCCCAGGTCCGGCGCCGGCTTGATCTGCTCGGGCGTCAGCGTGGTCACGTCGGATACCGAGTCCACCACCATGCCCACCACGCGGCCATTGATGTTCAGGATGATCACCACCGTGAACTGGTCGTACACCGGTTCGCCCAGCTTGAACTTGATGCGCATGTCCACCACCGGAATGATGATGCCGCGCAGGTTGATCACGCCCTTGATGAACTCGGGCGCATTGGCAATGCGGGTCACCGCTTCGTAACCGCGGATTTCCTGCACCTTCAGGATATCGATGCCATACTCTTCGGCACCCAGCTTGAATGCCAGGAATTCCTTGCCTTGGCTAGCGTCTTCTTGCGCGGTAACTTGCATGGTTTTTTCCTTCAGCAAAATCGGTGTTGTCAAAGCGTATCAGAGTGCAAAGCGATTTACGAGCGGGCAATTTTTAATTGCTAGCCAAGTCAAATCTGATTATGCTGGATGTAAAGATTAGCGCATTTTGATCAAGGAGACTTCATGGCGGACCCTCAAGCCGTCGAAGACAACTGGCTGCTCGAAGAAGACGAAGAAGAGAAGCAGCCAACTTCGACCGGATCGCCTGAACAGCGGCTGTGGCGCGTGCTGATTGTGGACGACGACCAGGACGTGCATGCGGTGACCCGCCTGGCGCTGCGCAATGTCAGTTTCAAGGGACGCGAGCTGGAGTTGTTCTCGGCCTACAGCGGCCGCGAGGCGTTCGACATCCTGCGCGATACGCCGGACATCGCCCTGGTCCTGCTGGACGTGGTGATGGAAACCGACGATGCCGGCCTGCTGCTGGCGCGCCGCATCCGTGAAGAGTTGCACAACTCCATCGTGCGCGTGGTGCTGCGTACCGGCCAGCCGGGCCAGGCGCCGGAACAGCGCGTGATCATCGAATACGACATCAACGACTACAAGGCGAAGACCGAGCTCACCACGCAGAAGCTGTTCACCACGGTGATCTCGGCCCTGCGCGCGTATGAGAGCCTGAACATGCTGGAGCGTTCGCGCATCGGCCTGGGCAAGATCCTGGCCGGCGCGACCAACCTGTACCAGATCCATTCGCTGCGCGAATTCGCGTCCGGCGTGCTGAACCAGGTGTCCGCGATCCTCGACGTGGGGGCGGACGGCGTGTTGTGCCTGATGCAGGTCGATACCGGCGACACCACCGTGGTGGCGGCCACCGGCGGCTATGCGCCGTTGGCGGAAAACGAGCAGATGCCGGAAAACCACCCGTTGTGGCCGACCATCCGGAAAGCCTTCCAGGAAAAGAAGAGCCAGTTCGAACACCCCGCCAACGTGCTGTTCATCCACACCCAGGAAAGCCGCGACGTGCTGATTTCGGTCACGCCGCCCTGGCCATTGGCCCAGATCCAGCGCGACCTGCTGGAAGTGTTCTGCGAGCGTATCGCGGCCGCCTTCGACAACCTGTACATGTTCGGCCAATTGCGCAAGGCGCAGGAAGCCACCGTGGTGGCGCTGGCGGACCTGGCGGAGTTCCGCGATGGCTGCACCGGCGGCCATGTGCGGCGCGTGCAGCAACTGTCCTCGGCCATCGCTGCGCGCATGCGCGAGCGCGGCGTGTATGACGACGAGCTGACGCCGCAACTGGTCGACATGATCGGCCTCGCCTCCATCCTGCATGACGTGGGCAAGGTGGCAACGCCCGACCATATCCTCCTGAAGCCGGGCGCCCATACCGACGACGAACGCGCCTTGATGCAAACCCACGCGGCGGTGGGGCGCAGCGTGCTGGAACGTGCGGCCAATATGGTGGACGGCGTCAGCTACCTGACTTACGGCGCGGAAATTGCCGGTGGCCATCATGAGCATTGGGACGGCGGCGGTTATCCGAGCCAGCTCAAGGGCAAGCAGATTCCCTTGTCAGCGCGCATCGTGGCGGTGGTCGATGTCTTCGATTCCCTGCTGCACGAGCGTCCGTACAAGGAACCATGGCCGTATCCGGAGGTGATGACCTATATCCGCGACCGCAACGGCACCCAGTTCGATCCGGAAGTGGTGGCGGCCCTGAACGACGTGGTCGAACGCAACCCCGGCCTGGGCCAGCCCTGAAGAAAAGCCGCTGAGCGAGCCCGACTGTGGCAGCCGCGCCGCGCTGCCAGCCTGATTCTCTCCAAATTTCACGGCGTGCAGCGCGCAAGCGCTAAAATAAGGACAGCCCTAGCCCTGTGTCCTCCGCCGAAAGCCATGAATGAACTGAAGGGCCTGACAGCGCTGGTCATCGAGCCCAATCCCAGCATGCGCGCCAGCCTGCACAATATGCTGAGCTTGTGCGGCCTGGTGCGGATTGACGATGCAGCCAGTTCCAACCAGGCTATCCGCGCGCTGGAAACCCGGATCTACGACCTGGTCCTGTGCGAGTACGCCCTGGAGGGCGGCCAGGATGGCCAGCAAATGCTGGAAGACCTGCGCCACCATCGCCTGATCAATGCCTCCACCATGTTCTTCATGGTCACCGGCGAAGGCCAATTCAGCAAGGTGGTCAGCGCCGCCGAGCTGATGCCCAACGATTACATCCTCAAGCCGTTCGCTGCCGATGCCATGCTGGAGCGCATCTGGCGCGCCCTGGACCGCCGCAACGCCCTGCTGCCGGTCTACCAGCTGGTCGACATGGGTGACTTGCGCGCGGCGATCGAAGCGTGCGAAGAAGGCGAGGCGGCGCAGCCGCGCTTTGCCATGGAATTCCGCCGCCTGCGCGCGGAAATGCACATCCAGGCCGGCGAGCCGGAGCTGGCGGGGCCGCTGTATGCCGAGTTGTGGGACAGCCGCCAGGTGCCGTGGGCGCGCCTGGGCCAGGCCAAGACCCTGTACCTGCGCGGCCGCTACGATGAGGCGCGCGACCTGCTGGCAGACCTGCTGGGCAAGAACAGCCGCTTCCTCGATGCCTACGACTGGCTGGCGCGCACGCATGAAGCGAATGGCGACCCGGCGGCAGCGCAAGCGGTACTGGCCGAGGCGGTCGAATTGTCGCCGCATGCGGTGCGGCGCCTGCGCCGCCTGGGTGAAGTGGCGCTGGAGGCGGGCGACGTCGATGGCGCCGAGCGCGCCTTCAAGCAGGTGGTCAGCAAGACCCGCTATTCCGAATTCCGCACGCCGGAAGACCACGCCAAGCTGGCGCAAACCCTGGTCAAGAAAGGCGACCCGGTGCAGGCCGCCGCGGTGATCCGCGACCTGGACAAATCGCTGTCCGGCACCCCCAACACCGACGTTTGCAGCGCCATCGCTTCTGCCGCGCTGCACGAATTCACCGGCAACGTGGCGCGCATGAATGCCTCGCTGGACTACGCGGTGAGCGGCGTGCGCACGGCAAGCGGCCTGTCGAATGAAATGAAGATGGAACTGGCGCGCACCTGCCTGGAAGTGGGCAAGGAGGAACAGGCGACCGAAGTGATGCGCGACGTGATGCGCAATGCCGCCACACCGGGCGCCATGGAGCGCGCCATGCGCATGATGGAAAAGAGCGGCCATGCGGAGCTGGGCCAACGCCTGGCCGACGAAAGCCGCAACGAGGTAGGCGAAATGGTGGCAGCCGGCGCGGCGCTGGCCAAGAAAGGCGACTTCCGTGGCGCCGTCGACCTGATGCTGGAAGCCGTGGCCAAGCTGCCGGACAACGCCCAGGTGGCCTTCAACGCGGCGGTCGCGATCTTGAAGTGCCTGGAAAACCAGGGCTGGGACGACGCGCTTGGCCGCCACGTGCTGGCACTGGTGGCCACCGTGCGCCGCCTCGACCCGGCCAACGACAAACTGAACGCGCTGGCGGGCTTGCACCAGGACATATTGAAGAAATACAACATCCGGCCGGCAGCGCGGCGTGAAGCAGGAGTGCGCGTCGCGATCTGATAGCCGCTGGCGCTACAATGGGCCATGAGCTCGAATCCACCAGAAGACCGCCCGGTCCGCGCCTACCTGCTGAAGAAGCTATGCAGCGATGATGAGGGCTTGTTCGCGCTCGGCGTGTCGATTGCGCGCGTGGTGCAGATGGCCGACTCGGACGACCAGGGCACGCAAAGCCTGGCTTACCACGTGCTGTCCGATGTCGCGCTGACGCAGAAGATCCTGCGCCTGGCCAATACGCCGCAATACCGCCAGGCGTCGGGCGCGCCGGTAACCACAATTTCCCATGCGATTTCGCTGCTTGGTTTCGATAATGTGAAGACCACGGCGCTGGCCATGCTGCTGGTCGACACCATGGCCAACAGCAAGCACGCGCAAAGCGTGCGCGTGGAACTGGAGGCGGCGTTGTGCGCCAGCCTGGTAGGACGGGAGCTGGCGCGCTACAGCCCTTACCAGAAGGCGGAAGAAGCGGCCATCGGGGCGCTGTTCAAGAACCTGGGGCCGTTGCTGATTGCATCGCGCGAGCACGATCGCTTCCGCGAAATCAATGCCTTGGTGGTGGCCGGCGAGCATTCGCAAGGCCAGGCTTCGCAAATGATCCTGGGCAGCACGTATGACACGCTGACGGCCACCGTACTGCGTGAATGGAAGATCCCCGACGTGATCATCCGCTCGCTGGCACCCTTGTACGGCAGCACCTTGCGGCCGCCGGCGGACCGCACGGAATGGATACGGCAGGTGGTGCACTTCAGCATGGACGCGGCGCGTGCGCTGACGCGCCTCGGCGGCGTCGCTCCCGACGATGTGCGCCTGCTGCAGCAGCGCTTCGGCAGCTCGCTGGGGCTGGAGCGCGAGCAGGTGACCACGGTGCTGACGCGTGCGCGCAGCAGCATGGATGCGTTGTTGAACAGCATGCAACTGGATGGCGCTGCGGGCGCGCCCGCCGGCGAACCGGGTGACCCGTATGCGGAATCGGGCGAGGCGCCCGCCGCCGCCGGGACCTTGCCGAGCGTGCTGGCGCTGGCCAGCCTGGATTCCGGCGCCAAAGAGGGCGCTTACCCGAGCGGCAAGCCGTATGACGCGCGCGAGCAGTTGCTGGCGGGCGTGCAGGAGCTGACCGAGATGCGGGTGGAGGGCAAGGCGCGCGTCAATGAACTGGTGCAGGCGGTACTGGAGACCTTGTACCGCAGCATGGGATTCCGCTTTGCGACGGTGTGCCTGAAGGATGCGAAGACGTCGCAGTTCCGGGCGCGGATTGCGCTGGGCGACAAGCGGGCCTTGCGGCAGGAGGGTTTCGTGTTTCCGTTGCAGGGGAAGGACTTGTTCCACCTGGCGCTGGAGAATGACGCCGACCTGATGATCGCGGATGCCAGCGTGGCCAAGATCCGCGACCTGTTGCCGAAGTGGCACCTCGATCTGCTGCCGGACGCGCGCAGCTTTATCGTGCTGCCGCTGGTGTTGCAGGGCGTGCAGCTTGGCTTGTTCTATGCGGATCGCGCACAGCCGGCGCCCGAAGGCGTGCCGCCGGACGAGACATCGCTGATCCGGGCGTTGAAGGCGCAGGTGCTGGCAGCCTTGTCGCCCTAACCCGGCCAGACACCGGTTTGCCGGCTTTCAGGCAGGCGGCGGCAACCGCCCGGCAAGCGCCTCGAACTCCGCAACCGGCATCGGCCGCGCAAACAAATACCCCTGCGCCTCATTGCAGTGCTTACCGCGCAAGAACTCCAGCTGCGCCTCCGTCTCCACGCCTTCCGCCACCACGCCCAACCCCAGCGCATGCGCCAGCCCGATGGTGGCAGCCACGATCACCGCATCGTTCGGATCGCTCTCGATATCCTTGACGAAGCCGCGGTCGATCTTGATCCGGTCGATCTCAAACAGCTTCAGGTAGCTGAGCGACGAATACCCAGTGCCGAAATCATCGATCGCCACCTTGATCCCGCGTGCCCGCAGCTCGCGCAGCAGATCGCGGCTGCGTTCCGGGTCCTGCATCGCCGCCGATTCGGTAATTTCCAGTTCCAGCAGTGCGGGATCAATCCCGCTCTCGCGCAGCAACTGGTCCAGCAGCGGCAGCAGGGCGCCGCCGTGGCACTGGCGCGCCGACAGGTTGACCGCCAGCCGCAGCGCCCCTTGCCAGCGGCGCAGCAGGCCAACCGTCTGCTGCAGCACCCAATCCCCCAGCGGCAGGATCAGCCCCGATTCTTCCGCAATCGGGATGAAGCGATCCGGCCCCACCATGCCCAGTTCCGGATGGTGCCAGCGCAGCAGCACTTCGGCGCCAATCACGCGGCGCGTGGCCAGTTCCACCTGCGGCTGCAGGTACAGCTCGAATTCCTTGCGCTCCAGCGCCTGCCACAGGCGGCTTTCCATCATCAAGCGCTCGTGCGTGGCGGCATTCATGGCCGCTTCGAAAAACTGGAAATTGCCGCGGCCCTGGCTCTTGGCGGCGTACATCGCGGTATCCGCATGGCGCAGCAACGTGGCGCTGTCATGGCCGTCGGGCGGGAACATGGCCACGCCGACGCTGGTGCCGCTATGGATGGTCTTGCCCGCCAGCTGGAACGGCTCGGCCAGCGCAGCCACGATGCGTAGCGCGATCTGGCTGGCCTCGGCCGGCGTGACGTTGCCGCCGGTGACCACGATGAATTCATCGCCGCCAAGCCGGGCGATGGTGTCGACCTCGCGCAGCAGCTCGCGCAGGCGGTCCGCCACCGCCACCAGCAGCTGGTCGCCGGTGGCGTGGCCGTGGGTGTCGTTGATCTTCTTGAAGTGGTCCAGGTCGAGGAACATCACCGCCGCCGTGCCGCTGGCGCGGCGGGCCTGCGCCAGCAACTGGTCGAGGCGCAGATTGAGCGACAGGCGGTTGTCCAGGCCGGTCAGCGGATCGTGGTGGGCCAGCTTGTAGATGCGTTCCTGCGCGCGCTGCTGCTCGGTCAGGTCGTGCAGGATGGCGACGAACACATTACCGTCCGGAAGTTCCACCTCGCTCACTGAAATCGCGATCGGGAAGATGCTGCCATCGTGACGGCGGCCGCTCGATTCATGCTCATGGGTGGCACCGCTGGCAATATTGCGCAGCAGGCGCGCCGCGCTATCGCTTTCCGCTTCCGGCAGCAGGACCGCCATCGGCATGCCGGCCAGTGCTTCGGCCGGATAGCCGAACAGGCGGCAGGCCGCTGCGTTCGCGGACATCAGCAAGCCGTCGGCGCCGATGGTCAGGATGGCGTCGGCCGCCTTGTCGAGGATGGCTTGCAGGCGGGCTTCCCGCTCGCGCAGGCGGAGGGTGCCTTCCTTGACCTGTTGCTGGATCTGGGCGCGCTCGCCGCTGGTCAGCAACATCAGTGCGCCCAGCAGGCCGGTCAGCATCAGGCCCGCACTCAGCACCAGCCAGCTCTGCCAGCCATGCTGGTGCACCATGTAGGCGGCCGAGGGTGCCAGTACCAGCTCATACTCGCGGCCGCCGAGGCTGAGCTGGCGCCAGTAGTCATCGTCGTTCGGCGCGCGCGACAGCAGGTCGACCAGGGTGGTCGGTCCCGGCTTGCTGCGGTCCACCAGGCGGGCCTGGATGTGCGGGAAGTCGGCGCTGGCCAGCGCGCCGTTGACGTAGGAATCGATTTGCATGGCCAGCAGCAGCATGCCGGCCGCCGGCTGGCCGTCGCCCGGATCGACCGCCTGCAGCAGCACCACGCCGCTGCCTTCGCCGGGCATGGACAGCATGACCGGCGCGCTGGCCACCGGCTTGCCGGTGCGCAGGGCTAGCCGCACGGCCTGGGCGCGTACCGGTTCGGCCAGCCAGTCCAGGCCCTGGTAATGACGGCGTGCGGCAGGCTCGATGAACAAGGTCACCATATGGTCGCCGGGCGGCGGCGCGGCCTGGCCGTGCGCGGCATGGCTGTGGGTATGGCCCGGCCCGGTGGCGGGAGCGATCATGCGGAAATCGGGCCCGATGGCATCGCGTGCCCAGGTTTCGAACGCCGGGCGCTCCGCCTCGGAGACCGGGCGCAGCCAGGCCATCGACAGCAGTTCGGGCCGCTGGTCGAGGTAACCGTGTGCGATCTTGTCGAAGCCCTGCGCCGACATCACGCGGCCATAGCGGTTGATGGCGCGCGCCATGGCAAACACATAGCGCTCATGCTCGCTGAAGCGGGACTGCAGCGCATCGCCCACCTGCTGCGCCTTGAGGCGGAAACCCTCCAGGTGTTGCCGGGTCTCCCAGCGCGCCACCAGCACGTACAGCATCACGCACAGGGCGACCAGCAAGAGTTGCGGAACGCCCACCAGCAAACGGCGGCGCTGCCACAAGCCGCGCGGCTGGCCGAACAGCACCCAGCACAGCGGCGCGGCCAGCAGCACGCCGATGGCGTCGCCAATCCACCAGGTCAGCCAGCTCGTCAGCAGGTACCCGGGAGCAATGGCGCCGGCGGCGAGCGCGACACCATTGGACAGCGTACTGCTCACCAGGGTGACGCACACGGCCAGCAGCAGGAAGCGCAGCACATCGCGGCCGGCACCGATTTCCGGGCGAATCGCACGGCGGAAGTACAGCATGCCCAGCCAGGCTTGCAGGGCGGCGCCACAGGCCGCGGCGAGCGCGGCCAGGCCTTGCGGCAAGGGTGGCAGGGTGAGCGGATTGGGCGCGCCCGGCAAGGGCAGGAAATTGATCAGCAGGGCGCCGATGGCAATCCCGGGCAGCAGGCGCGGCCCGAAGGTGACAATACCGGCCAGGGCGATCCCGGCCGGCAGGAACAGCGGGCTTGCATAGCCGGGCGCCAGCGACAGGTAAAGGCAACAGCGGCCAATGAGCGCGTAGGCCGCCAGCATCAGCAGGTTGGCGGCCAGCGTTGGCTGCCAGCCGGGGGAGGGATGCTTCACAGAATGAGCGCTCCGGTGCACGGGATGAGTTGACCGATTTTAAAGCAAAAGGTGCAACGCAAAAACAACACTTGCAAATTTGCAGGACTAGCCATTACAATCTCGCCCCGAAGCGCACGTCATGCAGCGTTTGCGAAATAAGCAAATAACGGTATTGACAGTGTTGGAAAGTTGCTTCATACTCTGCGGTTCCTTCGCGGAGGGGTGGCCGAGTGGTTAAAGGCAGCAGACTGTAAATCTGCCCTCTTATGAGTACACTGGTTCGAATCCAGTCCCCTCCACCAAAGCTTGCAGGTAGCTGAGTGAAGTTGTAGTCGAAAGTAGTCGGAACCTCGCGGGTGTAGCTCAATGGTAGAGCTGAAGCCTTCCAAGCTTATGACGAGGGTTCGATTCCCTTCACCCGCTCCAAGCAGCACAGTAGTAAAAATAAGCCCTTGTAGCTCAGTGGTAGAGCACTCCCTTGGTAAGGGAGAGGCCACGTGTTCAATCCACGTCAAGGGCACCAGAATTCTGCAGTATCCATCTGATAGTCGGGCGCGTGCCCAGCAACTCAACATTTGTTAGGAGTCTAAAATGGCAAAAGAAAAGTTCGAGCGGACTAAGCCGCACGTGAACGTTGGCACCATCGGTCACGTTGACCATGGCAAGACCACCCTGACCGCTGCTATCGCAACCGTCCTGTCGAAGAAATTCGGCGGCGAAGCTAAAGCTTACGACCAGATCGACGCTGCTCCAGAAGAAAAAGCACGCGGCATTACCATCAACACCGCCCACGTCGAGTACGAGACTGCCAACCGTCACTACGCTCACGTTGACTGCCCAGGCCACGCCGACTACATCAAGAACATGATTACCGGTGCTGCGCAGATGGACGGCGCGATCCTGGTTTGCTCCGCAGCTGACGGCCCAATGCCACAGACCCGCGAGCACATCCTGCTGGCACGCCAGGTTGGCGTTCCATACATCATCGTGTTCCTGAACAAGTGCGACCTGGTCGACGACGCAGAACTGCTGGAACTGGTCGAAATGGAAGTGCGCGAGCTGCTGTCCAAGTACGAATTCCCAGGCGACGACCTGCCAATCATCAAAGGTTCGGCACGTATGGCACTGGAAGGCCAAGCCGGCGAAATGGGCGAAGCTTGCATCGAGCGCCTGGCTGAAGCCCTGGACACCTACATCCCAACCCCAGAGCGCGCAGTTGACGGCGCCTTCCTGATGCCTGTGGAAGACGTGTTCTCGATCTCCGGCCGCGGTACCGTGGTGACCGGTCGTGTTGAGCGCGGCATCATCAAGGTCGGCGAAGAGATCGAAATCGTCGGTATCATCGACACCGTGAAAACCACCTGCACCGGCGTGGAAATGTTCCGCAAGCTGCTGGACCAGGGTCAAGCCGGCGACAACGTTGGCCTGCTGCTGCGCGGCACCAAGCGTGAAGACGTCCAGCGTGGCCAGGTTCTGGCCAAGCCAGGTTCGATCAAGCCGCACGACCACTTCACCGGCGAGATCTACGTTCTGTCGAAAGATGAAGGCGGCCGTCACACCCCGTTCTTCAACAACTACCGTCCACAGTTCTACTTCCGTACCACCGACGTGACCGGTTCGATCGAACTGCCAGCGGACAAAGAAATGGTTATGCCAGGCGACAACGTCTCCATCACCGTCAAGCTGATCTCCCCGATCGCGATGGAAGAAGGTCTGCGTTTCGCAATCCGTGAAGGCGGCCGTACCGTCGGCGCGGGCGTCGTAGCCAAGATCCTGGGCTAAGGCGAAAAGAATCCAGCCAAGACTAGCGCCCGTCGCTGATGGGTGCTAGAATTACGGATTCCACTGTAAAGTTTTACGTAGGGGCGTAGCTCAATTGGCAGAGCGTCGGTCTCCAAAACCGAAGGTTGGGGGTTCGATGCCCTCCGCCCCTGCCACCGAATCTGGTGCAGGGCACCGAAAGTAAAAAGTAAATGTCTAATCAATCCGTGCAAACCGTTAGCACGACGAACGATAAGTTCAAAGTCGTGTTGGCAGTTGTGGCGTTGATTGCAGGCGTGGTCGGGTTTTTCGTCCTGACCGGTAAACCAACCCTGGTGCGGGCAGCCGCGCTTGTGGTTGGTTTGCTCATTTCCGCCGGCATCGCGTACACCTCTGCCGCAGGCCGTGATTTCCTGAATTTTGCGAAAGAATCCGTTCGCGAGACCAAGAAGGTTGTATGGCCTACCCACAAAGAAGCCCGTCAGATTACCCTGATCGTGTTTGCCTTTGTGCTGGTGATGGCGATTTTCCTCTGGGGCACGGATAAGATCCTCGAATTTGTGTTGTACGACCTCATCCTGGGTTGGAAGAAATAATGAGCGAAATTGTACAAGACGAGCCAGGCAAGGAAGAGCCTGCGCAGGCAGTGTCGACCCCAGTCAGCAACAAGCGCTGGTACGTTGTGCACGCCTACTCCGGTATGGAGAAAAGCGTTCAGCGCGCCTTGATGGAGCGCGTTGAGCGCGCCGGTATGCAAGACCAGTTCGGCCAGATCCTGGTGCCGACCGAAGAAGTCGTTGAAGTTCGTAATGGCCAGAAGTCCGTTACCGAGCGCCGCTTCTTCCCGGGCTACGTTCTGGTGGAAATGGAAATGACCGACGAAACCTGGCACCTGGTGAAAAATACCAGCAAGGTGACGGGCTTTATCGGCGGTAAATCGAATAAGCCAACCCCGATTCCTGCGCGCGAGATCGACAAGATCATGCAGCAAATGCAGGAAGGCGTGGAAAAGCCGCGGCCAAAAGTGCTGTACGAAGTGGGCGAACAAGTCCGCATCAAGGATGGCCCGTTCACCGACTTCAACGGCAACGTCGAAGAAGTCAACTACGAAAAATCCAAGGTGCGTGTTTCGGTCACCATCTTCGGCCGTGCGACCCCAGTCGAACTCGAGTTCGGTCAAGTCGAAAAAGTTTAACGCCTGGCTGAGCGTCTAATCAGCCAAACAAGAGGAGCCCCGCCGCGTGCGGGGCGCTACTACTCAATCCAACGATAGGAAGTGCCCAAATGGCAAAGAAAATCATTGGCTTTATCAAGCTGCAAGTTCCAGCTGGTAAGGCAAACCCATCCCCTCCAATCGGCCCAGCACTGGGTCAGCGCGGTCTGAACATCATGGAATTCTGCAAAGCGTTCAACGCGCAGACCCAAGGTATGGAACCAGGCATGCCAATCCCAGTCGTGATCACTGCGTTCGCGGACAAGTCCTTCACCTTCGTGATGAAGACTCCTCCAGCAACCTTCCTGATCAAGAAGCACTCCGGCGTGCAAAAAGGTTCGGCCAAGCCACATACCGACAAGGTAGGCAAGCTGACCCGCGCTCAAGCTGAAGAAATCGCTAAACTGAAGACCCCGGACCTGACCGCTGCCGATCTGGAAGCCGCTGTGCGCACCATCGCTGGTTCCGCACGTTCGATGGGCATCACCGTAGAGGGCATCTAATCATGGCAAAACTGTCCAAGCGCGCTCAAGCCATCAAGGCTAAAGTAGACCGTACCAAAGTGTACGCCTTCGACAACGCTGTTGCTCTGATTAAAGAACTGGCGACCGCCAAGTTCAACGAATCGATCGACGTGTCCGTTCAGCTGGGCGTGGACCCTAAGAAGTCCGACCAGGTGGTACGTGGTTCCGTGGTTCTGCCAGCAGGCACCGGTAAGACCGTTCGCGTTGCTGTGTTCGCAACCGGCGACAAGGCTGAGCAAGCGAAAGCTGCCGGCGCTGACGTGGTTGGTATGGAAGACCTGGCTGAGCGCGTCAAAGCCGGCGACATGCCTTTCGACATCGTGATCGCTTCCCCAGACACCATGCGTATCGTTGGTACCCTGGGCCAGATCCTGGGCCCACGTGGCCTGATGCCTAACCCGAAAGTTGGCACCGTTACCCCTGACGTCGCTACCGCTGTGAAAAACGCGAAAGCCGGCCAGGTTCAGTACCGTACCGACAAGGCAGGTATCATCCACGCCACCATCGGCCGCAAGTCGTTCACCGACGCTGATCTGAAGACCAACCTGGTTGCTCTGATCGACGCCCTGAACAAGGCTAAGCCAGCGTCGTCCAAAGGCGTGTACCTGCGCAAAGTATCCCTGTCGTCCACCATGGGCGCTGGCGTACGCGTAGACCACGCTGGCCTGAACGGCTAAGTAGCAAATTACCGGTATCAGTGGCTGACACGCGCAGCGTGTTGGCCCCTGGTACCGGCTGAATAGTATTAAGTCCTATCCGGAAGGATAGGCGGATCTTTGGGCTGGCCGGGGTAACCCGGCCGCGCCTTCAAAGACCGTTGGGCTGGATGCATCAGGTAGGCATCTGGTTAATAGCCGAAGGGCTCCCAACGCAGATGGTGATCCCGAACAAGTTTATGCAGTCCCTTTAGACTCCTAAACCTCGGACGCCGTTGTTCGAACCGATGCGAGGCGCAAGCCGAGCATTATTTAAGGAGAAGACCGTGGGTCTCAATCTGAATGACAAAAAGGCCGTCGTTGCCGAAGTTTCCGCAAAAGTAGCAACTGCGCAAACTATCGCTGTGGCCGAGTACCGTGGCATCCAGGTTGGTCACTTGACTAAACTCCGTGCTAATGCGCGTGCGCAAGGCGTGTACATCCGTGTTCTGAAGAACACCCTGGCACGTCGTGCAGTAGAAGGCACGCAATTCGCCGCCCTGGCCGATTCCATGACCGGTCCGCTGATCTACTCGATCTCGGATGATGCCGTTGCCGCAGCTAAAGTCCTCGCCGACTTCGCTAAAACCAACGACAAACTGGTCCTGAAGGCTGGTAACTATGCAGGTAAACAGCTCGACGTAGCTGGCGTTACCGCACTGGCGAGCATTCCTTCCCGTGAAGTCCTCATTTCGCAGCTGTTGGGCGTTATGCTGGCTCCGGTGTCGGGCTTTGCACGTGGCCTGGCTGCTCTGGCAGCCAAGAAAGAAACCGAAGCCGCTTAATTGCTGGCCAGGTTTCTTAGTCAATACCAATTCTGTAGTACTACAAACAAATTAGGAGTTTCAAATGGCAATTTCCAAAGACGACATCCTGAACGCAGTATCCGAAATGTCCGTAATGGACCTGAACGAACTGGTTAAGGCATTCGAAGAAAAATTCGGCGTGTCCGCTGCTGCAATGGCTGCTCCAGCAGCTGGCGGCGCTGTGGCTGCTGCTGTTGAAGAACAGACCGAATTCAACCTGGTTCTGTCCGAAGTCGGCGCTAACAAAGTTGGCGTGATTAAGGCAGTTCGCGAAATCACCGGTCTGGGCCTGAAAGAAGCCAAAGACCTGGTCGACGGCGCACCGAAGACTGTGAAAGAAGCTCTGTCGAAAGCTGACGCTGAAGCCGGTAAGAAGAAACTGGAAGAAGCTGGCGCCAAGGCCGATCTGAAGTAATTGAACCAAGGCGGGTAACTGCCTTAGTTTAGGAAGCCAATGCGGCGGATCTCATCCGGAAGGGTGGGTCCGCCCTTGGCTCCTTTGTCGTCTCTGAAGTAGAAGTTGTTGTTTTATAGTGAATTGAGTCTTGCGAAGCGCGCCCGCAACGCTGAATTCTCTACCTTTTCCTGTCTCACACGGAGTGTCCATGCACTACTCATTTACTGAGAAGAAACGCATTCGCAAGTCCTTTGCGAAACGCGCCAACGTCCACAACGTTCCGTTCCTGCTGGCTACCCAGCTCGAGTCTTACGAGAACTTCTTGCAAGAGCACACTCCTGTTGCAACACGCAAGAACGAAGGCCTGCAATCGGCTTTTACGTCGATCTTCCCAATCGTTTCCCACAACGGCTTCGCCCGTCTGGAATTCCTGTCCTACGTCCTGGGTGACCCGGCGTTCGACGTCAAGGAATGCCAACTGCGCGGCCTGACTTTCGCTTCCCCGCTGCGCGCCAAGGTGCGCCTGGTGATCCTGGACAAGGAATCGCCAACCAAGCCGGTCGTGAAGGAAATGAAGGAACAGGAAGTCTACATGGGCGAACTGCCCCTGATGACGACCACCGGTTCGTTCGTGATCAACGGCACCGAGCGTGTCATCGTGTCCCAGTTGCACCGTTCGCCAGGCGTGTTCTTCGAGCACGACCGCGGCAAGACCCACTCGTCCGGCAAGCTGCTGTTCTCGGCACGTATCATCCCTTACCGCGGTTCCTGGCTGGACTTCGAGTTCGACCCGAAAGACATCCTGTACTTCCGCGTCGACCGCCGCCGCAAGATGCCGGTATCGATCCTGCTGAAGGCGATCGGCATGACCCCGGAACAGATCCTGGCGAACTTCTTCGTCTTCGACAACTTCAACCTGCGCTCCGAAGGCGCGGAGATGGAGTTCGTGTCCGAACGCCTGCGCGGTGAAGTCGCGCGCTTCGACATCGTCGATCCGAAGTCGGGCAAGACCATTGTCACCAAAGACAAGCGTATCAACGCCAAGCACGTGCGCGAAATCGAAGCAGCCGGCATCCAGCACATCTCCGTGCCGGAAGACTACCTGCTGGGCCGCGTACTGGCGAAGAACATCGTTGACCAGGAAACCGGCGAAGTGGTGGCCCTGGCCAACGACGAGCTGACCGAGGAAACCCTGGGCAAGCTGCGCGACGCCAACATCAACACCATCCAGACCCTGTACACCAACGACCTGGACCAGGGTGGCTACATTTCCCAGACCCTGCGGATCGACGACACCGCCGACCAGACCGCTGCCCGCGTGGCGATCTACCGCATGATGCGTCCTGGCGAACCGCCAACCGAAGAGTCGGTGGAAGCGCTGTTCAACGGCCTGTTCTACAGCCCGGACCGCTACGACCTGTCGGCCGTGGGCCGCATGAAGTTCAACCGCCGCATCAGCCGCGATGAACTGACCGGCGCCATGACCCTGTCGAACGAAGACGTGCTGGCCGTGATCAAGATCCTGGTTGAGCTGCGCAATGGCCGCGGCGAAGTCGACGATATCGACCACTTGGGTAACCGCCGCGTACGTTGCGTGGGCGAACTGGCCGAGAACCAGTTCCGCGCCGGCCTGGTGCGCGTTGAGCGCGCCGTCAAGGAACGCCTGGGCCAAGCCGAAGCCGACAACCTGATGCCGCACGACCTGATCAACTCCAAGCCGATCTCGGCTGCTATCCGCGAGTTCTTCGGTTCGTCCCAGCTGTCGCAGTTCATGGACCAGACCAACCCGCTGTCGGAAATCACCCACAAGCGCCGCGTCTCGGCCCTGGGCCCTGGCGGTCTGACCCGCGAACGCGCCGGCTTCGAGGTGCGCGACGTGCACCCGACCCACTACGGCCGCGTATGCCCGATCGAAACGCCTGAAGGCCCGAACATCGGCCTGATCAACTCGCTGGCACTGTACGCCCGCCTGAACGAATACGGCTTCCTGGAAACCCCATACCGCAAGGTTGAAGGCTCCAAGGTCACCGACAAGATCGATTACCTGTCCGCCATCGAAGAAGGCCGCTACATCATTGCCCAGGCAAATGCCATGATCAATGACGAAGGCAAGCTGGTCGACGAACTGGTGTCGTCCCGTGAAGCCGGCGAAACCATCCTGGTGTCGCCGGAGCGCGTGCAGTACATGGACGTTGCCCCAGGCCAGATCGTGTCCGTGGCAGCATCGCTGATTCCGTTCCTGGAACACGATGACGCGAACCGTGCACTGATGGGCGCCAACATGCAGCGTCAGGCCGTGCCTTGCCTGCGTCCTGAAAAGGCGCTGGTCGGTACCGGTATCGAACGTACCGTGGCAGTCGACTCCGGCACCACCGTGCAGGCCCTGCGCGGCGGCGTGGTGGACTACATCGACGCGGGCCGCGTCGTGATCCGCGTCAACGATGAAGAAGCACAGGCTGGCGAAGTCGGTGTGGACATCTACAACCTGATCAAGTACACCCGTTCCAACCAGAACACCAACATCAACCAGCGTCCGATCGTCAAAGTGGGCGACCGCGTGGCCAAGGGCGACGTGATCGCCGACGGCGCATCGACCGACCTGGGCGAGCTGGCACTGGGCCAGAACATGACCGTGGCCTTCATGCCATGGAACGGCCTGAACTTCGAAGACTCGATCCTGATCTCGGAAAACGTCGTCAAAGACGACCGTTACACCTCGATCCACATCGAAGAACTGTCCGTGGTGGCGCGTGACACCAAGCTGGGCGCGGAAGAAATCACCCGCGATATTTCGAACCTGGCCGAGAACCAACTGGCACGCCTGGACGAATCCGGCATCGTGTACATCGGCGCTGAAGTGCAAGCCGGCGACGTGCTGGTCGGTAAGGTGACCCCGAAAGGCGAAACCCAGCTGACCCCG
The DNA here is from genome assembly GCF_900113115.1 of Duganella sp. CF458. Classification (GTDB taxonomy): domain Bacteria; phylum Pseudomonadota; class Gammaproteobacteria; order Burkholderiales; family Burkholderiaceae_D; genus Rugamonas. The sequence continues at coordinate 134,398 of NZ_FOOF01000003.1, read as the reverse complement.
GAAGAGAAGCTGCTGCGCGCGATCTTCGGCGAAAAAGCCTCCGACGTGAAAGACACCTCGCTGCGCGTTCCATCCGGCATGGTGGGTACCGTCATCGACGTGCAAGTGTTCACCCGCGAAGGCATCCCACGCGACAAGCGCGCCCAGCAGATCATCGACGATGAACTGAAGCGCTACCGCCTGGACCTGAACGACCAGATGCGTATCGTGGAAGGCGACGCCTTCCAGCGTCTGGAAAAGATGATGATCGGCCAAGTTGTGAATGGCGGCCCTAAGAAGCTGGCCAAAGGCGCCAAGATCACCAAGGATTACCTGGACGACCTGGACAAGTTCCACTGGTTCGACATCCGTCCTGCCGACGAAGACATGGCCAAGGCCCTGGAAGCCATCAAGGAATCCATCGCCGAGAAACGCCACCAGTTCGACCTGGCCTTCGAAGAGAAACGCAAGAAGCTGACCCAGGGCGACGAACTGCAGCCTGGCGTGCAGAAGATGGTCAAGGTGTACCTGGCCGTCAAGCGCCGTCTGCAGTCCGGCGACAAGATGGCGGGCCGCCACGGTAACAAGGGTGTGGTCTCGCGTATCGTTCCGGTGGAAGACATGCCATACATGGCTGACGGTACCCCGGCAGACGTGGTGCTGAACCCACTGGGCGTTCCGTCCCGTATGAACGTGGGCCAGATCCTGGAAACCCACTTGGGTTGGGCAGCGAAGGGCCTGGGCATCCGTATCGGCGAAATGCTGCAAGCGCAGATCAAAGTCGAAGAGATGCGCAAGTACCTGACCACCGTGTACAACGAGTCCGGCGCCAAGGAAGACATCGCTTCCCTGTCCGACGACGAGATCATGAAGCTGGCATACAACCTGAAGAAGGGTGTGCCGTTCGCGACTCCGGTGTTCGACGGCGCGCACGAATCGGAAATCCGCCGCATGCTGGACCTGGCGTATCCGGACGATATCGCCAAGCACCTGGGCATGACCCCGTCCAAGAACCAGGTCACCATGTACGACGGCCGCACCGGCGAAGCGTTCGAGCGCAAAGTCACCGTGGGCGTGATGCACATGCTGAAGCTGCACCACTTGGTCGACGACAAGATGCACGCCCGTTCCACCGGTCCATACTCGCTGGTGACGCAGCAGCCTCTGGGCGGTAAAGCCCAGTTCGGCGGCCAGCGCTTCGGTGAGATGGAGGTGTGGGCACTGGAAGCGTACGGCGCGTCGTACGTGCTGCAAGAAATGCTGACCGTGAAGTCCGACGACGTGAACGGCCGTACCAAAGTGTACGAAAACCTCGTCAAGGGCGACCACGTGATCGACGCCGGCATGCCGGAATCGTTCAACGTGCTGGTGAAAGAGATCCGTTCCCTGGGTATCGACATCGACCTGGAACGCAACTAAAAACCGGTAAAGCAGTGTCTGACCCGCAGGGTCAGACACTGGGCCCTCGGAAGCCGCGTGATGGGTGTCAGACCCTGTGGGTCTGACACCGGTTTACCGGTTTAAGTAAGTAAAGAATTCGTCACCATCTGGAGTGATACATGAAAGCCCTGCTCGATTTATTCAAGCAAGTACAGCAAAACGAGTCGTTCGACGCGATCAAGATCGGTCTGGCCTCTCCTGAGAAAATCCGTTCGTGGTCCTACGGCGAAGTTAAAAAGCCAGAGACCATCAACTACCGTACCTTCAAGCCAGAGCGCGATGGCCTGTTCTGCGCCAAGATCTTTGGCCCGATCAAGGACTACGAATGCCTGTGCGGCAAGTACAAGCGCCTGAAGCACCGCGGTGTCATCTGCGAAAAGTGCGGCGTTGAAGTGACCCTGGCCAAAGTGCGCCGTGAGCGCATGGGCCACATCGAACTGGCATCCCCGGTTGCCCACATCTGGTTCCTGAAATCCCTGCCATCCCGCCTGGGCATGGTGCTGGACATGACCCTGCGCGATATCGAACGCGTGCTGTACTTCGAAGCATACGTCGTGACCGATCCAGGCATGACCCCGCTGAAGAAGTGCCAGATCATGTCGGAAGACGACTACGCCGCCAAGTACGAAGAGTACGGCGACGACTTCACCGCCTTCATGGGCGCGGAAGGTATCCGTGAACTGCTGCGCTCGATCGACATCCACCGCGATGCCGAAGCCCTGCGCGTGGAACTGAAGGAATCGAAGTCCGAAGCGAAGATCAAGAAGTACGCCAAGCGCCTGAAAGTGCTGGAAGCATTCCAGCGTTCCGGCATCAAGCCGGACTGGATGATCATGGAAGTGCTGCCGGTGTTGCCGCCGGAACTGCGCCCACTGGTCCCGCTGGATGGCGGCCGCTTCGCGACCTCCGACCTGAACGACCTGTATCGCCGCGTCATCAACCGTAACAACCGTCTGAAACGCCTGATGGAGCTGCGCGCTCCAGAGATCATCACGCGCAACGAAAAGCGCATGCTGCAAGAAGCAGTGGACTCGCTGCTGGACAACGGCCGTCGCGGCAAAGCGATGACCGGCGCCAACAAGCGTCCGCTGAAGTCGCTGGCAGAGATGATCAAGGGTAAGGGCGGCCGCTTCCGTCAGAACTTGCTGGGTAAGCGCGTCGACTACTCCGGCCGTTCCGTGATCGTGGTGGGTCCACAGCTGAAACTGCACCAGTGCGGTCTGCCAAAGCTGATGGCCCTGGAACTGTTCAAGCCATTCATCTTCAACAAGCTGGAACTGATGGGTCTCGCGACCACCATCAAGGCCGCCAAGAAGCTGGTCGAAGTGCAAGAGCCAGTGGTGTGGGACATCCTGGAAGAAGTGATCCGCGAACACCCGATCATGCTGAACCGTGCACCAACCCTGCACCGTCTCGGTATCCAGGCCTTCGAGCCTGTGCTGATCGAAGGTAAGGCGATCCAGCTGCACCCGCTCGTCTGCGCGGCATTCAATGCTGACTTCGACGGTGACCAGATGGCAGTCCACGTGCCGCTGTCGATCGAAGCGCAGATGGAAGCCCGCACCCTGATGCTGGCATCGAACAACATCCTGTTCCCATCGAACGGCGAACCATCGATCGTGCCTTCCCAGGATATCGTGCTGGGTCTGTACTACGCGACCCGCGAAGCGGTCAACGCCAAGGGCGAAGGCATGATGTTCCCGGACGTGTCCGAAGTCATCCGCGCGTACGACAACAAGGAAGTCGAACTGGCGACCCGCATCACCGTGCGTATCGTTGAGAATCCAAAGGATCCGGCGACCGGCGAGTTCGTGCGTACCCTGACCCGTTACGAAACCACCGTTGGCCGTGCCATCCTGTCCGAGATCCTGCCGAAAGGCCTGCCATTCAGCGTACTGAACCGTTCGCTGAAGAAGAAAGAGATCTCCAAGCTGATCAACACGTCCTTCCGCAAGTGCGGCTTGCGCGCCACCGTGGTGTTCGCCGACCAGCTGATGCAGTCGGGCTTCCGCCTGGCAACCCGCGCCGGTATCTCCATCTGCGTGGACGATATGCTGGTGCCGGACGTCAAGAAGACCATGATCGCTACCGCCGAAGCGGAAGTGAAGCAGATCGAGCAGCAGTACGCTTCCGGTCTGGTCACCGCCGGCGAACGTTACAACAAGGTCGTCGACATCTGGGGCAAGACCTCCGATGAAGTCGGCAAGGCGATGATGGACCAGCTGAAAGTCGAAGACGTGATCCGTCGCGACGGCTCCAAGTCGACCCAGGAATCGTTCAACGCGATTTACATGATGGCCGACTCCGGTGCGCGTGGTTCCGCAGCACAGATTCGCCAGCTGGCCGGTATGCGTGGCCTGATGGCTAAACCTGACGGCTCGATTATCGAAACGCCGATTACCGCGAACTTCCGCGAAGGCCTGAACGTTCTGCAGTACTTCATCTCGACCCACGGCGCGCGTAAAGGTCTGGCCGACACCGCGCTGAAGACCGCGAACTCCGGTTACCTGACCCGTCGTCTGGTCGACGTGACCCAGGATCTGGTGGTGATCGAAGACGATTGCGGCACTTCCAACGGCACCCTGATGAAGGCGATGGTCGAAGGTGGTGAAGTGATCGAAGCCCTGCGCGACCGTATCCTCGGTCGCGTGGCAGGCACCGACATCGTCAACCCTGAGACCCAGGCCACCGTGTACGAAGCCGGCACCCTGCTGGACGAAGACATGGTGGAAGACATCGAACGCATGGGCGTGGACGAAGTCAAAGTCCGCACCCCGCTGACTTGCGACACCCGCTACGGCCTGTGCGCCAAGTGCTACGGTCGCGACCTGGGCCGCGGCATGCTGGTCAATTCCGGCGAAGCAGTCGGTGTGGTGGCAGCGCAGTCGATCGGTGAGCCTGGTACCCAGCTGACCATGCGTACCTTCCACATTGGTGGTGCGGCATCGCGTGCAGCAGTGGCATCGTCGGTGGAAGCCAAGTCCAACGGCACCGTGCGCTTCACCGCCACGATGCGTTACGTCACCAACGGCAAGGGCGCCCAGATCGTCATTTCCCGTTCCGGTGAAGTGCTGATTACCGACGACCACGGCCGTGAGCGCGAGCGTCACAAGGTGCCGTACGGCGCGACCCTGATCGTCAAGGACGGCATGGTCATCAAGGCCGGCGCTCCCCTGGCAACCTGGGACCCGCTGACCCGTCCGATCATTACCGAATACGCCGGTGTGGTGCGCTTCGAGAACGTCGAAGAAGGCGTGACCGTGGCGCGCCAGGTCGACGAAGTGACCGGCCTGGCAACCCTGGTGGTGATCGACGCCAAGCGTCGTGGCTCGCCGGGCAAGGCCCTGCGTCCACAGGTGAAACTGCTGAACGAAGACGGCGCTGAAGTGAAGATCGCCGGCACCGAGCACGCAGTGGCGATCGGCTTCCAGGTCGGCGCGCTGATCATGGTGAAAGATGGCCAGCAAGTGTCCGTGGGTGAGGTTCTGGCGCGTATCCCGACCGAATCGCAGAAGACCCGTGACATTACCGGCGGTCTGCCACGCGTGGCGGAACTGTTCGAAGCACGTTCGCCGAAAGACGCGGGCATGCTGGCGGAAGTCACCGGTACCGTGGCCTTCGGTAAGGAAACCAAGGGCAAGCAGCGTCTGGAAATCACTGACATGGACGGCAACAAGCACGAGTTCCTGATTACCAAGGACAAGCAAGTGCTGGTGCACGACGGCCAGGTGGTGAACAAGGGCGAGATGATCGTGGACGGCCCGGCCGATCCGCAAGACATCCTGCGCCTGCTGGGTATCGAAGCGCTGGCACGCTACATCGTTGACGAAGTGCAGGACGTGTACCGTCTGCAGGGCGTGAAGATCAACGACAAGCACATCGAGGTGATCGTTCGCCAGATGCTGCGCCGCGTGCAGATCACCAACGCCGGCGACACCGACTACATCGTCGGCGAGCAGGTGGAGCGTTCCGAGCTGCTGGAAGAAAACGACAAGGTCAATGCCGCGAACAAGATTCCGGCAACCTACGAAAACGTGCTGCTGGGTATTACCAAGGCATCGCTGTCGACCGACTCCTTCATCTCGGCCGCATCGTTCCAGGAAACCACCCGCGTGCTGACCGAAGCTGCGATCATGGGCAAGCGCGATGGTCTGCGCGGCCTGAAGGAAAACGTCATCGTTGGCCGCCTGATCCCTGGCGGTACCGGCCTGGCCTTCCACCGCGCCCGCAAAGAGAAGGAAGTGTGGGAAGCCGAAGAGCGCAAAGCGCTGCTGGAAGCAGAACGCGCCGCGATCGTGGCCGAACTGCCAGCGGACGAACCGCACCACAGCGACGAAGCGTAAGCTTCGGTCTGCGAGCGAAAACGCCACCTTCGGGTGGCGTTTTTTTTTAGATTATTTGTTTCTCTGAAATGTTGGCAACAGCATAAAAATAGGGTAGTGTTTTCCTAATTTTCGAAATCAATTCTGGGATTGCCGATGGATAAGAAGCTAATAGCTGAGCACGCTTATGATATTCAGATTGGGCTTGGTCGCAGTGATGCGCCTGAGTTTGACGGAATTCGTACTATCGGCATGGCTGCGTCTTTGGCTGTCCATTTGCGTGGTCTAGGCGAGATACCTTTTGAGGTTTTACGAAAGGTTTCAGACCATTTTTTCAATATTCCCTCATATGCATTGCGAAGCGTGCTCGACGTCTTAGCAGAGCTGGAGTTTGTTGACTTAATTACCATCGGGGCTCGTGTTGAAAAAATAATTCCGACAGTACCTCAGTTCAAAGATGTTTACTCAATTTTAGGAACCCATCCTCATTTAGATGCATTAAACGAGCATGAGCAGGCTGCCCTGCATATTTTGGGAGCACTGCAATTGCACCCAGAGAATCGAGATCGGCTATTGCAAAGTAGTCAGATGGAAAAGCAGGTTTTTGATCGTTGTATTGTTATTGGGAATGAGGGCGGCCTCGTTCGCGAGCACCGGGTACGTGGCCGAAACATTCTAGTGAGTCCTGTATATTTCGCTGACAATGCTGAAGGTCTTGCTGATCTTGCAGTTCAGGCTGGTTCAGCCGAGATAAAGAATACATTGGACATTATTCGAAAGAATCAAGGCTGGCCCCTTTCGCTAACATTGGCACAAAATGAAATCGGAGGATATTCACTGACCGCAACACAAATCTCGCTTGTAGAGTGTTTGTCAGCGGAAGGGATATTGCGACCGCCTACGATTCAATTTTCGGCAAGAGAAGAGTCTTTCCTATTCAGCCCTCGTCCAGGCAACATTCGATTGGATGCAGCCAATCGAGAGATTTACGAACGGGCCATGGCGCTAGTTGCTTCGGTGCGGAAGGGGCAATTGTTGCCAGATAGTTACAAAATTAAGTGGCCAGTTTCTATCTTGAGATCGTTGCGCGATAAAGGCTATTTGGGATCTAATTCTGATGCTGCCGCGCAATATGGAAACCTTTGCGTGATGAGGGTAGGTTACTTGAAGGAGACCCAACCTGGGCGGTGGCAATTTTACTTGCACAGAACCGAAGAAAATATTGCCGCGCTCACATTAGCCATTCAACTACTTGAAACGGGTGAACTGGCCAATATGGAACTTAATCAAGAAGCAAGGTTGGCACTATCGAAGGACGAGAGATACATTCAGTCTGTCATATCTTCGGCGGAAATGAGAAGACGTGAAAAGAAAAAAGTCGATGCTCAGGCCGCCCATGAATTTGAGCAAATGATTTTGCAATTTGATAGGTAATCGAAGATGGCGGCGACTGATAAAGATATTTACCAAAAAGAGCGTGCACTGACCTATTGTGTTGCGAACGACCTTATTCCATTTCTAGAAGTGAATGTGACAAACACGCGCGAATTAGCCGATAAGCCAACATTTTTGACGGATATTGATGTCCTCGGTATTGGCGTAGATCAATATGGTGTAAGGCGCGTAATTTTTGACTGCAAGACAAATAGCAAAACAAGCCCGATTAATCGTTCTTTTTGGGCTGCTGGATTAATGCAGTATGTCAATGGATCTGAGGCATTTGTTATTTTGCAGAAATCTGCGCTCCAAGCGCATAAGTTATCCGCAAAGGCGCTTAAGGTTCACTTGTTTGACGAGGCACTTTTTCAGGCCTATGCGATTGCGAGTAGCTCCGAATTTTTAGGAAATAGGTCTTATGCTGTCGATATCGCTCGCTGGAACAAGCTATGCGAATATTATCTCAGCAATGAATCGTTCTTGGCAGCGGATGGCCATCTCAGACATTTGATTCCGCTTGAGGAAGATTTCGCGAAGGCGTTCAGAGGGCTCTTGAATGCGTTGAAATGGATTAAGGGTGAATTGGATCCGGCAAAACCGATGCATCAATCCATTTATAATCATTTTGTTTCAATGGCTTCTTTTACGCTTTGTCCAGTCGTCAATGATATCTTCGATATATTTGACCCCAAGTGTACTAAAGAACAATTCGAGGAAATTCTTCGAGCATATATTTGGGGGGGTAAAGATTCGTATCGGTTACGGCGTAAAATGAAAGAGGTGATGGCATCTGTGAACGAGCACGTATCCCCGGAAGTTGAGCTAAGTCATTGGGATGACTTTGTTGAAATGATTCGCAGCTTTTTGGACTCACCCAAAGATCTAAGTATGTGCCCGATTCCGCTGATGGAACTAGCTTTGAAGTATGTTGATGCCCCAGTTGATGCTTCCGATGTCGCTCTGGGACGACGGTTGAACAGGAGTAGTCGAATTCGGCCATTTATATTCAGAATCTCGGGCTACTTGGTGAAGTCGGCAGCATTGCCAAAGGAATTTGACCTTCAACTTAGGCAGCAGATGAATTATTTATTAAGCGAGTGACCAGCAGTGGGCCCAAGCCAAAAGGTTTGAGACCGGGATTACCAGGTGCCGAACGGATGTTGCGTCGAAGCAGATTCACGACTTTAAATATTTCCTCAAATAAGGATCGCTGAGACGATTCAATTTGGCAAAGGCTCAGATCTAAATTACAGTTCTATGTCAGCAAACTAAAGAATTCTTTCAGTTGAGTACTGTGAATCGAATGTTCTCTCAATAAACTGGCAACTGGCGCTGCGTTGTTCCCACTCTTCGTGCCATCATTTGGATCCCAAAAATCACCATCATTTGTCGCGACCAGAAATGGCGGCGTATTGCCTCCAAGCGCTGCTAGCCCAATTCGGACAATCAGTTTATCTCCTGCGTCACGAAAGTTCGCTTCTCTCAGTTTTTTATTCAATGATAAAGGGATTTTTTGTCGCTTTGCATTGCATAAAATAATTCCGTCGGACTCTATCCATTTCGTAAGGATGGGCTGAATCATTTCTAAACTACATGTTTTGCTCCATTCGTCTGTCAATGCCATATCCTCATCGACGCATATTTTCAATTTCGCGCGCTGAAGTGCTACTGAAATTGCGTCCAGGCCAAGTATGTCGTCTGCTTTTTTTGAGCCCTTCTTTATAATTGCCGGCCGGCAGAGGTGCTGCATGGAAACTGAATCAATTGTACAGTTAATTGTCATGAACAGTGCTCGCGGTTTTTTTTGAACGAGTGGCCTTTGGTTTATCGAGGTCGATGATGGTTCGATTCTTTGTTTTCAATCTCAATAAGGTCATGGTGTCATGGTATCGTTCATCGAAGAAACCCTGCGGCCATGCCTTAGTGAATTCGCCTTCTGAATCTATGCCAATTTGAGTGATGGCGGATCCGCTTTTGGTTTTGTTGACATATATAATTGTTATATCCTCAGGTTTAATTTTCTTTTCAAGTATTAAGATTCGAGCCTTATTAATGATATGTTCGGAATGTGTTTCAACGAAAAGTTGTCGTGTAGCGGAGCTCTCACAAATTAGGTCGGCAAGTTGGCTCTGGGCCTTCGGGTGTAAATGAATTTCTGGCTGTTCAATGAAGAGAGGACCGTTGCTTCTGCTGACGCATCCTTTGATTACAGGAACAACTTGTGAGGCACCAAATCCGACATCTGCCAAGTTCGACCGAACTCCTGTAGTGCTATCCGTTACCTGGAGCGAAGTATGATATGCGGAAAGATCGACCCTCTCGATACTCGAAGCAATGTTTAGGGTGTTTAGATATTTTGATATCTGTTCGCGATTGGAAGGCCTCTTTACATTTGTTGGCGAGATATCAAAATCAAATGCATAAGGATCATTTAGCAATCCGGTTTCATTATTTTGGCTCCAACTTAAATCTTTCGCGACCCATCGCTTAGGGCCAGATCGTGCAGAAGTTACCCGCTCGAACGCGCTGAAAAAACGCGGTACATCGATTGACGTATAAGATTCAAGTAGTCTTTTATACCCTAACTGGCTGCCCACAAGCAGCGACTTTTCACGAGTGATGATGTTCTTTAACGCACTAGCAACTAACCAATTTTCTGAAAATTGAATATTTTGCTCGGTTCTCAGCTTAATTTCTTCATTTGCTAGCTTTAGATTGATCTGAGCGCCAGTATATGAAAATCCAATAGACACACCAGATGTCGAGTCTGAAATAGTTAGGTGAGAAGCCTTGGTCGCGGCCAAGGTTTTCGCTTCACTCTTGGGAGACTGCCGGACTTCCCATTTCCAGCGTGTCTCGTACTTTCCGATAGGGCTTGGCCTGCCGGATGTGATAGAGGGGGCCTTATAGTTAATTTTAAGCCCTACTTCTATAGAAATAACATTCTTGACCGCATGCCTATTGCTTGTGTCCAAAAACGACCCCAGATCAACGAGCCGCCCCATCCAATCGGGAGACAGTTTGGTCGCAACCCTCATGTTGAATGATTGCGCGATGAACATCAGAGCGTTAGCTAAAGTCGACTTTCCCGAACTATTTGGGCCCACTATAAAGGTAAGTGGTGCAAGTTGAACGCAGCCAGTTTCTTTAAAGCCTCGGAAATTTTGTAGGGAAATCGAGCTAATAATATTCATGTAAGACCTCTAATTTCAATGTTAGAAAATATAAGTGAAAACCACAATCAATGTCCAGTGAAAGCCGTAGGTGAGATTCTGGCGCGCATCCCGACCGAATCGTAGAAGACCCGTGACATTACCGGCGGACTGCCACGCGTGGCGGAGCTGTTCGAAGCACGTTCGCCGAAAGAAGCGGGCATCGCTGTCGACCGACTCCTTCATCTCGGCCGCATCGTTCCAGGAAACCACCCGCGTGCTGACCGAAGCAGCGATCATGGGCAAGCGCGATGGTCTGCGCGGCCTGAAGGAAAACGTCATCGTGGGCCGCCTGATCCCTGGCGGTACCGGCCTGGCCTTCCACCGCGCCCGCAAAGAGAAGGAAGTGTGGGAAGCCGAAGAGCGCAAGGCGCTGCTGGAAGCAGAACGCGCCGCCATTGTGGCCGAACTGCCAGCGGACGAACCGCACCATAGCGACGAAGCGTAAGCTTCAGTTCGCTAGCGAAACGCCACCTTCGGGTGGCGTTTTTTTTGCCGAAAATGTCCACTTGGTTCCTGACCCCAAGTGGACTTTTCGTGACAAAAACGCCACCTTTTTTGGGCGTTTTTTTATGCGTCGGGGCTTGAAAGATTGCCAGGCGCCAATTGCATACTACAATCAGTATTTCTGAAATTGTTTGAGAACGATATGGCCGAATCCCTGCAAATCTCCTGTGACGCGACGACGGTGGGCGACGATGGAAAAATGTACCTGCATGAGTCGATGTTCAGCGGCCTGTTCGACTTGCCAAACAATCATGCGGAAATCGTGGCACGCCTGCATCCTGCCAAGCGCAAGCTGTTCGATGCGCTGGTAGCGGGGGAGCGGATTGAGGTCGATGCGAAAGATGCGCAGGGCGCTCTGGTAAAGGTCCCGTTGGACAATGACGTCACGGTGCACGTGAACCAGCGTTATGGCGGCGTGCGCCGCTTCAGCTACGCGTCCATCATTGCGAAACATGCCCGTACTTATGGCGAAGTCCAGGCGCGGGGATTTGATTCCAACTACGAGCCGGTGATTCGCCAGATGCCTGACCGCAGCTTCCGCATTCTCTTCAACACCATGCCGCCGCGCGGGCATGCGCTGGGCGCGGCCTTCAATATGGACCATTTCGGCGCTTCCATGGTCAAGCTGACGGAATCGAAGATGACCTGGGATGACCGTGACGTGTTCCACCTCGCGTCCGCAACCGAGGCCGAAATCCGCACCATCCTGCAGTTCCTGATCAGCTACGGGAAGAGTTGAGGCCACCTCGGGTGACCTCATAACCGGCTCACTTTTCCTTCTTGTCGCCGGCTGCGGCCTTCGAGTCGTCGATCAAATCGAACTTTTTGTCGGAAGTCATGAAGAAGGTGCATTCGGCACCGGCGGCACAGCCGCTGACGTGCTTCTTGCCGGCAGCTTGCATCAAATAGGAGCCCGGCCCCATTTTGGTTTCCGGGCCGCCGTCGGTCTTGTGCGTGAAGGTGCCGGACAGGATCACGATTTTCAGCGCGTGGGTGTGGTGATGCAGGGCGTTGATCTGGCCAGCATCGAACTTCACCAGCACGCCGTAAGGGCCCTTCATCCAGTCGCCCCATAGTTTGGCGACTTTGGTGCCGGGGAGCGGACCGGGTTCCCATTTCACCGATTCGGCCGGCCAGACGATATCTTCCATGGGCTTGTCCTTGGCTGGCGCATTGGCGCTCAGCAGGGTGGCAAGCGCTAGTACCGCAAATGCCGTTGTTTTCATGGTGGCGCTCCTTGTTGTGGGTGGCGGAAAACTGGCGTCCACCTATCGTTATAGCCCATCCATCCGGGATTCCAATGGCGCCGGTGCGACAAAACTGTGCCAAAACAGCCGACCGGGGCACTGTTTGCGGCCGAGCCCGTGTCTCACTTCGGGTGTGACCCCATGGTGGGACACGGGCTGGGCTGTAGCTGGGGTATATTGCTTCGATGGAGAGCGTCGAAGAGCTTGAGCGGTGGTTCAGGATGGCGGGCGTCAATTCGCTGCATGCCTGTATCGGGCCGCTTCCCGGATCGCGGGCTGCGTTGGGGCGGTGGACCAGCGATGGGCCTGAACACGCCATCCGTTCCGTGAGCCCGCATCCGGGCACTTACCGCCTGGCGCTGATGATGGAGCCGCTCGATGCGCGCATCTGGCAGGGCGATACGCCGGTCTGGGGCGGCACCATAGCGGCGAACCGCTTCCGGCTTTGCCCGCCGGGGGAGCAGGGGCGCTGGAGCCAGCTTAGCGGCTGCGATATCGTCAATGTGTTCCTGCCGGTGCAACTGGTCGATCGCCTGGCCGCCCAGCGCGGGGAGGAGATCGATGCGACGCTGGCGGCCAGCCAGTTCACTTCGGACCGCATGGTGTTCGACCTGGTGCGCAAGATGCTCGATGCGCAGGCGCTGGCCGGTCCGCTGGCGGAGGAAATGTGCGATCACCTTGCCATGGCCCTGGTCTGCTACCTGATCGAGCATTATTCGCGGCCGGCGCTGGCCGGGGAGAGTTCGCTGGGCGGCGCGCGCCTGCGCCGTGTGCTGGGCCATATCACTGAACATCTCGATACGCCGCTGGCCAATGCCGAACTGGCTGCGTTATGCGGCATGAGCGCGGCCCATTTTTCGCGCGAATTCCATCGTGCGGTGGGCCTTCCGCCGCATCGCTATGTGCTGACCCGTCGTCTTGAGCAGGCTTGTGTGGCGCTGGCGGGCGGTGAGGCGCGGATCGTCGATATCGCGGAGGAATTCGGCTTCCATAGCGCCAGTCATTTCACGCGTACCTTTACGGCGCATTACGGCTTGTCTCCGGCTGCGTGGCGGGCCAGCCGCTGTAACAATTGTTAATAGCAGGATTGTGCAATTTGCGCGCGTTTTTGCACGCGCCGCCGGTCGGTCGGCCACAGAATCTCCAGTCCCAAACCACAACAAATGGAGAGACATGATGGCTTTACTACGACATTCCCTGGCGCTGCTTGCGCTGGCGGCGGCCGGCGCTGCGCAGGCCGACAACATTTCGCTGCGCATCGGCTTTGCCGAGGGGCGCAGCGGGGCGGAGTTCAAGCCCTTGCATGCGGAGGTCGGCAAGTTTGCCGTGACGCCGAATGTGCGCCAGGGCGCTGAAGGCGACCAGTGGGTGGTGGTCGCCAAGGATGCCCAGGGGCGGGTGCTGCATGAGGTGAGCGTCAATAACGGCTTGCGCCGGCATGTGGAGACGTTCAACCCGCGCTCGGGCGCCATCGACCTGTCGACTACGGTGCAGCAACGGGAAGGCAGCTTCGAGGTGTCGCTGCCGTTCGACAAGGCGACTGCCAGTGTGGAGGTGCTGCCGAAGCAAGGCGCTGCGGTCGCTGCCAAGTCGGCCGTCGCCGCGGCAGGGCCGCTGGCGCGCTTCGAGCGCAGCACGCTGGAGCAGGCCGCTGCCGGCGGCAAGAATGCCCGTTCCGCCATGCTGGCGGCGACCCCGTCTGCCACGGCGACCACGATCCTGAATAACGGCAGCGCGGCGACGCATATGGACTATGTCTTTATCGGCGATGGCTATACGGCCGCTGAAATGGACAAGTGGCGCGCCGATGCGCAGAAGGTGATCAACGGCTTCCTGGCCGACCCGCTGTTCAACGCCAACCGGGCTTCGATGAATATCCATCGCGTTGACGTGGCCAGTAACCAGTCCGGCGTGGATGAAATCGACAAGGGCATTTATCGCGACACGGCGATGGACGCCGAATTCGGCTGCTACAACATCGAGCGCCTGCTGTGCGTGAACAATACCAAGGCGACCAATATCGCCGGCTCCGTGCTGGCGCCCGATGCGCGCGATGTGGTCGTGGTGATCGCCAATTCGACGCGCTATGGCGGTTCCGGCGGCGCCGTGGCGACGCTGTCGATGCACGCGTCGTCGATCGAGGTGGCGCTGCATGAGATCGGCCACACCGCCTTCGCGCTGGCCGATGAATACGAGTACGGCACCTGCAGCACGAGCAGCGAGCCGAGCGAGGTCAATGTGTCGCTGAACGGCACGCGCGCGGTCAAGTGGGGCAACCTGATTGCGGGCAGCACGGCTGTTCCAACCGGGCTGGGCGTCTATCCGAACGGCACCGTCGGCACGTTCGTGGGCGCGCAGTACTGCGGCTCGGGCAAGTACCGTCCGACCGAGAACTCGCGCATGCGCACGCTGGGTTATCCGTGGCATGCGGTGAATGAAGGCGCGGTGAAGAAGGTGTTTGCCAAGTACACGGGTAGCGGTTCGGTGACGCAGACCGGCACGCTGGCCAATGGCGGCAGCGCGATTGCGCCAAGCGCGTCGCCGGGCTGGGTGCAGGCCGGTGCCGGTACCTTCTCCCTGCAACTGAGCGGCCCTGCCGGCGCGGACTTCGACCTGTTCCTGTACAAGTGGTCGGGCAGCGCATGGACCAAGGTTGCCGCGAGCGAGGGCAATACTTCCAGCGAGTCGATCGGCTATAACGGCACGGCGGGTTATTACTATGCCCAGGTGAAGTCGTATTCGGGCAGCGGCAATTATTCGCTGAGCTACGCCTTCCCTAAGCCTTGAGTTCGCGCTGGCGAGCTTTCGGCAGGGCCGAGAATGCCTTGTCGTAAGACCATTGCACCAGTTCGACCAGGTAGTCCGGCGGGAAGCTGCGCACATCGACGATGGTGACCCAGTGAAACCGGCCCATGTAACGGGCCGGTTTCACCCCCGGCATGCCGGTCAGTTCAAGAAAACGGTCGGGCGTGGCGCGGAAGCTGAAACGCCATTGTTCCGGTTCGCTGGTCTTGAAGTAGGCAAAGGTCTTGCCGCCGATCTTGTAGCTCAGTACATTGACGGGTGGCGCGTGCAGCAGGCTTTCTGCGCCAGGCAGGCTGGCGCAGTGGGCTTTCAGCTTGGGGACGGTCAGGTGGTGGATTGGCATGGTGCGCCATGCTAACATTTAGTCTATGATCGCCTCGGCCCTGTTTACCCCCGCCCAGCAAAAGCTGCTGGGTTTGCTGTTTGTGCGCGTGAATGAGGGTTTCCACCTCAATGAAATCATGCGCCTGACGGGGCTCGGCAGCGCTTCCGCGCAACGCGAGCTCAAGCGCCTGCATGAGTCCGGGCTGATCGTCTCCGAACGCATTGGCAATGTACGCCAATTCCGGCCCAATAAGGAAAACCTGGTCTATTCCGAGCTGGCCAGCCTGGTCAAGAAGACGTTTGGCCTGGTCAGCGTGCTGAATTCGGCCCTGGCGCCGATGCGCAAGCAGCTCAGCGTGGCTTTCGTTTACGGCACGACCGTGAAGGAGGCGGAAGACTCCACCGCGCCGGTCGAGCTGTTGCTGATCGGCGAGAACACCACCTATGGCGAGCTGCTGAACCGCTTGCCGCTGGCCGAGCGCTTGCTGCGCCGCAAGATCAATCCCAACCTGTATTCCGTCGACGACTTCCAGCGCCGCCTGCGCGAGCAGCAGCCTTTCATCCTCAAGATGCTGGGAGACCGCAAGGTGTTCGTACTGGGCGACGATACCGACCTCGATAACATCATCAAAGAAGTCCACCCGGAGGATGAGCATGGAGACGCGTTACCGGACGTTTAGGGAGTTCTACCCTTTCTACCTGCAGGAGCATGCCAACAGCACCTGCCGCCGCTTGCATTTCGCCGGCTCCACCATTGTGCTGTTGCTGTTGGCAATGGTTCTCGTCACGGGAGAACTGGTCCTGTTATGGCTGCTGCCGGTGGTCGGTTACGGCTTCGCCTGGGTCGGTCATTTCTTCTTCGAACACAACCGGCCGGCCACCTTCCAGTACCCGCTGTTCAGCCTAATGGGCGACTGGGTAATGTTCCGCGATATGCTTACGGGCCGGGTTGCGTGGTGAGGCTGCTGTCAGCGGCAGGCTGATGGCCACCCGGGTGTAGCGCCCCGCTTCCGACTCGCAGCCGATCTCGCCGCCGAAGGCCGCCACCACGCGCTTGCAGAACGCCAGGCCCATGCCGGTGCCGCCGCCATTGTGATGGGTGGTGTAGAACGGTTCGAACACATGCGGCAGCACATCGGGCGCGATGCCGTGGCCGTTGTCGGTCACCACCAGCCAGTTGTACGTGCCGCGCGAATAGCATTCGACTTCCACCGCGCCGCTGTGATTGACCTTTACCGCCTGCAGTGCATTCTTCAACAGGTTATACAGCACGAACATCAGCAGCACGTCCGAACCGTGGAAGCTGTATTCGTTGCTGATGGTGACGCGCACCTGCGACCTCTCGGCACCGGAGAAGGGATAGCAGGCCATCGCTTCATCCACGCAGACGCTGACCGAATGCACGGCGAAGCTCTCGCTGCGCATGATGCCGTCGCGCGCGGAGGCCAGCAGCATGTCCACAATGAAGTTGGAGCGCGACACTTCGGCGTCGATGCTGCGCGCGATTTCGCCCAGGTGTTCCAATTGGCGCGTGCCCAGCGCCCCCTGGTGCTGCGGCCGGTAGCCGGCAATCAGTTCCGGCAGGCTGCGCGCCAGGATGCGGGTCTGGCAGCGGATGCTGGCCAGCGGGGTGCGCATCTCATGGGCGATGGTGGCGGCGGCTGCCATCGGGTCGGCCAGCAGGTTGTGGCGCACCATGGCCTGGGCAATCAGGCCCAGCGAGGCCATGATGAACACCACGCCCGGCGGATAGATCTCGACCCCGTAGTTGCACAGGTAATCGCTGGCCGCGCCGAAGTAGATCAGGATGCTGACCAGCACATAGCGCAAGCGCGTGCGCTCGGTCGACACCGCGCGCTGCTGGCGGCGGTACAGCAGCCACAAGGCGCGTCCGATCACGATCACGGTCTGCGCCAGGTGCAGCGGATGCAGCCAGCCTGCCTTGGGATAGGAGCCGTAGAAGTAATGCTGCAGGCCGGACAGCATCCAGTCCGTAGTGGGCAGCAGCAGGCCCAGGCCGCAGGCGAACAGGTAGCTGGCGTAAAGGCCGGGGCGCTCGTCCTTGCTGCCGGTCAGTTCAATGATGAAGTGGTACAGCGTGGTGGGCAGGAACAGGATGGGCAGGTAGCCCACGCGCGCCAGCGCCATGGCCGTGGTGTGGTTATGCGTCAGGAATAGCAGCGCCCAGCTCGCCTGCCAGAAAAAGGTCGTGGCGCAGACGGCGAAAAAAGTCAGGCCGGCCCGGTTCGGGCCGCGCGAGCGCAAGACGTACAGCCCATAGCAAATAAATAGGGCTGAGACCAATGCCGGTATTAGCGCATACATTGAGTTTCCTCAGCTTAAAAACGGATTGTTAACAGCTTATTGTCAAGAAATTGGACAAGTATTGAGGAATGTCAATAGTTCGGCGCGCCAATCGGAAAAAGTAAGGGCTGGCACTAAGCCGTTTTACTTTTATGGAGAGATAGTCCTATGTACATGCACGTCCCAGCCCCCGACGCCCCTGCCGCAGCCGAAATGACCTTCCACCATAAGCTTTCGATTTTCCTCAAGGATTCCAACGCCTACGGCAATACCTATTTCGCGCGGTATTTCGAATGGCAAGGGGTCTGCCGGGAGAAATGGTTTTATGAATGTATTTCCCGCGACATGCTGCAGGCGGAGGGGGTGTTCATCACGAAGCATGCGCAGAACGATTACCTGCAAGAGACTTTCCCGTTCCAGGAAGTGTCTTGCGAGGTGAATACCTACGATGTGCGGAAATGCTCGTTCTGGCTCGAGTTCCGCTTTTATGCCGACGGGCATCCGGTATCGGTGGGCCGGCAGCAGATCGTGTTCGCCAACCATGCGAAACAGATCGCGCCGCTGCCGGAACTGGTACTCAAACGCATCAAGCGTTATGCCCTCAAGAAGTAGCTGCCCAGCTCGTGTCTCATTTGGGGTGTGACCCCATGGTGGGACACGAGCTCAAGCGTCGATTTACTTGCTGGCGGCGATCCAGGCGTCGACTTTCGATTCCAGCAGGGCGAGCGGCACGGTGCCGTCGCCCAGCACGATGGCATGGAACTTGGACAAGGTGAACTTGCTGCCCAGGGCCTTCTCGGCCTTGGCGCGCAGCTCCTGGATCTTCAGGGCGCCAGTCTTGTACGCCAGGGCCTGCGCCGGCCATACCATGTAGCGTTCGGTCTGGTTGCGCGCCACGCTTTCGTCGCCCAGGGTCTCGGTCATGTACTTGATCGACTGCTCGCGGGTCCAGCCTTTGGCGTGCATGCCGGTGTCGACCACCAGGCGCACCGCGCGCAGCATCTCGTCGTTCAGGTGGCCGAAGTACTGCGCCGGATCTTCGTACATGCCCATTTCCTTGCCCAGGGTTTCGGCATACAGCGCCCAGCCTTCGGTAAAGGCGGTGTTGCCGCCGAACTTGCGGAACTTCGGCATGTCCAGTTCCTGCATCAGGGCGATGTGGAAATGGTGGCCCGGTTTGCCTTCGTGCAGGAACAGGGTGTTCATGCCGGTGCTGCCGTACTTGGCCGGGTCGGTCACTACGGACCAGAACACGCCCGGGCGCGAACCGTCCAGGGCCGGAGCGGTGTAATGGTCGGAGGCGGTATCGCGGCTCAGTTCAGGCTCCAGGCGCAGGTCCAGCTTGGCCTTCGGGATCAGGGTGAACATGGACGGCAGCTTGGTGTCCAGCAGGTCGTTCAGCTTGTGGTACACGGCTTGCACTTCGCCTTCCGTTTTGAACGGGAAGAACTTCGGCTGCTGCGACACCCAGGTCGGCAGGCCGGCGGCCGCGCCGTCGTAGCCCAGTTTCGGACCCAGCTTGGCGTATTCGGCCTGGATGCGCGCCACTTCGCGTAGGCCGGTCTGGTGGATTTCTTCGGCAGTCTTGCTGGTGGTGGTGGAATCGGCGATGCGCACCTTGTACCAGGCGTCGCCGTTCGGCAGGGCGTTCCAGCCGGTGCTGGTGCGGCAGGCCGGGATGTATTCCTTCTCCACGAAGGCGGACAGCTTGCTCAGCGCGGGATTCAGCTTGTCGGCCACAGTGGCGCGGTACGCGGCGGCCAGGCGTTGCTTGTCGGCGTCGCTGAAGCCGGCCGGGAACTTGGTCACCGGGGTGAAGTAGATGTTCTTTTCAGGCGTTTCGCTGACCAGCTTCTGGAACTGCGGCAGCGCGGCAACCATGATAGGCTTCGGCTGGGTGATGCCCTTGGCCACGCCTTCCTTCATATTGGCGATGGCCTGGTCGATCCAGGCCGGCAGCTGGTTCAGACGGTTCAGGTAAGCCTCGTATTCCTTGACCGTAGTCAGCGGCTGCGAGGCGTCGCCGCTGGAGAAGTTGGCCAGGGTGACCGGCATGCTGCTCATATGCTCGATCGGCAGCAGGTGTTCCGGGAACGGTTCGTAGGCCAGGTAGGTCTTCAGCTCGAAGGCCATCACATCGTAGCTGATGCGGTCGCCGCGATTCAGCTGCGCGCGTGGAATCGCCTGCAGGCGCTTGGAGAAGGTGCGGTACAGGTCGAACTGTTTGGCGCGCGAGGCGGGCCAGATGGCGCTGCCGATCTGGTCGTCGAAACGGTTGTCGCCGTTCTGCGTCGCGCCTACCGGATCGAATTTGGCGATCGCATCGTAGTACTCGTCGGCCAAAGCCCAGAACTGCTTCTTGGCCGCTTCATTGCTCTTGGCCGGAGCTTTTTCCACCGCCGCCGGCTTGGCCGCGGCAGCATTGGCTTGAACTGGGGCATAAGCCAGCAAAACGGCGGCCGCCAGCGCGCCGAGGGTAATACGATGTTTCATTTGTCTTGGTCCGGGTAAATGAAGGAGCGACAAGCATACGCTAAGGGTAACGGCCATTCAATATGGCCTTGCTTCGATGACTTGGGAATGCGCCCGGCGTCGCGTACGGCAGCCCAAACCGAGCGCCCGGCCGCTGCTAGAATGTTGTGAATTGATAAAAACGAGGGTGGTGGATGCCAACGCTTGAAGAGCGATATCGGGGATGCCTGGCGGGGCTGGCGTGCGGGGATGCAGTTGGCACCTCGGTGGAATTCATGCCGCGTGGCGCGTTTCAGCCGGTGCTGGACATGCGTGGCGGCGGTCCGTTTGGGCTGGCGCCTGGCCAATGGACCGACGATACGTCGATGGCTTTGTGCCTGGCCGAGAGCTTGCTGACGAAAGGCGGCTTCGATGCGCATGACCAGATGACCCGCTACCTGAACTGGTGGCAGTGGGGTTACCTGAGCTCCACCGGCGACTGCTTCGACATTGGCATCACAGTGCGCCAGGCGCTGGGCAAGTTCCAGGCTACGGGTGAGCCATTGGCTGGATCGGCCGATCCGCAAACCGCCGGCAATGGATCGCTTATGCGCTTGGCGCCGGTCGTCATGTTCTTCCATCCGTCGGTGGACAAGGTGCTTGAATTCAGCGAGCAAAGCTCGCGCACGACTCATGCCGCGCCGGAAGCCCTCGACTGCTGCCGCCTGTTAGGCTTGTTAATCTCGCGTGCGTTCAGCGGCCTGTCCAAGAACGAGCTTCTGGACGCCGATCCTGCGCAATTCAGCGAGGTGAAGGTGGCCGCGCTGGCTGCGCGCAGCTATGCAGGCAAGGAACGCGACCAGGTCATCGGCTCGGGCTATTCAGTCGCTTCGCTGGAGGCGGCGCTGTGGTGCTTTGCCAAGAACAGCGATTTTGAATCGACGGTCCTGGCGGCGGCAAACCTGGGCGACGATGCCGACACCACGGCGGCGATTGCCGGACAACTGGCGGGTGCATACTATGGCATCCGGCAAATCCCCGCAGGCTGGATGGAGCGCTTGTATATGCGGGCTGACATTGAATCGATGGCTGGCGCCCTGTTCAGGGCAGCAGAAAGGAATTGAATGAGCGAGCAATACAAGCATATCGTGAAACGCCAGCAGGCCCAGGAGGCGGAAGGCGTGTTCTCGCATCCCTGGAACCCGAACTCGGAGATCAGCGGCTCGCAACTGTCGCGCATGGCGGGCTTGAAGCGCACAGGCGTCAGCATTGGGCGCCTGAAGCCGGGCAAGGAGTCGTTTGCCTACCACCTGCACCATAACGAGGAAGAATGGGTGTACATCCTTTCCGGGTGCGGCGTGGCGCATATCGATGGCGAAGATTATGAGCTGGAGCCGGGCGACTTCGTCGGCTTCCCGACGCCATCCAAGGCGCACCAGATGATCAATCGCGGCAGCGAAGACCTGGTCTACCTGATGGGCGGCGAGAACCTGGAAAGCGAAGTAGCCGACTTCCCGGCCCTCGACCGCCGCATGGTGCGCACGGGCGACAAGATCAAGGTCTATAAACTCTCGGAAGGCAAAGACTTCGGGCCGTTATGAGTTTTGAATCGGAGATTGCCGCTGCGCGCGGGCACATCTCGGCCAATGAGCTGGATGCCGCCATGGCGAACCTGGAGCGGGCCCACGTGATCGGCCAGCAGCATGTGTGGCCACATGTGCTGTCGCACTGGCTGATGCTGAGGATCGAACTGCAGCGGGGCCGCGCAGCTGCGGCATTCGGACAGTTGCTTCGGATCGCGTTGGGCGCGCTTGGATCGGCGCTCGACCTGGTCCCGACCGGGAACCCTGGCGGCAGCGATATCGGCATGTTCAAACGCATGCCGATTCCTTCCGACTTACAGGCGGCCATTGATGCGCAACCGCGCAACTTGCTTGCTGGCGCGGCGTTCTTGGCTTGGATTGCGGTGGGGCTGATGGCAGTCACCATGGCGTGGCCGGACAGTCAGAACCTGTTCAGGCATAAGCTTTACCCGGTTGTCACTGGCTGGCCGCTGATGCTGGCCGCTCTTTTGCTGGCAATCCTCCTGTCCGCACCGCGCTTGATTCCTGCGTATCGCGTGACGGCGAGCACGCTGCTGTCCGTCGGGATCCTGATCTTTTTATATTTCTTCGTCGCGGCGGGCGCTTCATTCTTCTTTGTTGTTGTGACCGGAAAAATCCTCTTGGGGGCGAAGAATAAATGAGAAAAATCCTGGCAATGATGCTTGCTGCGGCAATGCTGGCGGGATGTGCGGCGCCAGCCTTGCAGCGTGGCTGCAAGGCGGAGCCATTCGATGGCTTCCTGCCGCGCTATATGAGCGATCGTCAGTTCGCCCTCGAGCGCACCGTGTTCCCGCTGGAGTCGCTGGAGGCGGCGGAAGAACGGAAAACGCTGGTCACGCGCGAGCAGTTTGCGGCATCGGCCTTGCTGGCCGACGTCATCAAGACCGACCACCTGTCGACCAAACAGCTGGCAACCCCGGGCGGGATGGAGGTCAACGTGTTCCGGCCCGACTCCGATTCGCTGATCTATTTCTACCGCTTCCGCCAGCAGGACGGCTGCTGGTATCTGTGGCAATTCGAAGATTCATCACTGTGAAAATATGTTGAGCAAGCGCGGAATGTTTTTTATGTTGTTGGCGGGTGCCATGATCGGCGGCATGTGGTACTCGACGCGGCTGCTGCCGTCGCTGGCCAAGGGCGTGCAAACCGTGCGCAAAGGCTGCAGCCTCAACGCGCCGGAATCGTTTGACACTTTCCTGCCGCGCTACCAGTCCGACCGCATGTTTGCCAATGCGCGCACCACAGACCCGCTGGAAACAGTGATCGGCGGACCCGACGGCCCGGCCACGACCATGGTGCCGCGCACCGACTACCGCAATCAGGAGCTGCTCGGGGACATCGTCAGGAAGCACGGCATGGCAGTCCGGAAAGAAGCCGGCAAGGTGGAACTGGAAGCCGGCCCCGTCACCTACCGCTTCCGTTTGCAAGCCGGCTGCTGGGAGTTGTGGCAGGCCGAGTCCTGAAGCTTACGCAGCGTCCAGCGACTCCGCACCGGTCATCAGCGATTCCACCGCGCGCTCGAACAGCGGCGAGTACTCGACCGGCCGCAGGCTGCCGTCGCGCATGGCCGTCAGCAATGCCGCGCGCGAGTACACCAATGGCGTGGCATGGTCCGGCGCCGTGAACATGAAGCCGGCATTGCGCGCCGCCACTGCGCCGAGGCGTAGCGGTACATACTTGTCGCCGGACAGCATCTCAAAGCCATTGCCGGCCTGCGCCCATTGCAGCCATTCGTCTTCGTAGTTCGATACCGGGGCCAGTGCCGGGTCGGGCTGCACCGTGGCCAGGACGCCATGCAGCGCGAACTCGGCGCTGAACTGGGCCTGCGCCGGCAGGGCATCGGTATGCGTTGCGGCCACCAATGCCGGGTGTCCCGCATCGATGGCGGCGAAGCGTTCGCGCAGGCCGGCCACGTTCAGGCGCGGCGTGGTGGGCATCGGCATATTGTTGGACAGCACATCCATGTGCAGCGACACCAGCTGGTCCAGCGCCGCTTGCGCATCCGCTTCGTTCATGCCGATGGTTGCCAGGCCGGCGCGCAGTTCGCGACCCAGGGCCGGCAGCATTTTCATCAGCACGGCGCGTTCCTCCGGCAGGATCTTTTCCTGCGCGCTCCACACCAGTTCCGGCAGCAGCTTGCCGTAGTCCGGCTGGCGGCCGTAGGTATGCACCATCACCTGGGCCCAGGTAGCGGTGATGAAGTCCATCATGCGGCGGTCGACGTTGACCGATTCGAGTTGCCCGCGCAAGGTATCGGCCAGGGCCGCCACGAACGGCGCCACTTTCACCGCGCGTTCGAAAGCCGGCATGGCGCGACGCACGATCGGGTCGCATTCACGCAGCAGGCCGGCCAGGAAGCCATCCAGTTCCAGGCCGGCATCGGCGAATACGGAAGCATCGTGCTCGTACTGCTGCAATACCTGGTTGACCAGGCGCTCCACCTCGCCCAGCAGTGGTTGCTGCAGCGGCGACTCGGCGCCGATGCCAATGGCGGCACTGCCGATACGGTCCAGCAAGTGGCGCGCCGGCAGGTGGGCTCCTTGCAGCACCGCCAGGTCTTTCAACGCAGCGCGCAGGAAGGGTGCGTGCAGGCGGCACAGTTGTTCGCGGATGCCTTTTGGAAGCTGGTCGTCATTCAGGATGTATTCGAACAGCAGTCCGACCAGTTCAACCACGATGCGTTCCGAACCGTGCGGCAGGTTTGCCATCCGATTGAGCAGGGCCAGCGGTGGCTGCGGCCCGCTTTCGGCGTGCTCGCGCTGAAGCTGGCGCAAGGCGTTGTCGAGCTGCACGCGCAGCGTGTTCTGGGCCTGCGGCGCGCTGCGCCGGATGCCCGATGGATTGAACATGCTGAAGACCAGTTCCTGCAGATCCGGCTTGGTCGGCAGGTCCGGTTGTCCCTGCAGGATGCTGGGGGGCGAGTCTTGCTGGATTTCCTGCTGCACCGCGCCCAGGCGCGCCACGCGCTGGCGCATGGCGACGTCGGCATCGGCCTGTCCGGTTGCCGCGCGTTGCCAGGCCAGGCGTTCCTGTTCCAGCCGGTTCAGCGCCGAGGGGCGTGCCACCAGGCGCGAGCGGATGCCGCGCGATTCGAATACCTCGCGCAAGCGGGTGTAGAAGTCGCCCAGCTCCGACGTCATGGCCAGCGACAGGGTATCGAACAGCATTTTGATTTGCGCCTCGTCTGCCACCATGGCGCGAAGCGCGTCGTACAGGGAGCGCGCCAGCAGGTAAGGGCGGAACGGGTTTTCACGCTCGCGCACCTCGCTGTCGCCATGCATCTGGGCGATGATCAGGTTCAGGTGGCCGAGACTGAGCTCGTCGGCATCGCGCAGTTTCAGCAGCAGGCGCTCGACTTCGATCTGGCGCGTGACCACCTCGTCGTCGATCAGGGTCAGGGTATCGGCGCTGAAGTTGTGCAGGCCGGTGCGCAGGTCGGTGTGCATGGTCTGCATGGCGCGTGCCAGCAGTCCGGCATACGAGCGCTCCATGCGCGCACGCATGGCGGCCCCCTGTTCGCGCAGGAAGACGCGGCATGCTCCGGCCAGGCGCTGTTCCGCCGACGGCGCTGTGCGCAGGGCTTCGCCCAATGCGACGTCAGCCTGGTCCGTCATCCGTTTGCACAATGTCGCAAAACCGGTTTGCGCTTCTTCGAGGGCGAGTGCAAGCACCCTTTTCAACGTTTGCATGCCTAGATTCTATCCAAATGTTGCACCGAAGAGTCAACAATTTAACGGTCGAAAGTGTGTCAAAATGCAATTTTGACCGGAGTTTCTTGCAATGCGTATCGCGCTAGTTGCTGCATTAATGTTAACCGCAGTTTCGGCCCAGGCCGATGTAAGCCTGGTGGGCACCCTGAAAGAAAAGGCCCTGTTATCGGTTAACGGGGGCGCACCACGCACTTTCCCGGTTGGTGCGACGCTGCCTGATGGTAGCAGATTGGTTGGCGTTACGTCTGGCGAAGCCACCATTGAAGAGGGCGGCAAGCGGTATATCATCCGCCTGGGCGAGTACGCGGCATCCAAATCCAGCGGTGGCAACTCGATGGTGCTGTCGCCCGATCCGAACGGCCACTACTCGGTGGCGGGCGAAATCAATGGTTTTCCTGTCAATATGATGCTCGATACCGGCGCTACGCTGGTGTCGATTCCTGCCGCGTTGGCGGGCAAGATGGGCATCGACTACAAGAACAAGGGCCGCCGCGCCTTCAGCCAGACCGCCGCCGGCACGGCGCCGGTGTGGATTGTCAAACTGGACAAGGTCAGGGTCGGCGAGTTTGAATTCGCCAATGTGGAAGGCTCCATCAACGAAGCCGGCCTGGGTGTGATTCTACTCGGCAACTCCGTGCTCAAGCGGCTTGATATGAAGACCGAGTCGGGTCTTCTGACGCTGACAAAGCGTTTCTAGCATACAGCGCCGCCACCACGTCCGACTGGGTCACGATGCCGGCGAAGCGGTCCTCGTGATCGAGCACGGGAATGTGGTGGAAGCCGGAATCGGCCATCAGCGGCACCAGCTCCGTGATAGGCGTGTCGACGCGCGCCGTGCGCGGGTGCTTCACCATGATCTGGCCCACCACTTCGGGCTTCTCCGAGTGCGTGGTGCCGGAAGGGCGCAGGAAGTCCAGCAACTGGCGGCGCATGCCGTGGTAGTCATCCAGCCCGCCGTGCGTCATGAAATCGCTGGTGGTGACGATGCCGATCACGCGCCGCACCCGGTTCAGCACCGGTACCGCGGCAATGCGGTGCTGGCGCATCTCGCGCCAGGCATCGGCCAGCGGCGTCGCGAATTCCGCCGTTACCACGTCCTTCGACATGATGTCGCCGCAGGTGATGACGCCGAAGCGGCGCTGGTAGGCGCGCATTTCGGTTTTCAGGAACAGCTCTTCCAGGTCGTCGCGGCTGATATCGAGCTCCTGGTTGTACTGGCGCAGTACCGCGTCCAGGTCTTCCGGCTGGAAGCCGAAGCGCGCCGTCGGCACCTCGTCTTTCGTCGCGTGCGGGTTCGGGTGCAGCAGTTGCTGGCTGTGCGGATAACGGCGTCCGGTCAGGTTGTTATAAACGATGGCCGCGAGCACGATCAGAACGCAGTCCAACAGCACCGGCCCCAAAGGCAGGCGGTAGCCCATGGCGTGCACGGCCGGGCCGCCAATCACCATCATCAGGGCCGTGGCGCCACCGGGCGGATGCAGGCAGCGCAGCGCGAACATTGCCGCAATCGCCAGCGGCGTGGCCAGGGTGGCGGCCAGCGGGCCGGGAGCGAAGAACTGCACGCACACCACGCCCATCAGGCCGGAGACCACGTTGCCGCCAATGACAGCCCAAGGCTGCGCCATCGGGCTGGCCGGAAGGCAGAACAGCAGCACGGACGAAGCGCCGATCGGCGCCACCAACCACATGGCGTTATCGCCCAGCAGGTAGTGGGCAACGAAACTGGTGATCAAAAGCCCAAGCAAGGCGCCGAAGCTGGCGCGCAAGCGCTGGCGCTGGCTGGTATTGCTGCGGGCGGGAAGCAGGGAGAGAAGCGCGGATTTCAGCATCCGGCCATTATCCCACGGTTGGCTGTTACTCTCAGCCACCCGCCCCGTGCGACACCAGGTCAAGCGGCAGGCTGGTGGTGTACTTGATCTGCTCCATCGAGAAAGCGGACGAAACGCCGGTCAATTGCGCGGCCTTGATCAGCTTCTTGTAAAAACGGTCATACCCCTCGATGTCGGTGGTCACTACTTTCAGCAGGTAGTCGACGTCGCCGCTCATGCGGTGGAATTCCTGCACTTCAGGCAGCGCCACCACGGCGGCGGCAAACCTGGCCAGCCACTTCTCATCGTGCTGGCTGGTGCGCACGCTGACGAACACGGTGACGGGCAGGCCCGCCTTGCGGCGGTTGACGATCGCCACGCGGCGGTCGAAATATCCATCCTCTTCCAGCCGCTTCAGGCGCTTCCAGCATGGCGTGGTGGAAAGGCCAACCTTTTCCGCCAGCTCAGCCACAGAGAGCGTGCCATCCACCTGCAGCGCTCCCAGGATCGCATAATCGAAGCGATCGAGATCATTCATTTTTGTTTATATCGATATTTGGAATGCTTATTCTACATCAAGGCCTGTTTGGGGTAATTTTGGAATACCTGATTCACTGCCAGTTCGTAAACTATTGAGTATGAGCAAAGAAATCTACCTCGACGGGAACGCCACCACCTGCGTGCTGCCAGCGGCCATCGACGCAGCGGTGCAAGCCATGCGCGATTGTTTCGGCAATCCCAGCAGCACCCATGCCACCGGCCTGCAGGCCAAGGCCATGATGGACTCCGTGCGCCAGCGCGCGAAACGCCTGCTGGGCGTGGGCAATGGCCGCATTATGTTCAACAGCGGCGCCACGGAAGGCATCCAGACCGCCGTACTGTCGGCGCTGTGCGCGCTGCGCGAACGCCGCGAGCGGGGCGAAGCAATCGGCAGCCTGCTGGTGTACGGCGCCACCGAACACAAGGCGGTGCCGGAAGCGCTGGCGCACTGGAACCGTTTGCTGGGCCTGGGGCTGGAACTGAAAAAGCTGCCGGTCGACGCCGACGGCCGCCACGACCTGGCCGCGCTGCGCGCATTGGCACCGCAAGCGGCTTTCGTTTGCACCATGGCGGCCAATAACGAAACCGGCGTGGTATCCGACCTGGTTGGCATTGGCGCGACGCTGGTAGGCAGCAAGGCGCTGTGGATGGTCGACTGCGTGCAAGGCCTGGGCAAGCTGCCGCTGGACCTCGGCAACACGCGTATCGACTACGCGCCGTTCTCCGGCCACAAGTTGTATGCGCCGAAGGGCATCGGCATGCTGTACGTGCGCGAAGGCGCGCCGTACACCGCGCTGGTGATGGGCGGCGGCCAGGAAGCCGGCCTGCGCTCCGGCACTGAAAACATGGCCGGAATTGCCGCACTGGGCGCCGTGCTGGCAGCGCTGGAGGAGGGCGGAACCTTCCGCTCGCCGACGGAGCTGTATGGCTTCCGCGAAAAGCTGGCTACCAGCCTGCGCGCAGCCTTCCCCGGCATCGTGTTCAATGCACCGTTCGACAAGGCGCTGCCGACCACACTGAACTTCTCCGTGCCCGGCTTGTCGAGCAAGGAGCTGCTGGACGTGTTCGACGCCGCCAATGTGCGCGTCAGCGCCGGCAGTGCTTGTTCCGCCGCCAAGGCGGCACCAAGCTATGTGCTGGACGCGATGGGCTTGCCGGCCTGGCGCAGCAGCAGCGCGGTGCGCATGTCCTTTGGCCCGCTGGCCGGCGAAGAGATCATCGACGAAGCCTGCACGCGCATCGAGCGCTGCGGCCAAGCCCTGCGCAATGCGGGCCTGATGGATACGCCGGTTTCCGGTACCGTCGTGCCGGAAGGCCTGCTGCAACTAAGCCTGGCGGGCAATCACACCTGGCTGCTGCTGGACGCGCCTTCGCGGCAGTGCATCGTGATCGACCATCAGGCCGAACTGGGCGAACGCATCGACAGCCTGCTGCATAGCCACGGCTACAAGGTCTCCGCGCGCCTCAGCACGCGCGACGGCGGCGCGGAAACCGACAGCTTCGTTTTCGGCGCACACACCGTGCGCCGAGCGGCGCTGGATTCAAGCCACACGGGTTACCTGCTGTGCAGCGGCGACAAAGTCGATTACGCCTTTACCGGCCTGGCAGCGTTGTCCGGGCTGGCCGGCAAGCTGCCCGCCGATGCGCTGGTATGCGCGGGCCGCGAAGAAGTGAACGCCTGCTGCACCAGCCTGCGCGCCGAAGCGCAAGGCAGCATGGCGGGTGCGGACCTGAACCTGGACAGCATTGCGTTGGCTCGCTTGCTGGAAGCGCATCCGCAAGCGGTGCTGGTGGATGTGCGCGAAACGTATGAGCAAGCCGCTTGCATTCCCGGCGGGCGGGCGGCCGAAAGCGTGCCATTGAGCCGCCTGGCAGCCTTCGTGCCAGGCTGGCTGGACGCGGTTGACCAGCCGCCGCTGGTGTTCTTCTGTCGCAGCGGTAACCGCAGCGCCAAAGCCGCGCAATGCCTGCGTCGCCTCGGCTACCGCAATGCCTACAGCCTGGGAGGCGGCATCGCGCTCGCGTCACCGGCACTGGCGCTGGCCGCATGAGTTTTTGAGGTTGTATCCTGCTTGCGGCGGCCGATGGCCGCCGTTTTTTTTGCGGCTATCTGGCGGGAAAATGGCGCAAGACGAAGATCGCTATCCCCACCAGCAACATAAGGTCCGTAGCTATCCCAATTCGCAGTGTTTTTTATCTTCGACTTTCAACAAAGGCAAGGAGATTTCCGCACATGACAGATGTCGATTGACCAACGAATCGCCCGGGCGCGCAGTTGCGGGGGGCGTTACCTTGTCGGCGGGGTCCTGCTCCTGGGCGTCGGCGGTATTCAGGGCCTGGACGACCAGTAGCAGCGGAACGGCGATTTTCTTCATGTAAATGGCAGTGGCTTTTTTGGAAACACCGCAGGATACACCTGCCACTGCGGCTTGGCAGCATCTGCCGTGTAACTGGTATGTAACTTTCGAATTAAGCTGCTCAATCTTTCGTATTGACATCCTTGCTTTCGTTATGATCTGATGTTTTCATTGTATTTCTTTCGAAATAGGGGGCGAAATTGCGATTCGAGGGCATCAAGCGCTTGGCCATGCTGGGCATCATGATGACGGCGCTCAGCGCCGCAGCGGCCACGTCACACTTTTCAGTAGTGGGCGACCGTTTCGAACTGGATGGCAAGCCATACATCATCCGTTCCGGCGAAATGCACTACGCCCGTATCCCACGCGCGTTCTGGCGCGAACGCTTGCAGCAGGCACGCGCCATGGGACTCAACACCATCACGACCTATGTGTTCTGGAACCTGCACGAGCCGGAACCGGGACGCTTTGATTTCCGCGACAACCTGGACCTGGCCGCCTTCATCCGCACGGCGCAGGAAGCCGGCCTGAACGTCGTTCTGCGTCCGGGGCCTTACGTTTGCGCGGAACTGGACTTTGGCGGTTTTCCGGCCTGGCTGTTGCGCACACCCGGTTTGCGCGTGCGCAGCATGGATCCGCGCTTCCTCGCGGCGAGCGCGCGCTATTTCAAGCGCGTGGCGCAGGAGGTGGCGCCGCTGCTGTCCTCGCGCGGCGGCCCGATCCTGATGACGCAGGTGGAGAACGAATACGGCTCCTACGGCGACGACCATGATTACATGGCGACGATCCAGGAGCAGCTGCGCGAAGCGGGCTTTGATACGCCCCTGTTCACCTCGGATGGACCTGACCCCACCTTGCTCGACCGCGGCACCCTGCCCGGTGTGACGCCGGTGGTGAATTTCAATGGCGGCGTGGACGACGTCAAGGAAGCGTTTGCGCAACTGGCTGCGTTCCGCCAGAACGTGCCGCGCATGGCGGGCGAGTATTGGGCGGGATGGTTCGACCACTGGGGCGAGCGGCGCCACCAGACCAGCCCAAAGCTGGCGGCGGACGCCGTGGACTGGATGCTGGAGCAGGGCATCTCGTTCAACTTATATATGGCACATGGTGGCACCAGCTTTGGTTGGCAGCCTGGCGCCAACAGCCAGGGCAGCACCTACCAGCCCGACACCACCAGCTATGACTACGATGCGGCCATCGATGAGGCCGGCCGTCCAACGCCAAAGTTCTTCGCCATCCGCGACGCCATTGCGCGTCACTTGCCGCCTGGCGAGCGCCTGCCCGACGTGCCCAAGCCAGCATCAACCATCGCCATACCGCGCTTCTCGCTCGATGAATCGGTAGCGCTGGTCGATTCCTTGCCGAAGCCTGTCGCTTCCCGCCTTGCCCGCAATATGGAAGCGTATGGGCAAGGCTACGGCTTCATCGTGTACCGCAAGCGCTTTGCCGACGGTGCGAAGGGTAAGCTCGATCTCGGCGCGGTACGCGATTACGCGCACCTACTGGCCGACGGCTCCACCTTCGCCGCGCTCGACCGCAGGCGCAACGAGAACACGACGGAAGTCGACCTCAAGGCAGGCAGCACGCTGGACGTGGTGGTGGAAAATATGGGGCGCGTCAATTTCGGCCCTATGCTGGCGGATGAACGCAAAGGGCTCGTGCGCTCCGCATCGCTGGCAGGCAAGCCGCTGCTCGATTGGGAAGTGTTCTCGATGCCGCTGGCTGACTTGTCGACCTTGCGCTTCAAACGCGGTGCGCCCGCGCGGCAAGGGCCTACCTTTTGGCGCGGCCATTTCCGGAGCGACGCGCAAGGCAGCACCTTCCTCGACACGCGCGCACTCGGCAAAGGACATGTGTGGATCAATGGTCGTCACCTCGGCCGTTACTGGCGCATCGGCCCGCAACAGAGCCTGTTCCTGCCTGGCCCCTGGCTGCGTCAAGGCGAGAACGAGATCATCATCCTCGACCTTGATGGCGCGGCAGAAGCGCCCAACGTGCAGGGCTTGCGCGATCCGGTTTTCAGCACGCCGGGTTAGCAAAAAAATTCGTGCTCTTGCCGAGGTGAAATTCAGCGAATGAAATGGGCTGATCTGTAACGGACCCATATGTACGCTAGCGAACAGTCACCTGCCGTGCGCCCGCCTAACATTGCTTGGAACATACTGCCGGTCTGCGCGGCAGTTCTAAGAATAAGTGTGAGGCCCCCTTGAAAGAGAACCCCTTTTTATGGCCGGCCGCAAGTGCCGGATTCAAGGAATCGGAATCAGGGTCCCTGGAAAAAGGGACTGGTGAGGAAGATGATTTGCCCCTGCGCGGTGAGCTGTTCAGCGCGCAACAGATGGAGCAGCATGGCCGAACGCTTGCCGCAAGCCATGAGCTTAGCAAGCGTGGCGGCGGCGACCGCCTGTTGGCGCGGCTGAGCGAAAACGAAGCGCTGATCGGCTCCACCTGCGAAGGCTTGACCGAGGCGGTCAAGGAAGGCCGCCAGATCACGCCCGCTTCCGAATGGTTGCTCGACAATTTCTACCTGATCGAAGATCAGATCCGCACCGCGCGGCGCCACCTGCCGAAAGACTACAGCAAGGAATTGCCGCGCCTAGCCAAGGGCGCCCCGCAAGGCACGCCGCGCGTCTACCAGATCGCGCTGGAAATCATTGCGCATGGCGACGGCCGCGTCGATCCGGAGAGCCTGAGCCGCTTCGTCGAGGCCTATCAGGAAGTGGCGACGCTGAAGCTGGGCGAGCTGTGGGCCATCCCGATCATGCTGCGCCTGGCCCTGATCGAGAACCTGCGCCGTGTCGCGGCGCGCGTCGCCGAGAACCGCTTCCAGCGCGACCTGGCCAATAGCTGGGCCGACCAGATGGTGGAAATCGCGGACAAGAATCCGAGCGGCTTGATCCTGCTGGTGGCGGACATGGCGCGCTCAGAGCCGCCGATCACCAGCGGCTTCGTGGCCGAACTGGCGCGCCGCCTGCAAGGACAAAGCCCGGTGCTGACGCTGGCGCTCAACTGGATCACCTACCGCCTGGCGGAGTCGGGCCAGACCATCGAGCAGCAGATCCAGGCCGAAATTCATATGCAGGCTGCGGAGCAGGTGTCGATCGCCAACAGCATCGGCAGCTTGCGCTTCCTCGGCACCATGGACTGGCAAGAGTTTGTCGAGACCATGAGCGTGGTCGAGCAGACCTTGCGCCAGGACCCGGCCGGGACCTATCCGGACATGGATTTCTCCACGCGCGACCAGTACCGCCACAGCGTGGAGCGCATGGCGCGCTATTCGCGTGCAACGGAGGCTGAAGTGGCGCAGCAGGCGCTCGAGTTGGCGCGCACCCGTGCCGCCGACCACGATACGCGCCTGCATCATGTCGGCTATTACCTGGTGGGCGACGGCACGCTGCTGCTGGAACGCCAGGTCGGCGTGCGCCTGCCGCCGCTGCGCTCGCTGAAGCGCACCATGCGTACCTCGCCGCTGCTGTCTTACCTCGGTGCGATCGGTGCGCTATCGGTGATCGCCACCGCGCTGATGCTGGAACGTGCCTGGCGCGACGGCGTGCAGTCGTGGGCGCTGGTGGTGCTGGCTATCCTCGGCCTGATGGGCAGCAGCCAGCTGGCACTGGCCCTGGTCAATTGGGTTGCCACGCTGTTTGTCGAGCCGCGGCCTTTGCCGCGCATGGATTTCCGCGACGGCATCCCGTCGGACGCGCGCACCATGGTGGTGGTGCCGACTTTGCTGTTCAGCCGCGAGAATGTCGATGAGTTGTGCGAACAGCTCGAGGTCCGTTTCCTCGCCAACCGCGACCCCCACCTGCGCTTTTGCCTGCTGACCGACTTCGCCGATGCGCAGGAAGAGACGCTGCCATCCGATGCCGCGTTGACCGAGCGTGCGGCCGCCAACATCGCGCGCCTGAACTTGAAATACTCGGAACAGGGCGCGCCGGCGCCTTTCCTGTTGCTGCATCGCCCGCGCCGGTGGAACGCCTCCCAGCGTGCCTGGATGGGCGAAGAGCGCAAGCGCGGCAAGCTGTCCGACCTGAACCGCTTCATGCGCGGCGGTGCGCAGGAGGCGTTCGCCCTGATCGTCGGCGATATCGACGACCTGCCGGCGTTCAAATACGTGATCACGCTCGATAGCGATACCCAGTTGCCGCGCGATGCCGCGCGCCAGTTTGTTGCCAGCATGCGCCATCCGCTCAACCAGCCGCGCATCGACCAGCGCCTGCGGCGCGTGGTGGCCGGCTACGGCATCCTGCAGCCACGGGTGGCGGTCAGCCTGCCGAGCGAAGATGCGTCGCGCTATGAAAAGCTGTGCGGCGGTGAGCCGGGCATCGACCCCTACACCCGCACCGTCAGCGACGTATACCAGGACGTGTTTGCGGAGGGTTCTTTCATCGGCAAAGGCATCTACGATGTCGATGTGTTCGAGGAGGTGCTGGGCAAGCGCTTGCCGGACAACCGCATCCTGAGTCATGACCTGCTGGAGGGCTGCTACCTGCGTGCCGGCCTGCTGAGCGACGCGCAGCTCTATGAACACTATCCGGCGCGCTACCGCGACGACGTGAGCCGGCGCCAGCGCTGGATGCGCGGCGACTGGCAATTGCTGCCCTGGCTGATGCGGCGCGTGCCGCTGGCGGGCGGCAAGCACGAAAACAATCCGCTCTCCACACTGTCGCGCTGGAAGTTGTTCGACAACCTGCGCCGCAGCCTGGTGGCGCCGGTCCTGACCCTATCGCTGCTGATGGCTTTTGCCGCCCTGCCGCATCCATGGTTCTGGGCCTTGGCCGTGCTGGCGATCATCTTCCTGCCGCCGCTGGTAAGTTCCACCTACGACTTGCTGCGCAAGCCGGACGACACGCTGTGGAGCCAGCACGTGACGACGTCGTTGCGCCGCAGCGGCATGCAGTTCGCACACGCCTTGCTGACATTGGTGTTCCTGCCATATGAAGCGTATATCAGCCTGGATGCGATCGTGCGTACCGGCTGGCGCCTGCTGGTATCGCGGCGCCGCTTGCTGGAATGGCATGCTTCGGGTCTGTCGCGTTCCGGTACCGGCCTGGCCAGCAACTGGCGCACCATGTGGATAGCGCCGCTGCTGGCGCTGGGTGCCGGGGCCGGGCTGGCCATGTTGCGCCCCAAGGCGTTCGAGGCGGCACTGATCTTCGTCGCAGCCTGGTTCGCCTCGCCGCTGGTGGCCTGGTGGATCAGCCTGCCCATCGCGCGCGTGCAGCGGGCATTGAAGGAAGACCAGAACCTGTTCCTGCACAAGCTGTCGCGCAAGACCTGGCTGTGGTTCGAGACCTTCGTCGGACCGGAAGACAACTGGCTGCCGCCGGATAATATGCAGGAGCATCCGAGCCAGGTGGTGGCGCACCGCACCTCCCCCACCAATATGGGTTTGGCGCTGCTGGCCAACCTGACAGCCTACGACTTTGGCTACATCAGCGGCGGCCAGCTCGCGGCGCGCACGGCCAGTACGCTGGACAGCATGTCGCAGCTGGAACGTCACCAGGGCCACTTCTACAACTGGTACGACACCCAGTCGATGAAGCCGCTGCACCCGATCTATATCTCCACCGTCGACAGCGGCAACCTGGCCGGCCACCTGCTCACGCTGCAGGCCGGCCTGACCGGCATCGCCGAACTGCCGATCGTGCACCCGAACGTGGCGCAAGGCCTGGCCACCACCTGCGCCCTGGTGCGCGAAGCCGCTGCCGCAGCCGGCGGCGCGGCGGCCGAAGCGCTGAGCGCTCTGGAATCCGCCCTTGCTCCATCGCCAGCCGTCTATCCACCGAGCCTGCGGCAGCAGCGCGCCTGGCTGGTGCGCGCTTGCGAAGGCGCCGAACAATTCCTGCGCCAGGCATCGGTGCCGCTCGACCCGCAAGTTGCGGCATGGGCTGGCGCGCTGCATTCGCAATGCCGCAGCATGCTGGAGGAGCTGGATGGCTTCGCGCCGTGGATCACGGCGCAAACAGAGGCCCAATACGACACCACGCTTGACCGTGTGCCGAGCCTGCGCGAACTGGCAAGCTGGCCGTTGCCTGGCGCGGCGCTGAGCGACCTGGCGCCGGACGAACGCGAACGCCAGCAGCAACTGGCAACGCTGGTGGAGCAAGGCGCGGCACGCGCGCGTGAACGCCTCGACATGCTGAACCGGCTGTCGCACCAGGCCAATGAATTCGCCCAATGCGAGTATGGCTTCCTGTTCAACCAGACCACAAAGCTGCTGGCCATCGGCTACAACTTGAGCGAACGACGCCTGGATGCAAGCTGCTACGACCTGCTGGCTTCCGAAGTGCGATTGGCCAGCTTCGTCGCCATCGCGCAGGGGCAGCTGCCGCAGGAGCACTGGTTCGCCATGGGGCGCCAGCTTTGCATCGTGCACGGGCAGCCGGTGCTGCTATCCTGGAGCGGCTCGATGTTCGAGTACCTGATGCCGCTGCTGGTGATGCCGACCTACCCGAGCACGCTGCTGGACCAGACCTACCAGTCGGTGGTGGCGGCGCAAGTGGAGTATGCCAAACAACGCAACGTGCCGTGGGGGATCTCCGAGTCGGGCTATAACACCACCGACGCGGCATTGAATTACCAGTACCGCGCCTTCGGCGTGCCCGGCATCGGCTTGAAACGCGGCCTGGCGGAAGACCTGGTGGTGGCCCCATACGCCACCATGCTGGGGCTGATGGTCGATCCCGATACATCGTGCCAGAACCTGCAGAAGATGGCGGCCATGGGCTTCACGGGGCGCTATGGCTTCTACGAAGCGATCGATTACACGGCGGCGCGCCTGCCGCGCGGCCAGCAATATGCCATTATCAAGTCCTTCATGGTGCACCACCAGGGCATGGGATTCCTGGCGCTGAGTTATGTGCTGAACGACCGGCCAATGCAGCGCCGCTTCGAATCCGATCCGCTGCTGCAATCGACCTTGCTGGTGCTGCAGGAACGCAGCCCGCGCATCGGGGCCTTCCATTCGGCCAGCGCGGAGCAGGCTTCGGTGCGCAGCACGGTGCCGGACCAGGCCGCGCCGATGCGCATCATGAGCCAGCATACGCCGCCGATTCCGGAAACCCAGCTGCTGTCGAATGGCCGCTATCACGTGATGGTGAGCAGCGCCGGCGGCAGCTACAGCCGCTGGAACAACCTGGCCGTGACGCGTTGGCGCGAAGACAGCACGCGCGACAACTGGGGCCAGTTCTGCTACGTGCAGGACGTGGAGGATGGCGCCGTCTGGTCCACGACGTACCAGCCGACCCAGGCTGAGCCGAAGCGCCTGGAAGTGATCTTCTCCGAAGGCCGGGCCGAGTTCCGCCGCAGCGACAACGAGATCGAGTTGTACACCGAAATCGTGGTGTCGCCGGAAGACGATATCGAGATGCGCCGCACGCGCATCAGCAACCATTCGGACCGGCGCCGCATCATCGAGATCACCAGCTTTGGCGAGGTGGTCATGGCACCGGCACCGGCCGACAATGCGCACCAGGCATTCAGCAAGCTGTTCGTGCAGACCGAGATCGTGAAAGACGAAAGCGCCATCCTGTGCACACGCCGCCCGCGCGGCAAAGACGAGAAGACGCCGTACCTGCTGCATGTGATGACGGTGCACGATGCGCAAGTGCAGCAGGTCTCCTACGAGACCGACCGCGCGCGCTTCATCGGCAGGGGCAACACGGCGCAGCTGCCGCTGGCATTGCAGGAGCCGGGGCCGCTGTCCGGCAGCGAGGGATCGGTGCTCGATCCGGTAGTGGCGATCCGTTACCGCATTGCGCTGGAGCCGGGCCAGGTGTCGGTGATCGACGTGGTGACCGGCATGACCGATACGCGCGATGCCGCGCAATACCTGATCGACAAATACCAGGATCGCCACATGGCGGACCGCGTGTTCGAATTGGCGTGGACGCACAGCCAGGTGGTACTGCGGCAGTTGAACGCCAGCGAGGCCGAGGCCCAGCTGTATGCGCGTCTGGCCAACCATGTGATCTATCCGAACGCGGCCCTGCGCGCCGAACCAGGCATCCTGGTGCGCAACCAGCGCGGCCAGTCCGGCCTGTGGGCTTACGCGATTTCCGGCGACTTGCCCATCGTGCTGATGGAAATCCGCGATGCCTCCAATATCGAACTGGCGCGCCAGCTGGTGCAGGCGCACGCCTACTGGCGCCTGAAGGGGCTGGTGGTGGACCTGGTGATCTGGTACGAAGACCGTTCCGGCTACCGCCAGGCGCTGCATGACCAGATCATGGGCCTGATCGCCTCCGGCCTCGATGCGCAAGCGATCGATAGGCCGGGCGGTATCTTCGTACGGCCGACGGAAGGCATCGCGCCGGAAGACCGCGTGCTGCTGCAGACCGTGGCGCGCGCCGTCTTGAGCGATGAGCGCGGCACGCTGGCCGAGCAGCTCAAGCGCGGCGTGGCGCCGACATTGCGCATGCCGCCGCTGATGGCGGAGGGACGTGCCGAGACGGCTGAAGGCGGTGCTGCCGCGGGCGTATCCTTGCCGGATGACTTGATCCTGGTGAATGGCCTGGGCGGCTTCACGCCGGACGGCAAGGAGTACGTGATCGCCACCGGTGCCGGGCAGCGCACGCCGCTGCCGTGGTCGAACGTGATTGCCAACGCGCAGTTCGGCAGCGTGGTGTCGGAAAGCGGCCAGGCCTATACCTGGCAGGAAAACGCGCACGAGTTCCGCCTGACGCCGTGGCATAACGACCCGGTGTCGGACCTGAGCGGCGAAGCGTTCTACTTGCGCGACGAGCAGACCGGCCGCTTCTGGTCGCCGAGCGCCTTGCCTGCGCCGGGCGCCGGCAGCTACCTGACGCGCCACGGCTTCGGTTACTCTTCGTTCGAATATGCCGAAACCGGCATCAGCAGCCGCATGACGACATTCGTGGCGCTGGATGCACCGGTGCGCTACACGGTGATCCGCGTGCGCAACGATTCCGATATCGTGCGCAAGCTGTCGGTGACAGGCTATGTGGAGTGGGTGCTGGGCGATATGCGCTCCAAGTCGGGTATGCATATCGTGACCGAGATCGATCCTGTGACCGGTGCGCTGTTTGCACGCAATGCCTACAACACCGAGTTCTCCGGCCGGGTAGCCTTCTTCAATGCCGACGCTTCGGTGCGCACGGTGACGTGCGATCGCACGGAATTCATCGGCCGCAACGGCAGCCTGGCGCGGCCGGCCGCGCTGCGCCGTGTGCGCTTGTCGGGCAAGGCCGGTGCGGGACTGGATGCCTGCGCAGCGATCCAGGCGCCATTCGAACTGCAACCGGGACAGGAACGCGAGATCGTGTTCGTGCTGGGCATGGGCGGCCGCCGCAACGCCGACGCCACCAATGTGGTACAGCGCCACGGAGGACGCGGCGCGGCGCTGCAAGCCTTGGGCGAAGTGCACTCGCACTGGGACAAGGTGCTGGGCGCGGTGCAGGTCCAGACACCCGAGCCGGAGCTGGATGTGCTGGCCAACGGCTGGCTGATGTACCAGACCATTGCTTGCCGCATGTGGGCGCGCAGCGGTTACTACCAGAGCGGCGGCGCGTTCGGATTCCGCGACCAGTTGCAGGATGCGATGGCGATGGTGCACACCCGGCCCGACATCCTGCGCGAGCACCTGATCCTGTGCGCAGCGCACCAGTTCGTGGAAGGCGACGTGCAGCACTGGTGGCACCCGCCGTCCGACCGCGGCGTGCGGACACACTGTTCGGACGACTACCTGTGGCTGCCGCTGGCGGCGTGGCGCTACGTCTCGAGCACGGGCGACATGTCGGTGCTGGACGAGCAAGCGCACTACCTCGAAGGCCGTCCGGTACAGCCGGAAGAGGATTCCTATTACGACATGCCGAGCCGCTCGGTCCATGCCGGTGATGTGTACGAACACTGCGTGCGCGCCATCCGCAACGGCTTGCGCTTCGGCGAACACGGCTTGCCGCTGATCGGTTCCTGCGACTGGAACGATGGCATGGACAAGGTGGGCGAGCATGGCAAGGGCGAAAGCGTGTGGCTGGCCTGGTTCCTGATCGAAGTGCTGCAACGCTTCGCCGAGGTGGCCGAGCAGCGCGATGACGCGCCGTTCGCCAACGAATGCCGCGAGCAGGCCAAAACGCTGGCCGCCAATATCGAAGCCAATGCCTGGGACGGGCAGTGGTATCGGCGCGCCTACTTCGACGACGGCACGCCGCTCGGCTCGGCGCAGAACGAGGAATGCCAGATCGACTCGATCTCGCAAAGCTGGGGCGTGCTGACCGGCGCCGCCGACAATGCGCGCGTGGAAGGCGCGATGGAGCAGGTGGAAGCGCGCCTGGTGCGGCGTGATTTCGGACTGATCCAGCTGCTCGACCCGCCGTTCGACAAGGCCGACCTGAACCCCGGCTACATCCGCGGCTACGTGCCCGGCGTGCGCGAGAACGGCGGCCAATACACCCACGCCGCCATCTGGACCGTGATGGCCTTCGCGCGCCTGGGCGACGTTGAACGCGCCTGGGACCTGATGCGGATGATCAACCCGGTACGGCACGGCTCCAGCGCCGAAACGTGCGCACGCTACAAGGTGGAACCGTATGTGGTGACAGCCGACGTATACGCGGTCGAACCGCATGTCGGCCGCGGAGGCTGGAGCTGGTACACCGGCTCTTCCGGCTGGATGTACCGCCTGCTGCTCGAATCCCTGCTCGGCCTGACGCGCCAGGCCGACAAGCTGCTGCTGGCGCCGCGCCTGCCCGCCGCCTGGCCCGGCTTCACGCTGCACTACCGCCACGGCAGCAGCACCTACATCCTGCGTGTCACCCGCGGCGAAGCCAGCGCGTCGCCAACCGAGATTGCGCTGGTCGACGACGGCACCACCTACGAGATAGACATTAAAGTGTAATTGAAAGTCGGGGTCAGCTCTGGCTTCTCGAGGAGCTTTGCGCTTCGCGCAGGGCAAATGTCCGATTGCCAGAGCTGACCCCGACTTTAGGTGTGCTATCCTCTGCGCGCTTGTAACAACAGAGAGATGCCATGTTCCGACTGTCCTTGCCTGCTGCCGCTGTGGTGGCTGCGTTTGCGTTGCCTGCATGGGCGCAAGATCCGCTGAGCTTTGCACGCTATGACCAGGTGCGCACGACCGACTTGCACCTGGACCTGAAAGCCGATTTCGCGCGCAAGACACTCGACGGTTATGCGGAACTGTCGCTGAACTGGATCGACAAGTCGGCCCGCACCCTGGTCCTCGACACGCGCCAATTGAAGATCGCGCGCGTGCAGGTGCGGCAGCCGGACGGCAACTGGGCGCCGGCTTCCTTCATGCTCGACAAGCAGGACCCGAAGAAGGGCCGCGCCCTGCGCATCGCCCTCCAATCGCAGCCTGACAAAGTGCGCGTCTATTACCGCACCGCGCCGACCGCCAATGCACTGCAGTGGATGAATCCGGAGCAGACGCTGTCCGGCAAGCGCCCGTTCATGTTCAGCCAGTCGGAGCCGATCGAGGCGCGTTCCTGGGCGCCGGTGCAGGATACGCCGGCAGTGCGCTTCACCTACAGCGCCCACATCAACGCGCCGGCCGGCATGCGCGTGGTGATGAGCGCGGAAGGCGACCAGCACGCCACCGGCAAGGGCGGCTGGAACTTCAAGATGCCGCAGCCGATACCGTCCTACCTGCTGGCCATTGCCATCGGCGAGATCGAACTGCGCAACCTGGGCCCGCGCACCGCGGTGTATGCGGAACCTGGCCGCATCGAAGCGGCAGCCTACGAACTGGCCGACACCGAGAAAATGGTGAACGCGGCCGAAGCCCTGTTCGGCCCTTATCGCTGGGGGCGTTACGACATGCTGGTGCTGCCGCCATCGTTCCCGATCGGCGGCATGGAAAACCCGCGCATGACCTTCCTGACCCCGACCATGATCGCGGGCGATCGCAGCTTGAACGACCTGATCGCGCACGAGCTGGCGCATAGCTGGTCCGGCAACCTGGTCACCAACGCGTCGTGGAAGCATTGGTGGCTGAACGAAGGCTTTACCACCTACGTCACCACCCGCATTGTGGAGAGCCTGTACGGCAAGGAAGTGGCCGACATGAACCTGCAAGTGGAACAGGCCGAAGCCATCGCTTCGTTGAAGGATATTCCGCCCGCCAAGCAAGCCTTGCTGACCAAGGATGCCGACACCAGCCCTGACAGCTACACCGACGAGGGCCTGGCTTATCCCAAAGGCGCCTGGCTGCTGCACACGCTGGAGCAGCGCGCCGGCCGTGAAGTGTTCGATCCTTTCCTGCGCGGCTGGTTCGACCAGCACGCTTTCCAGTCGGCGACCACCGGCGAATTCGTCGACTACTTGCGCAGGAATCTGCTGGCGAAGAATCCCGCCATCATGGGCGAGGCGGAGCTGGACGAATGGCTGCACGGCAGCGGCATTCCGGCCAGCGCGCAGTACGTGAATTCGGCGCGCCTGGCAGCGCTGGATGCCAAGCGTGAAGCCTGGTTGAAAGGCGAACTGGCGACCAGCCTGCTGGAGACGCAGCAGTGGGTCGCGCTGGAATGGATGCATTTCCTGAACGGCATCGACGCCAAGGCCAATGCCGCGCAGATGAAGGAACTCGATGAAGCCTTCAAGTTGCGCGACACCAGGAACAATGAAATCGGCTTCCGCTTCCTGTTGGCGTCCGTGCATGCCGGCTACGGCGTGCGCGAGCCGTTGCATGCCTTCCTCATGAGCGTGGGTCGCCAGAAGTTCGTGGTCCCGCTGTACAAGGCGCTGCTGAACAACCCGAACGAAGCATCGTGGGCCAGGGGCGTGTATGCCAAGGCGCGCTCGCGCTACCATCCTGAGACCCAGGGCTCTGTCGATAAACTGCTGAAGAAATGACCATGCTGCTGAAGAAACCGCTCGCCACCCTGCTCATGCTGGCCTTCGCGGCCGGCGCCGTCATCAATGCCCCGGCCAGTGCTGCGCCGGAGGGCACGGTGGCCGCC
The DNA here is from genome assembly GCF_900113115.1 of Duganella sp. CF458. GTDB lineage: Bacteria > Pseudomonadota > Gammaproteobacteria > Burkholderiales > Burkholderiaceae_D > Rugamonas. The sequence continues at coordinate 91,413 of NZ_FOOF01000003.1, read as the reverse complement.
GCCGCCACTGCGCCGGCTTTCGACCTTGACCGCGACGTCAACCTGGCGCTGAAAACCTTCGACGTGCCGGGCATTGCCATCGCCATCGTCAAGGACGGCAAGGTAGTGGCCACCAAGGGCTTTGGCGTGCGCAGGCTGGGCAACCCGGCGCCGGTGACGGGCAAGACTTTGTTCGAGATCGCCTCGAACTCCAAGGCGTTTACCGCCGCCGGCCTGGCGCAACTGGTGGATGACGGCAAGCTTGGCTGGGACGACCCGGTCACCAGGCACCTGCCGAGCTTCCAGATGGCCGACGCCTACGTGACCCACGCCATGACCGTGCGCGACCTGCTGGTGCACCGCAGCGGCCTGGGTCTCGGTGCCGGCGACCTGCTTTGGTGGCCGACCACCACCTTCAGCACCGATGAAATCATCGAACGCCTGCGCCATGTCAAGCTGGCCACCAGTTTCCGCGGCAGGTACGCCTACGACAACCTGCTGTATATCGTGGCCGGCAAGATCATCGCGCAGAAATCCGGCAAGAGCTGGGAAGAGACCACCCGCGAACGCATCCTGGCGCCGCTGGGCATGAACAGCACCACCACCAATGTCGACGAGATGCTGAAGACGGCGGACTACTCTGCGCCGCACAGCAAGATCAACGGCAAGGCCGCCGCGGTCAAGCCGATGCCGGTACAGAACGCGGTGGGCGCAGTCGGTATCCAGACCAATGCCGAAGATATCGCCAAGTGGATGCAGGTGCTGCTCGACGAAGGCAAGATGGAGGACGGCAAGCAGCTGTTCAGCGTCAAGCAGGCGCGCGAAATGTGGAGCCAGCAGACGCCGATGACGTTCAGCGAACCGAAACCGCCGCTGGCGGCCACCAAGCCGAATTTCGCGGCGTATGGCCTGGGATTCCAGCTGCGCGATTACCGCGGCCGCAAGGTCGCCATGCACGGCGGCGCGCTGCAAGGCTTCTACTCGCGCATCTTGATGGTGCCGGAAGAAAAGCTGGGCGTGGCCATCTTCACCAACGCGGAAAACGGCCCGGCCATGACGGCGCTGCAATGGCGCATCCTGGACAACTACATGGGCGTGGCGCCGACCGACTGGATCAGGCTCTATGCCGAGCAGGAAGCGGAAATGCACAAGGAGGAGCTGGCGCGCCAGGGCAAGCTGACGGCAGCCCGCGCGGCGCGATCCAAGCCTTCGCTGCCGCTGGCGTCTTACAACGGCGACTACAACGATGCCTGGTATGGCACGGTGAGCATCAGGCAGGAGGGCGGCAAGCAGCTGATGTCCTTCAGCCGCACGCCGGACCTGAGCGGCACGCTGGAACACTTTCAGCACGATACCTTCATCGTGCGCTGGAAGGAGCGCAATTTCAACGCGGACGCCTACGTGACGTTCGCGCTGAATCCGGACGGCTCGATCGAGCAGATGAAGATGGCACCGGTCTCCACCGAGACCGATTTCAGCTATGACTTTGCCGACCTGTCATTCACCCCGGCAAAGAAACCGTAAGTAGTTTCCACGCGGCAACTGTGTCGCGTGGCAGCCTCCCTTGTTTGATAGAACGCACCCAACGGCTGGGTTTTTGGGCAAAATGAAAGCTGCCGCGGTGAGTCCAACAGGGAGGCGCTATGCTGCGAACGGTGGCGATGAAGATGGCGTTGCTGACAGCGACCGCGCTGCTTGGCCTGCTCACCCTGACTGCGCTGGGCCGCCAGCAGATGGAGCGCGTGTACGACGGCGCCAACAATGCCAACGTCAACGCGGTGCCCAGCCTGATCATGCTCGACAGCCTGCGCCGCAGCTTCCTGCAGCTGGGCATAAGCCTGGAGCGCCGCCTGCAGGCGGCCGATGCCGCCGCCGCCGCGCGCCTGGACAAGCAGATCGACATCCAGCGCAATGCCGTACGTGACGCCATCAACCGTTATGAGACGGACGGCTGCCTGGGCGCAGACTGCTTCGCCGACAACAAGGACAAGTCCTTCCTCGAACAAGAGAAAGTAGTGTGGGCCCGCTACGAGTCGCAGGCCGACGGCGTGCTGTCGGCCCTGCGGCGCGGCGCGCTGCCGCAGGCACGTGAGCTGATGCAGGACATGGAACCGCTGTCGGACCAGGTGACCCGCCTGGTGACGGGGCATATTGCCTACAACGCGCAGGTGGCGACCGAGCAGACCCGTGCCGCGGAGGAGATCAAACGCGAGGCGCTGTACATCACGCTGGCGGCGGGCGGCATCATCCTGGCGGCCATCGGTGCGCTCGGTTACTACACTTCGCGCTCGGTGATCGGCCAGCTGGGCGGGGAGCCGGACAAAGCGGCCGCCATCGCCTCACAACTGGCGGCCGGCGACTTGTCCGGCCAGGTGGTGCTGCGCACGGGCGATACGGACAGCATGATGGCGCGCATCGCCACCATGCGCGATACCATGGAGCGGCTGGCGGCACGTGCCGAGGAAATCGGGCGCGGCAACCTGCAGGATGAAGTGCCGCTGGCATCGGCGCAGGACAGGCTGGGACACGCCATCAACGACATGATCCGCATGCTGCGCAGCGGCAGGGCGGAAGACGAGCGCCGCAACTGGCTGAAGGATGGCGCCAGCCAGCTTGGCACCGCGCTGACGGGCGACCTGACCACCGGCGAACTGGCCGAGGCGGCGATCAGCATGCTGGGCCGCTACCTCGATGCCGGGCGCGGCGTGTTCTACCTGCTCAATGAGCGCGAGCAGCAGCTGGAACTGGTCGGCAGCTATATGTATACGGAGCGCGACAACGTCGGTGCGCGCTTTGCCTTGGGCCAGGGCGCGGTCGGGCAGGTGGCGCGCGAACGCAAGCCGATCGTGCTGGCCCTGGCGCCCGGCGAGCCGGCGCCGCCCATCACCACCGGCACCAGCAGTGCGGCGCCGCGCTATACCTATACCTGGCCCTTGCTGCATGAGCGCGACCTGGTCGGCGTGGTGGAACTGGCCAGCCATGAGCGTTTCGACGAGCGCAAGCTGGAGTTCCTCTCCAGCGTGACGGGCATGATCGCTTCCTTGCTGTACGTGGCCGAACAGCGGGTGCATATTCGCCGGCTGCTGGCGGCTAGCGAGGCCTCGGAGCAGGAGATGCGCATGCAAAGCGATCAGCTGCGCAGCATCAACGCCCAGATGGAGGAGCAGCAGCAGCAACTGCAGCAGCAGGCCGAAGAACTGCAGCAAAGCAACGCGCAAATGGAGGAGCAGCAGCAGCAGATGCAGCAGCAGGCGGAGGAGCTGCGTCAGTCGAATTCCCAGCTGGAGCAGCAGGGCGACCAGATGCGCATGCAGAACGAACAGCTGCAGGAGGCGCGGCGGCAGGAGGAAGCCAAGTCGCACCAGCTCAAGCTGTCCAGCCAGTACAAGTCGGAATTCCTGTCGAATATGTCGCACGAGCTGCGCACCCCGCTCAATTCCATCATCCTGCTGTCGAAGATGATGCTGAGCGACGAGGAGGGCAAGCTGGAAGGCGAGGCGGCCAAGTGGGCGCAAGTGATCCATCGTTCGGGGCAGGAGCTGCTGCGGCTGATCAACGACGTGCTCGACCTGTCGAAAGTCGAAGCGGGCCATATGGAGCTGCATGCGGGCAGCGTCAGCGGGGCCGCCGTTTGCACCGAGCTGCAAAGCATGTTTGAACACCTGGCGCGCGACAAGGGGCTGACGCTGGAACTGGAGGACGCGCTGCAGGGCGAGTTCGTCACCGATTGGGACAAGCTGTCGCAGATCCTGCGCAACCTGCTGGCCAACGCAGTCAAGTTCACGCGCGCGGGCGGCATCGTCTTCCGCATCGGGCGGCGCGACGACGCATTGCTGCCGATCTGCCTGTCGGTGCGCGACTCCGGCATCGGCATCGCGCACGACAAGCTGGCCGTGATCTTCGAGGCCTTCCAGCAGGGCGATGGCTCCACTTCGCGCGAATTCGGCGGCACCGGCCTGGGCCTGACCATCAGCCTGCGTTTTGCACAAATGTTGGGCGGGACCATTGAAGTCGACAGTACGCCCGGAGAAGGCAGTACCTTCCGCGTGCTGCTGCCGCAGCTGCTGGCCGCGCCGGCCGAGGCGCCGCTACCGCTGCCCGCTGCTGCTGCGCCGGCGGCAAGCGCTGCTCCGGAGGTGCCGGCCGATGACCGCGCCCACCTTCTGCCGGATGACCGTGTGATCCTGCTGATCGACGACGATCCGGTGTTCTGCCGTTCGCTGCTGCTGATGAACCGCCGCCTGGGATACAAGACCCTGCTGGCCCACAGCGGCGAAGAGGGCCTGAAGCTGGCGCGCCAGCATACACCGCACGGCATCCTGCTCGACCTGGGCCTGCCGGATATGGATGGCGGCCGCGTACTGCACGAGATCAAGAGCGCGCGCGCGTTGTCGCACATCCCGGTGCATATCGTTTCCGCCCGCGACCGCGATGGCGCCTTGCTGCAGCAAGGCGCCATCGGCTTCCTGCAAAAGCCGGCCGACGACCAGCGCTTGGCGGCGGCGGAAGCGGGTTTGCTGGAGGCGTTGGCGCGCGCCCAGGGCAGCGCCATGCTGGTATTGGAGAACGGCGGCATCACGGCGCAGGAAGTGGCCGCCATCGTCGGCCCGCAGCGCGGCCCGGTGCTGTCGGCCGACGCCGGCAGCCCATTGGAGGACATGCTGCAGCGCCACGGTTGCCGCCTGGCCGTGATAGACCTGGGCGACCCGGGTGATTCGCCGCTGGATGAAAGCCTGGCGCTGGCGCGGCGTCTGCGCGCGGCATCGCCGGGACTGGCGCTGGTGTTCTACGCCAGCTGCACGCCGAACGACGAGCAGTCGCACCGCCTCGCCCAGTACTCGGAATGCGTGATCGTGAAGACGCCGCACAGCGAGCGGCGCCTGCTGGAAAACGTGGAACGGTTCCTGCGCCGGGTGCCGCAGGAGCGGGGCGATGCGCCGGGCGCAGCGCCGCCGGGAGCGTCCAGCGGGCGGGCGCTGGACGGGCGCCACCTGCTGCTGGTGGACGACGACCCGCGCAACCTGTTCGTCCTCACGGCGGCCCTGGAGCGCCATGGCGCGCGCGTCAGCCAGGCCGTCAACGGCAAACGCGCGCTGGAGTTCCTCGCCGGCCAGGTGGTCGACCTGGTGCTGATGGATATCATGATGCCGGAAATGGACGGCTTCCAGGCCATCGCCGCCATGCGCGCAACGCCGGCCCTGGCCGATGTGCCGGTGCTGGCGCTGACGGCCAAGGCGGCGCCGTCGGACCAGGCCGACGCCATGGCCGCCGGCGCCGACGATTACCTGGCCAAGCCGGTTGATTACGATGTGCTGGTGGCCAAGGCCGCGCGCTGGTGCGGCGGGCGGCAGGCATGAGCGTGACCCTGCATAGCCGCGGTGCGCAACGCGGCATTGCCGTGCTGGGACGGGTCGACGGCGCCGGCGCGCAGGAGCTGGCGCAGGCGCTCGATGAAGCCGGCACGGCCGGCCTGGTCGAAGTGAGTTTCTACGATGCCGATACGCTGCCGCGCGATGCGGTCGAGCTGCTGGCGGGTCGCCTGGCGGCAGGGCAGGCGCTGCGCATCGTGGCCTACCATGCGCTGCTGGCGCACAGCCTGATGCGGCTTGGACTGCCGGTGCGCCAGGTCGCCAACCGGCCGGCGCAGGCGGCGCCCGCGCCCTGCCGCGCGCTGGCGCTGGCGGGCTCCGCGCAAAGCCTGGACAAGATCCTGCACATCGTGGCGGCGTTGCCCTTGTCCGACGTGGCCGTGTTCGTTCTGCAGCATGTGGAAGAAACGCAGGTCAACCTGCTGGACCAGTTGCTCAAGGTGCGCACCTGCTACGAAGTGGTGATGCCGCAGCATATGGCGCCGGTGCGGGCGGGCACGCTGTACGTGGCGCCGCCAGGATTTCACATGAAGGTGGCGCACGGCCTGGTCTACCTGACGTGCGACCGCAAGGTGCAGTTTTCGCGGCCTTCGATCGATGCGCTGCTCGACTCGCTGGCCGGCGAATACGGTGCCGGCACGCTGGCGGTCCTGCTGTGCGGCTACGGGTGCGACGGGGTGGCCGGTTGCGCTGCGGTGCGCGCCGCCGGGGGCACCGTGATCGTGGAAGAGGGCAGCGAATGCGAGGGGGCACGCGCCATGCCGGACGCCGCGCGCGATGCCGGGCATTACGACTACGTGATGAACCTGCGCGCCATTGCCAGCGTGGCCGCTGCCAGCGTGGCCGGCGACGCGGCGGCGCAGGGGCCGTTGCTGGAGTTGTTCCTCGACGCGGTGGCGCACCAGTGCGGCTACGACTTTCGCAACTACCAGCGCGACAGCCTGCAGCGCCGTTTTGCGGTACTGCTGCGCCAGTTCGGCTTCGATGGCTTCGGCGCCTTCCAGCGCGCGGTGTTGTCGGACGCCGCCCTGTTCGAGCGCCTGGTGTCCGAGCTGCCGGTGGGCGTGACCAGCTTCTTCCGCCATCCGGAGCAACTGCGCTTGCTGCGCGAAGAGATCCTGCCCTACCTGGCCAGCTTCCCGATGATCAAGCTCTGGTCGGCTGGATGCTCCACCGGCGAGGAAGCGTATTCGCTGGCCATCATGCTGGAAGAACTTGGACTGCTGGAACGCAGCCACCTGTTCGCCACCGACATCAGCGCCTACCTGCTGGACCTGGCCAAGAGCGGGCTGTTTCCCCAGGCCGGCTTGGAACAGAACCGCCGCAACTACCTGGCGGCGGGCGGCGGCGCGGCAGCCGACGCCTATCTGGTGCAGGGCCCCGGCTTCCTGCGCGTGCCGGAACACTTGCGCCTGCGGGTGTTATTCCACCGCCATTCGTTGACGGGGGAGGGCGTTTTCAACGAGTTCCAGCTGATCCTGTGCCGCAATGTGCTGATCTACTTCGATGCCGAACTGCAGCGCAAGGTGCTGCAGCGCTTCGCCCGCTCGCTGCACGTGGACGGCTTCCTGGTACTGGGTCCCCAGGATGGGCTTAATATGATGGCGTTGGAACTGGGTTTCGTGCCGTTTGAGGCCGGCAGCTACATCTACCGGCGCGGAGGGGCATTGCATGATTGATAAATTCAATGTGCTGGTGGTGGACGACAATGCCAGCAACCGGGTGTCGCTGGCCGCGCTGCTGGGGCGCCTGCCGAACTGCCGTGTGCTGGAGGCGGGTTCCGGCGAGGAGACGTTGCTGCTGATCATGCAGCAGGACGTCCACCTGGTGCTGCTCGATGTGCACATGCCGGGCATGGACGGCTTCGAGACGGCGCGCCACCTGCAGATGGCCGAGCGCACCCGCACCATTCCAGTGGTGTTCATCACCGGCATCTTCATGGGCGACGAATTCATCGGGCGCGGCTACGCCTTGGGCGCGGTGGACTACCTGGTCAAGCCGCTGGACGACAACCTGCTGCTGAACCGCGTGCGCCAGTACCAGCACCTGCAAGAGCGCGAGCTGGCGCTGCAGCGCCGGACCCACGACCTGGAAGCGTCCAACCAGCAGCTGTCGGATACCTTGCAGCGCCTGCACATGGCGCAGGACAAGCTGGTGCAGTCGGAAAAACTGGCGGCGCTGGGCGCCATCGTGGCGGCCGTGGCGCACGAACTGAACACGCCGATCGGCAATTGCATGACGGTCGCCTCCACGCTGGAAGACAACGTGGTCAACTTCGAACGCGCCCTCAGCACGCACACTTCGCTCAAGCGCTCGCAGCTGGACGAATACCTGAAGGTGTCGCGCACGGCCAGCCAGTTGATGCTGCGCGGCCTGCGCCGGGCGGCAGACCTGGTGGCGAACTTCAAGCAGGTGGCGGTCGACCATACCAGCTCGCAGCGGCGCAACTTCGAGCTGGGCGAAATCATCGGCGGGGTGGTGCAGTTGATGAACGCCACGCTGCGCAAGACGCCCTACCAGGTTGAAGTGGACATCCCGCCCGGCCTGTGGATGGACAGCTATCCGGGACCGATCGACCAGATCGTGTCGAACTTGATCAACAACTCGGTGCTGCATGGGTTCCACGGCCGTGCGCAAGGCAGCATGCGGCTGCGCGCCTGGCGCGAAGGCGCCGCGATCTGTCTGGTGTACAGCGACGATGGTGTCGGCATGAGCGACGAGGTGCGCCAGCACGTGTTCGACCCCTTTTTCACCACACGGCTGGGCAAGGGCGGCAGCGGCCTGGGGATGAACATTTGCTACAACCTGGTCACCGGCCTGCTGGGCGGCAGCATCGAGGCGGCGGCCGGCGCGGATGGCGGCTGCGTGTTCACCCTCCAGTTGCCGCAGGTGGCGCCGCCGGACCTGGCGCGTGCCTGACAAATTTAATACAAAAACGGTGAGATTTCGTGAGGCTATTTCATGTGCGTATGCAGCATAATAGCGACTGGTATGTGACCATGGGAGAATGAATGACTAGTTTGATCGTTTCAATTGCCGTCGTTTTGGGCGGCCTTTTCGTTGCCGGCTATGGCTTCGTTACCTTGATGAGCCGCCTGCAGTCCCGTTAGGAAGTTCCAGCTCGAATACCTTGCGCTTGCGTGCCGCGATCTCCCCCAGCGCGCGCCGAAAAGCCGGGTAACCATTCAGAAGCTTGTCAAAACTGCCATCGGCTTGCGCAAGTTTCAACCCTCTCTCCACCCGCTGTGCCATCGCCTTGTTGTCCTTGTTGACGAAGAAGTAGAACGGCACGCGGTAGTGCAGGAAGATGGTCGGTTCCACCATCAATCCCTCCTTGCCGTATACCTGCTCCTCCGCCCACGCTTCGTGCACGCCGCGCGGCATGTAGTCGAAACGCTTTGCTTTCAACATGGGGAACAGGGAGCTGTAATTGACCGTTGTTTCAACCGGCAGGCCATTGTGGCGCAGCACGTCCACCGAAGGCCAGTTGAGGCCCGCGCCGGCAGTGAGCTTGCGCAGCTCGTCCAGGGTATGCATCTCGCGGAAGCGCGCTTCATCTTCCTTGCGGATCATGAAGACGCGGTAATCGTTCAAGTCGCGCACCAGCGATATGCGGATCGGCAGCAGGTCGCGTTCGCGCTGGGCATTGGTGCCATCCCACATGATGTTGATGACGCCGTTGCGTTTGAGCTCCAGCGCGCGGCGCGGGCTGGTCAGCTCGTGCGGATAGAATTCGATGGAAAAGGGACCTTCGGTCTTTTCCAGCGCAAGGCGCAGCAGCAGGTGGAAATAGGTGACCTGTACTTCCGAGCCGGGCGTGACCGAGGGCAGGATGAAGCGCATCAGCGGCGCGTTGGCGGCGCCGCCGGCGTTAGCCAGGGTGGCTGCCGCCGCCAGCAGCAGGCCGGCGGCAGCGCGTTGCAGTTTTCCCGGCACCGATTACTGCGGCTTGACGAACTTCAGCGTCATGCGGTCGCTCTCGCCGATGGCGGCGTACTTGGCGCGGTCCTTGTCCTTGTTGGTGAAGGTCGGCGGCAGCGCCCATACGCCGTTTTCGTGGCTGGCATCGTCCTTGGCATTGGCGTTGACTTCGGACTTGGCCACCAGCTTGAAGCCGGCCTGCTCGGCCATCTTGATCACGTAGGCTTCGTGCATATAGCCGGAGCTGGCCTTGGCATCCTGGGTCATGGCAGCCGGCAAGCGGTGCTCCTCCACGCCGAACACGCCGCCCGGTTTCAGGCTGTCGTAAATACTGGCCATCAGCTTCTTCATGTTCTCGTCGCCGGTGCCGATCCAGTTATGGATATTGCGGAAGGTGAGCACCATGTCGGCGCTGCCCTTCGGCGCGTAGGTGTACACGCCGTTGCCCGGTTCGAAGGCGCCCAGCACCACCTTGTCGCGGCCCGGTTGCTTGGCCAGGAAATCCTGGAAGCGTTCGGCCGACTTGCGCACGCGTTCATCGGCCGATTGCGGGCTGGCGCCGGCGGTAATCAGCTTGCCCTGGTCGCGTAGGTAAGGCGCCAGGATTTCGGTGTACCAGCCGCCGCCCGGCGACAGTTCGACCACCGTCATATTGGGCTTGATGCCGAAGAAGGTCAGGGTCTCGTAAGGGTGGCGGAATTGGTCGCGCTTGACGTTGTCCGCGTTGCGGTGCGGGCTCGAGATTGCAGCTTTCAAGGCAGGATCTGCCAGTGCAACGCCGGAAAAACCGGTAAAGCCGACGGCCAGCAGGCCGGCCAGGACGTACTGTTTCATTCAGGAGTCTCCTTTTTCGTTGGGCAGGCGACGCAGCGGCTCCGGTCGCCCGGGCCTTGATGATCGTGCAAGCCGGCCGCCCGGTCAAGTGTCCGCGCGGACGGTGTGCGGACACTGGCCGGACACACTGCCGAAAAAATGGGGACGTACCCCATTTAAAGAGGAAGGCCCATTAAATGGGGTACGTCCCCATTTTTTCGGCAATTGTTTCTGCTTTGTACAAGCTTTACACAATGGCATAAAAATTGCGTACGATTTGACTCCTGCAAGCTGTCTTAGGTAAAAACGATAACCCTGGAGAGACTATGGAACGACGTGCATTCCTCAACATGAGCGGCGGTGCAATGGCTGCCATGATGATGCCTTTTGGCCGCGCCATTGCGACCGACGAGCTGATCAAGCCCGTGGAAGTGAAGTTCAAGAAGATGCTGGCGGATACCGCGCTGACCGCGGCCACCCAGGCCGGCGCCAGCTACTGCGATGTGCGCATCGGCCGCTACCTGAACCAGTTCATCACCACCCGTGACCTGAACATCGAGAACGTCACCAATACCGAGTCGGCAGGCGTCGGCGTGCGCGTGATCGCCAACGGCGCTTACGGCTTTGCCGCCACCAGCGATATGTCGCCGGATGGCGTGGCCGGTGCGGCGCGCCAGGCGGTCGCCATCGCCAAGGCCAATTCCAAGCTGCAGGCGGCCGGCGTGCAGCTGGCGCCGACCCCGGGCGTGGGCGAAGTGGCGTGGGCTACCCCGATCAAGAAGGACTGGCGCACCGTGCCGATCAAGGAGAAGGCCGACCTGCTGATCACCGCCAACAAGGGCGCGCTGGAGGCCGGCGCTTCCTTCATCCAGTCCTTGCTGTTCCAGGTCAACCAGCAGAAATATTTCGCTTCCACCGACGGTTCCTATATCGACCAGGACCTGCATCGCCTGTGGGTGCCGTTCTTCGCCACTGCCGTCGACAAGTCGACCGGCAAGTTCCGCAGCCGCTCCGACCTGGGCACCCCGGTCGGCATGGGTTACGAATACCTGGATGGCCGCAAGGAAGACAAGATCAAGGCAGCCGGCGGCGTGGCCACGCTGTACAACCGCTCCTACGACCTGGTTGAAGATGCCAAAGCCGCCGGCCGCCAGGCCAAGGAAAAGCTGCGCGCCAAGTCGGTCGAACCGGGCAAGTACGACCTGGTGCTGTCGCCGGAACATATGTGGCTGACCATCCACGAATCGGTCGGCCACCCGACCGAACTCGATCGCGTGCTGGGCTACGAGGCCAACTTCGCCGGCACTTCCTTCGCCACGTTGGACAAGCAGCAGTCGAAGAAATTCAAGTACGGCTCCGACCTGGTCAACATCGAGGCCGACAAGACCATCCAGGGCTCGCTGGGCGCGGTCGGCTATGACGACGAAGGCGTCAAGTGCAAGCATTGGGACATCATCAAGGACGGCATCCTGGTCAACTACCAGGCCACGCGCGACCAGGCCGCGGTCATCGGCGAAAAAGAATCGCATGGCTGTTCCTACGCGGACTCGTGGAGCAATGTGCAGTTCCAGCGCATGCCCAACGTTTCGCTCAAGGCCGGCAAGAAGAAGCTGACCCCGGACGAACTGGTGAAGGACGTGAAGAAGGGGATCTACATCGTGGGCGCCGGTTCCTTCTCGATCGACCAGCAGCGCTACAACTTCCAGTTCGGCGGCCAGATGTTCTACGAGATCAAGGACGGCAAGATCGGCCAGATGCTGGAAGACGTGGCGTACCAGTCGAATACCCAGGAGTTCTGGAACGCCTGCACCGCCATGTGCGATGAGCGCGACTGGCGCATGGGCGGCTCCTTCTTCGACGGCAAAGGCCAGCCGATGCAGGTGAGCGCGGTGTCGCACGGTTCGTCGACCTCCCGCTTCAACGGCATCAATGTGATCAACACTGCCCGCAAGATCGGCTGAGCGTAAAGGACAACCATGAAGATCCTGAATCAGGAAGAGACCAAGCGCATCTCCGACAAGGTCATGTCGCTCAGCAAAGCCGATGAATGCATCGTCACCATCAACGGCAGCCGCACCGGCAATATCCGCTATGCGCGCAATGCCGTGTCGACCGCCGGCCTGGTGGAGAACACCCAGTTGTCGGTATCGGTCGCCTTCGGCAAGAAGCAGGGCACTGCCGTAGTCAACGAGTTCGACGACAAATCGCTGGCCAAAGCCGTGCAGCGCGCCGAAGAACTGGCCAAGCTGGCACCGGAAAATCCGGAGTTCATGCCGACGCCGGACAAGCAGGCGTTCAAGGTCTCCGATACCTTCAGCAAGTCGACCGACGCGATCAACCCCGAGTACCGGGCGCAGGTGGCGGCATACAGCATCGAGGCCTGTAAGAAAAAAGGCTTGGTCGCTGCCGGCTTCTTTACCGACCAGTCCTCGTTTGAGACTGTCGCCAATTCGCGCGGCGTGTTCGGCCACCAGTCGCAGACCGGCATCGATTTCACCTGCACCGTGCGCACCGAAGATGGCCGTGGTTCGGGTTGGGTGCGCCGCGATGCGCAGGACGTGGCACGCTTCGATCCGCGCGCAGCGGCTGAAGTGGCAATGGAAAAGGCGATCCGCTCGGCGGAGGCCAAAGCGCTGGAACCGGGACGCTACACGGTGATCCTGGAACCTGCCGCAACTTCGGACCTGCTGGCCTTCATGTTCAACGGTTTCGATGCGCGTTCGGCCGACGAAGGCCGCAGTTTCCTGTCCAAGAAGGGTGGCGGAAACCGCATGGGCGACAAGCTGTTCGACGAACAGGTGAACGTGTGGGCCGACCCATGGGACAAGGATATCCCTGTCCTGCCTTGGGATAACCAGACCTTGCTGGCGCGCGAGCGCATGGACATCATCAAGAACGGCAAGATCGCTTCGCTGAACTATTCGCCGTTCTGGGGCAAGAAGCAGGACAAGCGTGCTGTCGGCCAACCGGGCAACATCATCATGGCCGGCGGTTCCAAGTCGACCGAAGAGCTGATCGCGTCGACCAAGAAGGGCATCCTGGTCACCCGTACCTGGTATATCCGTATGGTCGATCCGCAAACCGTGTTGCTGACCGGCCTGACCCGCGATGGCACTTTCTACATCGAGAACGGCAAGATCAAGCACCCGGTGAAGAACTTCCGCTTCAATGAAAGCCCGGTGACGATGTTGAACAATATCGAAGAACTGGGGCGCCCTGAAGTGCTGGCCGGCGACGAGTCGCAATTCCAGTTGCTGATTCCGGCCATGAAGGTGCGGGACTTCAACTTCACCTCTTTGTCTGACGCTGTTTAAGGCCTTGCCAACGCGCCGCCGCCTCCACGCGGCGGCGCTCATGATTCTGGAGTAAACGTGGAACGTAGATCCTTCCTGAAAGTCGCCGCTGCCGCCGGCGGCACCGTGCTGGTCCCCGTCTTCGGCAACGCCATCGCCGCCGAAGACCTGATGAACCCGATGGCGCGCAAGTTCAAGAAAGAACTGGCGGACGCCGCGCTGAATGCCGCCACCAAGGCCGGCGCCAGCTACTGCGACGTGCGCATCGGCCGCTACCTGAACCAGTTCATCACCACCCGCGATACCCGCGTCGAGAACATCGTCAATACCGAGTCGACCGGTGTCGGCGTGCGCGTGATCGCCAACGGCGCCTACGGTTTCGCCGCCACCAACGCGATGACGGTGGACGCCGTGGCCGACGCCGCCCGCCAGGCGGTGTCCATTGCGCGCGCCAACGCGCGCCTGCAAACCGCGCCGGTGCAACTGGCGCCAGTCAAAGGCGTGGGCGAAGTGGCGTGGCAGACGCCTTTCAGGAAGGATTGGCGCGAAGTGCCGATCAAGGAAAAGGCCGACATGCTGCTGGCCGCAAACAAGGCGGGCCTGGACGCCGGCGCATCCTTCATGACCGCCAATCTGTTCCAGGTCAACCAGCAGAAATACTTTGCTTCGACCGACGGTTCGTATATCGACCAGGACGTGCACCGCCTGTGGGCGCCGTTCACCGCCACCGCGGTGGACAAGGCAACCGGCAAGTTCCGCACCCGCGACGGCCTGTCCTCGCCGGCTGGCATGGGCTATGAATTCTTCGACGCCAGGCCGGAGCACAAGGTGCGCGCGGCAGGGCGCGTCACCCCGCTGTACAACGGCGGCTACGACATCATCGAAGACGCCAAGGCGGCCGGCCGGCAAGCGCGCGAGAAGCTGTCGGCCAAGTCGGTCGAACCGGGCAAGTACGACCTGGTGCTGAGCCCGGAGCACCTGTTCCTGACCATCCACGAGAACGTCGGCCATGCGACGGAGCTGGACCGCGTGCTGGGCTATGAGGCCAATTACGCCGGCACTTCCTTCGCCACGCTGGATAAATGGAAAGGCAAGAACTTCAAGTACGGTTCCGACATCGTCAATATCGTCGCCGACAAGACCACGCCGGGATCGCTGGGCAATGTGGGCTACGACGATGAAGGCGTGGCGTCGAAAAAATGGGACCTGATCCGCAATGGCATCCTGGTGAACTACCAGGCCACGCGCGACCAGGCGCACATCATCGGCGAGAAGGAGTCGCATGGCTGCTCGTATGCCGATTCGTGGAGCAGCGTACAGTTCCAGCGCATGCCTAACGTCTCGCTGGAGGCCGGCAAGAAGCCGCTGTCGGTGGACGATATGGTCAAGGACGTGAAGAAGGGCATTTACATCCTGGGCCGCGGCTCCTATTCGATCGACCAGCAACGCTACAACTTCCAGTTCGGCGGCCAACTGTTCTACGAGATCAAGGACGGCAAGGTCGGCCAGATGCTGAACGACGTGGCCTACCAGTCGAACACCCAGGAGTTCTGGAACTCCTGTTCCGCCACCTGCGACCAGCGCGACTGGCGCATGGGCGGCTCGTTCTTCGATGGCAAAGGCCAGCCAAGCCAGGTCAGCGCCGTTTCGCACGGTTCCTCGACCACCCGCTTCAACGGCATCAATGTGATCAACACTGCCCGCAAGATTGACTAAGGACGCGAACCATGAAACTCCTGAGCAAAGACGAAGCAAAAAGCATCTGCGACAAAGTGATGGCCATGTCCAAGGCCGACGAGTGCCGCGTCAACCTGAGCGGCAGCCGCAAGGGCAATGTCCGTTACGCGAACAATAGTGTTTCCACCGCCGGCCAGATTGAAGACACGACCCTGGTGGTCAGCGTCGCTTTCGGCAAGAGGCAGGGGGCCGCCACCTGCAACCAGTTCGACGCCAAGTCGCTGGAATCGGCCGTGCGCCGCGCCGAGGAAATCGCGCGCCTGGCGCCGGAGAATCCGGAATTCGTGCCGGCCGTGGGCAAGCAGGACTTCAAGGCCAGCAATACCTTCAGCCGCAATGCCGAGGCATTCAATCCCGATTTCCGCGCCGACGTGGCATTCGCCAGCATCGATGCGGCGAAGAAGGCCGGCTTGCAGGCAGCGGGCTTCTTCAACGACAGCATCGGCTTCGACTGCATCGCCAACTCCAACGGCGTGTTCGGCTTCCAGGAACTGGGTGGCCTGAACTTCACCGTGACCACACGTACCAACGATGGCCGCGGTTCGGGCTGGGTCAATCGCGCTGCCTACGATCCGAAAGCGTTCGATCCGCGCGCGGCTTCCGAGATCGCAATTGAGAAAGCATTGCGGTCGGTGGAGGCCAAGGCGCTGGAGCCTGGCCGTTACACGGTGGTGATGGAGCCTGCGGCTACCAACGACCTGCTGAATTTCATGTTCAACGCCTTCGACGCGCGCTCGGCCGACGAAGGCCGCAGCTTCCTGTCCAAGAAGGGCGGCGCCAACCGCCTTGGCGACAAGCTGTTCGACGAGCAGGTCAATGTCTGGACCGATCCATGGGACGCCAATGCGCCGGTGCTGCCCTGGGACCAGGGGTCGATGCAGGCGCGTGCGCGCCGTGACCTGATCAAGGGCGGCGTCATCACTTCGCTGGATTACAACCGTTACTGGGCGCAGAAGCAGCGCAAGGAAGCGACTCCGCCTGCCGGCAACATCATCATGGCGGGCGGCTCCAAGTCGACCGAGGAACTGATTGCATCGACCAAGAAGGGCATCCTGGTGACCCGTACCTGGTATATCCGCATGGTGGATCCGCAATCGGTGGCGCTGACCGGCCTGACGCGCGACGGCACCTTCTACATCGAGAACGGCAAGATCAAGCACCCGGTCAAGAACTTCCGCTTCAACGACAGCCCGGTATCGATGCTGAACAACATTGATGAGCTGGGGCGTCCGATGCTGATCGGCGACACCGATGCGCGCAAGCTGATGATTCCTGCCATGAAGGTGCGCGACTTCAACTTCACGTCGCTGTCCGACGCGGTTTAAGGAATGCCCGCCTACGATTTCTATTTCACCCGCCTGACTTACGAGTCGGGCGATTGGGATGTCGATATCCGCATGCCGAGCAACGTGCTCAACTCCCTGGTCGAATACACGACCCTGAAAGTTGATCCTGTTGAACGCATCGTGGCGCTGTCCGACCCGAAGATGCTGGAGGCGCCGTTCTGCTACCTGGCCGGTCATAAGCTGGTGCAGTTCACGCCCGCCGAGCGCAAGAACTTCGAGCGCTATGTGCGGGGCGGCGGCTTCGTCTTCGTGGATGACTGCAACCACGATATCGACGGCCTGTTCGCGAAATCGTTCGAGGCGGAAGTGGCGAAAATCTTCGGCACGAAAGCACTGCACAAGATCCCCAACAGCCATCCACTGTATTCCGCCTTCTTCAAATTCGACGGGCCGCCGAATACCGGAATGGAGCTGAACGGCTGGGGCGACGACCTGGTGCATGACTACCTGAAGGCCGTGGAGTTCGGCGGCCGCATCAGGCTTTTGTATAGCAACAAGGACTATGGCTGCGAGTGGGACTACGACTTCCGCAACAAGCGCTGGCTGGCAATCGACAACACGCGCTTCGCAGTCAATATCATTCAATACGCGTTGGGAGCATGACCGTGGCTGAAAGCGGCTGGAGCGAAAACGAGATCGGCGTGCTGCACGCCAAGGTAAAGGCACTGAAGGCGAGCATGGGCCGCGTCATCATCGGCCAGGAAGAAGTGATCGACTCGCTGGTCATTTGCCTGCTGGCCGGCGGCCATGCGCTGGTGGAAGGCGTTCCCGGCCTGGGCAAGACGCTGCTGGTCAAGTCGCTGGCGCAGGCCACCGACATGGAATTCCGCCGCGTGCAGTTCACGCCGGACCTGATGCCGTCCGATATCGTCGGCACCGAGATCCTGGAAGAGGATCACGCCACGCGCAAGCGCGAGTTCCGCTTCCAGCAAGGGCCGGTGTTCACGCAAGTGCTGCTGGCGGACGAGATCAACCGCGCGCCGCCAAAGACCCAGTCGGCCTTGCTGGAAGCGATGCAGGAGCGTTCGGTGACCTTTGCCGGCCAGACGCACAAGCTGCCGCGCCCATTCTTCGTGCTTGCGACTCAGAATCCGATCGAGCAGGCGGGTACTTATCCGCTTCCCGAAGCGCAATTGGACCGTTTCCTGCTGCACATCGATGTCGGCTATCCGACGGAAGACGAAGAGATTGCGATGGTGTCCGCCACCACCCACGCCGGCTTGAAAGATGCCGAGCCGGCGATGGATGTGGAGGCTTTGCTGCGCTTGCAGGCCTTGGTGCGCGATATCGAAATCGGCGATCACCTGCTGCGCTATGCCACCCGCCTGGTGCGTGCGACACGTCCGCGCGAAACGACAGTGGAGGCGGTGAAGAAGCATGTCGGCTGGGGCGCAGGTCCGCGTGCCGGCCAGGCGCTGGTGCTGGCTTCCAAGGCGCGTGCATTGATGCATGGCCGCCTGGCGGTGACGCGCGAAGACATCGGCCACATGCTGCTGCCGGTGCTGGCGCACCGCGTGCTGCGCAATTTCGAGGCGGAAGCGGACGGCATCGCGGTTGCCGACATCCTGGCATCCCTGCGTGACGCCATCAAGCCCGAGTAAGCAATGCTGGAAACCCCCGCGCTGCTGGCGCATTCCGCCGACCTTGAGCTGGTGATCCGCCATGTGCTGGCGGGTCTCGGCCATGGCATCCATGCCGGCCGCGAGCGCGGTGCAGGCGTGGAGTTCTCGGAGTACCGTGCCTATGCGCCCGGCGACGAGTGGCGGCGCGTCGACTGGAAGCTGCTGGCGCGTGCCGACCGCTATTACGTGCGCGAGGCGGAGCGCGATAGCCACGTCGCAACCTGGCTGGTGCTCGATGCCACCGCGTCGATGGCGGAGCCAAGCCGGCGAGTGGACGGCTTGAGCAAGCATTGGTATGCACGCACGGCCCTGGCCTGCGTGGCGGCGATAGCACAGCGCCAGGGTGATGCCTTCGGACTGCTTGTCCTCTCCAACGGCAAGGTCGAATTCACGCAAGCTTCGCGCGGGCCACGCCATCTGCAGCGCGTGCTGGCAGCCTTGCAGCGCGCAACACCGTCCGGCGAACTACCCGATGCCGGGATCTTGCGCGCCGGCCTGCATTTCGCACGCTCGCCAAGCATGGTATTCGCCGCCACCGATACGCTGGACTGGCCTTCTCCGTTGGGCGAAGCGCTGGTGCGATTGCGCCATATGCGGCACGACGTGCGCTTGCTGGCCTTGCGTACCGAAGCTGAAGTTGAAGCGGACTTCGCCACCGGCCACGCATATCGTGATCCGGAACAGGGCGTGCGCCTGCACAGCTTTACCCGCGCCGACCGCGACGGTTACCGCACGGCGCTCGAATCGCACTTCTCTGCGGTGCGCGCCGCATGCCGGCGGCATGACGTGCCGCTGTGCGAGGCGCGGATCGAGCAGCCGCTGGGCGAAGTCCTGCGCACCTGGCTGAGGAATCCGGAGGCGCGCAGGCCATGACCAGCATGCAGCCTTTGTGGTGGCTTGCCATGCCGGTACTATTGCTGCCGCTGTGGTGGCATATGCGCAAGCGTGAACGCACGCGCACCGACCTGCTCGCAACTGCCCGCTTCCTGCCTGCCGCCGTGCCGCAGCAGCAGCGCGTACTGCGCTGGTCCGACGTGCTGCTCCTGCTGGTCCGGCTGGTGCTGTTGGTCGCATTGATCGCGTGGCTGGCGGTGCTTGCCATGCCGTGGAAAGGCGATACGGTATTCGTCGACCAAACGCTTGAATCTTCGCCGTGGGCTGCGCAGCAGATACAGGCAGCGGGCATGGGTGCCGCTGCCCGCGAGCCGCTGCCCGCCGATCTGTGGAACTGGCTGGCCCGCAACGAGCACGAATGGCGTCCGCAGGCCCGCTTCCTGATCCTCGCTCCTCGCGCCGCCATGCCCGCGCTCCCCCCGCGCCTGGCCCACGCAGTCGACCTGCGTCTCCCCCCTCCCGGCGCCGCGGCCACGCCGCCGCGCGAGCGTCACATCGTGGTCTCGGCACCAGCGGAGCGCCAAGCCCGCTGGCAAGCGCTGTTCGCAGCCTTCAGCACCGCAGCCGACGGCGAAGCCCGCTATGTCCTTTCCGATACGCCAACTGCGGTGACTGAGCTGATCGTCTGGGACCGCTCCGACACCGAGCCGCCAGCCTCCTGGAAAGCGCCCCTATGGTGGCGCACCGCCAGCACCAATGGGCAAACGCAAACCCCGCAAGGCCTCAGCTGGACCGCCCCGCAGTGGCCGTTGCAAGACGTCGACGCCGCACGCGCCCTCTACGAGCGCTGGCAGGCAGCGAGCGCGCCTCCTGCGCCCTACCCAATGTTCGCGCAGACGCTGAAGGCCGAGCGCAAAAAGCCGTTGCCGACCGCGCTCGCCAGGTCGCCGGAGTGGCTGGCGCTGGCCATGCTGGCGCTGTTCGCCATTGAAAGGATGCTCGCCCATGCGCGCCGCCGCTGACCACTTGGCCAGCGTGCGCCAACGCATGCTGCAAATCCTGATCCGCCGCCGCATCGCGAGCTGGCTGCTGCCATTGCTGCCCGCAGCCGCACTGGCCGCGACGATCCTAGCGGGCGCCTTCGGTAACGCGAGGCCAATCACGCTTACCGTCCCCCTGGCACTGGCGGCTGCTGTCATGCTCTGGGCCGCGATCGATTTCGCACTCTGGCGCAAACGGATCGACGCCCACCTGCCATCCTGGTTGAACGATGCAGTTCCGGAGTTGGAAGACAGTAGCGCGATGCTGGCCACCGCTCCGGCAACGCCTCTTGGCAAGCTCCAGCGCGAGCGCCTCCTCGCCCGTATGGACCAGGCCCTCAACGATGAGCGCCTGGGTAGTATCGCAAACAACAAGGTCCGCTTCAACGCGATCCCGCTTGCACTGGCGGTAGCCGCCGCCGCCGCCGCATGGGCCTATGCGGCGGCGCATAGCGCGCAGCATGCGGCGCCAGTCGGCACGGGATCCGCTGCCCAGGCAGCGATCGCTGCCGCCGGGATCAAGGTGTACGCCGAGCCACCGCCATACACCGGCGTAAAACCCAGCGAAGGCGCCCCGCGCGACCTGCAGCTCCCCCAGCACAGCAAAGTGCGCTGGTGCGCTGTCGACGCCGACGCCTCCATCGAGCTTGGCGACGGGCAAACCCTGCAAGCCGAAGCCGGCAAGTGTGTGGAATGGACCGCCAGCGACTCCATCTTCTGGCGCAGCCGCCGCAGTGCCAGCCAGCGCTACACCATCCGCGTAACCCCCGACCAGGCGCCATTGGTCGCCATCGCCGCGCCGAACGAATCGATCACCGTCATGAAGCCCGACGCACAGAGCGCGCAGATCAGCGTCAACGTCAGCGACGACTACGCAGTCGTCAAGGCCAGCTTGCATATGACCCTGGCGCGCGGCAGCGGCGAGAATATCCGCTTCACCGACAAGGAAACGCCGCTTCCGGCGTCGAGCGACCCGCGCAGGCGCAGTTGGAACAAGCAATGGATGCTGAAAGAACTCGGCATGGAGCCCGGCGACGAGCTGTACTTCTTCGTGCGCGCCAGCGACAACGCGCCGGTCCCCCATAGCGCCCAATCGCCAACCTATACACTGCGCCTGCCTGGCCAGCAAGGCGAAGCCCTTGAATCGACCGCGTTGCCTTCGATGGTGAAGCCGGAAAACCTGCGCAGCCAGCGCCAGATCATCATCGATACCGAACAATTGGTCGCCGACTCGCCGCGCATAAGCGCCGCAGAACTGCGCTCCCGCAGCGAGAAGATCGCCGGCGACCAGGCCAAGCTGCGCCTGCGCTACGGCCAGTTTCTTGGCGAAGAGTCCTCCCTGTTCGGCGAAGAGGAGCATGGCGACGGCGATGGCCACGAGCATGGCGGCGGCGGCACGCAAGGTGCCGGCGGCTTCGGCACCGGCAATATCGCAGCCCAATTCGGCCATGCCCACGACCAGGAAGGCAACGCCACCATCTTCGATCCCGCCACCAAGGAAGTCCTGCGCCGCGCCTTGCGGGCGATGTGGGACGCGGAGAAGCAGCTGCGTGCCATCGCGCCGAAGCCGGCACTGCCGCCCGAGTACAAGGCGCTTGGCGCGATCAAGGAACTGCAGCAGGCGGAACGCGTCTACCTGCACCGCACGGCTTTCGTGCCTCCGGCGATCAAGGAAGAGAAGCGCATGAGCGGCGAAATGAATGGCGCCGCCAGCTACCGCCGCGCACAAGGCACGGCCAACGAATTCGTGCCAGCCGACGTGCGCGACCTGGTGCAAGCCCTTGGCGGCGATGGCGCGCTGCCTGCCTTGTGGAGCAAGGCGGCCCGGGATGCCGTTGCGCGCCTGAAAGATGAAGAACAACGCCTCTCCGCGCAGGCTGCGGTGCAGGATGTGTCCGATGGCTGCCTGCCTTGCCGCGCCCAGTTGCGCGCCTGGCTGCGCGCGACGGTACAGCAGCCGGCAGTGCTGCTGCAGGCACGCCCGCAAGCCCGGACGAAATTTGGCCAGGCATTGCAAGGGAAGGGCACGCCGTGAACGTGGACATCAATCTCCTGTACGGTGGTGCAATGCTGGCAGGGACGGTGAGCGCCTTGCTCTACGTGCGCAAGAAGCGCTGGGCCGATGCGGCACTGGTTCTGGCGGCCGGCGCATCGCTGGCAACCCTGCTCGCCGCGCCGGCTGCGCCGGTTGGCGGCGCGCAGCCGCTAGTGCTGGCGACGGCAGGGACCTCGCCAACCGCGCCCGACGATCGCCTGGCTGTCGCGCTGGCGCAATTGCCGTTGGAGCCAAGAGGCGCCGCGATGGAAGTGCAGGGCCAGGGCCTGCATGAGGCGCAATGGCGCGACATCCCGGTGCGCCCGATCCAGTGGACGGCAGCCCGGGACGGCCTGCTATGGCTGGACTTTCCGCGCTCGCTGCCGCTCGGCCGCAGTTTCGTCCTGACTGTGCGGCGCGATGCCGCACAAGCCGGCTGGCGCCTGCAACTGCTGGCTGAAAACGGCCAGCTGCTGTCCGAGTCGCGCGCAACGGCCGCCACCGAAACCTTGACCGTGCAGTGGCAGCCGCCGATGGCGGAAGCGATGGTTCTCCAGGCACGCCTGCTCGACAAGGACGGCCAGGCCATTGCCCAGGGCCCGGTGCCGTTGCGCGTGCTGGATGCCTTGCCTTTGCAGGTGCAGGGTCGCTTCGGTGCGCCATCGTTCGATACGCGCGTGCTGAACCAGTTGTTGACAGACTCCAACGCCATCGTCGATTGGCAAACCACGCTCGGCAAGTCGTTGACCCGCAGCGAGCAGGCGCGGGCGCCGCTGACCCATCCCAACATGCTGGTGGCCGACGCGGCCTGGCTGGAACGCGGCGGCCTGCGCGGCGCGATGGCCCAGGCCGCGCAAGGCATGCCGCTGCTGGTCCTGGGCGGCAACGCGGACGATGCTGGCTTGTGGCAGCGTGAGCTCGGGCTGAGGCTGGCGCCGCAATCGGCGACCACCGAGCAGGAAGACATGCGCCACCTGGCCCTGGCAGGGGCCACCCTGGCGTTTGCACCGGGTGCGCAAATGCCAACGGCCGGCGGCGCATGGCAGGCCATCGCCCGCGACAAGGACGGCAAGGCCTGGCTGTGGCAGCGCGACTGGCAGAAAGGCCGCATCCTGTGGCTGGGCGTGCGTGACTGGCACAGGCACGCTATCAGCGAACCGGCGGCCCTCGGCCAATGGTGGCAACAAGTAGTTGACCTGGCCGCGCTGGGCAGCGAGCAGACGGTGAGCTGGCTCGATGTCGACCCGATGCCATTGCCCGGTCTGCGCACTGAGCTTTGTGCGCAAGGCGTGCGCACTGGCGGCTCCGTCACCGTGAACCAGCAGGAGCTGCATTGGCAGGCGCGCAGTGAACGTGCGGATGCCGCGTGCGTGGCGCTCTGGCCGAGAAGCGCCGGCTGGTTGCACGCGCGCAGTGGCGACGCGGAACACGCGGCCTACGTGTATGGCGGGAGAGACTGGCCGGCGTGGCAGTCGGCGCTGCGGCACGACGCGACGGCACGCTTTGCGAGCCGCAGCGCGCAGCCGGTTGCCGCCGCTGCCCCGGATCCAGCGGTCCGTGCCATGCCGCGCGCAGGCGCGCCGCAACTGTGGGCGACCGCCGTGCCACGCTGGTTGCTGGGCATGGCGTTCGCCGTCAGCGTATTGCTTCTGTGGTGGCGTGAGCGCCGTTGAGCTGGAAGCTGTGCTAATGTCCTTGCATGAAAGCGATCGACGAATTCCGGGCCAAGCCAGGCCTGCGGCTACGCGATAAGGATGCCGCGTCGGACAGCAAGCCCGATAAGGCATTGCTGGACAAGATGCTGGACGACATCTCCGACCTGCAGGAGATGCTGTACGCCGAACGCCAACGCAAGCTGCTGGTTGTGCTGCAGGGGACGGACACCTCCGGCAAGGACGGCACCGTGCGTCACCTGTTCAGCAAGATCAATCCCATGGGCTTGCGTGCCGTCGGCTTCCGGGCGCCGACCGAGATCGAAGCGGGGCACGATTTCCTCTGGCGCATCCACCGCGAAGTGCCGAAAGCCGGAGAGATCGCGGTCTTCAACCGCAGTCATTATGAGGATGTGCTGGTCACGCGCGTGCTCGGCACGATAACGGCGCAGGAGTGCCGGCGCCGTTATGCGCAGATCCGCGACTTTGAACGCCTGCTGGCTGAAAGCGGCACCGCCATCGTCAAGCTGTTCCTGCACATTTCGAAGGACGAGCAGAAAGAGCGCCTGCAAGAGCGGGTGGATGACCCGCACAAGCACTGGAAGTTCGATCCGGAAGACCTGAAGCAGCGCGAGCTCTGGAAGAACTACCAGAAGGCCTATGAAGATGCGATCACGGAGACCGACGCCAGGCATGCGCCGTGGTACGTGGTCCCCGCGAATTCCAAACGTTATCGCAACGAAGTGGTGGCCCGCCTGTTGCTGGAAACCTTGCGCGGCATGCGGCTCGACTGGCCGCCGCCCGACCAGCGCCTGTTGATGCTCAAGGTTCGCTAACCCACTCGCGCACATAGGCCGGCGCCGCAACCTGGCAGGCTGGATCGGTCACCGGCGCAGTGCGCAGCTGCACGAACGGCAGCTCGCCCACCCAGGCAGCAATGCCCATGTCTTCCTCGTCGTCTTCGGGACCGCCGCTACGCACTTTGCAAGCCGCCTCTGCCAGCGACATCCTCAGTACCGTGGTGGCGGCATGTTCCTTGTCGTTGCCGCCGCGGACTTCAAAGCGGCGCCCCGGGGCAAGGTGGTCCATGAAAGTGTCCAGCGTGCGGCGTTGCTCGACTTCGTCGACCGCCTCGAAGCGGCCGTAGATCATCACCGAGCGATAGTTCATCGTATGGTTGAAGGCCGAACGCGCCAGCACCAGGCCGTCCAGGTGGGTGATGGTGACGCAGGCATCCTGCGCCATCAGCTGCTTCAGCATGCGGCTGCCATTGGAGCCGTGGATGTACAGGTGGTCGCCTTCGCGCCAGCAGGCGGTCGGGATGCAGTGCACGCCTTGCCCGTCGCTGAAGGCGATATGGCAGATGTAGGCGGCATCGACGATGGCACGCACCAGTTCAGGTTCATAGGCGGCGTTGGCGGCGCCACGTCGCACGCGGGTGCGGTCGGATGGGGGAGGTGTTGTATTCATGGCATCGGACTATAATGTCCTGCTGGCCCCTGCAACAGGTCCAGGGGAATGCAAAACCATGGAGCCACGTTTGGACTACTCGCTGCTGATCTCGAACTTCACCGCCGGCCACGGCGATCATGGCTGGCCGCGCCAGCGCCTGCTGCATGAATGCCTGCGCGCCGCCATCCGCGACGGCACGCTGGCGCCGGGCACCCGCCTGGTCGCCACGCGTGCCCTGGCGTCGGAACTGGGCGTGGCGCGCAACACCGTGCTGTACGCCTATGAGCAGCTCACCAGCGAAGGCTATGTGACGACGGACCGCGGCGGCACCATCGTCGCTGCCGTGGCGCCCGCGCGGCAGCGCGAGCCCAGCGTGGTAGTGCCGCACAAAGGCTTGTCGCAACGCGCGCAGAACCTGCGCCACAGCACCGCTTCGGCCGCCAGCGGCACGCCGTTCGTGCCGGGTGTGCCCGACCTGCCCAGCTTCCCGATCGGCCTGTGGCGGCGCTTGCTGGAACGGGCCTGGCGTTCGCTGCCCACCGAAAAACTGAATTACGGCGACCCCTGCGGCGAACCGCTGCTGCGCGAAGCCATCGCCGACTACCTGCGCGCCTCGCGCGGCGTGGTGTGCGAAGCGGCGCAAGTGTTCATCACCGACGGCAGCCAGAGTAGCCTTGACCTGTGCGGCCGCGCCTGCGCCGACGCTGGCGAAACGCTGTGGATGGAAAATCCCGGCTACGGCGGCGCCATGGCGGCCTTCCGCGCAGCCAGCCTGAAGCTGGAGCCGATCGACGTCGACCATGAAGGCATTGCGCCGCGCAGCGAGGACTGGAAGGAGCGCCCGCCGCGCCTGATCTACACCACGCCCTCGCACCAGTACCCGACCGGCACCGTATTGTCGCTGGCGCGCCGCATGGCCCTGATCGATGGCGCGCGCTCCTGCGGCGCCCTGATCATCGAAGACGACTACGACAGCGAATTCCGCCACGACGGCCCGCCGCTGGCATCGATGCAAGGCCTGCAGCCGGACGCCCCCGTGCTGTACTGCGGCACGTTCAGCAAGACCATGTTCCCCGGGCTGCGCATCGGCTACCTGGTGGTGCCGCCATGGCTGGTGCAGCCGCTGGCCACCATGCGCCAGCAATCGGCCTCGCGCGGCCGCGCCGCCGACCAGCTAGCGCTGGCCGAGTTCCTGCGCAGCGGGCAGTTTGCCCTGCACCTGCGCCGCATGCGGCGCGTCTATCGCGAACGGCGCGACGCCCTGGTGCAGGCGCTGGACCAGCACCTTGGCAGCATCGCCAGCGTGCAGGGCGCGTCGGCCGGCATGCATCTCGCGCTGCGCTGGGAAGACCCGCGCCTGTCCGACGTGGCGATCAGCCGCCGCGCCCTCGAGCAGGAAGGCATGATCGCCAACGCCCTCAGCGTGCATGCCGTCGCCGGGCAATGCAACTGGCAAGGACTGGCCCTTGGCTACGGCCAGGTGGCCCCTGGCCAGGTGGATGGGCTGGTGAAGCGCCTGGCCGGTGTCATTCATTTAACAGCCTATGAAAATTTTTACCGAAAGTTCAAATAGTTGATCGGAATCCTGCGCCGCTTGTTTTTAGAATGAAGTAAATCTGGCCTGACCAGATGTAGTCAAAAACAAAGATGAATACTGGGGCGCAATGAATCAACATTTCCTGAAGCTGCGGCAGAATTTCAAGGCCGACATGATGGCGCGCTACGCCGTCGACGAACAACTTTTTGACGAAACCAGCCAGTGCATCGCACCCTTGGCCGTGCCGTTCGCGGTGCGCCGCGGCGAGCTGCTGCAACATGTGGGACAGTCCGCGCGCGACGTGTTCTGGCTCACCGGTGGCGTGGCCCGGGTCGGTTACGTCAGCCAGGGCGGCAACGAAGTCACCATGCGCTTCGCGACCGAGGGCCATATCGCCAACGCCTACGAAGACTTGCTGGAGTTCCGCGGCGAGCTGCCGGCGCGCTCCTTCATCGTGGCGGAGACCTCGGTGCAGGGCTTCCGTTTCGACTGGGAGCAGATGAGCGTGGCCCGCGGCCGGCACCCGGCGTTGACCGCCTATGTGACGCGCATGCTGGAATACGCGGTGTGCAGCCAGGCGCGCCGCTTCATCACCCACACCGCCTCAAGCGCCGAAGAGCGCCTGGCCAATTTCAGGGAAGAGTATCCGAACCTGGAACGCAGGATTTCGCAGAAGGTGCTGGCGTCCTACCTGCAGATTACCCCAGCCTACCTGTCGCAGCTCATGCGCCGCGAACAGGAAGCGGCGTAAGGCCTAGCCGTCCGCACGCTCCTGCTCCTGGCGCAGCAGCGTGGACATGTATTGCGGCGTAATGCCCAGGAAGGAGGCCAGCGATTTCTGCGAGATGCGCTGCTCCAGTCCCGGGTATTGTTCGCGGAATGCCGCCAGCCGGCAGTTGGCCGACGTCATGCTGCGCACCAGGCAGCTTTGGGAATAGCGCCGGATCGAGTGCTCGGAAACCTTCAGGTAGTACTCGCGCATGAGGCCATGTTCCTCGCGCAGGCGGGCCAGGGTGGCCCACTCCACGCGGATCGCCGTCACCGGCGTTTCCGCAATGATGAATTCCTGCGCCGGCTGGCCATCCTGGGCCGCCAGCAGGTCATGGTGCGAACCGCAGGAGTCCCCTTCCGACGAAAACGCCATCGTCACGTCGCTGCCGTCCTTGGTGATCATGCCGCGCCGCGCCACGCCGCGGTACAGCCAGTACGCCACGCTGGCCGGCACGCCGGCGCGCTGCAGGTAGTCGCCCTTGCGGAAATGTACCTCGACCACATGCGGGGCCAGGATGCGGTTGAATGCATCGAACATGTCACGCGATACGCCAATGCGGCTCATCGAGTAGTCGCTGAATTCTTCTCGCTGCTTTAGGAATGCGTCGGACATTGCGTAACTCTTGGTCTTTCTGACAATATTGTTTCTTGCCTGAAACGACAGGCCCCGCAATATAAACTACTGCAAGAAGCCGGGCAATCCCGCCGTAACGACTGTTGCGCGCCGCCAGCAATTTTTAGTAACTACTTGATAATCTTCAACTATTTAAACGAAAAGCGGGAGCGAATGTAGCTATACTACGCGTTGGCCATCCAGTCGCGCAGGCCATCCACCCATGGGCGTGCGTTCAGGTTAAACGATTTCCTGATTTGGCTGGCGCGCTCGTACAGGACCGGGAAATCGATCGACGGCGAGTGCTTGAAGGCGATCACCACGATGTTGGCGTCGTGCACTTCGGGCAGCCACACCACGGCGTCAAACACCAGTTCCATGTGCTGCAGGTTCTTGCCGTAATTGTCGAAGTCGCCGAACACATTGGTGGTCATGATGCCGTCCGGCCCCAGGCAGTCGTGGCAGGCCTGGTAGAACTCCGGCGTGTCGAGCACCGGGCCGCGCGCTTCCTCGTCGTACAGGTCAACCTGCAGCACGTCCACCGTGCCGTGGTTGCGCGGGTCGCGCACGAAATCCATTGCATTCATCTGGCGCACTTGCAGCCGCTCGTCGTTCGGCGGCAGGGCGAACTTCTCTTCGCACATCGCAATCACGTTCGGATTGAGCTCGATGGCGGTCACGCGCGCCTTGGGGAACTGGCGATAGCTGAACTTGGTCAGGGCCGCGCTGCCCAGGCCGAGCTGGACGATGTGGCGCGGCGAGGGAAGGAACAGCGTCCAGATCATCATCATGCGCACGTATTCAAGCTCGATCATGTCGGGCTTGGACAGGCGCATGGCGCCCTGCACCCAGGAGGTCCCCAGGTGCAGTGAACGGACACCTTCAAACTCGGTGATGGTGGCGGGAGGGAAGCCGGGCTGGTCAAATCTGCGGGAAGTCATGAGCGGCAGTTTACCAGCCCGCCACTCAGGCCCCCTGGCGGCGGCGCTTGAGCCCCGCCGCAGCGACCACGCCTAGTCCCGCCAACAACAGGGCATAGCCACCCGGCTCCGGCACCGCGCTGATGTTCAGCGTGCCGGCGTAGCTGGCCGAGGCGGGCGTCAGGCTGGTGTCTTCGAAATCCACGTAGCCGAAGACCGTCAATGCCAGCGGCCCCGTGATCACCGCCGGCAGCAGGAAACCGTATTCGAACAGGCCCGGGCCGCTCAATGTCAGCTCATGGCCATTGACGTAGGCAGCGGTGAAGGTAACGTCGGTGCGCGGGCTGAAGCCCAGGGTCACCAGGCTGGCATCGACGGCATAGGTGCCGGCGCTGGGCGAGAAATTGAAGGTGTCGGAAAAGGCCCCTTTCTCCAGGTGGGTCACGCCGAAAGCGGCGGATTGTTCGGAGGCGCTGCCGCCGAGGTTGACATTGACGACTAAGTTGTCAGCCTGCACTGCGGTGGCGGCAATGGCAAGCAGCAAACCCATGGCTGTCTTCATGGTGTTCTCCTCAAAGCGCAGGCGAGACGCCTGCACATTCCAAGGTATGCCGCACAATTGAGCTACTGTTTGATCTGGATCAAAGAGGCAAGATGATGGCCACCGCAAGTCCACCGCCTTCACGGTTGGCCAGTGCGATGCGGCCGCCGTGGGCTTCGGCGATTTCGCGCGCCAGCGCCAGGCCGAGGCCGGTGCCGCTGCGCTTGGTGGAGTAGAACGGCACCAGGGCGTTGGCCAGCACCGCTTCGCTCATGCCGGGGCCGCGGTCCTGTACCTCGATGCGCAGCATGCCTTGCTGGCGACGCAGCTCCAGGCCGACTTCCTCCGGCGGCGAGCCGGATTCGTGGGCGTTCTTCAGCAGGTTGAGCAGGGCCTGTTCCATCTGCGCGGCATCGAAGGCATGCGGTTCGGCCGGCACTTCGCCCTGCAGCTTGAACTGCACCTGGTCCGACAGGGCGGCCAGGAAGGCGCCCCAGTTCTGCGGGTCGAGCCGCGGCGAGGGCAGCTTGGCGAAGCGGGCGTAGCCGAGGATGAAGCTTTCCAGGTGGCGCGTGCGTTCCTCGATGGTGGCCAGGATCTGCGGCAAGCGTTCGGTCTGGCCGCGGCGCACCAGTTCGGCGCCGGAATGGGCCAGCGAAGTCAATGGCGCCAGGGAGTTGTTCAATTCATGGCTGATCACCCGGATCACTTTCTTCCAGGTCTGCACTTCCTGGCGGCGCAGCTCCTGCGTCAACTGGCGCAGCAGCAGCAGTTCGTGCGGGCGGCCATTCAGGCTGAAGCTGCGGCGCGCCAGGTGGAACACTTCCTCCTCTTCGCTGTCGCCGATGGTGAACAGCCCGTCGCCGCCGCGGGCAACGGCATCGCGCAGGGCGGGCTGCACGCCGGCCAGCAAGCTGGGCAGGTGCAGGCCCTCCAGCTTGCGGCCCTGGTTGACCAACTGGCGTGCGGCCAGGTTGCCGAAGACGATGGCGTCGTTGTCGGTCACCAGCAGCATGGCGACCGGGGTGTGCTGGACCATGGTGTCGAGCAACAGCTCGCGCTGCACCAGGCCGAGGCGCTGTTCGCGCAGCACCTGGCCCAGTTCATTGTGGGCGGCCACCAGGTCGCTCAATTCATCGTTGCGCGGCCAGTGCAGGCTGAAGGAAAAGTCGCCGTCGCGGTAGCTGGTGACGGTGCCGGTCAGCGCGCGGTACAGCGAAAGCTGGCGCTGCAACTGGGCGCGGATGGTGATCACCGCCAGCGGCACCAGGCAGAGCAGGGAAATGCCGACCACGATGGTCGGATGCTGCGGCAACAGCTGGTCCAGCCCGAGCGCGATCAGGATGCCGGTCGCCGTCAGCGTGCCCACCAGGGCCGACCACAGTGTCAGAAGGGAGAGTCGCATGGTCTTCTATGGTTGGGTTCGTGTCCCACCATGGGGTCACACCCGAAATGGGACACGGGCCCAGCAGGATTGCGGACGAGGCCGTGTCCCGAAACGGGTGTGACCCCACGGTGGGACACGGACTGGGCTGTGACGCGCGGCGCCGGCATCAGGGGCGGGCGATGCCGAGGCGTTCCATGCGGCGGTAGAGGGCTTGGCGCGACAGGCCGAGCTCGGCGGCGGCCTGGGCGACCACGCCGCTGGCGCGCTGCAGGGCGGTGACGATGGCGTCGCGGTCGGGTTCCTGGTCGGGGCCGGCAGCGGCGCTGGCGTGGCCGTTGATGGCGCTGGCGGCGGGCAGGCCGAGGTCGGGCACGGTGATGGTGTCGCCGTGCGCCAGCAGGCTGGCGCGCGCCATCACGTTCTTCAGCTCGCGTACGTTGCCGGGCCAGCCGTGGGCCAGCAGGGCGGCTTCGGCGTCGGCGCGCAGCTGGCGCTCCTGGCCCAGGAAGTGGCGCGCCAGCGGCAGGATGTCGGCCGGGCGTTCGGCCAGCGGCGGCAGGCGCAGCTCGATCACGTTGAGGCGGTAGTACAGGTCTTCGCGGAAGGTGCCGGCGCGGATCATGGCGGGCAGGTTGGCATTGGTGGCGCTGACCACGCGCACCTGCACCTGGCGTTCGCGGTTGGAACCGAGCCGCTCGAAGCGGCCGGTTTCCAGCACGCGCAGCAGCTTCATCTGGCCGGCCAGCGGCAGGTTGCCGATTTCGTCGAGGAACAGGGTGCCGCCGTCGGCGGCTTCGAATTTGCCTTCGCGCGCTTTGGCGGCGCCGGTGTAGGCGCCGGCGTCGGCGCCGAACAATTCGGCTTCGATCAGTTCGGCCGGCAGGGCGCCGCAATTCAGCACCACGAAGGGTCCGTCGCGCACCGAGGAGTTGGCCTGGATGATGTCGGCGATGCGTTCCTTGCCGGTGCCGTTGGGGCCGGTGATCAGCACCGGCACGTCGGCGCGGGCGACCTGGCAGGCCAGCGCGATCACGCGTTCGGTGGCGGGGTCGTGCCACACCATATTGCGCAGGTTGTAGCGTTCCAGCGCGCGGCGCTGGCGCAGTTCGTCGCTGCGGTGTTGGTTGAGGGCGCGGTTGGCCTGGCCCAGTTCCAGCAGGTTGCGCACGGTGGCCACCAGGCGCTTGTCGTCCCAGGGCTTGGACAGGTAGTCGGCGGCGCCGGCCTTGATCAGGTCGACGGCAGCGTCGAGGTGGGTCCAGGCGGTCAGCAGGATCACCGGCAGGTCGGGGTGGCGCCGGCGGATGGCGCGGAACAGTTCCACGCCTTCTTCGCCGGAGGTGGTGTCGGCGCTGAAGTTCATGTCCTGCACCACCAGGTCGATGCTGGCGCTGCGCTGGTCGAGCAGGGCGAGGCCTTCTTGCGGGGAGGCGGCGTGCAGCGCTTCGATGTCGTGCAGGGAGAACAGGACTTCGAGGGCGACTGCGACTGCGGCGTTGTCGTCGATGATCAGTACGGTTGGCATTTTGGCAGGATACATGAAAACCGGTAAACCCGGGTCCGACCCGACCGGGTCGGACCCGGGTGTACCGATTCAGGCCGAGCGGGTCGCCATCGCCGGCGAGATGGAGGCGGCGCGCCATGCGGGGCCGTACACGGCGGCGATGCCCAGCGCCCAGGATGCGGCGGCGCCCACCAGCATGTACTCGGCCGGCAAGCGCGCCAGTTCCAGCTTCGATACCAGCAGCTGGTTCAGGGCCAGCGCTCCCAGCATGCCGCCGACGATGCCGGTGGTGGTGATCATCAGGTTCTCGGTCACGAAGTAGCGCAGGATGTCGATCTTGCGCGCGCCCAGTGCCCGCCGCACGCCGATCTGCTTGCGGCGCTGGGTGACCCACAGGCTGGCCATGCCGACGATGCCGCTGGCAGTCACCATCATCAGCAGCACGCTGACGGCAATCAGCATCCAGCACAGCGCGTTGTCGGCCCGGTAGCGCTTGACGCGTTCTTCGGACTGGGTGGTGCCGCGCACCACTACCTGGCCGTGGTGCAGCTTGCGGATCGCTTCCTCGGCATCCTTGATGGCGCGGTCGCGCTGGCCGGGTTCGGCGCGCAGGGTGTACAGGGAGCGCGAGCTGCCCGTGATGCGGGCCGGCACCATGGTCGACATTTCACCATCCAGGCCCATGGCGGCGCTCGGGGTTTGCAGCGTCTCGATCACGCCCACCACGGTCACTTCACGCGCCTCGACGCCGGTGCCGTAGTACATCTTCTTGCCGACAAAGCTGGGCGCGTCCGGCCATACTTTCTGGCCGGTGGCCTTGGTGATCAGGGCCACGGTAGGAAAGGCCTTGCTGGTGTTCTGGTCGATTTCCGGCGCGTCCTGCGGCGTGAAATCGCGGCCGTCGACGATCTTCAGGCCCCAGGTCTTGACCAGCGAGTCCGGCGTGAGGTACATCGACGGGCTGGCGTTGGTGCGCTCCTGCTCGCGGCTGGCGGCCACGCTGCTATAGTTGCCGGACCTGGACAGCGTGATCTGGTTGGTGTCTGCCACCGAAACGATGCCGGGAATCGCGCGCAAGGCGGCCGCTTGCGCTTTCTGGTTCGCCAGCTGCTGTTCATGGCCGCCCGGATTGAGCGGTTTCACGCGCAGGTTGAATACTTCTTCCTCATTGGCGATGCCGGTAGGGCGCGCGGCAACGGCCTGGCGCACGCTGACGATGTGCAGGGCGTTGGCCAGGATGGCGAGGCTGAGCGCCACTTGCACGGCCACCAGGATCGGGCCGGTCTTGGAGCGCATCAGCGCGGAAAAGATTGGTTTGATTTCCATGGTTATCCTCACTGCGATTTCAGTTGCAGGGCCGGGGTGACCTGGCAGGCGCGCCAGGTCGGCAGCAATCCGGCCAGCATGGCGGCGCTGACCGACATGACGAAGGTCACCAGCAGCATCATCCAGTCCATATGGGTAGTGACGGCGATCTGTTCGGAGATGCTGCCGATCAGGGCCAGCGCGCCCAGTGCCAGCAGCAGGCCCAGGATGCCGCCGGCCAGGCCGACCACGGCGCTCTCGATCAGGAACTGGGTGAAGATTTCCTTGCGCGAGGCGCCCAGGGCGCGGCGCACGCCGACTTCCGGTGCGCGCACCGAGAACTTGGCCAGCAGCAGGCCGACGGTGTTGACCAGGCAAAGCAGCAGGAAGCCGAAGGCCAGCATGGCCGACAGGCGGCTGTCCTTGCCCACCACTTTCTGCTCTTCCAGCCATTCCATCACGTTGAACAGCTTGTTAGGCGCGTTACGCTGGAGGCGTCCCAGCTTGCGTTGCTCGGCGGCGTAGGCGTCCAGCCAGGCCTGCAGTTGCGGGCGGTCGGACGCCGAATGCAGCTCGAACCAGAACTGGATCCAGATGCATTCCGAATCGAGCAGGGCCTGGTAGCCGGGGCCGCGGTCGCTGCTGCAGTTCATATTGCCGTTCTGGCCCATTTCGTGGCGGATCGCGTTGTGGAACGGGATGTAGAGTTCGTCCTCGTCGCCGAACGCGCCGGGGCCGCCGATGATGCGGTGGTAGCGCGGTACCGGTTTCCAGTTGCCGTACACGCCGACCACCGCGTAGTCGAAACCGCGGAAGCGCACCCGCTGGCCAACCGGGTTGGCGTTGCCGAACAGGCGCTCGGCCAGCTTGCCGCTCAGGACCATCACGTCGGCGCCGGACTTGTCGTCCGCTTCGCTCCACGGGCCGCCTTGCACGAAGGGCACTTCGAACATGGCGAAGAAGTCGCGCGTCGGCGACAGGCCTTCAGCGGTGAAGACGGGCAGGTCCTTGCGCGCCGGTTCGATGGTGCCGTCCACGCCGCGCACGGCGGTGCGGCGGTCGCCCTGGCCGGAAGCGAGCAGGTTGACGGCGTCGCGGTAGGACATCTCGTCGCCTTCGCGCTCGCCCGGGGTGTAGCCTTTGAGCGGCCCGTTGTCGACCAGCGGCACGATCAGGCGCTCGCTCTTGTGCGGGATCGGGTCGCCCGACATCACGTGCAGGATGGTCAGGGTCGATACGCTGGCGGCCACGCCGACGGCCAGGATCAGCACCATCAGGGCGGTCAGCACCGGGTTGCGGCGCAGGCTGCGCACGCCCAGCAGGAAATAGTACTGGATCATCTCAGGCCTCCTTGGCAACCACCAGCGACGGCGACTTGCGTACCAGGTCGGATACCTGGCCGTCGATGATGTGGACATTGCGCTGGGTGCGCTGGGCCAGTTCCGGATCGTGGGTCACCATCAGGATGGTGGTGCCTTCGGCGTTGATTTCCTCCAGCAGTTCCATCACGCCGCGCGCCATCTGGGTGTCCAGGTTGCCGGTCGGTTCGTCGGCCAGCAGCAGCTTGGGCGAACCGGCCAGGGCGCGCGCGATGGCCACGCGCTGCTGCTGGCCGCCCGACAGCTCGGCCGGGTAGTGGCGCATGCGCGACGCCAGGCCGACCTTGGCCAGCGCGTCTTCGATGCGCTCCTTGCGTTCGGCGGCGTTGAAGCCGCGGTAGCGCAGCGGCACGTCGACGTTGTCGAACAGGCTCAGGTCCGGAATCAGGTTGAAGCCCTGGAAGATGAAGCCCAGTTTCTCGTTGCGCAGGCGCGAGCGGGCGTTGTCGTCCATGCCCTTGACGTTGATGCCGTCCAGCACGTAGTCGCCGCTGGTGAAGTCTTCCAGCAGGCCGGCGATGTTCAGGAAGCTGGTTTTGCCCGAACCGGAAGGACCGGTGACGGTGACGAACTCGCCCGGTTTGACGTCGATCTCGAAGCCGCGCAGCGCGTGGGTTTCGATCATGTGGGTGCGATAGACTTTGCTCAGGTTATTCATGCGTAGCATGTTCAATCTCCGTAGGGGTTATTTATTGATCGAGACGCGCTTGGCGTTCTCGAAGGTTTCGGTACCGGCGATCACGATCTTGTCGCCCGGTTTCAATCCGTTGACGATTTCCACGGCCGCCACACTGGTGGCGCCAAGCTGCACCGGGGTGCGCACGGCGATGCCGTCCTGCAGCAGGTAGACATAGCGGCCGCCTTCAGATTCGACGAAGGGTCCGCGCTGCACCATCAGCACGTTCGGCTTTTCGTCGATCAGCAGGCGCGCCGAGACACGCTGGCTCTGGCGCAGGCCTTCCGGCTGCTTGTCGAAGCGCACGCGCGCCAGCACCTGGCTCTTCACCACTTCCGGCGACAGCGCCGACAGCTTGCCCCTGGACTTCACGCCGGCCACTTCGATCTCGGCGGTCATGCCCAATCCAAGGTCGTTGACGTAGGATTCCGGCACTTCCAGTTCGACTTCGAGCTGCGACAGGTCGACCAGCGTCATGAGCGGAGAGTTGGCCTGCACCACGCTGCGGTTGGCCACCGACAGCGTGCCGATGAAGCCATCCACCGGCGCGCGCACGGTCAGTTCGTCGACGCGGCGCTGGGCGTTGGCCAGCGACAGCTTCTGGCGCTCCATCTGGGCGGTCTTGGTTTTCAGTTCGAGCGACACGTTGTCGCTTTCCAGTTCGGCCGCCTGCTTGGTGTGCCTGGCGCGGATGTCGGCTGCGGCCACGGCGTCCTTGGCCTTCTGCATGTCGATCTTGGCGATGATGCCATCGGTCGACACGCTTTCGTAGCGTTGCAAGGTGCGCATGGCGGACACGCGCTCGATTTCGGCGGTGTCGGCTTCGCGCTGCGCGGCCAGCTTCTGCTTGCGGGCCAGGATCTGCTGGCGCGAGACTTCCGCCTGCAGCTCGCTGAACAGGGCCTGTTCCTTTTTCAGTTCGTCGGTCAGGTCGGGCGATTCCAGCACGGCCAACACCTGGCCTTTCTTGACGGTGTCGCCGGCATGCACTTTCAGTTCGACCGTGGAGGTGGAGGTCGAATACAGCGTCGGGCTGACGGCGGCCACGATGCGGCCGTTGACGGCGGCGTCGCGGATCAGGGTGCCGCGCGTGACTTCGCCGATGCGCAGGCGGGAGGCGCTGACCGATTGCTCGCTGCCGCTCCAGTTTTTCAGCAGGCCGTAGCCGGCGGCGGCCAGCGCGACCCCGGCCACCAGCAGCAGCACCTGGCGGCGCGGGAAGCGGCTGGTGGGGGCGGCGATCACTTGGTCCTGGTGTGAGGTGTCGCGAATCATGTTCTTTTCCTGGCGTTTGGTGGTTTGGTCAATCTTGCTATTGCATGAAGTGTGCCAGCTATTAAGTGATTGATTTATATGATGTCCGCTTGGCCGTGGCCGCCGTCCGCGAGCGTCCACCGTGTCCGGCTGTCCGCGCCGTCCAGCAGCCGGACTACTTGATTTTTTAATAAGCGGCTATACTTATCGGCTTAACTTTATGGCAAGGAGTGGTTCTGTGGAGTATCCGTTCCCCGACAGCGCCGTGGCGCGCTACGACGAATTGGGCGGTGCCTGCGGCAACGGCGCGGTGGACGCACAGACCTGGCAGGATTTGCTGCTGGCGCCATATCTCCTGGCAGTCGCGGAGGGCGCCAGCATGTTCGGCCGCCAGATGCTGTACCGGCGCTTGCGGCGCGGTAGCGCGTCCATGGCGTCCGAAAGTGTCCGCTCGCTGCTGGCGGACAGCGCCGCGCGCGACCGTCTCGCCGCGCAGCTCGCGCCGTTGCGCCAGGCCGGCGCGGAAGTGACCGAGTCGCTGTTCGTGCCCGCGCAGGATGCCCAC
Source organism: Duganella sp. CF458 (assembly GCF_900113115.1). Lineage (GTDB taxonomy): Bacteria > Pseudomonadota > Gammaproteobacteria > Burkholderiales > Burkholderiaceae_D > Rugamonas. The sequence goes on along the minus strand of NZ_FOOF01000003.1, from coordinate 53,868 downwards.
GCGCCGCCTGCCGCGTCGCGGGCCGGGTCGCCATTGCCGCCCGCGCCAGGCTGGTCGGGCTGGCTTTGGCTGCTGCCTGTGGCCTTCCTGGCCTGTGCCGCGGCCAGCTTCTTCTGGTTGGGCGCGCTGCTTCCCGCCGTCGCGCTGTCGCTGGTGCTGATGGCGATCCAGGTCGCCTTCCACTCACGTGTCCAGCAATGGTCGGCCGTTGCGGAAGCGCTGCAACTGCAGCTCTACGCGCATAGCCAGCGGCCCGATGCTCCCGGCGCCGTGCAGGCCGCGCAACTGCGCGGCAAGCTCGCGCGCAATGCCTTCTCCACCGCGCCAGGCGTAGCCGACTATGCCGACTGGGTCATGCTGGCCAACCTGAAGCATTATTTCGCCACGCGCCGCCTGGTGCGCGAGCACGCGGCCTTCCTGCGCGAGAGTTACGAACTGGTGGCCGGCCTGGATGCCGATCTCGCGCTGGCGCGCCATTTGTCCGCGCAAACGCAGTGGTGCTGGGCAGAGGAGGGGTGGGAGCAGGAGGCTCACCTGCAGGCGGTGCACCATCCGCTGTTGCCCGGTGCGCAGTCGCTGGACCTGACGCTGGATGGCAAAAGTGCCTTCATCAGCGGCCAGAACGGCGTCGGCAAGAGTACCTTGCTGCGCACGGTCGGCCTTAACCTGCTGGCAGCGCGCGCTTTCGGATTCTGCTACGCGGATGCGGCGCGCGTGCCGAACCTGCCGGTGTATGCCAGCATGCAGAACGACGATGCGCTGGATGGCGGCGAAAGCCTCTACCAGTCGGAACTGCGCCGCGCGCATGAATTGCTGGCGCTGTCCAAGGCGCCGCAACGCGCTGTCTTCATCATCGACGAAATCTTCCGCGGCACGAACCACCTGGAATCGGTATCGGCTGCCGCCGCGGTGCTGGAGCAACTGGCCGGTCGCGGCACCGTACTGGTGTCCTCGCACAACGTGGTGCTAGCGCAGTTGCTGGAGCAATGCTGCATGCCGCTGCTGGTGCAAAAGCGCGCCGGCCGCCTGGTGCTGACCCCCGGCGTGCTGGCCGAAACCAACGGCCTGACCTTGCTGGCCCAATCCGGCTTCGACGCGTCCATCGAACAACGCGCCCGCGACGTCTACAAACGCCTCACTGGCCGGCTGCTGCCGGCATAGCGCACAGCGTCTTGCGCCGCAGCCATAGCCTGGTCAGGCCGTACATGATCGCAATCACCGCCAGCCATGCGGCGTAGACCACGGCCAATGAAGGCTCGTAGCCTTTCGGCAGGGTGAAGCCCGCCGGCCCGCCTTGTGGCGTTGCGCCATAGCGCAGCAGGAAGTAGGGCCCGGAAAGGAAGTGAATCATGGCGATGTGGATCACGTAGAAGAACATCGGCGTAGCGCCGAACAGCATCAGCAACGGCACCGGACGCAGGCGCTCGAACCATGCCAGCACAGGCAGTGCAATGCCGACCGTCACGCACAGGTAAAGCAGTGACGGCGGATACTTGTGCACGCGAATGAAGGAAATAAAGTCCCACACCAAGCCGCGCCCTTGTGGCGACCAGGGATCGGGATCGCCATAGAAATTCCCGCTGCGCAGGACGACGAAAACCAGCAGCAATACGCCGCCGGCGACCACCAGGAAGCGCTGCCGGCGCGCCGCCTCCCACTGGAACACGGGCCCCAGGGCGTAGCCTGCCGCGATCAGGCCAAGCCATGGCATCAATGGATAGGCAAGATACACGCCGTAATTGCCGGCCACCGGCCAGAAGCCGCGCTGGTGCCAGGCCAGCCACAGGGGATGGTTGGACTGGATCGCATCGAGCAGGTTGTGCGGCAGGATCAGCAGCGCCGCAATCACAGCGATGGCAGGCAAAGGCAGCCACGCCAGCCCGGCCAGGAAGATCATCCCCATCCCCAGCGCCCACAGCACCTGCAGGATGGTGACGTTATAGCCGAACTGCCAGCTGAAACTGATCCAGGTCGCTTCAAGCACCAGCAGCAGCAAGCCGCGCGTCAGCAGGTAGCGCGACAGCGCGGGAATGCCGCTCCTGGTCCCGCGCAGGAAGGCCGACGTGCCGGCCAGCAGCACGAAGGTGGATGCGCACAGGTGCGTGATCCAGCGCGTGGCAAACCACAGCGGCGTGGTCTTGGCCAGGTCCTCCGGGTCGAACAGCGCGGCGCCGAAGAAGTCGCGGGTATGGTCCAACGCCATCAACACAATCACCAGGCCGCGCAGCATGTCGATGCTGGTCAGGCGCGCAGTTTTTTGCATTCGTCCCCCTTATTTATTTGCTATGCATTGTGGGCGCGAATGGCCATCGAGGCAAATTTTTTATTTCTGTCTTGACAGAAATTTGTGTAAGCATAGAATGGCTGGCATGGAACTGAAACCGATAGCCGAACGATTTGTACTGCACTGGGGCGAGATGGGCTCGCGCTGGGGCGTCAACCGCACCGTGGCGCAAATCCACGCCCTGCTGTACCTGGCCGCGCGCCCGATGGACGCCGAAGAAATCCAGCAAACGCTGGGTGTGGCGCGTTCCAATGTCAGCAACAGCCTGAAAGAGCTGCAGTCCTGGAACCTGGTGAAGGTGGTGCACCTGAAGGGGGACCGCCGCGACCATTTCGAAACCTCGACCGATGTGTGGGAGTTGTTCAAGCTGATCGTGGCCGGCCGCCGCCAGCGCGAGATCGACCCTACCGCTGCCGCGCTGACCGAATGCCTGGAAAATCCCGGAATGGCGGACGAAGACGAAGGCACCCGTGAACGGATTGAAGAAACGCTGAAGTTCATCGAGATCATGGCCACGCTGTCGGATGAACTTCTACGCTACAAACCGGAAACGTTGATGAAGACCTTGGGCGTCAGCGCCAAAATCAGCCGGGCCATTCGCGGCAAGCAGTGACCGGGTCACACCAGGCGGGCAGCAATGCCCGTTTTTTTGAAGTTTTGATTTCTGTTTTTACAGAAATTACTGTCTAAAAGGATATGTAAACATGTTGATCGCATATGAAATCCTGGTGCCGCTGTTGGCCGGCCTGGCAGTGAGCCTGTATTTGCGCGATGTGCTGGGGCGCCTGCTGGCAGACCTGTGCGGAACGGCCGAACGTTCCGATTTCTGGGTGCGCGTCAGCACCGTGCTGATGACCGCTTTTCCGGTGCTGCTGGCCTTGTGGTTCGGCCACAGCGCTGCGCGCGATGCGGACGCGGCCGGCGTGTTGCGGACCACGCTGATCATGACCACGGCAGGCATCGTGGTGGGCGTGGCTGTGATGGGCTGGAGCATCGCAAGATCGATCCCCAAGGCCGGCAAATGAAAGTCCTGGTGTGCGGGGCAGCAGGCTTCATCGGCCGTGCCGTCTGCACGCGGCTGGCTGAGGTCGGGCATGAAGTCGTGCGCGGCGTGCGCCGCCCCGAGCGGGCCGGCGACGTGGCGATCGACTACCATGCCGGCCTGCAGCCATGCGACTGGCTGGCGCGGCTGCGCGGGGTGGATGCGGTGGTGAACACGGTCGGCATCATCCGCGAGGACGGCGCGGCAAGCTTCGACGCGCTGCATGCCCGCGCGCCGGCGGCGCTGTTCGCGGCATGCTCCGAAGCCGGCGTGCGCCGGGTGGTGCAAATCTCGGCACATGGCGCGGCGCATGGCGACTGCGCCTACTTCGCCAGCAAGCGCGCAGCGGACCAGGCGCTGATGGCGTTGCCGGTTGAATGGATCATCCTGCGGCCCGCGCTGGTGTTCGGCGCCGGCGGGGCATCGGCTGCGCTGTTCTGCAAACTTGCCAGCAAGCCCCTGCTCCCCGCACCGGCACTGGGCAACGCGCGCTTCCAGCCTGTTCATGTCGAGGACCTGGCCGACGCCGTGGCGGCGGCGCTCGCGCCAGCGACTCCGGCCCATCGCGTGCTCGATATCGCAGGCAGCAGTGCCGTCAGCTATGCCGGCATGCTGGCCGCCTACCGCGCGGCCATGGGCTTCCCGCCAGCGCCGATACTGCATATCCCCGCGCCGGCCATGGCTTGCGCGGCCTGGGCCGGCAAACTCGCCGGTGCACTCCTGACGCCGGACACCTGGCGCATGCTGCGCGCTGGAAGCGCCCTGGCGCAAGGCGACGCAGCCAGCGCGGCTGCAATGCGTGAATTGCTTGGCCGTCCGCCGCGCGCCATCGAGGCATTCATCGCGCCCGCCAGCCGCGAGCTGTTTCGCCTGCGTGCGCTGGCAAGCTGGCGTGGCAGCTTGCTGCGCTGGACCCTGGCCATCGTCTGGCTGGCGACGGCCGTCGTGAGCGCCTTCATCCATCCGCCTGCCGACAGCCTGGCCATGCTGGCCCGCGTCGGCCTGGATGGCTTGCCGGCGACGCTGGCGCTGTACGGTGCGGCGGCGTTGGACGCGGCCTTCGGCATCGCCAGCATCGTGCGCCCGCGCCGCGCGCTCTGGCTGGCGCAAGGCGCGCTGGTACTCGGCTACAGCGCAGCGATCGCGCTCTGCCTGCCGGAATACCTGTGGCATCCCTTCGGCCCATTGCTGAAGAACCTGCCGATCCTGGCCATCCTGTTCATTTTGTTTGCAGAGGAAAAATCGTGGATTACCTGACCATCAAGACCATCCACATCCTGTCCTCGGTGCTGCTGGTCGGCACCGGCTTCGGCACGGCGTTCTATCTGTTCTTCGCTAACCGCTCCGGGTCGGTGCAAGCGATTGCCGTCGTCTCGCGGCTGGTGGTGCGTGCCGACTGGTGGTTCACCACGCCGGCCGTGATCGTGCAGCCCCTGTCCGGCGCATGGATGATCCACCTTGCCGGCTATCCGCTGGACGCATTCTGGATCAAGGCTTCGCTGGCGCTGTACGCCCTGGCCGGGGCTTGCTGGCTGCCGGTGGTGTGGTACCAGATACGGATGGGCAGGATGGCGCTGGCGGCGCATGCCGCCAACAGCGACTTGCCGAAGCAATACTGGCGCTATGCGCGCCGCTGGGAACTGCTCGGCTATCCCGCGTTTATCGCCATGCTTGCCGTGTACTGGCTGATGGTGCACAAGCCGGCGTAAGCAAGTACCTTATTTGTCCTGCGTCTGCGGCTTGCCCTTGTCGATCACTTCGCGGCAGTCGCCCTTGAATTTCGCGTTGTCGTAGTTGGTCCAGCCGTAGCTGTCGACCACCCGCTTGTGCAGCTGGAAGTCCTTGTTCAGGAAACTCCAGGCGGGCTTGTCGTCCGGGTAGCGGATGTTTGCCACGTCGAGCATGGTGTGGAAAATGTTCTCCGTCGCCAGCTTGGCCTTGCGGTTGCGATGCAAGGCGAACACCTTGTCCGGATAGCGCTCGAGATACTGGTCCGAGTACCACATGAAGGCCGGCACATGGAATTCATAGTCCGTGTTGTGGCCGTGGAAGGCCAGGCGGCATGCGCCGTCGTACAAGGTCTGGCCATGGTCGGCGACGTACAGCATCGACGCCAGTTGCCCCGTGCCTTTCAGGTCGCCGATCACCTGCGACAGGAACCAGTCGGTGTACAGGATCGAATTATCGTAGCTGTTGTTCAGTTGCGGCTTGATTTTCAGGTCGGTGTACACCGGCTTGTCGATGCCGAACAGCGACGGCTGCCATTTATCGAACTCCTTGGGGTGGCGCTGGCTGTAGTTCCAGTGGCTGCCCAGGGAATGCAGCACGATCAGCTTTTTCGGTGCCGGGTCGGCCAGTGCGCGCTTGAGCGGCTCGAACAGCACCTCGTCGTAATTGGAATGGTTGGTGAAGCCCCCCAGGTTGAGGAACTGGATCACGTCAGCCTCCTTGGCAAACACCGAGACCGGGGTGTCGTATTGGCCGAACGAGATCTGGTTCGACAGCCACCAGGTCTTGAAGCCCGCTTCCTTGTAGGCCGTCAGGAAGGACTTTTCGCTGAACCCGTCCTTCAGGCTTTGCATGGCCGGCTTGCGCGAAATGATGACCGGTACCGACAGGCGGGTCGCCGACACGGAAGTGATCACGTCCGACAGCGCCACCAGGTTGCCTTCCTTGCCCAGCAGGGGATTGGTCTCGCGCTTGTAGCCGTTCAGGCTCCAGCGGTCGTAGCGCGACGATTCGCCCAGCACCATCACCACGACTTCCGGCTGCGTGCCGCCATCGACCTGGCGCGCGCCGAACTCGAAGCTGGCGCTGCGTTCATTCAGTTCGGACAGGTAGCGCCGCTCCTTATAGAAGTCGTAGCCGCGCGCCGCCAGGCCGAACGGCCAGGATTCGATGAAATCGGCCGGATCGAACGGCAGGCGCGCCCAATAGGGCAGGGCAGGCGCGGGCAGGCGCAGGGTGTGGGCACCGGCCACCGCGGCCCGTGCCGAGGCGCTCTCGTCGGAGCTGTCGTCCTCGGACGCGCTCTTGCCGGCGCTCGCGCTGCCCGCTACCGCACTGGCCGCCGGGCGCCCTGCCGGCGCGGCGTCGATGCCGAATTCATACCCCCAGGCCGCCACCGCCGCCAGCACGACCAGCGTGAACAGCGCCAGCCAGCGCGACGCGCCATGCCAGTCCAGCCCGCGCGTCTGGCGCGCCGCCCGGAAGGTCAGTACCCACCACACGGCCACACCGACCATCACCGCCAGCATGGTCCACACTTTGCGGCCGAGGAACTCGAGCGCTTCTTGCGGGCTGGTTTCGGCCAGGATGCCGAGGTGGTGGGTCGAAATGCCCTGGCCGTAAAATACGAACAGGTAAATCTCGGTGGGCAGCGCCAGGAAGGCCGGGACCAGCAGCCAGTGGAAATAGGCCGGCCGCTTGAACAGCGCCCACACGGTCACCCAGGCCACGAACTCGATCCCCAGCAATTGCCATGGCTGCTCCACCGGTTTGCCCAACAGCAAAGGCACGAAGGGCACTGCGGATAGCGCCAGGTAGCTAAACAGAATGAACAGGTGGGAAGGGCGCGGCAGCATTGCTTACGGGAAATAACCAAATGATCGCTATTATGCTGCCAATACCCGGCCGTGGGGCGTCCAAATACTGCCACTTTATTTAGCATCCTGGTTGACTGAGCGGTTAACCAGGTATATACTCGCGAGTTCTCAATTTAGTCTGCGCCTCGTATACGCGTTTGAAAGGCTGTGGCTTTTTGCGCTGCCGGAGCCCGCTAAGAGAAACCGTTTTAGCCCCCGGGCAGGACTGCCCGGGTTGTCAATGTTGTAATTTTGTTGGATTTAAAACGATGCCAACCATCAACCAATTGATTCGCCAACCACGTACCAAGCTGGTCGTGAAGAGCAAATCGCCGGCACTTGAAAACTGCCCGCAAAAGCGTGGCGTGTGCACCCGTGTGTACACCACCACTCCTAAGAAGCCTAACTCGGCACTGCGTAAAGTTGCAAAAGTGCGTCTGACCAACGGTTTCGAAGTGATTTCGTACATCGGCGGGGAAGGCCACAACCTGCAGGAGCACAGCGTTGTTCTGCTGCGCGGCGGTCGTGTAAAAGACTTGCCAGGTGTGCGTTACCACATGGTCCGTGGCTCTCTGGATACCCAGGGCGTGAAAGACCGTAAGCAAGCTCGCTCCAAGTACGGTGCGAAGCGCGCTAAGGCCGCTAAGAAGTAATTTGCAGTTTAACTGAGTTGAGGCGGTCGCGAGACCGAGTAAGTGGATGGCTATGATGGCCACCGCGAGTGCCAAATCAGGGCGCTCAACTGAAGAAAAGGAAATGACATGCCACGTCGTCGTGAAGTACCCAAGCGCGAAATTCTGCCGGATCCAAAATTCGGTAGCACCGAAGTCGCTAAATTCGTCAACGTTCTGATGCTGTCCGGCAAAAAGTCGGTCGCAGAAAACATCATCTACGGTGCCTTTGACCACATCCAATCGAAGTCCGGCAAGGACCCGCTGGAAGTGTTCACCGCAGCGATCAACAACGCCAAGCCAATGGTTGAAGTGAAGTCCCGCCGTGTTGGCGGCGCTAACTACCAGGTGCCGGTCGAAGTGCGCCCAGTGCGCCGCCTGGCCCTGTCCATGCGTTGGCTGCGTGAAGCCGCTAACAAGCGCTCCGAAAAGTCCATGCCACAACGCCTGGGCGGCGAGCTGCTGGAAGCCGCGGAAGGCCGTGGCGGCGCGATGAAGCGTCGTGACGAAGTCCACCGTATGGCAGAAGCGAACAAAGCGTTCTCGCACTTCCGCTTCTAATACGTTTGGCCAGCCTTTACTGGCTGGCCTTGTTCAAACCGGGCACATTTTTCTCAAGAAAATGCTGCTCGGTTTTGTCCATTCAAAGATTTAGGATCAATTATGGCCCGCAAGACCCCCATTGAGCGCTACCGTAATATCGGTATCTCCGCTCACATCGACGCCGGTAAGACCACCACTACCGAGCGCGTGCTGTTCTACACCGGCGTGAACCACAAGATTGGTGAAGTGCACGACGGCGCCGCCACCATGGACTGGATGGAGCAGGAACAAGAGCGCGGCATTACCATTACCTCGGCAGCGACCACCTGCTTCTGGAATGGTATGGCCAACAACTTCAAGCCACACCACATCAACATCATCGACACCCCAGGGCACGTTGACTTCACCATCGAGGTGGAGCGTTCGATGCGCGTTCTGGACGGCGCTTGCATGGTTTACTGTGCAGTGGGCGGCGTGCAGCCACAGTCTGAAACCGTATGGCGCCAGGCTAACAAGTACAAGGTGCCTCGTCTGGCCTTCGTGAACAAGATGGACCGTACCGGTGCCAACTTCTTCAAGGTCTACGAGCAGATGCGTTCGCGCCTGAAGGCCAACCCAGTCCTGATCCAGATCCCGATCGGCGCCGAAGACAACTTCAAAGGCGTGATCGACCTGGTCAAGATGAAGGCCATCATCTGGGACGACGCGTCCCAGGGCATGAAGTTCGACTACATGGACATCCCGGCCGAACTGGCTGACTCCGCACAAGAGTGGCGCGAGAAGATGGTTGAAGCCGCTGCTGAAGCGAACGAAGACCTGATGAACAAGTACCTGGAAGAAGGCGAACTCTCTGAAGAAGAGATCAAGACCGCCCTGCGCCAGCGTACCATCGCTTCGGAAATCGTTCCGATGATGTGCGGCACCGCCTTCAAGAACAAGGGCGTGCAAGCCATGTTGGACGCCGTGATCGAATACCTGCCGTCGCCGATCGACATCGCTGACGTTGCCGGTACCGACGACGACGAACAGCCGGCTACCCGTAAAGCTTCGGACGACGAAAAGTTCGCTGCTCTGGCATTCAAGATCATGACCGACCCGTTCGTGGGCCAGCTGGCCTTCTTCCGCGTCTACTCCGGCGTGGTGAACGCAGGCGACACCATTTACAACTCGGTCAAGCAGCGTAAAGAACGCCTGGGCCGTATTCTGCAGATGCACGCTAACCAGCGTGAAGAGATCAAGGAAGTCCGCGCCGGCGACATCGCCGCTGCAGTGGGCCTGAAGGACGTGACCACCGGCGAAACCCTGTGCGATCCATCCTCGATCATCACCCTGGAAAAGATGGTGTTCCCAGAGCCGGTGATCCAGCAGGCAGTCGAGCCTAAGACCAAGGCTGACCAGGAAAAGATGGGCCTGGCCCTGAACCGCCTGGCACAGGAAGATCCTTCGTTCCGCGTGAAGACCGACGAAGAATCCGGCCAGACCATCATCGGTGGTATGGGCGAGCTGCACCTGGAAATTATCGTTGACCGTATGAAGCGCGAATTCGGCGTGGAAGCAACCGTTGGCAAGCCACAGGTTGCATACCGCGAAACCGTGCGTAAGTCGGTGTCCGACGTGGAAGGCAAGTTCGTCAAGCAGTCCGGTGGCCGTGGTCAGTACGGTCACGCCGTTGTTACCCTGGAACCACAGGAACAAGGCAAGGGCTTCGAATTCGTCGACGCGATCAAGGGCGGTGTGATTCCTCGCGAATTCATCCCTGCGGTGGAAAAAGGCGTGCGCGAAACCCTGAACAACGGTGTTCTGGCAGGCTACCCAGTGGTTGACGTCAAAGTCACCCTGACCTTCGGTTCTTACCACGACGTTGACTCGAACGAAAATGCCTTCCGCATGGCCGGTTCGATGGCGTTCAAGGAAGCTTGCCGTCGCGCCAGCCCAGTGATTCTGGAGCCAATGATGGCGGTGGAAGTCGAGACGCCGGAAGACTACGCCGGTACCGTGATGGGCGACCTGTCGTCCCGCCGCGGTATGGTGCAGGGCATGGACGAGATCCCAGGCGGCGGCGGCAAGATCATCAAGGCAGAGGTACCTCTGTCCGAGATGTTCGGCTACTCGACCATCCTGCGTTCCGCGACCCAAGGCCGCGCGACCTACACCATGGAGTTCAAGCACTACTCCGAGGCGCCTAAGCACGTGATCGACGCAATCGTCACCGCCAAAGCGAAGTAAAATAGATAATTAACCGGGCGGGGGAGATCCTCCCGCCCGGTATTGACCTTAAATCAAAGTTCTGAGGAAGAATTAAAATGGCAAAAGAAAAGTTCGAGCGGACTAAACCGCACGTGAACGTTGGCACCATCGGTCACGTTGACCACGGCAAAACCACCCTGACCGCTGCTATCGCAACCGTCCTGTCGAAGAAATTCGGCGGCGAAGCGAAAGCTTACGACCAGATCGACGCTGCTCCAGAAGAAAAAGCACGCGGCATTACCATCAACACCGCCCACGTCGAGTACGAGACTGCCAACCGTCACTACGCTCACGTTGACTGCCCAGGCCACGCCGACTACATCAAGAACATGATTACCGGTGCTGCGCAGATGGACGGCGCGATCCTGGTTTGCTCCGCAGCTGACGGCCCAATGCCACAGACCCGCGAGCACATCCTGCTGGCACGCCAGGTTGGCGTTCCATACATCATCGTGTTCCTGAACAAGTGCGACCTGGTCGACGACGCAGAACTGCTGGAACTGGTCGAAATGGAAGTGCGCGAGCTGCTGTCCAAGTACGAATTCCCAGGCGACGACCTGCCAATCATCAAAGGTTCGGCACGTATGGCACTGGAAGGCCAAGCCGGCGAAATGGGCGAAGCTTGCATCGAGCGCCTGGCTGAAGCCCTGGACACCTACATCCCAACCCCAGAGCGCGCAGTTGACGGCGCCTTCCTGATGCCTGTGGAAGACGTGTTCTCGATCTCCGGCCGCGGTACCGTGGTGACCGGTCGTGTTGAGCGCGGCATCATCAAGGTCGGCGAAGAGATCGAAATCGTCGGTATCATCGACACCGTGAAAACCACCTGCACCGGCGTGGAAATGTTCCGCAAGCTGCTGGACCAGGGTCAAGCCGGCGACAACGTTGGCCTGCTGCTGCGCGGCACCAAGCGTGAAGACGTCCAGCGTGGCCAGGTTCTGGCCAAGCCAGGTTCGATCAAGCCGCACGACCACTTCACCGGCGAGATCTACGTTCTGTCGAAAGATGAAGGCGGCCGTCACACCCCGTTCTTCAACAACTACCGTCCACAGTTCTACTTCCGTACCACCGACGTGACCGGTTCGATCGAACTGCCAGCGGACAAAGAAATGGTTATGCCAGGCGACAACGTCTCCATCACCGTCAAGCTGATCTCCCCGATCGCGATGGAAGAAGGCCTGCGTTTCGCAATCCGTGAAGGCGGTCGTACCGTCGGCGCGGGCGTTGTAGCCAAGATCCTGGGCTAATCGCTTTTTAGCCTGATCGAAAACGGGCCGGCATGTGCTATCATGTCGGCCCGTCGTAGTATTTACTTACATTGCCGGAAACAAAATGTTGCCGGTTCGTTCTTTTAAGGAATAAGCATGTCCGCTCCAAACCAAAAGATCCGTATCCGCCTGAAGGCTTTCGACTACAAGCTGATCGACCAGTCCGCACTGGAAATCGTTGACACCGCCAAGCGCACCGGCGCCGTGGTAAAAGGCCCAGTTCCTCTGCCAACCCGTATCCAGCGTTACGACGTGCTGCGTTCCCCGCACGTGAACAAGACTTCCCGCGACCAGTTCGAAATCCGCACCCACCAGCGCCTGATGGACATCGTGGATCCAACCGACAAGACTGTTGACGCACTGATGAAGCTGGACCTGCCAGCTGGCGTGGACGTCGAAATCAAACTGCAGTAATCCCGGTTTCGTCGCAAGACACCGAAAAGCCCGCTCATGAGCGGGCTTTTCTTTTTTCAGGAGTAGCCCATGAAACGCATCGCAATCTTCGCCGCCATCGCGGCACTGTCCCTGCTCGCCGCATGCGGCAAGAAGAACCCGGCCGACCAGGCGGCGCAGGACATCAAGGCCATGGGCGCCCAGCGCGACAAGGCGCAGGACGCGCTGAAAACGATGGAACAGGCCCAGCAAAAGCAGAAAGAAGAAGCCGACAAGAACTGACGCGCTATACTGCCGCGCATGAGCGATAAGACCATCCTGATCGTCGAAGACGAACCAGCCATTGCAGACAGTATTGCCTTCGCCCTCGGCAAGGAAGGCTTCATCCCGCACCATGTGATGCTCGGTGAGCAGGCGCTGGCCGCCGCGCGCGACCTGGCGCCGGCGCTGGTCATTCTCGATGTCGGCCTGCCCGACATCAGCGGCCTCGATGTGTGCCGGCGCCTGCGCCAGTTCACCGAGGTGCCGGTGATCTTCCTCACCGCGCGCAGCGACGAGATCGACCGCATCGTCGGCCTGGAAATCGGCGCCGACGATTACGTGACCAAGCCGTTCTCGCCGCGCGAACTGGTGGCGCGCGTGCGCGTGATCCTGCGCCGTGCCGGCAATGGCGCGGCGCCGGCCGCCCCGGCCGTGCCGCATGCCGCACCAGCCGCCGCGCGCACACCGGCCTTCGAGCTGCGCGCCGCCGAAGCGCGCATCCTGTTCGCCGGCCAGCCGCTCGACCTGACCCGCTACGAATACCTGCTGCTGAAAACCCTGGTCGAACACCCGGGCCACGTGCTGTCGCGCGCCCAGCTGATGGACCGCGTCTGGTGCGACGCCCCTGAAACGCTGGACCGCACGGTGGACGCCCACGTGAAGTCCCTGCGCGCCAAGCTGCGCGCCATCGACGACAACGCCGACCCGATCCAGACCCATCGCGGTATGGGCTACAGCCTGCAGCCGGGCGCATGAAGATCGGCCTGCGCATCCTGCTCGGCTACTTCCTGATTGTCGGCCTGGCAGCCTGGTTCCTGCTCAACGTTTTCGTGCAGGAAGTCAAACCCGGCGCCCGTTCCACGCTGGAAGCGGCCATGAACGACACCGCGCAGTTGCTGGCCCAGGTGGTGGCCGACGATGTGAAGGAGGGCGCTTCCGATCCGGTCCTGCTGGCAAAGATCGCCGCCGCCAGCCGCAACACCGATTACCGCATCACCATCACCGACGCCGAAGGCATCGTGCGCTTCGACTCGGCCGGCAAGTCCGTCGGCAAGGACTATTCGCGCTGGAACGACGTCTACCTCACGCTGCGCGGCCAGTACGGCGCCCGCATGACCAGCGAGGTGCCGCGCGATTACAGCAGCCTGGGAATGTACGTTGCCGCACCAGTGCGCGACGGCGACCGCACCATTGGCGTGCTGACGATCTCCAAGCCCATCTCCAGTGTGCAAGGATTCATCGAGCGCAGCCAGCGCAAGATCCTCAAATGGGGCATTGTGCTGCTTGGCCTGTCGCTGCTGATTGGCGTGGCCATCACCTGGCGCATGGCCAGCACGGTCAACAAATTGATGGTCTTCGTCGAAGCCGTGCAGGCCGGCCGCAAAGCCGTCATGCCCAAGCTGGGCAGCAGCGAGATCAGCACCCTCGGCCACGCGCTGGAAGCCATGCGCGCCAAGCTGGAAGGCAAGGATTACGTCGAGACCCTGATGCACACGCTGACGCATGAATTGAAAAGCCCGATCGCCGCCATTCAGGCTGCCGCCGAACTGCTGGAGGAAGACATGCCGCCCGAGCAGCGCCGCCAGTTCCTGTCCACCATCCAGGCCCAGAATGCCCGCCAGCGCGACCTGATCGACAAGCTGCTGGCACTGGTGCGGGTGGAGAAGCAGCAGCGCATCGACGACGCCGCCCCGCTCGACGTCGCCGGCCTGCTGCAAGACGTGGCCGGCGACTTCCAGGCCCGCCTCGCTGCGTGTTCGCTGCAGCTCAATGTAGATGCGCCGTCGCAACTGCAGCTCCTGGGTGATCGCCTATTGCTACGTCAGGCGCTCGGCAATCTGCTCGACAATGCAATCAGCTTTTCCCCGCGCGGCAGCTGCATCGCCATGTTCGCGCGCGGCGACGGCGACATGCTGGAGATCGTGGTCGCCGATAACGGTCCCGGCATTCCAGACTACGCGGTCGAACGCGTATTCGAACGCTTCTACTCGCTGCCGCGTCCGGATGCGCCAAAGAGTACTGGCCTCGGGCTGCCTTTCGTGCGCGAAGTGGTAACGCTGCATGGTGGCACAACGCAGGTTGCTAATGGGCTCGGCACCGGTTGTCGAGCCATAGTGCGGCTACCACAAAAGTCGTAAATGCCAGGGCATTTTATTGCCGATCATTCGATCGGACATTATTTTTAACAATCTTGATTCATGGAAGCGCTTGATGAGGTGTTCGGGAATTGGCCTTTTGGTGGCCGCGGTGTTGTTGCCGGGTTGTGCCTCGTTTTATCAGCAGCCGGGCGAGGGCGAAAAATCGGCGCAGCTGTCGGTGCGCATCCCGCCAGAGACAGGAAATTTCTTAAGCAGGAATAAATCGCGCCTAGTAGATGTTTCCGGTTTCGCCGATGCGCAGTGCACCCCCGGAACCGGCAATGGCCGGGTGGTTAACTTGGGCAACATGTTGGGCGTCAGTAAGAACGCAAGAGTTGCTGCCGACCGCCGTCTATACCTCCAGATCTTCCGGATAGAAACCACCTATAAGACTTTGAATGGTGCGCAAAATACGTTGAATGCTTTGCTAAAAGTCCCGGGAGGAAAAATACTCGAAATGGAGGCGGTTACCGAGCGATGTATCCGGGTCATGAGCTTTATCCCCGAAGCGGGTAAGTCATACGCAATGCAGGTGGAGGGGACTGTGAGTGAGTGCGTGGTGTCGCTGGCGGACGTTAGTACCGATCAGGCGCCGCCCGACCTGCAAGCGCACGAGCTCGAGGGAGCTTGCATACCAAGCCGTTGAGCGCTCTTCACGCAGAACGCATCACCAGCGCATAAACACTCCCTACACTGGCGCAACCTAAACAACAAGAAGCGCCAAATCATGCAAAAAAGACTCCTGCTTAAAGTCCTCATCATCGGCTTGCTGATGCTGCTGCTCGGCGTGCCGCTGGCCATGATCCAATCCACCATCAGCGAACGCATTGCTTACCGCGACGAGGCGGCGCGCAGCATCGCCAACGACTCGGTGGGCGAGCAGCATATTTATGGGCCGGTGCTGGTCATGCCGTACAGCGAGGTGTACACCGTGGAGGAGAAGGACAAGGACGGCAAGCCGGAAACGAAGCGCTACCGCAAGCAATCGCAGCATCTGGTGTTCCCCAACCAGTTGGAAGTGTTGTCCAACCTCGGCACCGAGCGCCGCCACCGCGGCATCCACCAGGTGCTGATGTTCAATGGCGCGCACAAGATCAACGGTGACTTCGTCGTGCCGGCGATGGCCGAGCTGCCGCACACTGAAACCGGATCGCAGATCACGCCGGAACGTCCCTACATCGCGCTGGCTGTGGCCGACGTGCGCGGCGTGCGCGATATCCCGCGCCTGGTTTGGGGGGCGCGCAGTGTCGAATTCGAGCAAGGTTCCGGCTTGCGTTCTTCGCGCCAGGGCTTGCACGCCACGCTGTCGATGGAAGATGCCGCGGCGGGCCAGGTCAAATTCAGTTTCAACCTGAACCTGGCGGGCATGAACAGCCAGGCCTTCGTACCGCTGGCACGCAATAACCGCTTCGTCATGTCGTCGGCCTGGCCGCACCCGCAGTTCAGCGGCCGCTTCCTGCCGGAGCAATACAGTCTCGATGACAAAGGCTTCCAGGCCGTGTGGCGCATCTCCTCGCTGGCCAGCGAAGCCCAGGCGCAGCTGCGCCTGCGCGAACAGTCCACCGGGCAGGGTGAAAATGCCTTGCCGGCGCTGGATACCATCGAGGCCGCCTTCATCGAGCCGGTGAACCTGTACTCGATGGCCGACCGCGCCACCAAGTATGGCCTGCTGTTCGTGGCGCTGACTTTCGCCGCCTTCTTCCTGTTCGAGGTGATGAAGCGACTGCCGATCCACCCGGTGCAATACCTGCTGGTGGGACTGGCCCTGGCGCTGTTCTTCCTGCTGCTGGTCAGCCTGTCCGAGCATTACGACTTCGTCGCGTCCTACCTTGCTGCCAGCGCTGCTTGCATCGTCCTGATCGGCTATTACCTGGCGCATGTGCTGCATGACTGGAAGCGCGGCCTGGGTTTCGGCGGCGCCCTGTGTGCCTTGTACGGCATCTTGTTCGGCCTGCTCAATTCGGAGAACAACGCCTTGATGCTGGGCGCCATCCTGTTGTTCGCTGTGCTGGCCGCCATCATGGTCGCCACGCGCAAGGTGGACTGGTACAACCTGAATAATTCGGCGCCCATGCCGGCGGAGCAAGCGTGATGCTGCCGGGCGGACTGCTGGCGCCATCGCTTGCAGAGGGTGCGCAACTGGTGCTGTTGTCCGGCTATACGGCCGGCCA
The DNA here is from genome assembly GCF_900113115.1 of Duganella sp. CF458. GTDB lineage: Bacteria > Pseudomonadota > Gammaproteobacteria > Burkholderiales > Burkholderiaceae_D > Rugamonas. Next base: position 37,266 of record NZ_FOOF01000003.1, on the reverse strand, counting down.
GCCTGCCGGTCCGGTGCGGGTGGTGCTGGACCAGCGCGGCGCGCGTGTCGTGCTGGTGTTGGCCAGTTATGAGACGGTGGCGTGGCAGCTTGACGTGCGGCCCGGTACCCGGCTGGTCGCGGTAATCGTCAGTGCCTACCGCGAGGTCGCCGTGGCCGGACATGGTGCCGCGCCGGCCTATCGCCTGGCGTTGCCTTGTGCGCCGGCCCCCGGCAGCACTGCCTACCACGACCTGATGCAGATTCTGCGGGCAAGGCTGGGGCGCGGCCAGCCCGATGTCTTCCGCGGCTATGCCTGTCTGCCGGAGCAGGTGGCGATTGCCGCGTGCGGGTTAGCGGCGGCTGCAGCGGCGCAGCCACAGCCAGGCATACAGCAAGAGGTTCACGCCCAGTACGACGCCCGCCAATCCGTACTGTACGGCAGGCGTCAAGCCGGCAGGGTAGAGCGCGGGCAGCAGGTAATGCGCGATGAATCCATCCGCATAGCCTTGCTGGCCTGCGCGCGCGCGTAAGTTGTTTTCCAGGTAGGTGAGCGGGCAGATGGCGCCCGTCAACTCGATGCAGATGGCCCATACTGCTGCCGGCAAATGGATGCGCACCAGGCGCGGCCAGCGCAGCGCCAGGATCGCGCCGAACAGCGCGAACAGGACGAAAGCCAGATGCAATAGCAGCACTGCATCGGCACCTAGGCGAAATAGCATGGCTGCATTTTACGCCCGCACCACGGACGAGCCCGTGTCTCATTTGGGGTGTGACCCCATGGTGGGACACGGGCTCGGCTGTCTCGGCTGTCTCGGCTCTATTACGGGCGGCTGAAGCTCCATTGCTGGTTGCTGCCGTTGCTCAGCGTCCATTGGATGATCTGCGCGTTCTCGGCGGTGCTCTTGTTTTGCACGTCCATCACGTAGCCGCTCAGCAGGTTTTTCACCGTGTACCAGCCGCTCGACGGACTGGCGAAGCTCCAGTGCTGGCCGTTGCCGGCCCAGTACGACCATTGCGCGAGATTGGTGCCGGCGGTGGTGGAGTTTTGCCAGTTGTCGAGGCTGAGCAGGCTGCCGGCGTTGATGATGCTGTATTGGCCATCGCCGTGGCCGACCACATACCATTGCTGGTGCTTGCCGCCGCTATAGGTTTGCTGCTGCACCATGGCGCCGTTGCTGGTGGCGGCGTTGGCGACCGCCAGTGCCTTGCCGCTCAGGCGCGACTTGATCACGTAGGGGCCGTCGCTCAGGCCGCCGCAGCCGGCGAAGTTGCTGAAGTTGCGCGTCAGCGATGGCCAGCCGCCGCTGTAGGTCATGCGCAGGATGTCGAGCTTGGCATTGCCGCTGTCGTTCAGGTCGTAGTAGTGGATGGAGGTGAAATGGCAGCCATCCTGCTGCAGCACGCCGATGTGGCCCGGGCCCTTGTACTTGCCGTCGACATTGGGCAGCACGGTGCGGGTGCCGGAGTAGGGGCCGGTAATACTGGTGGCGCGCTGCACTTCGACGTAGTAGGTGCTGTTGACGCCTTTGCAGCAGGCGCCGCGGTTGACGAACAGGTAGTAGTAGCCGCCGTCGCGGGTGATATACGGCGCTTCGATGTCCTGGCCGTTGCCGCCCCAGATCTTGCTGACGTTGCCGGCCAGCTTGCCGGTCGTCTGGTTGATCTCCGCTACGCCGATGCCGCCGAAGAAGGAGCCGTAGCTCATATACACCTTGCCGTCATGGTCGCGGTACAGGGCGGGGTCGATGGCATTGATCTCGCTGCTGCCGCCAAACGATTCGACCACGATGCCAAGATCGGTCCAGGCCGGGTTCTTCAGCGAGGCCGAGCGTGCCACGCCGATCGCCGAACTGGCGGTGCCGAAGGTGGAGACCGAGTAGTAGATGTAGTAATAGCCGTTCATGTGGATCACGTCCGGCGCCCAGAACGACCCGCTGAAGTTGGGGATCTTGTTGGTGATCCAGCTTGGATAGCTGCTGAACACCGGCCCGGGGCCGCCCTGCCAGGTGCTCAGGTCGGTCGAGGTGGAATACCAGATCCCGGTGCCGGTGGTGAAGTTGAAATAAGTGTCGCCGTCCTTGGTGATGGTGCCCGGGTCGTGGGCATTTTGCAGCCCGGCGAGGTTGATGGCCTGCGCCGCCAGGGCGTGCAGGCACAGGCAGAGTACTGCCAGCAGTTTTTTCATCAGGTCTCCTTGGTGGTTATAGGGCGCAATGGCCCATCACCACCTTAGGAGTACGCGCTGCCGGGCACCAATGAGTTTTTCAGGCGCTGCGATACCGTTTCCGGCATGTCCCCAACAAGCCGAGGCCGGCCGCCAGCATGCCCCAGCCAGCCGGTTCCGGCACCGGCGAGGGCGGGATGGCGCTGACCGACAGGTTGGTACTCCACAGCAGTTGCTGGTTGCTGCCGGTGGTGTTGGTCCAGCTCAGGGCAAAGTTGTCGGTATAGCCATCCGGAGCGTCGGCCAGGCGGGTGCTGCGGCCATAATCGTTGCCGCAAGCGCCCGGCGTCAGGTCAAGGCAGATCCCAACCAGCCCGGTGGCGAAGGCTTGGCCGCTGGTGCTGTTCTCGAACTCCAGCGCGACCTGGCCGCTGACGGTGATGCTGGCGCCCGGTGCCAGGTAGACATAGGTGTTGGTCCACAAGTCGGTATTGCCCCAACGCCAGGGGGCGTCGCTATCGACCATCGACACCGCCAGCTCGCCGCCGCCGCCCAGGGCATTCCAGCTGCCGTGGGTCAGCGATCCGCCGTGGGTGGCGGTGCTGGCCAGCGCTGCCCAGCTATCGTGGTGGCGGTCGTAGCGGGCAATCTCGGCGTCATTGCTGACATTGATAATGCGCGACGCCATTTCCCAGGAGCTGGGCTGGAACGCGACATTGCCGCTGGTCTGGATCTGCAGCTGATCCAGGCTCAGGGTGGCGCCGACCATGCCGGCGCGGGCGGGGGACATGGCCAGCAGAGCGGCCAGGACAGCAGGAATTGCCAATTTAACCATGCTTACCTCCTTGCGCGAAGTGGGCAATCTTAACTGTGAGTTAATCCACGGCGGCGCCCGCTTGCCGGGCGGCCAAAACATCTGACATACCTCGTACAAAGCTGTTGCGTCAAGGGGCAATTGGCGGTACACTAGCCGGCTTCGGTATGGGTTCGTCTTTTTTATGGCCCGTATCTTTTTTTGTAGTTAAACAAAGCCCCGCCCAATCGTAGGTGGGAATGGAGAAAAAATGAGCCTTGGCCTCCTCGGTCGCAAGGTTGGTATGATGCGCATCTTCACCGATGACGGGGATTCGATCCCAGTCACCGTGGTCGACGTGTCGAACAACCGTGTTGCGCAAATCAAAACTCCTGAAGTGGATGGTTATTCCGCTGTTCAGGTTGTCTTCGGTCAGCGTCGCGCATCCCGCGTGACTAAAGCTGCTGCCGGTCACTACGCTAAAGCAGGTGTTGAAGCTGGTTCCTTTATCAAGGAATTCCGCGTTGACGCAGCTAAAGCATCCGAACTGAAAGCCGGTGAAGTTATCGCCGCTTCCCTGTTCGAAGTCGGTCAGAAGATCGACGTGCAAGGCGTGTCGATTGGTAAGGGCTATGCCGGTACCATCAAGCGTCACAACTTCGCTTCGGGTCGTCAAACCCACGGTAACTCCCGTTCGCACAACGTACCAGGCTCGATCGGTATGGCGCAGGATCCAGGCCGTGTGTTCCCAGGTAAGCGCATGACCGGTCACATGGGCGACGTCACCGTCACCACCCAGAACCTGGAAATTGCTCGTATCGACGCTGATCGCCAGCTGCTGCTGGTAAAAGGTGCAGTGCCAGGCGCGAAAAACGGCCAGGTTGTTGTATCGCCAGCTGTTAAAGTTAAAGCAAAGAAGGGAGCTTAATCGATGGAACTCAAGCTCTTGAACGCGCAAGGTCAAGCCGCCTCTAACGTTGCCGCCGCAGACACCGTCTTCGGCCGTGACTACAACGAAGCGCTGATCCACCAAGTCGTCGTTGCCTACGCTGCCAACGCACGTAGCGGCAACCGCAAGCAAAAAGACCGTGAAGAAGTCCACCACACGACCAAGAAGCCATGGCGCCAAAAAGGTACCGGCCGTGCTCGTGCTGGTATGTCCTCGTCGCCACTGTGGCGCGGCGGTGGTCGCATCTTCCCGAACTCGCCTGACGAGAACTTCACCCATAAAGTGAACAAGAAGATGTATCGCGCAGGTATCTGCTCGATCCTGTCCCAGCTGGCTCGCGAAGAGCGCCTGGTCGTGATCGAAGATATCGCAATCGACGCTCCTAAGACCAAGCTGCTGTCGCAAAAGCTGACCGCAATGGGCCTGGACTCGGTTCTGATCGTTACCGACACCATCCAGGAAAACCTGGAACTGGCTTCCCGCAACCTGCCGAACGTGCTGGTTGTCGAGCCGCGTCACGCTGACCCAATGTCCCTGGTCTTCTACAAGAAGGTCCTGGTCACCAAGGCAGCTCTGGCACAGATTGAGGAGATGCTGGCATGAGCGCAGTTATCAAACACAGCGAAGAGCGCCTGATGAAGGTGCTGCTGGCTCCGGTCATTTCCGAAAAAGCCACCATGGTTGCGGAAAAGAACGAACAGATCGTGTTCCTGGTGTCCAAGGATGCGACCAAGCCAGAAATCAAGGCCGCCGTTGAACTGCTGTTCAAGGTTGAAGTGGAATCGGTGCAGACCGTGAACCGCGAAGGTAAGGTCAAGCGTTCCGGCCGTTTCGTCGGTCGCCGCAACCACACCAAGCGTGCTTTCGTGTGCCTGAAGCCAGGCCAGGAAATCAATTTCACCGAGGAGGCTAAATAATGGCACTCGTTAAGATGAAGCCAACCTCCCCAGGCCGTCGCGGCATGGTGAAGGTTGTGAACAGCGACCTGTACAAAGGTCGTCCGTTCGCCGCCCTGCTGGAAAAGAAGTCGAAGACTGCTGGCCGTAACAACAACGGTCACATCACCACCCGCCACATCGGCGGTGGCCACAAGCAGCACTACCGTATTGTGGACTTCAAGCGCAACAAGGATGGCATTCCTGCGAAAGTGGAACGTATCGAATACGATCCAAACCGTACCGCACACATCGCCCTGCTGTGCTACGCCGACGGCGAGCGCAAGTACATCATCGCCCCGAAAGGCGTGAGTGTCGGCGACACCCTGCTGAACGGTTCGGAAGCGCCGATCAAGGCCGGTAACTGCCTGCCAATCCGTAACATCCCAGTCGGCACCAACATCCACTGCGTGGAAATGCTGCCAGGTAAAGGTGCCCAGATGGCCCGTACCGCTGGTGCTGTTGTGGTCCTGATGGCCCGTGAAGGTACCTACGCCCAGGTTCGCCTGCGCTCCGGCGAAGTGCGCCGCGTGCACATCGAGTGCCGCGCCACCATCGGCGAAGTCGGCAATGCTGAGCACAGCCTGCGCAAGATCGGTAAAGCCGGTGCGATGCGTTGGCGCGGTGTTCGCCCAACCGTCCGCGGTGTGGTCATGAACCCGATCGACCACCCGCACGGTGGTGGTGAAGGCCGTACCGCAGCTGGTCGTCATCCAGTGTCCCCATGGGGCCAGCAGACCAAGGGTAAGAAGACCCGCTCCAACAAGCGTACTTCTTCGATGATCGTCTCTCGCCGCGGCAAGAAATAAGGATAAACCATGACTCGTTCATTGAAAAAAGGGCCGTTCTGCGACGCCCACCTGGTGAAAAAAGTCGAGACCGCGCAAGCGACCAAAGACAAAAAGCCAATCAAAACCTGGTCCCGTCGCTCGACGATCATGCCTGACTTCATCGGTCTGACCATTGCCGTGCACAACGGCAAGGTCCACGTGCCTGTGTACGTGTCCGAAAACATGGTTGGTCACAAGCTCGGCGAATTCGCGCTGACCCGTACCTTCAAGGGCCACGCTGCTGACAAAAAGGCTAAGAAATAATGGAAACCAAAGCTATCCTCAAAGGCGTGCGCCTGTCGGATCAAAAGGGTCGCCTGATCGCTGACCTGATCCGCGGCAAGAAGGTTGACGCTGCGCTCAACATTCTGCAGTTCAGCCCTAAGAAAGGCGCGTTCATCGTCAAGAAAGTGCTGGAGTCCGCTATTGCGAACGCCGAGCACAACGACGGTGCCGACATCGACGAACTGGTCGTCAAGACCATTTACGTCGAAAAGGGCCCAGTCCTGAAGCGCTTCACTGCACGCGCTAAAGGTCGTGGCGACCGTATCTCGAAACAATCCTGTCACATTTACGTGACTGTCGGTAACTAAGGAGCTGCGATGGGTCAGAAAATTCATCCAACCGGTTTCCGTCTGGCGGTCACCCGTAACTGGGCATCTCGCTGGTACGCAACCAACGGTAACTTCGCTTCGATGCTGAACGAAGACCTGAAGGCACGTGCTTTCCTGAAGAAGAAGCTGAAAAACGCTTCCGTCGGCCGCATCGTGATCGAGCGTCCTGCCAAGAACGCACGCTTCACCGTGTACAGCTCGCGTCCAGGCGTCGTGATCGGCAAGAAGGGCGAAGACATCGAAGTGCTGAAGTCCGCCCTGACCAAGATCATGGGCGTGCCGGTGCACGTGAACATCGAAGAAATCCGTAAGCCGGAAATCGACGCGCAGCTGATCGCTGACTCGATCTCCCAGCAGCTGGAAAAGCGTATTATGTTCCGCCGCGCCATGAAGCGCGCCATGCAGAACGCAATGCGCCTGGGCGCCCAGGGCATCAAGATCATGTCCTCCGGTCGTCTGAACGGCATCGAGATCGCCCGTACCGAATGGTATCGCGAAGGCCGCGTGCCTCTGCATACCCTGAAGGCGGACATCGACTACGGTACCTCCGAAGCTTCCACCACCTACGGCATCATCGGTGTCAAGGTGTGGGTGTACAAGGGTGACCGCTCCGCCACCGGCGAAGCACCAGTCATCGACACCCCGGCTGAAGAGAAGAAGCCACGTGGCCCGCGCCGCGACGACGGTAAGCCAGCTGGCCGCCGTCCAGCTCCAGGCGCCAAAGCCCCAGCCGCCCGCCGCGCTGCCAAGCCGGCTGCAGCTGACAAAGCAGGAGAATAAGCATGCTGCAACCAAGCCGCAGGAAATATCGTAAAGAGCAGAAAGGCCGCAACACCGGCATTTCGCACTCCACCGGCACTAACGTGTCGTTCGGTGAGTTCGGCCTGAAGGCCGTGGCTCGTGGCCGTATCACTGCACGTCAGATCGAGTCCGCTCGTCGTGCAATGACCCGTCACATCAAACGTGGTGGCCGTATCTGGATCCGTGTGTTCCCAGACAAGCCGATCTCCAACAAGCCTGCCGAAGTCCGTATGGGTAACGGTAAAGGTAACCCGGAGTACTACGTTGCCGAAATCCGTCCAGGCAAAGTCCTGTACGAAATGGATGGCGTTGGCGAAGAACTGGCACGCGAAGCGTTCCGTCTGGCTGCTGCTAAACTGCCTCTGGCTACCACCTTCGTGGTGCGCCAGGTTGGCCAATAATTGGAGTGAAATATGAAAGCATCTGAACTCCGTGGCAAAGACCAGGCTGCACTGCAGAAAGAACTGAACGACCTGCTGAAGGCGCAGTTCGGTCTGCGCATGCAAGCTGCTACCCAGCAGCTGGGCAACAGCTCGCAGCTGAAGAAGGTCCGCCGCGACATCGCCCGTGTGAAAACGGTAATGAACTCGAAGGAAGCGAAATGACCGAACAAGTTAAGCTGAAGCGTACTCTGATCGGTAAAGTCGTGTCCGACAAGATGGACAAGACCGTTACCGTTCTGATCGAACGTCACGTCAAGCACCCTCTGTATGGCAAGATCATCGTGCGTAGCGCCAAGTACCACGCGCACGACGAGACCAACCAGGTCAAAGCCGGTGACACGGTCGAGATCGTGGAAGGTCGTCCGATCTCCAAAACGAAGGCGTGGACGGTGACCCGTGTAGTGCAAGCTGCACAAATCGTCTAAGTAAGTTGCCAGCCGGGAGCGTGAGTTCCCGGCCACAATTTAATTAGTTCTTGCAGGCCCGCAGGTTTTATGTGATACTTGCGGGCTTCGTCCATGTATCCGCCGCAAAGTTTCTCTCCGCAGACGCGATAGCGGTCAGTACTTGTATGAAGATCAAGCACCCAATCAGCCATTTTGGCTGGCGGGACCAAGACTGACCGATGTCCGCATTGTGTGGATTCTTCGGCTTAAGTTGGGAAAGAGATAACTATGATTCAAACTGAAAGCCGGCTCGAAGTGGCCGACAACACCGGTGCCAAGGAAGTCATGTGCATCAAGGTGTTGGGCGGTTCCAAGCGCCGTTACGCTGGCATCGGCGACGTGATCAAAGTCACCGTTAAGGTGGCTCAGCCTCGCGGCCGTGTCAAAAAAGGTGAAATTTATAACGCCGTGGTAGTGCGCACCGCTAAGGGTGTGCGTCGCCAGGACGGTTCGCTGGTGAAGTTCGACGGCAATGCTGCTGTCCTGCTGAACAACAAGCTGGAACCGATCGGTACCCGTATCTTTGGCCCAGTGACGCGTGAACTGCGCACTGAGAAGTTCATGAAGATCGTGTCCCTGGCACCGGAAGTCCTGTAAGGAGTCAGACAATGGATAAGATTCGCAAAAACGACGAAGTCATCGTCCTGACTGGTAAGGACAAGGGCAAACGCGGCGTAGTGACCCAGCGTGTAGACGCTGAGCACGTCGTGGTGGACGGCGTTAACGTGGCTAAAAAAGCCGTTAAGCCGAACCCGATGACTGGTGTTCAAGGTGGCATCGTTGACAAGACCATGCCTATTCACGTGTCCAACGTTGCTCTGTTCAACGCTGCGACCGGTAAGGCAGATCGCGTAGGCTTCAAGGAAGTGGACGGTAAAAAAGTCCGCGTCTTCAAGTCCTCCGGCGAAGTAGTGAAAGGGTAATCAGAAATGGCCCGTCTGCAACAACTGTACAAAGACAAGATCGTCGCTGAGTTGACCGGTAAATTCGGTTACACCTCCGTGATGGAAGTGCCGCGCCTGACCAAGATCACCCTGAACATGGGTCTCTCGGAAGCCGTGGCTGACAAGAAAATCATCGAGCACGCTGTTGGCGACCTGACCAAGATCGCCGGCCAGAAGCCAGTCATCACCAAGGCCCGTAAGGCTATCGCAGGTTTCAAGATCCGCGAAGGCTACCCGATCGGTACCATGGTGACCCTGCGCGGCGCCCGCATGTATGAATTCCTGGACCGTCTGATCACCGTGGCCCTGCCGCGCGTGCGTGACTTCCGTGGTGTGTCTGGCAAATCCTTCGATGGCCGTGGTAACTACAACATCGGCGTGAAAGAACAGATCATCTTCCCGGAAATCGAGTACGACAAGATCGACGCACTGCGTGGTATGAACATTTCGATCACCACCACCGCGAAGACCGACGACGAAGCCAAAGCGCTGCTCGCCGCCTTTAAATTCCCGTTCAGGAACTAAACGATCATGGCAAAACTCGCACTGATTAACCGTGAACAGAAGCGTGCTGACCTGGTGGCGAAATTCGCCGCCAAGCGCGCCGCTCTGAAGGCCATCATTGATGACCAGACCAAGTCGGAAGAAGAGCGTTACGAAGCGCGCCTGAAACTGCAGGCACTGCCGCGTAACTCGGCTCCAACCCGTCAGCGTAACCGCTGCCAGGTCACCGGTCGCCCACGTGGCACCTTCCGTAAATTCGGCCTGGGTCGTATCAAGCTCCGTGAATTCGCCATGCGTGGCGAAATCCCGGGTATGACCAAAGCCAGCTGGTAATAGGAGAATAAGCAATGAGTATGAGCGATCCTATCGCCGATATGCTGACCCGTATTCGCAACGCACAAACCGTGCAAAAGACCTCCGTGGCAATGCCATCGTCGAAGGTTAAAGTTGCGATTGCCAACGTCCTGAAAGACGAGGGTTACATTGAAGATTTCGCCGTGTCCACCAACGAGGGCAAGACGGAACTGAAAATCGGTTTGAAATATTATGTAGGCCGTCCTGTGATCGAGCGTCTGGAACGTGTTTCGCGTCCAGGCCTGCGTATCTACAAGGGCAAAGATGAGATCCCAACCGTGATGAACGGCCTGGGCGTGGCTATCGTGTCGACCCCGCAAGGCGTCATGACCGATCGCAAGGCGCGCGCTACCGGTGTTGGTGGCGAAGTCATCTGCTACGTGGCTTAAGGAGTAACACAATGTCTCGTGTAGCTAAAATGCCGATCGTTGTGCCTGCTGGCGCCGAAGTTGCCATCTCCGCACAAGCGATCACCGTCAAGGGCCCGCTGGGCACCCTGACCCAGAGCCTGAACGGCCTGGTTAAAGTTGAAAACAACGCTGGTACCCTGTCCTTCGACGTGGTCAATGACAGCCGTGAATCGAACGCCATGTCCGGCACCCTGCGTGCCCTGGTGAACAACATGGTGGTGGGCGTCACCAAGGGCTTCGAGAAGAAGCTGTCCCTGGTCGGCGTGGGCTACAAAGCCCAGGCTCAAGGCGACAAGCTGAATCTGTCCCTGGGCTTCTCGCACCCAGTGGTTCACGACATGCCTGCCGGCGTCAAGGTGGCAACCCCGACCCCAACCGAGATCATCATCTCTGGCGTTGATCGCCAAAAGGTTGGCCAGGTGGCTGCCGAAGTGCGTGCTTACCGCTCCCCTGAGCCTTACAAGGGCAAGGGTGTCCGCTATGTGGACGAAGTGGTTAAGCTCAAAGAAACCAAGAAGAAGTAATTAGGGGCTGACGATGGACAAAAAAGAATCTCGTCTGCGCCGCGGACGTCAAACTCGCATCAAGATCGCGCAACTGAAAGTGAACCGCCTGTCGGTGCACCGCACTAACCTGCACATTTACGCGAACCTGATCAGCCCAGACGCCAAAGTTCTGGTTTCGGCCTCGACCGTGGAAGCGGAAGTTCGCGCCGAGCTGGCTGGCAAGTCGGGCAAGGGTGGCAACGCCGCCGCTGCCGCACTGGTCGGCAAGCGTGTCGCAGAAAAAGCACTGAAAGCGGGCATCACCGAAGTCGCCTTCGACCGCTCCGGTTTCCGTTACCACGGCCGCATCAAGGCGCTGGCTGAAGCCGCGCGTGAAGCTGGCCTGAAGTTCTAAGGGTACGATCATGGCAAAAATGCAAGCAAAAATGGCATCCGATAAGCCGGATGATGGCATGCGCGAAAAAATGATCGCGATCAACCGCGTGACCAAAGTGGTCAAGGGTGGTCGCATCATGGGCTTCGCCGCGCTGACCGTGGTTGGTGACGGCGATGGCCGCATCGGCATGGGCAAGGGCAAGTCGAAGGAAGTTCCGGTCGGTGTGCAGAAGGCAATGGAAGAAGCCCGTCGCAACCTGATCAAGGTTCCTCTGAAGAACGGCACCCTGCAGCACACCGTCACCGGCCGCCACGGCGCGTCGAAAGTGATGATGTCGCCAGCCAAGCCAGGTACCGGCGTGATCGCAGGTGGCGCTATGCGCGCTATCTTCGATGTGATGGGTGTGACCGACGTGGTGGCGAAATCCACCGGCTCGAACAACCCGTACAACCTGGTGCGCGCCACCCTGGACGGCCTGGCCAAAATGAGCACTCCAGCTGACATCGCCGCCAAGCGCGGCAAGTCGGTTGAAGAGATCCTGGGTTAATAGGGAGCACTTCAATGAGCACTATCAAAGTCAAACTGGTGAAGGGCCTGATCGGCACCCGTCAAGACCACCGCGCCACCGTGCGTGGCCTGGGCCTGCGTCGTGTGAACTCTGTCAGCGAACTGCAGGACACTCCTGCTGTGCGCGGCATGATCAACAAGGTCGCCTACCTCGTTAAAGTCGTTTCCTAAGCGACCCTTAGGAACTGGAGAAAACAATGCAACTGAATACCATTCAACCAGCAGAAGGCGCGAAGCACGCTAAGCGCCGCGTTGGCCGCGGTATCGGCTCCGGCCTGGGTAAAACCGCAGGTCGCGGCCACAAAGGTCAGAAATCGCGTTCGGGCGGCTTCCATAAAGTCGGCTTCGAAGGCGGTCAAATGCCTCTGCAGCGTCGTCTGCCTAAGCGTGGCTTCAAATCCCTGAATGCCACTTTCAAGGCTGAAGTGCGTCTGTCCGACCTGAACGCCCTGGCTGTCGGTGAAGTCGACATCCTGGTGCTGAAACAGGCCGGCGTGCTGAATGTTCTGGCACGCGACGTACGCGTTATCGCTTCCGGCGAAATCACCAAAGCAGTGACCGTAAAAGGCCTGAAAGTGACCGCTGGCGCGAAAGCAGCCATCGAAGCAGCTGGCGGCTCGGTAGCCTGAGCCGGCTAGCTTAATCGGAGCGAAAATTGGCAACAAACCAACAGCTTGCTAAATCCGCCGCCGCCGGCTTCCCTTGGAACCGGCTGTGGTTTTTGCTGGGCGCTCTGGTGGTGTACCGTATCGGTGCACACATCCCTGTGCCGGGTGTTAACCCGGTAGAGCTGGCACGGTTGTTTGAATCGCAGCAGAACGGCATCCTGGGCATGTTCAACATGTTCTCGGGTGGCGCGCTGTCGCGTTTCACGATCTTTGCCCTGGGCATTACTCCATACATTTCGGCCTCGATCATCATGCAACTGGTGTCGATCGTGTCGCCGACCATGGAGGCGCTGAAAAAAGAAGGTGAAGCGGGGCGTCGCAAGATTACCCAGTACACCCGTTATGCAACTGTCGGTCTGGCACTGTTCCAGGCGTTCGGCATCGCGGTCGCGCTGGAATCCCAGCCTGGCCTGGTGATCGACCCTGGCATGGCCTTCCGCTTCGTCACCGTGGTGACGCTGCTGACCGGCACCATGTTCGTGATGTGGTTGGGCGAGCAGATTACCGAGCGCGGTCTTGGTAACGGCATCTCGATCATCATCTTCGCCGGTATCGCGGCTGGTCTGCCGAGTGCCTTGGGTGGCTTGTTCACCCAGGTCAGCAACAACCAGATCAACGCGTTCTCGGGGATCCTCATCGTGGTCCTGGTGGCAGCTGTCACCTATGCCGTGGTGTTCGTCGAACGTGGCCAGCGCAAGATCCTGGTCAACTATGCCAAACGTCAGGTCGGTAACAAGATCTACGGTGGGCAGACCAGCCACCTGCCGCTCAAGCTCAATATGGCAGGCGTAATTCCGCCGATCTTCGCTTCGTCGATTATCTTGTTCCCGGCTACCATCGTGGACTGGTTTTCGAAAGGTGCGGACAACAGCAACCCTGTTGTGCGCTTCCTGAAAGATCTGGCTGCGTCGATGGCTCCTGGTGAGCCAATCCATGCACTGCTGTACGCCGTGGCAATCATTTTCTTCTGCTTCTTCTACACCGCACTGGTGTTCAACAGCAAGGAAACTGCGGACAACTTGAAGAAGAGCGGGGCCTTTGTGCCAGGGATTCGTCCCGGTGAGCAGACAGCCCGTTACATCGACAAGATCCTGATGCGATTGACCCTGGCGGGCGCCGTGTACATCACCGCCGTGTGCTTGCTGCCGGAGTTCATGCAAGCCCAGTGGAAGGTGTCGTTCTATTTTGGTGGTACTTCGCTGTTGATTATTGTAGTTGTGACCATGGACTTCATGGCCCAAGTGCAAAACTATGTGATGTCGCAGCAATATGAATCGCTGCTGCGCAAAGCTAACTTCAAGGGCGGGCTTCCGACACGATAAATGGCAAAAGACGACGTAATTCAGATGCAGGGCGAGATCCTGGAGAACTTGCCCAATGCAACTTTTCGGGTAAAGCTGGAAAACGGCCACGTGGTACTCGGCCACATTTCGGGTAAAATGCGTATGAACTACATCCGCATTCTCCCTGGCGACAAAGTCACGGTTGAATTGACGCCGTACGACCTGAGCCGGGCCCGTATTGTGTTCCGGACAAAGTAATTAATTAAGCAATTTCGAACATAAGAGAGTGCAATCATGAAAGTTAACGCTTCAGTTAAGCGCATCTGCCGCAACTGCAAGATCATCAAGCGCAAGGGCGTGGTCCGCGTAATCTGCGTGGAAGCTCGTCACAAGCAGCGTCAAGGTTAATTCGAGGGAATAACGAATGGCACGTATTGCAGGGGTTAACATCCCAAACCATAAGCACACCGTTATCGGCCTGACCGAGATCTACGGTATCGGCCGTCCTCGTTCGCAGTTCATCTGCGCACAAGCCGGCGTTGCAACCAACAAGAAGGTCAAGGACCTGGACGACAGCGAACTCGAGAAGCTGCGTGAAGAAATCGGCAAGTTCATCGTGGAAGGCGACCTGCGCCGCGAACTGTCGATGAACATCAAGCGTCTGATGGACCTGGGCTGCTACCGTGGTCTGCGTCACCGTAAGGGCCTGCCGGTCCGCGGTCAGCGCACCCGCACCAATGCACGTACCCGCAAGGGCCCGCGCAAAGCCGCTCAATCGCTGAAGAAATAATCTAGGAAACTACTATGGCTAAGCAACAAAGCTCCGCAGCAGCCGCTCGCGTACGCAAGAAAGTCAAGAAGAACGTCGCGGAAGGTATCGCACACGTTCACGCTTCCTTCAACAACACCATCATCACCATCACCGACCGCCAGGGCAACGCTCTGTCGTGGGCGACCTCCGGTGGTGCTGGCTTCAAGGGTTCGCGTAAGTCGACCCCGTTCGCAGCGCAGGTTGCTGCTGAAGCCGCTGGTAAAGTTGCGCAGGAATGCGGCGTGAAGAACCTGGAAGTTCGCATCAAGGGCCCTGGTCCTGGCCGCGAATCCGCTGTGCGCGCACTGAACAACCTGGGCATCAAGATCACCGAAATCCAGGACGTGACCCCAGTGCCGCACAACGGCTGCCGTCCTCCTAAGCGTCGTCGTATCTAAGTCAGTCTGACATGGGCCGGTCCGGTGTGGGCCGGCCACCGTCTTCTGCCATCAAAATCGCTGGAACAGTGAACCGGAAACGGTTATACTGTCCGGCTATTTTTGCCTTTCCGCGCCGCTTTTTATGGCCGGGTTGGCAATGTTGAGCCACCGCCTGCGTTGAAAGTGAACCAGGCTAGCGCCTAACCGCATCCCGATGCGGCTGGGGCGTCATTTACATCATTAAGGAAAATACCGTGGCACGTTATATCGGACCAAAAGCAAAACTGTCCCGCCGTGAAGGCACCGACCTGTTCCTGAAGAGCGCACGCCGCTCCCTGGATTCCAAGTGCAAACTGGACGTCAAGCCAGGCCAGCACGGCGTGAAATCCGGCGCCCGCACCTCCGACTACGGCAACCAGCTGCGCGAAAAGCAGAAGGTCAAGCGTATGTACGGCGTGCTGGAACGCCAGTTCCGCCGCTACTTCGCCGAAGCTGAGCGCCGCAAGGGCCCAACCGGCGAAACCCTGCTGTCCCTGCTGGAATCGCGCCTGGACAACGTTGCCTACCGCATGGGCTTCGGCTCGACCCGCGCTGAAGCGCGTCAGCTGGTGTCCCACAAAGCGTTCACCGTGAACGGCCAAGTGGTGAACATCCCTTCGTTCAACGTGAAGACCGGCGACGTGATCGCTGTGCGCGAAAAATCGAAGAAGCAGACCCGTATCGTTGAAGCGCTGTCGCTGGCTGAACAAGTTGGCATGCCAGCTTGGGTGTCGGTTGACTCCAAGAAAATGGAAGGCACCTTCAAGTCCCTGCCAGAGCGCAACGAAATCGCTGCTGACGTCAACGAATCGCTGATCGTCGAACTGTATTCCCGTTAATCACGGGTGCTGCACCAAGGCGGGACTGGCTCCCGCCTTTTCCATTTAATGCCATCAGCCTTATCGGTGTAACGAGCCGAGGGTAATGAAAAGGACATTTACATGCAAAATAGCTTGTTGAAACCACGTATTATCGATGTTGAAGCCCTGGGCCACGGTCACGCCAAAGTCGTGATGGAGCCATTCGAGCGCGGCTACGGCCACACTCTGGGCAACGCGCTGCGCCGCGTGCTGCTGTCTTCGATGACCGGCTTTGCGCCGACCGAAGTCACCATCGCCGGTGTCGTTCACGAGTACTCCTCGCTGGACGGCGTGCAGGAAGACGTGGTGGACCTGCTGCTGAACCTGAAGGGTGTCGTGTTCAAGGTGCACAACCGTGACTCCGTGACCCTGACCCTGAAGAAGGAAGGCGAAGGCCCGGTGATGGCGTCGGACATCGACCTGCCACACGACGTGGAACTGATCAACCCGGACCACGTGATCGCCAACCTGACCGCTGGCGGCAAGCTGGACATGCAGATCAAGGTCGAAAAAGGCCGCGGCTACGTTCCTGGCAACGTGCGTCGCCTGTCGGAAGACACCAACAAGACCATCGGCCGCATCATCCTGGACGCGTCGTTCTCGCCTGTGCGCCGTGTTTCCTACGCTGTCGAATCGGCGCGTGTGGAACAGCGTACCGACCTGGACAAGCTGATCATCAACATTGAAACCAATGGCGTGATCACCCCGGAAGAAGCGATCCGTCAATCGGCACGCGTGCTGGTCGACCAGCTGAACGTGTTTGCTGCCCTGGAAGGCACCGAAACCACCGCTGAAGCGCCATCGCGCGCGCCAATGGTCGATCCGATCCTGCTGCGTCCAGTGGACGACCTGGAACTGACCGTGCGTTCGGCCAACTGCCTGAAAGCAGAAAACATCTACTACATCGGCGACCTGATCCAGCGTACCGAAAACGAGCTGCTGAAGACCCCGAACCTGGGCCGCAAGTCGCTCAACGAAATCAAGGAAGTGCTGGCTTCGCGCGGCCTGACCTTGGGCATGAAACTCGAGAACTGGCCGCCGGCCGGCCTGGAGAAGTAATCGCAGTACCACCCGTCGCGCTGTGCGGCGGGTGCATATAAACCATAACCGGACCGCGCCACGGCTTGCCACGGCGATCGAAGATCTCGGATTTAAACAACATCGAAAGGAAGTACCATGCGTCACCGTAACGGCCTCCGTAAACTGAACCGTACCTCGTCCCACCGTCTGGCAATGCTGCGCAACATGACTGTTTCGCTGCTGCGTCACGAAGCGATCAAGACCACCCTGCCAAAGGCCAAGGAACTGCGTCGCGTCGTGGAACCAATCCTGACCCTGGGCAAGACCGACACCCTGGCCAACAAGCGCCTGGCTTTCTCCCGTCTGCGCGACCGCGAGATGGTTCTGAAGCTGTTCGCTGAACTGGGCCCACGCTACGCAAACCGCAACGGCGGCTACCTGCGTATCCTGAAAATGGGTTTCCGTCATGGCGACAACGCTCCAATGGCTTTCATCGAGCTGCTGGACCGTCCGGAAGTCAGCTCCGCTGACGAGGCACCAACCGCTGAGTAATCTCGGACAGGTTTATTGAAAAGCCGGGCCTTGCCCGGCTTTTTTTATTTCCAGCTGCCAGTCGCTTAAAGCAGCGTTAAGCCGCCCGGTGTACCATTGGCGTGCCCGATCGATTCACCGCCCAAGACCATGCACCGACAAGCGTCCCCTTTCAAGGCGTGGCTGTTCGCCGCGCTCTCGCTCTTTGTTCTCCTGTTTGCCGGTGCGGCGCGGGCCGACGAGGAATTCCTCGATCCCAAGGTTGCCTTCAAGTTTTCCGCCAAGGTGGTGGAGGGCAAGGCCATCGCCGTGACGTACGAGATCGCGGATGGCTATTACATGTATCGCGAGCGCTTCAAGTTCGTGGCCGACGGCGCAACCTTGGGCGAACCGCAAATCCCGCCGGGCAAGGTCAAATACGACGAAACGTTTGCCAAGAATGTGGAGACCTACCGCCACCAGGTGACCATCGTGATCCCGGTGCAGGCGCCGGGGCCGTTTACCCTGAAGGCCACCAGCCAGGGCTGCTCGGAAAAGGGCCTGTGCTATTCGCCAATGGATTCGTCGGCGCGCCTGATGGTGGTTGGCGGCAGCGCCGCCAGCAGCAGCGGGGTGTTCGGCATCGGCGCCAAGCAGGACGCTGCGACTGGCCAGCAGAGCGTTCCAGGCGCACCGGAGCCGGCCGGCATCGATACGCCGGCGGCAGCGGTTGCCGCCGCCCCCGCAGCCTTGGCACCGGCAGCCAGCGGCGACAGCGAAATGGGCCAGATCGAATCGGCCTTGAAAGGCGGCAGCCTGCTGGTGATCGCCCCGCTGTTCATCCTGCTGGGCCTGGGCCTGTCGTTCACCCCCTGCGTGCTGCCAATGGTCCCGATCCTGTCCTCGATCATCGTGGGCGACGGCTCCTCCGGCAATCGCTCACGCGGCTTTGTGCTGTCGGTCAGCTATTCGCTTGGCATGGCGATCGTCTACACCGCGCTTGGCGTCGCGGCCGGCCTGATCGGCCAGGGCCTGTCGGCTGCCCTGCAGAACCCGTGGGTGCTGGGTGCCTTCGGCATGCTGATGGCGGGCATGGCACTCTCCATGTTCGGCGTCTATGACCTGCAAGTGCCGGCAGCGATGCAATCGCGCCTGGCTGGCGCATCGAACCGCCAGTCCGGCGGCAAGCTGGCCGGCGTCTTCGCCATGGGCGCCATCTCGGCCCTGATCGTGGGCCCTTGCGTCGCCGCCCCGCTGGCCGGTGCGCTGGTGTACATCAGCCAGACGCGCGACGTGGTCATTGGCGGCAGCGCGCTGTTCTCGATGGCCGTGGGGATGAGCCTGCCGCTGCTGCTGGTCGGCATTTCGGCCGGCGCCCTGGTGCCGCGTGCCGGCATCTGGATGCAAGCGGTGAAGCGTTTCTTCGGCGTGCTGATGCTGGCGATGGCGCTGTGGCTGGTCTCGCCGGTCTTGCCGGGCAAAGTGCAGATGATTGGCTGGGCCATCCTGGGCGTGGGCTACGCCTTCTTCCTGCTGACCCATGAGCGTGGCCAATGGCTGCCGAAAGTGATCGCCGCCTTTTTCGCGGTCTTTGGGCTGATCCAGATTGCCGGGCTGGCCACCGGCAGCGCCGATCCGCTGCACCCGATCGAAAGGCTGGCCGGCCGCGCCGACCGCCACCTGCAATTCACCCGCATCAAGACGGTGGCTGACCTGGATCAGGTGCTGGCGCAAACCGGCGGCAAAACCGTGCTCCTGGACTTTTATGCCGACTGGTGCGTGTCATGCAAGGAGATGGAAAAGCTGACCTTCGTCGATCCGGCAGTCCAGCAGAAACTGGCCAATACCATTTTGCTGCAGGCCGATGTCACGGAGAATAACGAAGCCGACAAGGCCATGCTGCAAAGATTCACCTTGTTCGGCCCACCGGGCATCATCATGTTCAATGCCGCAGGCCAGGAGATTCCCGATTCACGGGTCATTGGATTCCAGAATACCGAGAAATTCCTGCGCTCGCTGCAAAAGCTGAATCCATAAAAAAGGGCGCCGCAAGGCGCCCTTTCTTATCAGCCGTGGTGGCGCATCATGCGGCCGTGGCGATGGTGGCCGAAACGGCCAGACTTCTCGTCGAAAGTCTTTTGCTGCTCAGGCGTCAGCGTAGCGTAGAAAGTCCTGGTCGCCGCCAGCTTGCTTTCCATGCTGGCCAAATGGGCCTTCGCCATTTCAATCCGTTTCTCCATGCGCTCCGGCGCCGGCATGGCCTTGAATGCGACGCGATCGAAATGGCCGCGCTGCGGCATTGACGACTTCAGCGCCGACAAATAAGCCTGCCATGCACCTTCCTGCGCAGGAGTGATTTTCAGCGCATCGTGCATGCGCTTGGCTCGCGCATCCATACGCTCCTGCATTTTGACCGGATCGAATTTGGTGGCCGCATAGCGATGCTGTGGCGCCTCTTCTGCCATGGCCGGCAAGGACGCCGCGCCAAAACCGATAACCGCTGCGCCGATGACGAATGCTTTATGCAAGGTTTTCATGATTAATCCCTTCAGTATTGAACACAATTGAATGTGCACTCGCACTGCACATGGAAGTATCTTCCCGTTTTCCTGTAACCGCGAAGTGTCCCGGGGCCAGCACTTTGTATCCAGATGTTGCATCTATGATTGCCTGATGCCCCGCTACGTTTCTTCGGCAACTCAATGGCACCTGGGCCCTAAGCCAAGACTGATCAGCGCTGCCGGAGTTTTGTAACGCCATGTTTCGACGAGCAATATCTAAACATGGCGATACAAACTGTCTACCCGTGGCCAGCGTTGCAAGGGATAATTGTAGGCATGGAAAATGCCGCCACCATCCTCATCGTCGACGACGACCGCGATATCCGCACCCTGCTGCAGGATTATCTGGAAACCAACGGTTACCGCACCCACGGCGCCAGCGACGGTGCGGCCATGTGGAAGCTGCTTGACAACACCAAGCCCGACCTGATCGTGCTGGACCTGAACCTGCCGGGCGAAGACGGCCTGACCCTGTGCCGCAAGCTGCGCGCCCACTCGACCCTGCCGGTCATCATGTTGACCGCGCGCAGCGAGCCGCTGGACCGCATCCTCGGCCTGGAAATGGGCGCCGACGATTACCTGCCCAAACCGTTCGAGCCGCGCGAGCTGCTGGCCCGCATCCGCAGTGTGCTGCGCCGTAGCACCAGCACCGCCGCCAGCGGTGTTGAAAAAGCCAGCCGCATCCGTTTTTCGAACTGGGTGCTGGACTTGACGGCGCGCCACCTGGTCAACCCGCAGGGCACGGTCATCATGCTGTCCGGCGCCGAATTCCGCCTGCTCAAGGTCTTCCTCGAGCACCCGAACCGCGTGTTGAACCGCGACCAGCTGCTGAACCTGACCCAGGGCCGCGACGCCGACCCGTTCGACCGCTCGATCGACATCCAGATCAGCCGCCTGCGCCAGAAGCTGGGCGAAGATGCCCGCCTGCCGCAGATCATCAAGACGGTGCGCAATGGCGGCTACGTGCTGGCCGGTACGGTGGCCGTGGAGCCTGACTGATGAAAGCGTTTTTCAGGGGCATGACGGGCCGGGTCTTCCTGGTCCTGATGCTGGGCATCCTTGCCTCTGCCGCGCTGACCCAGTACCTCGCCGTCAACGAACGCCAGCGCACCCTGCAGCGCTACCGCGATTTCTTTGCCCTCGAGCGTGCCGAACAGATCATTTCGACGGCCGTGGTGGTCCTGCCGGAGTCGCGCAACCAATACCTGCGCGTGGCCAGCATGGGCGCCATCAAGCTCGAGGTATTGAGCGACCTGAGCGGCATCAATCCGGAAATGAGCGAGTTCGGCGCCACTTTGGCCAACCGCCTCGGCAAGGAATACGGCCTGCAATCGCTGCTGGAGCGCCCGGACGCCTGCGAGCGTCCGACCCCTGCCTACACGGCCTTCTCCGTGTTCGGTGCCGGCACCGGCACCTGGCGCGGCACCTGCGAATCGCTGGCGGTCACCATGCCCGACGGCCAGCACCTGAAACTGTCCATCCTGCCGCCGCGCCAGCCGGCGCCGACAGGCAAAAATGAATATGCCGCTTTTGTTCCATTCCTGCTCAGCATTGCCGTGCTGGCCTACCTGGTGGCCCGCATGACGATGGGTCCGCTGAATAAATTGGCCGATGCCGCCAAGAACCTGGGGAACGACATCAACCACGCGCCGATCAAGCTGGGTGGGGCGACGGAAATCCGTACCGCCTCGGCCGCCTTCAACGCCATGCAGGCGCGCATCCGCCAGCACATCGCCCAGCGCACCGAAATGCTGGCGGCCATTACCCACGATTTGCAGACCCCGCTGACCCGCATGCGCCTGCGCCTGGAAAAGGTGAAGGACCCGGAACTGCAGGGCAAGCTGCTGGAAGACCTGTCGGCCATGCAGCAGATGGTCAAGGAAGGCCTGGACCTGGCGCGCAGCATGGACACGACCGAAGCGATGCAGCGCGTCGACCTCGACGCCCTGCTCGACAGCGTGTGCGCCGATGCCACCGATGCCGGCCAGGACGTGGACTTGAAAGGGCGCGCCGCCATGGACCTGATGGGCCGGCCGCTCGACATCCGCCGCTGCCTGGTCAACCTGATCGACAACGCCGTCAAGTATGGCCAGCGCGCCCACGTGACGGTCGAGCGCGAAGCCGGCGCGTCGCGCGTGCGCATCCGCGACGAAGGACCGGGCATCCCGGCCGGCCAGCTGGCGCAGGTGTTCGAACCGTTCTACCGCCTGGAAACTTCGCGCAACCGCTCCTCCGGCGGCACCGGCCTCGGCCTGACGATTGCGCGCAATATCGCTGAACAGCATGGCGCCAGCCTGAGCCTGGCCAATCACGCGAGCGGTGGCCTGGAAGCCACCCTCGTGTTCCCGGAATTTTATGCAGGAAAATAGTTGGACCTCTCATGAAGAAGAAAACTTTGGCAGTAGTGGTGGGCCTGGCCGTGGCAATCGGCGGCGGCGCCTGGTTTGCGAACCAGGGCCCGGCAGAGCAGGGCGGCGCGCCAGCGCAAGGCAATGGCGGCGGTGGCGCCAAGGGCAAGGGTGAGCAAGGCCCGACCACGGTCAACGTGGTGGCGCCGCTGCGCCAGGATGTGCCGGTGGCGCTGTCGGCCAACGGCACCGTGAGCCCGATCTCCACTGTCGACCTGCACCCGCAAACCACCAGCACCATCGTCAAGGTGCATGTGAAGGAAGGCCAGTTCGTCAAGCAGGGCGAGCTGATGTTCTCGCTCGACGCCCGCACCGAAGCGGCCAACGTCGAGAAAGCCGACGCGCAAGTGGCGAAAGACCGCGCCACCCTGGCCGACCTGGAGCGCCAGTACCAGCGCGCGCAGGAATTGCGCACCCAGAATTTCCTGGCGCAGAGCGCGGTCGATACCCTGAAGAGCCAGGTGGACTCCAGCCGCGCCGCGCTGGAAGCCGATATCGCGGTAGCCCGCGCCAGCAAGGTCGACCAGAGCTTCACGCAAATCCGTTCGCCGCTGACCGGCCGTGTCGGCGCCATCAACGTCTACCCGGGCAGCCTGGTGCAGCTCAGCACCTCGCTGACCAGCGTGACCCAACTGAACCCGATCAACGTCGCCTTCACCGTACCGGAATCGAGCCTGGCGGCCCTGCTGGACGCCCAGCGCGCCGGCAAGGTGGCGGTGCAAGCGTTCCAGAACAATTCGGACAAGCCGGTCCACGGCCAGCTCAGCTTTGTCGACAATACAGTCGACCCGGTGGCCGGCGTGATCCGCGTCAAGGCCGTGTTCGACAATGCCGACACCCGCCTGTGGCCGGGCCAATACGTCAATACCAAGCTGACGGTGGCCACGCTGAAAGATGCGCTGGTGGTCCCGCAGAACGCTATTATTACCAATACCAAAGGTACCTTTGTGTACGCCGTTGCGCCTGACCAGACGGCCAAGGTTGTCAACGTGCAACGCATCCACGGCTTCGGCGCGCTGGCCGCGGTCACCGGCCTGCACGGCGATGAACAGATCATCGTGGAAGGCAAGCAGAACCTGCGGCCGGGCGGCAAAGTCCGTCTCGCCGAACCCGCAGTGGCACAGAACGGCAAGGGCCACAAGAAAGGCAAGTCCGAATGAACCTTTCCGAGCTGAGTATCCGGCGCCCCGTGATGGTGGTGCTGCTCTCGCTGAGCCTGATCCTGGCAGGCGTGCTGGCCTATGCCCACATCCCGGTTGCCGCACTGCCGAGCTACAACACCCCGGTCATCAACGTCAGCGCCGACTTGCCGGGCGCGTCGCCGGAAACCATGGCCTCGTCGGTTGCGCTGCCGCTGGAAAAACAGTTCTCGACCATCGGCGGCCTGTCGATGATCACCTCGACCAGCACGCTCGGCAATACGTCGTTGACGCTGGAATTCGACCCTTCGATCAACGTCAATGAAGCGGCGGTCGATGTGCAGGCCGCGCTGCTGCGCGCCCAGCGCTCGCTGCCGCAGGAAATGACCGACTTGCCGTCCTACCGCAAGGTCAACCCGGCCGATGCGCCGGTGCTGTTCGCCACCATGACCTCGCCCTCGCTGAGCTTGTCCGAGCTCAACGATTACGCGGAAAACCTGGTGGCGCCCAACCTGTCCACCCTGCCGGGCGTGGCCCAGGTCTCGGTCAATGGCCAGAAGCGTTTCGCAGTGCGCGTGCGTGCCAAGCCGGACCTGATGAACTCGCGCAACCTGACGCTCGACGAGCTGCAGGCCGCCATCAAGGCGGCCAACGCCAACACGCCGCTCGGCACCATCGATGGCCCGAGCCAGACCCTGACCATCCAGGGCAATGCGCAATTGATGCGCGCCGCTGATTTCGCCGACCTGATCATCGCTACCCGCAATGGCCAGCCGGTGCGCCTGAAGGAAGTGGCGACGGTGGAGGACAGTTACCAGTCGATCAAGGCCGCCGGCAGCTATAACGGCGAGCGCGCCATCGTGCTGCTGGTGCAACGCCAGCCCGATGCCAACACCGTGCAGGTGGTCGATGCGGTGCGCAAGCTGCTGCCGCGCTTCCGTGCCCAGCTGCCGGAATCGGTCTCGATCAACCTGGTCAACGATCGCTCGGTGTCGATCCGCGAAGCGATCCACGACGTCAACCTGACCCTGGCGCTGACGGTGGTATTGGTGGTGCTGGTGATCTTCCTGTTCCTGCGCCGCCTGGCCGCCACCTTCATCCCGGCCGTCACGATGCCGATTTCCTTGCTCGGCGCGCTGGCGCTGCTGTATGCGCTGGGTTACAGCCTGGACAACGTGTCCCTGCTCGGCATCACGCTGGCAGTGGGCCTGGTGGTCGACGATGCGATCGTGGTGCTGGAAAACATCGTGCGCCATATCGAGCTGGGCAAGAAGCCTTTGCAGGCGGCCTTGATCGGCTCGAAGGAAATGGGCTTCACCATCGTATCGATTTCGATTTCGCTGGTGGCGGTGTTCATTCCGATCTTCTTCATGCCCGGCGTAATGGGCTTGATGTTCCACGAATTCGCGGTGGTGGTCGGCCTGTCGGTGCTGGTGTCGGCGATCGTGTCGCTGACCCTGGTGCCGATGCTGGCCTCGCGCTTCATGCCGGCCGATTCGCATGAGACGTCGGGCGACGACACGTTCATCGGGCGCCACTTCGAGCGCGCCTTCCACGCCACGCGCGACGCCTATGCGCGCACGCTGGACCTGGCCTTGCACCACCGCTTCGTGGTGCTCGGCATCGCGCTGGGCACCTTCGCGCTGACGGCCTGGCTGTATATCGCCATCCCGAAAGGCTTCTTCCCGGAAGAAGACCTGGGCCAGATCCGCGTCAATACCGAGGCGTCGGAAGATATTTCCACCTCCGCCATGCTGGAACTGCAGGAGAAGGTGGCCGCGACGATCCAGGCCAACCCCAACATCAAGGACGTGACCTCATTCACCGGCGGCGGCAATACCGGCCGCATGTTCCTGGTGCTGAAACCGCGTTCGGAGCGCAAGAAGATGGCCGAAGTGCTGGACAGCCTGCGCAAGGAAACAAAAAAGATCGCCGGCATCCAGGTCTACCTGAGCCCGGTGCAAAACCTGCAGCTTGGCGGCCGCCCATCGAAGAGCCGTTACCAGTACACGCTGCAGTCGGTCAGCCCGGATGCGCTGAATGACTGGGCCGGCAAGTTCCTCGACCAGATGCGCACCGATACCGATTTCCGCGACGTGACCAGCGATTCGCAGAACCGCGGCTTGCAGGCGCAGTTGAAGATCGACCGCGACAAGGCCAATATGCTGGGCGTCAAGCTGGCCGATGTGCGCACCGCGCTCTACCTGGCATTCGGCGAGCGCCAGGTGTCGACCATCTATTCCTCTGCCGCCAGCTATTTCGTGATCCTGGAAGCGGCCACCGAAGACCGCCAGTTCGACGATTCGCTGACCAAGCTGTCGGTGCGCAACAGCAGCGGGCAACTGGTGCAGCTGTCGAGCTTTGCCAGCGTCGAGCGCACGGTGGGGCCGACCTCGGTCAACCACCAGGGCCAGTTGCAGGCGATCACGATCTCCTTCAACCTGGCGCCCGATGTCCCGCTCGGCAATGCCACGGCCAAGATCGAAAAGATGGGCCTGCAGATGGGCCTGCCCGCTTCGATCATCACCAGCTACGGCGGCGATGCGGCGGTGTTCCAGGATTCGCAAAGCAGCCAGCTGATCCTGATCGTGGCGGCGCTGGGCGTGATCTATGTGCTGCTGGGCGTGCTGTACGAGAGCTATATCCACCCGCTGACCATCCTGGCCGGCCTGCCCTCGGCTGCCGTGGGCGCGCTGCTGACCTTGTGGGTCTTCAAGATGGACCTGACCATGATCGCCATCATCGGCATCCTGATGCTGATCGGTATCGTGAAGAAGAATGCGATCATGATGATCGACTTCGCCCTGGTGGCGCAGCGGGAAGAGGGCAAGGCGCCGCTGGAGGCGATCCGCGAGGCCTGCATCCTGCGCTTCCGCCCGATCATGATGACCACGCTGGCGGCCCTGATGGGCGCCTTGCCGATTGCGCTGGGCCTGGGCGCCGGCGCCGAGCTGCGCCAGCCGCTGGGCCTGGCCGTCATCGGCGGCCTGCTGTTCTCCCAGGTCATTACGCTGTACATCACGCCGGTGATCTACCTGTTCCTGGACAAGTACTCCGGCAGCGGCCCGATGAAGGATGGGGACCTGGATGACGGTTCTGCAACGGATGCCGTGCAGCCGGTCGAGCTGAGGGCCGTCAAAGCGGCCAAACACTGATAATATGCTGGGCGGCGCTTACAAGCTGTAACACTCGTGAAGGACGAAAGTCGGTAAGCTTCCACCCCAGCATCCTCAGTAAAAAGCCAATATCTTGCACCAGTACACCCATTCCCACGCCGAACTTGCGGCCCACGACGGGCATCATTGCCCGACCTGTGGCCAGCCATGGCCGCAGGATAAGGTGCTCGAATATGGTTCAGGCAAGCCGAACCGTTGGGGTATCGCCTTCACCATCGGCCTGCACCTGCTGGTGGTGCTGATCTATTTCATCAAGCCGAAGGACAAGATCGACCTGACCCCGCCGCCCAAGGCTGGCGAGATGGTCTACATCACCCCCGGCAAGCCGGCGCCGCAACCCAAGCCCAAAGCGCAGCCGAAGGCCAAGCCTTCCAAGGAAACGCCGCGCTCCTCGCGCGCCTACCTGCCGCCGAACAAGAACGCGATCACCGAGGTCATCAAGCCGCAGGAAAAGCTTGTGCCGCCTGAGCAGGCCAAGCTGACCCCGGTGCCGGATACCGTGCCCGACATGGCAGCCTTGATCGAGCAGCGCCGCCGCGCGCGCAATGGCGATGCGCAGCAGCCGGCGCAGGAAGAAGATGCCGGCGCCACCGGCAAGGCGCGCGCCCTGGCCAATATCATGGGTGCCCAGGGCCGCAACGCCAACGGCGAGCGCAATGATACCGGCGGCGTGTTCCAGATCGTCAACCAGACCTTCAATGGTGCGGATATCAAGTTCCGCGGCTTCAGTTCCAATTTCAAGCGCCAATGGCAGCAGCAGGTCCACGTCGACCAAGGCTCTGAAAAAGATATCGAAACGGCAATCGTCAAGAAGATGATCGAAATGATCCGCAAGGAGAAGCCGGGCGACTTCGTCTGGGAATCGCATCGCCTCGGCCGCAATGTCCCAATGAGCGCGCGCAAGGAAGACGAGAAAGAGCTGCAAGCCTTCCTGTTGCTCGAGTTCTGGCCGAATTATGGCAAAGTGCGATAAGGCAACAACGTTGTAAAAATTCTTGAAAGCGCCAGGGTTCTTGCCGCTATAATCGCCGAATTTGCCGATTGGAGCCGGAGTTTTAGCCGCGATGAACATCACCCTGATTTCCTTTGTTGTGCTGTACCTGCTGGGCACCCTGGCCATCGGCGCATGGGCTGGCACCCGTATCAAGAACACAACCGATTTCGCCGTGGCGGGACGCAGCTTGCCGCTGATTATGGTCGTCACGACAACGTTTGCCACCTGGTTTGGCGCGGAAACGGTGATGGGTATTCCGGCCAAGTTCGTGCAGGGCGGCCTCAATGCCATCGTGGAAGATCCCTTCGGCGCGGGCACCTGCCTGATCCTGGTCGGCATGTTCTTCGCGGCCCGCCTGTACAAGCTCAACCTGCTCACCATCGGCGATTTTTACCGCCAGCGCTACGGCAAGGGCATCGAGGTATTCTGCTCGATCGCCATCATCATTTCCTACCTTGGCTGGGTGGCGGCGCAGATTACCGCGCTGGGCCTGGTATTCACGGTGTTGACCAACGGCGCCATGTCGGAAACCGCAGGCATGATTGTCGGCACGCTGGCCGTGCTGATCTATGTGGTGATCGGCGGCTTCCTGGCCGTGGCCTGGACCGACTTCATCCAGATGATCGTGCTGGTGGTGGGCTTGACCATCATCGCCATCTTTTCGGCCGATCTGGCCGGCGGCTCCGCCAAGGTGCTGACCGTGATCAGCGACAAGGAGCTGTGGAATTTCATGCCGCCAGCCACCTTTACCGATATCGCCTTCTTCGTCGGCGCCGCCGTGACCATGATGCTGGGCTCGATCCCGCAGCAGGACGTATTCCAGCGCGTGATGTCGGCAAAGGATGCGCCGACCGCGCGCACCGGCGCGGTGATCGGCGGCGCCAGCTACATCATCTTTGCCGCCGTGCCGATGTTCATCGTGACCTGCGCCATCATCGTGATGGGGGAAGGCGGGTTGGAAATGGCCAAGAACGATTACCAGCGCCTGCTGCCTACCTTCGTGCTGACCAAGATGCCGCTGGTGATGCAGATCCTGTTCTTCGGCGCATTGCTGTCGGCGATCAAGTCGACCTCGTCGGCGACGCTGCTGGCGCCATCGACCAGCTTCGTGGAAAACATCCTGAAGAACCTGCGCCCGGGCATGAGCGACAAGAAGCAGCTGTTCGCCATGCGCGCCACCATCGTGGTGTTCGCCGCCACTGTGCTGGCGTACGCGATTGCGATGAAAGGCACCTCGATTTATGAGCTGGTGTCGACTGCCTACCAGGTGACCCTGGTGGGCGCGTTCGTGCCGCTGCTGATGGGACTGTACTGGAAGCGCGCCACCACCCAAGGCGCGGTGTTCTCGGTGGGCGCCGGGATTGCCGTATGGGTGATGTTCTTCCCGCAGATTTCGCCATGGGGCGCGGCGTTCCCCGGCCAGCTGGCCGGCCTCGGCGCCGCCTTCGCCGGCATGATCGCCGGCTCACTGATGCCGCAGGTGCTGCAGAATCGCCAGGAGGCGGTACATCACGTCAAAGGCTTGAACGCATAAAAAATGGGGACGTACCCCATTTATTGAGCAACATTGCAGAATAAATGGGGTACGTCCCCATTTATTTTTTAGCCCTTCAGCTTGCGGGCAATGTCGAGGGCGAAGTAGGTCAGGACGCCGTCGGCGCCGGCGCGCTTGAAGGCCATCATCGATTCCATCATCACCTTGTCATGATCGAGCCAGCCGTTCAGCGCGGCGGCCTTCAGCATGGCGTATTCGCCCGACACCTGGTAGGCGTAGGTCGGCACCTTGAATTCATCCTTCACGCGGCGCACGATGTCCAGGTAAGGCATGCCTGGCTTGACCATCACCATGTCGGCGCCTTCGGCGATATCCAGCGCCACTTCGCGCAGGGCTTCGTCGGTGTTGGCCGGGTCCATCTGGTAGGTGAATTTGTCGGCCTTGCCCAGCGCCGCTGCCGAACCGACCGCGTCGCGGAACGGGCCGTAGAAGGCGGAAGCGTATTTCGCCGAGTAGGCCATGATGCGGGTGTGGATCAGGCCCTTGTCTTCCAGCGCCTGGCGCATCACGCCGATGCGGCCATCCATCATGTCGGACGGGCCGACGATGTCGACCCCGGCTTCGGCCTGGGTCAGCGCCTGGCGCACCAGCATGGCAGTGGTTTCGTCGTTCAGGATCGAGCCCTTATCATCGACCGTGCCGTCCTGGCCGTGGCTGGTGTACGGGTCCAGCGCCACGTCGGTCATGATGCCCAACTCGGGGAAGTTCTTCTTCAGCTCGCGCACGGCGCGCGGGATCAGGCCTTCCGGATTGGTGGCTTCCATGCCGTCATTGGTTTTCAGCGACGGGTCGATATTCGGGAACAGCGACAGCACGGGGATGCCCAGCTTCACGCATTCTTCGGCCACCTTCAGCAGGTTGTCGATCGAGATGCGGTCCACGCCCGGCATGGTGCCCACCGCTTCGCGGCGGTTGGCGCCTTCCACCACGAAGACCGGGTAGATCAGGTCGTCGACGGTGACGGTGTTCTCGCGCATCAGCGCGCGCGAGAACGGGTCGCGGCGCATGCGGCGCATGCGGATGGCTGGAAAATCAGGAGTGATCATGCTTCGCTTTCATCTGGAGTGGGCGCTTGGTCGCCTTCGGCGAGGCCGGCCAGCTCTTCGATCTTGGCCGTCGCTTCCTCGATACCGATGCGCTTCAGCGCGGAGAACAGTTGCACGGTGAACGGGAACCCTGCGCCGTCTTCATCGACGTAGCTGTCGAGCTTGGCTTGCGCCTGGCGCAGCACATTGATGGATTCATTGCGGTTCAGCTTGTCGGCCTTGGTCAGGATGCAGTGGATCGGCTTGCCGGTCGGGGCAAACCATTCGATCATCTGCTGGTCCAGGTCGGTGAAGGGCCGGCGTGCGTCCATCATCAGGATCAGGGCGGCCAGTTGCTCGCGCCGCTGGACATAGTCGCCCAGCAGGCGCTGCCAGTGGTTCTTGGCGTCGCCCGACACTTCCGCATAGCCGTAGCCCGGCAAGTCGGCCACCAGGCACTGCAGCTCATCCATGTTGATCGGATCGTGGCGGTGCATCGCGACGTGCGCGCCGCCGATCGAGAAGAAGTTGATGTGCTGGGTGCGGCCCGGGGTCTTGGAGGCGAAAGCCAGTCCTTTCTGGTTGCACAGGATATTGATCGCGGTCGATTTGCCAGCATTGGAACGGCCCGCAAAGGCGATCTCTGGCACCGTCGTGCGCGGCAGGTCGCGCAGATGGTTAACGGTAGTGAAAAAACGGGCTTGCCAGAGTTTGGACATGGGGAAAGCAACAAAAGAGGGCAAAAATGCAGGAAAGCTATTGTACAATAAGGGGTTACGAATTGTTGCCATGCTATATTGCGCCAATTCTTATACTACTCATTATTTACTTCTGTCCCAAGGTGTCTGAATGAATCGTGCGTTTTCGCCATTTGTAAAATCCTTGTTCGTCGCAATGCTGGCCGTTTCCGGCGTGGCCTCCGCTAGTGAAGCGCATGCCCCGGCAGCAGCCAAGGTTGATCCAGCCAAAGGCGCTACCCTGTATGCTGAAGGTGACAACGCGCGCGGCATTCCAGCCTGCGTATCCTGCCACGGCGCCAAGGGTGCATCGACCATCACCATCAATCCGAAACTGGGTGGCCAGGGCGAAGCCTACGTTTACAAGCAACTGGTGGCCTTCAGCGGCGATGCACGTCCAGGCACCGTGATGACCGCTTTCGCCAAGGCGCTGACCGACGAAGAGAAGAAAAACGTTGCAGCCTACCTGGCCACCGAGCCAAACAAGGCCGGCGCCGCCAAGAACAAGGACACCGTCGAACTGGGCAAGAAGATCTACCGCGGCGGCATCGCTGAAAACCGCGTGCCGGCCTGTGCTTCCTGCCACGGCCCAGCCGGCGGCGGCATGCCAGCCATGTACCCGCGCGTTGGCGGCCAGCACCAGGATTACAGCGCTGCCACCCTGAAGGCCTTCAAGGCCGGCACCCGCAAGTCCAGCCCTGAAATGCAAACCATCGCTTACCGCATGTCCGACAAGGAAATCGAAGCGGTTGCCGACTACATGGCCGGCTTGAAGTAATTGCAATGCGCCGCCCGCTGCAGGGCGGTGTTGGACATGAAAAGGGCGGCCGCGCAAGCAGGCTGCCCTTTTTTTGCGTATCCTCCTGACTTTTCCCCTGGGTAGCAATGAGCGACACCCCAAGCACTTCCGGAATCCAGCTGCGCAACCGGCGCGGTCCACTGGCCGAGACGGTCGAGTTGCTGTCGTCGATGCGCTTCGCCATCGCGCTGTTCGTGGTGATCATCTTCGCCGCGATCATCGGCACCATCGTGCAGCAAAGCCAGCCGATGCCGAACTACATCAACCAGTTCGGCCCGTTCTGGTTCGAAGTGTTTAATAAACTGGGCCTGTACGCGATTTACTCGTCGTGGTGGTTCGTTTCGATGTGCGCCTTGCTGGTCGTGTCGACCTCGCTGTGCATCGTGCACAATACGCCCAAGATGCTGAAGGATATGCAAAGCTGGCGCGAGAAGGTGCGCGAGGCGTCGCTCAACAATTTCCACCACAAGACTCATTGGCAATCGCCGCTGTCGCGCGAGCAATTGGCCGCGCAGACCGCCCAGCGCCTGGGCCACGCCGGCTACGGCGCCAAGGTCATCGAAAAAGACGGCGCCATCCTGGTGTCGGCCAAGCGCGGCGCGGGCAACAAGTTCGGCTATATCTTTGCCCACAGCGCCATCGTCATCATCCTGGTTGGCGGCATGCTCGATTCCGACCTGCCGATCCGCTTCCAGCAATGGATGTTGGGCAAGACCGCCTTCGGCGGCACCGGCCTGATCGCGGATATCCCGGTCCAGCACCGCCTTGGCGTGCACAACCCGACCTACCGCGGCAATATCGCGCTGCCGGAAGGCGCGGCCGGCAATACCGCCATCCTGCCGCGCCCGGACGGCGTGCTGCTGCAAGACTTGCCGTTCACCATCCAGCTCAAGAAGTTCGATATCGATTTTTACAGCACCGGCATGCCGAAGCTGTTCGCCAGCCACGTGACCGTGCGTTCCAACGAGAGCGGCAAGACGGTCGATGCCGTGGTCGAGGTCAACAAGCCGTTGATCTTTGAAGGCGTGGCGATCTACCAGTCGTCCTTCGAAGACGGCGGCAGCAAGCTGAAATTGCTGGGCCACCCGATGCAGGGCAGCGCCACCACCACCTTCGGCCTGGACGGCGAGGTCAACGGCAGCACCAAGCTGAATGACGAGTACACGGTAGAGTGGAGCGACTTCCGCCCCTTCAACGTGGAAAACATCAGCGGCCGGGACGCCCGTGCCGTCACCAAGGGCGAAAGCCTGAACGAATCGTTCTCGCGCAGCCTGGACAAGCAACTCGGTTCGGCAGCCAAGACCGCGCATAACAAGGACCTGAAAAACGTCGGCCCCTCGGTGCAGTACAAGCTGCGCGACAAGACCGGCCAGGCGCGCGAATACCAGAACTACATGCAGCCGGTGACCATCGAAGGCGATACCGTTTTCCTGGCCGGGGTGCGCGCCAATCCTTCCGACCCGTTCAGCTACCTGCGCATTCCGGCCGACGACGAACACAGCGTGCGCGAGTGGATGCGCCTGCGCGCCGCCCTGCAGGACCCGGCCCTGCGCCAGAAAGCCGCAGCGAACTACGCGGCGCACGCCATGCCGCAATCGAAGGCTGGCGACGTCCTGCGCGGGCAGCTGGAAGCCTCGGCGCTGAAAGGCCTGGAGATCTTCGCCGGCGACAGCAACGGCGCCGGCTTCTTTGCCATCAGCCGTTTCCTGGAGAAGGTACCGCAGGCCGAGCAGACCAAGGCCGCCGAGATCTTCCTGAAGATTCTGAATGGCTCGATGTGGGAGCTGTGGCAGGCCGCCCGTGCCCAGGATGGCAAGGCCGCCGCCGCGCTGGATGAAACCCATGGCCGCTTCCTGCAACTGGCCACCAACGCGCTGTCGGACAGCTTCTTCTACGGCGCCCCGGTCTACCTGCAACTCGATGAGTTCACGCAAATCAAAGCATCGGTATTCCAGGTGACACGCTCGCCGGGCAAGACCATCGTGTACATTGGCTGCCTGCTGCTGGTGCTGGGGGTGTTCGCGATGTTCTATATCCGCGAGCGCCGCGTCTGGGTCTGGATCAAGGATGGCGAAGGCGGTGCCGAGGCCCTGATGGCCATGAGCACGCAGCGCAAGACGCTGGACTTCGAACAGGAATTTAAGGAACTCAAGGAAAAACTTCCGCAATCGGCGTAAGCTGTTGCCAAGTTTTGGAGAATCGCAAATGGAAGCAATACAAACCTATACCCAGCAACCCGGCTATTTCAAGCGCCTGAACGCGTTCGACTGGTTGTTTGCACTGGCCTTGTGCGCAGGGGCGCTGTACGCCTTCAACCGCTTCGGCGCCTATATGGACATCTACGAGAAGGGCATCCTGCTGGCATCGGCCCCGGTGTTCGCCGCGCTGGGCTGGTACTGGAAGCCGCTGCGCTGGCTGATGCCGCTGTCGTTTGCGCTGGCGCTGTGGGCGGTCAGCCTGTACGGCGGCGACCTGGCGGCCGCGGACAAGCGCTTCTTCCTCAAATACATGCTATCGAGCCAGTCGGCCATCCTGTGGATGAGCACCATGTTCGTCCTGTCCACGCTGTTCTACTGGGTCGGGCTGGTGGCGCGCTCCGACTTCGGCGGCGCCATCGGCTCGCGGCTGTGCTGGGCCGGCATCGTGCTGGGCGTGACCGGCATGCTGGTGCGCTGGTACGAGTCCTACCTGATCGGCACCGACGTCGGCCATATCCCGATCTCGAACCTGTACGAAGTGTTCATCCTGTTCTCGCTGATCACCGCGATGTTCTACCTGTACTATGAAGCGCACTACCAGACCCGCGCCCTGGGGCCCTTCGTGCTGCTGGTGATTTCGGCCGCGGTCGGCTTCCTGCTGTGGTACACCGTGGCGCGCGGCGCATCGGAGATCCAGCCCTTGGTGCCGGCCCTGCAAAGCTGGTGGATGAAGATCCACGTGCCGGCCAACTTCATCGGCTACGGCACGTTTGCGCTGGCTGCCATGGTGGCCTCGGCCTACCTGCTCAAGTCGCATGGCCTGCTGGTGGACCGCCTGCCATCGCTGGACGTGCTGGATGACGTGATGTACAAGGCGATCTCGATCGGCTTCGCCTTTTTCACCATCGCCACCATCCTGGGCGCCCTGTGGGCGGCGGAAGCCTGGGGCGGCTACTGGTCCTGGGACCCGAAAGAAACCTGGGCGCTGATCGTCTGGTTGAACTACGCAGCCTGGCTGCACATGCGCCTGATGTCGGGCCTGCGCGGCCGTCCTGCAGCATGGTGGGCCCTGGTCGGCCTGCTGGTCACCACCTTCGCCTTCCTGGGCGTGAACATGTTCCTCTCCGGCCTGCATTCCTACGGCAAGCTTTAATATCGGCTTCAGCAAACTGGTGTAAGGTTTAGCTATTACCTTGCACCAGTTGGAGCCGACCATGTTGATTCTCCCTTCCGAAATCACGCCGCGCGAAGTGTTCGAGTCGCGCCGCAAGTTCATCAAGCTGGCCGCAGCGGGCGCCATCCTCGGCCCCGAACTGGTGCAAGCCGCCAATCTTCCCGCCAAGCTGAATCCTGCTTACGCCGTGATGGAAAAGCAGACCTCGCGCAAGGACGCCACCAGCTACAACAACTTCTACGAGTTCGGCACCGACAAGTCGGACCCGGCCGAAAATGCCCACACGCTGCGCACGCGTCCATGGACGGTACAGATCGAAGGCGAAGTCAAAAAGCCGATGACGCTGGACATCGACAGCCTGCTCAAGCTGGCACCCCTGCAAGAGCGCATCTACCGCCTGCGTTGCGTGGAAGGCTGGTCGATGGTGATCCCGTGGATCGGTTATTCCTTCTCCGAATTGATCAAGAAGGTCGAGCCGACCGGCAACGCCAAGTTCGTCGAATTCATCACCCTGGCCGACCACAACCAGATGCCCGGCGTGCGCAGCCGCGTGCTCGATTGGCCGTACGTGGAAGGCTTGCGCATCGACGAAGCCAATCACCCGCTGGCGCTGCTCACCCTGGGCATGTATGGCGACGTGCTGCCGAACCAGAACGGCGCGCCGGTGCGCATGGTGGTGCCGTGGAAGTACGGCTTCAAATCCGCCAAGTCCATCGTCAAGATCCGCTTCGTGCGTGATATGCCGCGCACCTCCTGGAACAAGTCGGCGCCCAGTGAGTACGGCTTCTATTCGAACGTAAATCCCGAAGTTGACCACCCGCGCTGGTCGCAGGCCTCCGAGCGCCGCATCGGCGAAGACGGCTTCTTCACCAAGAAGCGCAAGACGCTGATGTTCAACGGCTATCCGGAGGTGGCGTCGCTGTACACGGGCATGGACCTGAAGAAGTTCTACTAAGCCTGTCAGAACGATTGATATGCCATTGAGCGGTTCCGCCCCGAGCTTTAGAGTAGTTGATTTACGCTGGTTCTAATCGGCGTGTGTGCGCCTCGAACATTTCGAGCCGATACGATTCTCTCAATCGTTTGGCTTGAGATTCCTGCACGAGCCATGTACTGGCAAGCTTCCGCGATACCAGCCAAATACAGCAGCGAGAGGCCGCACTGAACCTTCTTCGCCATCTCGTGATCTTGTCGCCTTGGACTCCGCATCCTTAGATAAGGTCGCATGTGCACCTCCTTGCCTGTAGCAAGTATTGCACACGCCGACTAATTTGCTTGCCTATTCGCTGCACTACCTTACAAAACAACAGTCTTGGCTTTGCCTGGTTACGCTATCGCAATGCTCAATCATTGTCGTCAAAATGGACGCTTGAACGTAACGGACGGGGTGCCTGGCTCTGAGAGCAAAGGGCGTCAAGTTTGCGCTCACGCAGGGATTCGAACAGATCGACCATACCTTCGGTATTGCGGCCTTTCCAGCCGTAGGCATCGGCCTGATAGGTGGGCTGACCGCCTGTTGGCGCTTGCCTGGTGCGTCCGCCACCAGACAGTAATCGCTGAATGATCTGGGAAGGAACGCGTTTGCTGATAAGGTAGGCCAACGCATACCGCCATCCACATTCGTCAGCAAGTTCAAGCGCATCGTCGATGACATTGGCCAGGCAATCTGCTGTCCGCCGGTCTACAAAATCTAATGGCATGACAATCTCCTTGAGGTGTACTGTCAATAGTGGACACTCTCGTCTCAAGCTGCCAGCACTTCCTTGTTGAAGTCTGCCGCAAAGCGTGCCGGCGATTTGTAGCCAAGGCGCGAGTGACGCCGTTGGCGGTTGTAGAAGATCTCGATGTACTCCGTAATGGCCGCCTGCGCTTCAGACCTGCATGCAAAGCGACGATGATGAACCAGCTCATTTTTCAAGCTGCCCCAGAAGCTCTCCATCGGCGCGTTGTCGAAGCAGTTTCCCTTGCGCGACATCGAAGTCTGCATTCCGAATTGGTTCTGCAGTTTCCTGTATTTCTCGGCGCAGTATTGACTGCCGCGATCAGAATGATGGATCAATCCCGCCGCCGGTCTTTTGTTGCGCACAGCCCGCCACAAGGCTTGCGCCGTCAAGTCCTGCGTCATGCGTGGCCCCATCGCATACCCCACCAGCTCGCAGGTGAAAACGTCCTTCACGCCGGCCAGATAGAGCCAGCCTTCCTCAGTCGCGATGTAGGTGATGTCTGCCACCCAGGCTTCGTTTGGCCGCGTCGGCAGGAACGTTTGGTTCAACAAGTTCGGCGCGACCGGCATGTCATGCCCGGAATTGGTG